>NZ_JAUBDH010000005.1:0-297738 GCF_033253705.1 Sporosarcina aquimarina
CCTCAAGATGAGATTTCCCATTACGCAAGTAAGTAAGATCCCTCAAAGATGATGAGGTGGATAGGTCTGGTGTGGAAGCATGGCGACATGTGGAGCTGACAGATACTAATCGATCGAGGACTTTCCCAAATATAAGTTAAAGAATTGCATGATTATTTTGAGTTTCAATGTTGATTTTATCCAGTTTTGAATGAACAAAAGTTCTTTCAAAAAAGTATTGCATATTACATAGTATGTAGTATATAATAGTAAATGTCCTTGAAATAGGACATGCACACATTGTCTGGTAATGATGGCGAAGAGGTCACACCCGTTCCCATACCGAACACGGAAGTTAAGTTCTTCAGCGCCGATGGTAGTAGGGGGCTTCCCCCTGTGAGAGTAGGACGTTGCCAGGCAAGCGCAGCAATGCGTGATATATGGAGGATTAGCTCAGCTGGGAGAGCATCTGCCTTACAAGCAGAGGGTCGGCGGTTCGAGCCCGTCATCCTCCACCATATTTGTGCCGGTGTAGCTCAACTGGTAGAGCAACTGACTTGTAATCAGTAGGTTGAGGGTTCAAGTCCTTTCGCCGGCACCACTTAGTACGAGCCATTAGCTCAGTTGGTAGAGCATCTGACTTTTAATCAGAGGGTCGCAGGTTCGAATCCTGCATGGCTCACCATTTCTTAATTAGATTTAAGGACTACAATAATATGCGGGTGTGGCGGAATTGGCAGACGCGCTAGACTTAGGATCTAGTGCCTTCGGGCGTGGGGGTTCAAGTCCCTTCACCCGCATCTCCTATGCGGAAGTAGTTCAGTGGTAGAATACGACCTTGCCAAGGTCGGGGTCGCGGGTTCGAATCCCGTCTTCCGCTCCACTGTATAACCTTAAAATACTAAGTGAATCATTTTTCATATATGCGCCCGTAGCTCAATTGGATAGAGCGTCTGACTACGGATCAGAAGGTTGTGGATTCGACTTCTGCCGGGCGCGCCAACTTTTAACTCATAAGATTTAAACCCGGGAAGTAGCTCAGCTTGGTAGAGCACTTGGTTTGGGACCAAGGGGTCGCAGGTTCGAATCCTGTCTTCCCGACCATCTTTTCAAAGAGGGGCCTTAGCTCAGCTGGGAGAGCGCCTGCCTTGCACGCAGGAGGTCAGCGGTTCGATCCCGCTAGGCTCCACCAATTCACTTTAATAAATTTCTTGGCGGCGTAGCTCAGCTGGCTAGAGCGTACGGTTCATACCCGTGAGGTCGGGGGTTCGATCCCCTCTGCCGCCATCTAAAGGACCTTTAGCTCAGTTGGTTAGAGCAGACGGCTCATAACCGTCCGGTCGCAGGTTCGAGTCCTGCAAGGTCCACCAGTATTGCTTTTACCGTATGGAGGTATACCCAAGTTCGGCTGAAGGGATCGGTCTTGAAAACCGACAGGGGTGTCAAAACCCGCGGGGGTTCGAATCCCTCTACCTCCTCCATTTTTACTTCTTTTGTTACTTGAATATCAGTAATTCGTAACTTTGCATAAGACAGAACTTTGAGCGTCATTCAGACTATGTCTTCTAAATAACATTATCGCGGGGTGGAGCAGTGGTAGCTCGTCGGGCTCATAACCCGAAGGTCACAGGTTCAAATCCTGTCCCCGCAACCAAATGGTCCCGTGGTGTAGCGGTTAACATGCCTGCCTGTCACGCAGGAGATCGCCGGTTCGATCCCGGTCGGGACCGCCATTTTTCATACATAGTCAACATGACGATATGTGGCTCAGTAGCTCAGTCGGTAGAGCAAAGGACTGAAAATCCTTGTGTCGGCGGTTCGATTCCGTCCTGAGCCACCATACTTGCGGGTGTAGTTTAGTGGTAAAACCTCAGCCTTCCAAGCTGATGATGAGGGTTCGATTCCCTTCACCCGCTCCAATTTAAGGGCCTATAGCTCAGCTGGTTAGAGCGCACGCCTGATAAGCGTGAGGTCGGTGGTTCGAGTCCACTTAGGCCCACTATTCCGCAGTAGCTCAGTGGTAGAGCAATCGGCTGTTAACCGATCGGTCGTAGGTTCGAGTCCTACCTGCGGAGCCATATTTTCGGGGAAGTACTCAAGTGGCTCAAGAGGCGCCCCTGCTAAGGGTGTAGATCGCGAAAGCGGTGCGAGGGTTCGAATCCCTCCTTCTCCGCCATATTTGTTTGGCCCCTTGGTCAAGCGGTTAAGACACCGCCCTTTCACGGCGGTAACACGGGTTCGAATCCCGTAGGGGTCATACGTAAAAGTTCCTAGCTGCATTTGCAGCTAGGAACTTTTTTTTAGTTATCCGTGTAACTGTCTTTTCGCCGATAAGGGATATCTCCTAATTCTGACTCCAAACCCTCTTCATCCAGTTCTTGTTCGTACTCTAAAGTTGTATCTCCTCGAACGATACCAGATGGTTCGCCTTCCATGTTACTTGTTGCAATTACATCGATGTCCTCTGTACTTTCGTCTTCAACCGCAGTATCGTATAACGATTCATAATCATCGTGGTCGCCCGTAAAATCAGACGGGGTTTCAGATGTTCCTGACTTCGCAATTGCTTCAAAGCTGTCAATCCCATCCTCATATGCTCCATCACGTCTGTCAGCAAATGTATTTGGGTTCGCCATCTTCAATAAATCATCTTCCACTGGACGGTCGTCTGGAACTTCCTGGACAGCGTCCTCTACGCAGAATGTCGTATATGGAATCGCTTCTAAACGCTCGTAGGGAATTTCTTTGCCGCAAACTTCACAAACTCCGTAAGAACCTTCGTTCATTTTTTCTAACGCTTGTTCTACTTTCTCTAGTTCTGAACTAGCATGTACGTTAAGAGCTCTGTCTTTCTCACGATCATATAACTCCGTCCCCATATCAGCAGGGTGATTGTCGTAAGTGGATAGCTCCCCGACTTCTTCTTGGGCACTTTCTTCCACATCTGTTCTATTTTCTGTCGCTGTAAGATCGTCCTGCAAGCGAAGTAATTCTTTTTTTAAGCTAGTCGTTTGTTCTTTTGTTAACATTGTGGTCACGTCCTTTATGGATTTACGTTCTATTATGTTTCGAAACAGCAAATTTACTTACACATCTGCTGTTAATTCAATGATTTCCTTTTTAGCGATGTTATTAAACCTTTTGCAGGTCATTTGTATTTTTCTCATTATCATGGAAAAAGTACCTAACGAGGGGAATGTGTCTGTAATTAATAAGAAAAGCAAAGAGGCTGTTAACATAGTCAGTACTAACTAACGTGTTAACAGCCTCTTTTTAAGTTTTTAATTTGAGATCAGATGTCCTATTAATAATCCGATGGCAAGTAGCAGACAGAAGAACGTGTTTGTTTGTGCTGTGTACTTCATAGCAGGCATCACTTGCAAAGGAAGTTCAAATTTCTTGAAGATCTGAATAGCGGTTATTGGTTTCTTCACACATAGGATTACGAGAAGGCTCCAAGGAGTTAAACCGCCAAAAAGAACTAACGCAATAATCCATGCAAATGATAAAGTGAAGAATCCAATTTGAATACGGATTGCGTTTTCCCGTCCCAATAAAATAGCGAGTGTTTTTCTGCCGCCTAATTTGTCGCCTTCTAAATCTCGAATATTGTTTGCCATCATAATTGCAGCAACAAGGAGGACACTTGGAATAGACAATAAAATAGCGCGTTCAGTAACTGTGCCTGTCTGGATGTAAAATGCAATCAATACTAACAGCATCCCCATCACGACACCAGAGAATAGTTCACCCAGCGGTGTGTATGCAATCGGGTATGGGCCGCCCGTGTAGAAATAACCGATTGCCATCGATATTAAGCCTACGACTGCAAGCCACCAAGATGTCTCCATACAGATGTAAATACCTAGCAGAACCGAAACGCCATATAAAAACAATGCCAGATTTAAAATCGTCTTCGGATTTACTTTGTTTCGGACAATAGTTCCACCGATACCGACAGAGTCAGCTGTATCGAGACCGCGTTTGAAGTCATAATACTCATTAAACATATTTGTCGCCATTTGAATGAATACACTTGCTAGCAGCATTGCAGCAAATAGTAAGAAGTTCAGTCTGCCGAATGGCAAGGCAAGCATTGTACCTAAGAATACGGGAGCAAAAGCTGCAGTCAATGTATGTGGCCGAGTTAACTGCCACCACATTCTCCAGCCAGTTTCAACTTTAATTGTATCGTGCATTTCTTTCTCTCCTTCTTTTAAACATGCAAGTCTTATTGTACTCTATTCGGCACAATTACGGAATCCTTCAGGTTCTTAAAAATGCGCGGTTGCCTTATATCCGCTATAATGGAAGTAGAATTGGCACTGAGAGTTGGCCACAAGAGGAGAGAATACTATGAATCGGAAGCTTACGGACTTACCTAGCCGAGAAAGAACGGCAGCTATGCCGCATGTCCGCTTCTTTACAGAAACAATTGAGGCGGGCGGAATTTCACCGCTGTCTTTTTTTGAGGCAGGGGCGTTCATCCATGATTCGCATCGGTTTTATTGGGAAAATGCATCTAAAACGATGACACTCGTCGGGATTGGACATGCGTTGACGTTAACCGATGAAACTGGAACGGATCGCTTTGATACGATCGAATCCAAATGGAAACACTACTGCGAAGCACTTATTAAAGAAGACAAAGACATGGACCCTGTGCTGTTTGGCGGATTTTCTTTTGATGAAAAACGTTCCTCAGTTCCTTCAGAGTGGGAAAATTTTTCGAATGCGCTTTTTGCTGTGCCCACATTTCAATTGAAGATAGAAAATGGAAAAACACTTGTTGCGATTAACTTCATCTCTGAAGAATCTGAAACGGCTCTTCAATTTGAAGCACTGCGTAAGCAGCGTGACCATCTTATTCACATGGCTCAAGTACAAGAATCTATTACCATAGCAAAGCCAGCACTTACAGCGATGGAAGAGCTGCGAAAAGAGCAGTATTTAAAAGCAGTAGAACAAATTACAAAAAAAATCCAAAATGGGGAAGCTGAGAAAGTTGTCATTGCACGCAAGCTGGCTCTTCAATTTGAACAGCCGATCTCACCTGCTGCTGCACTGCATTCTGTTTCCAACGAGCAGCGTGACAGTTATAATTTTGGACTTGAGAATGGAACCCAATTCTTTTTCGGTGCAACGCCTGAACGTCTGATTGAAATTAAAGATGGACAAGCGTTTTCTGCCTGTGTTGCAGGCTCCATTAAAAGGGGAAGCACCGCTGAACAGGATAAGCAGTTTGGTGATGAATTGCTGGATGATAAAAAGAACCGCGAAGAGCATCAATATGTCGTGGATATGATTACGGGGGTATTCGACTCACTTTGTGCTTCCTATACAACGGCGACACGACCGAAGCTAATGAAGGTGCGGGATATTCAGCATTTGCATACACCTGTCCAAGGGCAATTGGGTTCAGAAAGCAGTATTTTTCAATTCGTAAAAGCTCTGCATCCGACACCCGCCCTCGGAGGAGTCCCAACGACTGTTGCGATGGAACTGATTCGACAGGAAGAAAATCTCGATCGAGGTTACTATGCTGCACCCGTAGGATGGACAGATGCTTCTGGGAACGGTGAATTTGCCGTTGCAATTCGTTCTGCATTGTTAGAACAAGATAATGCATGGCTATATGCTGGTGGCGGAATTGTCGCAGACTCAGATCCCATACAGGAATATGAAGAGACGTGGGTTAAATTCAGACCGATGTTACGAGCACTTGGAGGTTCTTTGAATGGATAATCGTAAAACGCTAACCAATCATGTTAGAAGGATGACAGAAAGCCTTGTGCGTATGGGTGTTGCGCAAGCCGTGATTAGTCCTGGTTCCCGCTCAACGCCATTAGCATACGCACTTGCATCTACGGAGAAGATCGATGTCCATTTACAAGTAGATGAACGCTCTGCTGGATTCTTTGCACTAGGGTTAGCAAAGGCTACTCAACAACCTGTCGTGCTGCTCTGCACATCTGGAACTGCTGCGTCCAATTATCATCCTGCAGTGACTGAAGCGTATTATGCCCGGGTTCCGCTCGTTGTAATTACAGCAGATCGTCCGCATGAATTGCGCGATGTCGGTGCTCCTCAAGCTATCCGGCAGATGGGGATGTTTGAACCGCATGTGAAATACGATGTGGATTTACCAATACCAGAAGATTCAGCTGCAGTTGACGATTTTTTGGAAAGACAAATTGCACGCAGTGTTGGTATGGCGGTTACAGAACCTAAAGGACCTGTCCATCTTAATGCACCATTTAGAGAACCCTTGCTTATCGATTTTGAACAAGAGCATCCTTCTGTCTCGTTTACAGAACGGATTGCAGGACATACTTCATTGACTTTGGAGCAAAAGAATCAAGTCAGTAAGTGGATTGGTTCTTCTGAACGTGGTGTATTAGTGGTTGGTGAATGGATTCCCGGTTTTGATAAAAAACAGGTTTGGTCATTTGCAGAAAGAATGAATTGGCCTGTTATCTGTGATCCATTATCCAATTTACGATCGGAAGTTCCAAAGTCTTGTCATCATTTATGCATTGATTCTTATGATGCTTTATTGAAAACTGAATCATTTGCAGTACAAGCTGGGCCGGATACTGTAATTCGAATCGGACCCCAGCCGGTGTCTAAGCCGCTTACGTTATTTTTGAAGAAAGTCCGACCTGCAAAGTTTATCGTTGTGGATGAGTCTCCGATTTTTCGTGATCCGCTAGGGATTGCGACGCACCATCTCCAAGTGAACGCGATGGAAGTACTGAATGTTGAAGCGAGTGCAAGTCAAGATGCTGCATTCACAAAAATGTGGAGTAAAGCGAATGAGCTTGCTTCCCATCTGACGGCTGGTTATCAGAGTGAAGGTGTACACGAAGGGGACTTCGTTCGTACATTGCTGAGCTATCTGCCAGACGGCAGTGATTTAATCAGCGGCAGCAGTATGCCGATCCGCGACTTAGACACTTACTTCCGAAAAACGGAACGGGATATTGCCATGTTCTCGAATCGTGGTGCAAACGGAATTGATGGTGTTGTTTCTACGGCTCTCGGAATTCAAACCGCTCGGAAAAGACCTGCTTGGCTCCTTATTGGGGATTTGTCGTTCATGCATGATGTAAATGGATTACTGATCTCGCGAATGAAGACAATGGATTTGACAATTATCGTAAGCAATAATGATGGCGGCGGTATTTTCTCTTATCTGCCTCAAGCATCTATTCCTAATCATTTTGAACAGCTGTTTGGCACGCCAACTGGGTTGTCATTTGCGCCGATTGCAGAAATGTACGGTATTCAATACAATTCGGTTTCATCCCTCGATCAGCTTGAAACGCAGTTGAAAGAAGACAAAACAGCGCCACTGCGTATTATCGAGATGATTTCGGACCGTGGACAAAATGTAACGGCTCACAGGGAATTATGGAATGCCATAGGGGAGGAGCTCGACCGTAATGGGCTCTGATACGATTATAGTGACTGGACATAAGATGCATGTGCAGCGGACAGGTGATCCGTCACTTCCTGCGATTGTATTCCTTCATGGATTTACTGGCAGCAGCGAGACATGGAGGGAAGTCATTTCACATCTTGGAGACGGTTTTCAGACCGCAGTAATCGATTTATGGGGGCATGGACGTTCTGACAGTCCCGAAAACAGTACGGATTATGAGATGAGAAAGCAGATAGAAGATTTGGAGCAAGTGTTCAGCCAATTGAATCTTCAGAAGTTCATATTAGTAGGATATTCAATGGGCGGGAGAGTCGCTTTAGGCTATGCTGCAGCTCATCCTGAACGAATTCAAGCATTGGTATTGGAAAGTGCATCGCCTGGCCTAAAAACGGAATCTGAGCGATCTGAACGTATGCAGCGAGATGCCAAGTTAGCAGGGCGACTGTTAACAAAACCGATAGAGGATTTCGTGGACTTTTGGGAAAACCTTGCTCTATTCAATTCTCAGAAAGCGCTGCCTGCTGTCAAACAAGAAGCAATACGCGCAGAACGTCTATCTCAAAATCCAAGAGGACTTGCGAACAGTTTGCTTGGAATAGGAACAGGCAGTCAGCCCTCTTATTGGGGAGTACTTTCTTCGCTGACATTCCCTTTGACGCTTGTTACAGGATCCTGTGATGCCAAGTTTGAAACAATCGCTGGAGAAATGAAGAACTCACTGAAAAACGTCCGACATGTCAGTGTGAAAAATGCGGGCCATGCAATCCACGTGGAAAAACCTGTGGAATTTGCTACAATAATAAATGAGGTTGCAAAACAAAATTGATTTCTAGGAGGAAAACCATGACACGACAATGGGAAACGCTTCATACATACGAAGATATTAAGTATGAGAAGTATAATGGAATTGCGAAAGTGACAATCAACCGACCGGAAGTACGCAATGCGTTCCGTCCGAAAACGGTAATGGAAATGATCGATGCTTTTTCTCGCGCACGTGACGACGAAAGTATCGGTGTCATCGTTTTAACAGGAGAAGGCGAAAAGGCATTCTGTTCTGGCGGAGACCAGAAAGTTCGCGGTCATGGCGGATATGTAGGAGAAGACGAGATTCCTCGTTTGAATGTTCTCGATCTGCAGCGCCTGATTCGTGTCATTCCAAAACCAGTTGTCGCAATGGTGTCTGGCTTTGCAATTGGCGGCGGCCACGTATTACACGTTGTCTGTGACCTGACAATTGCAGCAGACAACGCAATCTTCGGACAGACAGGACCTAAAGTCGGTTCGTTTGATGCAGGTTATGGTTCAGGTTATCTTGCACGTATTATCGGCCATAAGAAAGCACGTGAAATTTGGTATTTGTGCCGTCAGTATAGTGCACAGGAAGCTTTGGATATGGGATTGGTCAATACAGTTGTCCCTTACGAGCAGCTTGAAGATGAAACCGTTCAATGGTGTGAAGAGATGCTATCCATGAGCCCGACTGCACTCCGTTTTGTAAAAGCAGCGATGAATGCAGACACAGATGGTCTTGCAGGTCTTCAGCAAATGGCTGGAGATGCTACGTTGTTGTACTATACGACAGACGAAGCAAAAGAAGGACGCGATGCATTCAAAGAAAAGCGTAAACCTGATTTCGGTCAATTCCCACGCTTCCCTTAATGGTTAACAAACGAAAAGACTGCCTACTTGGCAGTTTTTTCTTATGGAAAGGAGAGGTGAAATTGATCCCTAATTGGTTGTTAAAACGTGCAGCGCTCACTCCTAGGGCACGCGCACTGAGTTTTGAAGGCAAAACGTGGACCTATATAGAATTGAAAGAAGAAGCAGTGATTCGAGCGAATAAGCTGAATGCACTGGGCTTGCAACGAGGAAATCGAATTGCTCTGCTAGGCGCGACTTCTGCCGAAATGGCAATGTTAATACATGGATGCATGCTAGCTGGCGTAGAGATGGTGCTTCTTAATGCACGGCTCACCGTTGAGGAAATAGAATACCAGATGAAAGACTCGCAATCGGATCTATTGCTCTTCGATGATGCGTTTAGTGAAAAGGGGCGTCAGGCAAATTTCCGGTCTGTCTCCTATACAAACTTTCTTGAACTCGAACCCATTCCCATGCAGCTTGAAAGTATGTGGGAAGAAGATCGGGTACTTACAATAATGTATACATCAGGAACAACAGGTTTTCCTAAAGGTGTACGTCAAACGGCTGAAAACCATACAGCTAGTGCGTTATCCGCAGTGTTGAACAGTGGATTACATGAAGGCGATGCATGGCTTCATATGATGCCGCTGTTCCATATCAGCGGGTTTTCGATTTTAGCCAGAGCCGTTCTTTATGGGACAGAAGTGCGGCTCTTCGAAAAGTTTGATGCCGCAGTGGCGGCTCAAGAAATTGTAAGTGGTAACGTTTCAGGAATGTCGGTTGTGGCGGTCACGCTTGAACGGTTATTGACTGTAATTGAAAATGATAACCTGCTGATACATCCTAAATTCCGAACTATGCTAGTGGGCGGTGGACCGGTTCCAGTTAGCTACTTAAAACGAGCTGGACAGTGCGGTCTTCCTGTCATGCAGACATATGGAATGACAGAAACGAGTTCTCAAACTGCTACATTGTCAGCTGAAGATGCTTTACGGAAACCGGGATCAGCGGGAAAGCCATTGTTTTTTACAGACATCCGGATTGAAGGTGCTGAGGAGCCATTTGACAAAGGTGAAATTCTCATTAAAGGCCCTCATGTGACGAAAGGCTACATTGGAAAGCATGTTGATAAGCAGGCTACAGAAAATGGATGGCTGCATTCAGGAGATATCGGCTATTTCGATGAGGAAGGCTTCTTATTTGTGTCTGATCGCCGTTCAGATTTAATTATTTCAGGCGGCGAAAATATTTACCCCGCAGAAGTAGAAGCAGTATTAGTTGAACACCCTAACGTCTTAGAAGCGGGCGTCTGCGCTATGCCAAGTGAAAAGTGGGGGGCTGTTCCAGCAGCATTTATAGTCGCTGCAAATACGGTTGACCTCGAAAGCTTAGACGCATTTTGTAAGCAGCAGCTTGCCTCGTATAAAGTGCCGAAAGCGTTTTATATTACAGATGAATTACCACGCAATGCTTCAAATAAATTAATGCGAAAGACACTCCGTGAATGTGTGGCGGAAATGAATGTAGAATAAAAGACAGCAGAGAAAACACTTCGTTTTCTCTGCTGTCTTTTTAATGCAGTGCTTTGGATAACACGCTACTATTTCGTCTCATTAAGGAAAGATAATCTTCATTATTCGCGATATCTTCTTTTGTGCGGACTGAAAGGTTGTGAAGAACGGCAGAATCTGCGCCGATTTCATTCTGTACCACTTTTGTAAGTTTGGAGCTGACGTTTTGCTCGAATAATATTGTTTTCACGTGATGTTCTTTTGCTTCTGTTACGATTTTTGTCAGTTCTTTTTGAGAAGGTTCATTTTGAGTATTTAGACCGGCAATCGCGATTTGTTCCAAGCCATATTCATTAGCTAAGTATCCGAATGCTGCGTGGGATACAAAAAATGTTTTAGAAGGGGCATCCTCAGCCATCGAAACGAATTCTTTATCCAATTCTTCTAAATCGGATTTTAACGTTTCAAAATTTGTATCGTACAACTCCTTGTTTTTGGGAGATTGCTCAATTAGACCATCTCGAACTGAAGCTGCTAATTCGATACTGAGTACAGGTGAAATCCAAACGTGAGGATCCACTTGTCCTTCTGCATGTTCGTGCTCATCATGACCATGGCCATCACCGTGCTCATTTCCATCATGATGGTGATGACCTTCCATTAACTTGGAAGGATCGATGTGATCAGCTACTGGAAGCAGCTTAACGTTTTGGTTGTTCAATGTTTTTTCTGCATTTTCAACAAAACCTTCAAGTCCTAGACCGATGTAGAAAAACAAATCCGCATCCGCAAGTTTCATCATTTCTTTTTGTGTTGGATCGAAGGTATGCTCGTCACTGCCTGCAGGATATATGGATTTCACCGTTACAGTATCTCCGCCAATTCGTTCAGCAAAATATTGCAGCGGATAAACTGTCGTATAAACAGACACTTTTCCATCGGATGATGCGCTGTCTTTCTTTTTTTCACCATTCCCACAAGCACCAAGACCGAGTGTTAATAGCAATAGTCCAATTAAAATTCTCTTTCTAGTCATCAATTTAATCCTCCAATACGTAATCATTACGATTTAAAAAAGTACCTACTCATCATACTAGAAGAATAGGTACTTGACAACTGAAAGAGTTATTAGACTTTTTCTTTCTTAGCAGGAACTGGATCGAACCCGCCTTTATGGAAGGGATGGCATTTTGAAATTCGGATAATTGTAAGGAAAAGTCCTTTAATGACACCATGAGTCTCGACAGCTTCAACTCCGTAATGTGAACAGGTTGGGTAAAACCTGCAAGAAGGGGGCGTAAGGGGAGAAATCATTTTTTGATAAAAGCGAATGAGTAGTAAAACTAACTTTTTCAAATGAACCGCTCCTAGAGAATTGTTACGTTTAGTTTATACCGTTTCGTGGTAAATTAACAGAGAGACGTATTAGATAAATCACATTGAAAAGAGGGTATTATATTATGTCAGCAGAACTTATTAAAGAATTGAATACACAGGTGTCTTCATGGTCAGTGATGTATACAAAACTTCATAATTATCACTGGTATGTAAAAGGAAAACAATTTTTCACTTTACACGCGAAGTTTGAAGAATTATATGATGAAGCAACGCAGCACATGGATGATATCGCGGAACGCATCTTAACGTTAGGCGGAAAACCAACAGCAAAAATGACAGAACATTTGTCTGAAGCAGTTATTAAAGAAGCTAGCGGCAATGAGAAGGCTGAAGAAATGGTAGCAGCTATTGTCAGTGACTTTGACGAAATCATGAAGTCCTTGAAGAACGGTATGAAATTAGCTGGCGATGCAGGTGATTTCATGACGGAAGATCTGTTAAATGCTATTTATCAAAGTGTAGAAAAGCATCAATGGATGTTGAATGCATTCCTTGGAGAAGACAACAATTAATAAGCAAACCTTTATAATTGGATGGTTGTACCGATAAGTAGGGGGAGAGGAGATGATTGTAATGGATATTTCATCAATCATGTCTAGTCAGCTGCGTAGTCTGCAGTCCACCGTGAAGCTTTCAATATTGGACAAGGCGATGACTTCAAATGCATCAGCAGCGGCTGAAATGCTTCAATCTATGCCAGAAGCATCACACCCTTACAAAGGTTCAACAGTAGATATTAAGGCATAAAAACAATGCATCTTTCCTTATCGGAGAGATGCATTGTTTTATGTACATCATTGTACTCTTCTACATCAATGTGTAAAATAGGTCTGTGATTAAAACATATAGCTTGTTCTATACAGGTAAAGGAGAATTCAGAATGCCAAATACACCCTATTTACGAAATTTAATTATTGAAACGCCATCCAAGCCTGGTAATTTCGCGAAAGTTGCATATGCCATTGGGCAGCTCGAAGGAGATATTGGCGATATCCAGACGATTAAAGTAGGTACTCTTTCCACCATACGCGATATATCTGTTCAATGTAATGATGTGGAACAACTCGACAAAATCGTAACAGCTATTAATGATATTGGCGGAGGAATACAAGTTCAAGCCATTTCTGACGATGTGCTTCGTGCACACGAAGGCGGAAAGATACATATGAAGAGCAAGGTTGGAATCCGCTCACTCGGGGATTTACGCCGTGTCTACACACCAGGTGTTGCGAATGTCTGTAAAGTGATTGAAAAAGATCCACAGCAAGCTCAATTTTTCACGGGTATTTCAAATACTGTAGCAATCGTAACAGATGGGACAGCTATTTTAGGGTTAGGTAATATCGGGCCCGTTGCGGGTATGCCAGTAATGGAAGGAAAATCCGTCTTGTTTGACCAGTTTGCAGGTATTAGCGGGATTCCAATTTTACTTGATACAAGTGATCCAGACAAAGTGGTGGAAACAGTGAAACATATCCACCAAGGTTTTGGCGGAATCTTACTAGAGGACATCGGTTCTCCACATTGTTTCGAGATTGAAGAACGTCTGAAAGCTGAACTGGATATCCCTGTTATGCATGATGATCAGCATGGGACAGCAGTAGTCGCACTTGCTTCAACACTTTCCGCATGCCGTCAAGCAGGGGTGAACCTGGAGGACTCCGTTGTCGGGCAAATCGGTTTAGGCGCAGCAGGCCTGGCAATTAGTCGTATGATGATGGCATACGGTGTTAAAAAGATGCAAGGCATCGATATGAACGAAAGCGCATTAGAGCGGTTAGTATCACATGGTGGGTCAACAGCAGAATCATTAGAAGAAGTAATGGCAACGAGTGACATTGTTATTGCGACAACGGGTGTTAAAGGGCTGATCAAACCGGAAATGGTACGCCCTGGACAAATCATTTTGGCTTTGTCTAATCCTCACGCTGAAATTCAGCCTGAAGTTGCACTAGAAGCAGGCGCTGCTTTTGCAGCTGATGGTCGACTTGTAAATAATGTACTTGGATTCCCTGGAATCTTCCGTGGTGCACTGAATGCGAAGACGAACAAAATCACCTACGATATGCTAATTGCAGCTGCACTTGCAATTTTGGATTCAACGAAACACGGTGATCTCGTACCGCATCCGTTAGACCCGAATGTCCATCAAAACGTAGCGGAAGCAGTTGAAAAAGTTGCCAATTTAGCATCGATATGACGAATAGCACATACTTGAGCTGCAATTGCCCATACTATTTCAAAAAAAGGATGGGATTTCAATGGCAGATGGAAAATATACAATGTATGTATCAGTTGTTCACCAGTCGATCAATATGCATCAGCACGACTCGCCTTACGAGTTTGAAGTGCAAATACCTAAAGATTACGTAGAAATTTTTAATCATTTGTTTGATCAGACAAATGAGCTGGAATTCATCAACTTCTTGCGTGCGCATTTACCTTATGTTCCATATCATTATGATCGAGATAATCACAAAATTGACCGGCGATTACACAAAGTATACGCACTCATCCATGAATTTACGGATAAGGATTCGCAGGCATTCATTGAGGACCTTCCTTTTTTCAGGCAACCTGTAACGAGGTAAAGAAGTGTACGTATGCAGCGGGTTCGCCTGTTCGATTAGATAGGATGTGCAGTCATGTTAACATTTGACGACTTAAAAGGAAGTCGGGTTGAGCTCGTCTTCGGTGAACAGGAATTAGAGGCGCGTCATGTTTTGGTAGTCCTGAAACATGATGGAAAATGGCTGCTTACAACTCACACGATTCGTGGAGTTGAATTTCCTGGCGGGAAAGCTGAGCCGGGGGAAACAATTGAAGATGCTGCTGCTCGTGAAGTAATGGAGGAAACAGGCGTCACTGTAACCAATCTCGAAAAGTTTGCGGAGTATGTTGTGTACACGGATCCGCCGTTTTGCAAAGCAGTCTTTACTGCAGACTTTGTTGACTTAGATATTCATGCAGAGCGTTTTGAAACGGAAGGTGCACTTTGGTTAACGGACGACGAATTGGATAACTGTGATACGTTAAGCTTCCATATGAAAGATAAAGGGATGAAAGAAATAAGAAATTGGGTTGAGCAACATGCTAAATGACGCTCAAATCGTTTCTAAACGTGACTATCCGTCGCCTACCCCTTCTATCGCACTTACTGAAATCACGTATATTTCTGGCGGGTTAAAAGTAAAAGGAATGCTTGCTGAACCGAAAAAAGATGGCGAATATGAAGGAATCATCTATTTAAGAGGTGGAATTCAACATATTGGGATGGCGCGACCTGCCCGGATTGCACAATTTGCAAGTCAAGGTTTCGTTGTATTTGCTCCATACTATCGAGGAAACCGCGGGGGAGAAGGTCGGGATGAATTTGCTGGTGAAGACATCCTGGATGCTGTTCATGCAGTGGATGTACTAAAACAGCGTCCCAAATGGCGAGATGGCCGCATTCACTTATTTTCTTTTTCAAGAGGCGGCATAATGGCGCTCTGGACTGCTATTTTGCGTGAAGATATTACCTCTACAGTTCATTGGGCCGGTGTTTCCGATGTTGTCTTCACGTATAATGAGCGGGAAGATATGAGACGTATGATGAAGCGAGTGATCGGCGGCTCACCGAATAGTGCACCTGAAGCATATCGAGAACGAACTGCGCTATTTAGAATGGAAGAGGTCAGTGCCCCAGTTTTAATCATCCATGGAATGAAGGATGAGAATGTTTCGTTTGAACAAGCCATCCTGTTAGAAGATGCACTGCGTGAAGCACAAAAAGAGTATGAAACGTGGTATTTTAAAGACTATACACATCACTTTCCTTCAGGGCACAATGCGCAAATTGTGCGGGATCTAACGAAATGGATGAGCGAACAGCCATAGAAAAAGAACCTTCCGCTATGGAAGGTTCTTTTGTCATAACCAATTAGATGATGGGTCCGCCTTTTTGAATGATATCATTTGAAACGTGAGTGAATTTCTTGAAGTTCTCTTTGAACAGGTGGGAAAGTTCTTTCGCTTTCGCATCGTATTCTGCTGGGTCGCTCCAAGCGTTGCGCGGGTTCAACACTTCAGTTGGAACTCCGTCAATCACTTTAGGAATTTGAAGTCCGAATGTAGCTGAAGTTTCTGTTTCTACGTTATCAAGTTCTCCTGAAAGCGCTGCACGTACCATTGTACGAGTATGTTTTAAGCTCATGCGCTTTCCAACACCATAAGCTCCGCCCGTCCAACCTGTATTAACGAGGAAGACACGTGAATTGTGCTCGTCAATTTTCTTACCTAACATGTCAGCGTAAACTGTAGCAGGCAATGGAAGAAAAGGTGATCCAAAGCAAGTTGAGAACGTAGCTTCTGGAGAAGTAATCCCGCGTTCAGTTCCAGCTAGCTTGGATGTGAATCCGCTAAGGAAGTGATACATTGCTTGTTCTTTGTTTAGTTTAGAAATTGGAGGCAGCACGCCAAAAGCATCTGCCGTTAAAAAGATAATCGTTTCAGGATGCCCAGCAACTGATGGAAGAATAATGTTGTCTATGTTATCAATTGGGTAAGCCGCACGAGTATTTTCTGTTAGTGTATTGTCATCGTAGTCTGGCTTACGTGAATCCCGATCAAGCACAACGTTTTCTAAAACCGTACCGAATTGGATTGCACCGTAAATTTCAGGCTCTTTTTCTTGAGATAAATTAATGCACTTCGCATAACATCCGCCTTCAATATTGAAGATACCTTGGTCAGACCAACCATGCTCATCATCGCCGATTAGTTTGCGGTTTGCATCTGCAGATAGAGTCGTTTTGCCAGTACCTGACAATCCGAAGAATAGAGCTGCATCGCCTTTTTCTCCAACGTTTGCTGAACAGTGCATAGAAAGAATCCCGTTCTCAGGAAGCAAGTAGTTCATGACAGAGAAAATAGATTTCTTCATTTCTCCTGCATACTCAGTTCCGCCAATTAACACAATACGTTTTTCGAGTGAGATGACTACGAATGTCTCAGAATCCGTACCATCTACTGCAGGATCTGCTTTAAGTGAAGGCGCAGCTAAAATTGTAAATTGTGCTTCATGAGTTTTAAGTTCTTCTTCTGAAGGTCGGATGAATAATTGATGAACAAATAGGTTTTGCCATGCATATTCATTGATGACTTGAATGGAAAGTTGTGAAGACTTATCAGCCCCAGCGTAGCCTTTAAAGACAAATAGCTCATCTTTAGGCTGTAAGTGATTCAATACTTTGTTGTAAAGAGAATCGAAGTGAGCTTCTGAAATCGGACGATTTACAGCTCCCCAGTCGATTTTGTCTTTTGAAGCTGCTTCTTCAACTATGTAGCGGTCTTTAGGAGAACGGCCGGTATATTTCCCGGTTTGCGCAGTAACGGCTCCATCTGCTGATAGCTTCGCCTCACCTCGTGAAACTGCTTTTTCGACTAATACTGGTACAGAAGGCTGTAATGTAATATTAGATCCAGAAAGAAGTTCTTTGAGTCCATTATCTATTTTCGCTGAAATCATAGGTAGATACCGTCCTTTTCATTAATTACCCTTAATCGGGCTGTCTTATTTTGAATTAGTATAACACATTAAGAATAATAAACTATACTAATTCAAAACTCAAGTGAGAACCACAAAAATATTTGACAAGATTCGAGTTTTCTCGTAGCATAGATAGATGAACGGATACTCTTATCCCGAGTCGGCGGAGGGACAGGCCCTATGATGCCCGGCAACCTGCATGGACGTCCTTGTCTATGAAAAGGTGCCAAACCTGAAGCAGGGTACACACTCCCTGGACGATAAGAGTGAAAGGTGCCTATGATATCATGCCTTTCCTCATGTATGCACTACGTGAGTGGAAGGCTTTTTCTATTGTTTGTTTGCCTTTATCCTTGTGAACGTTGAACGTCGCTTCTCTTCAGGCGCGGGACGAAACTGGGAAAACGAGAGTACCGTATCACGAGTTCGCTGTAGGGGAAACTTGCGGCTGAAGGAGGAAACCATATGACAAATCGACGACTGTTTACGTCTGAGTCAGTTACAGAAGGCCATCCCGATAAGATGTGTGATCAAATTTCAGATGCAATTTTGGATGCGATTATCGAGAAAGACCCGAATGCGCGTGTCGCATGTGAAACAACTATTACAACAGGATTAGTTCTTGTAATTGGAGAAATTACAACGACTACATATGTCGATATTCCTAAAGTGGTTCGAGAAACCGTAAAGGAAATCGGCTATACGCGTGCGAAATACGGTTTCGACTATGAAACCTCATCTGTTCTAACCTCGATTGATGAACAATCACCCGACATCGCGGCAAGTGTAGATTGTGCACTGGAAGCGCGTGAAGGGTTAATGGATGATGAAGAACTAGAGTCAATTGGTGCAGGGGACCAGGGACTCATGTTTGGATATGCGTGTAACGAAACAGAGGAATTGATGCCTCTTCCAATTAGCCTTGCGCACAAACTTTCACGTCAGCTTACAAAAGTGCGGAAAGAAGAAACACTGGACTACTTACGTCCTGATGGAAAAACACAAGTAACGATTGAATATAATGAAAAGAACGAACCAATCCGTGTGGATACGATTGTTATTTCTACGCAGCATCATCCTGAAGTGACACTGGAGCAATTGCAGCGTGAAGTCAAACAGCACGTGATTGACACTGTTGTACCAAAGAACTTACTGGATGAAGAAACAAAATACTTCATCAACCCATCTGGGCGTTTTGTGATTGGCGGTCCTCAAGGGGACGCTGGTCTAACTGGACGTAAAATTATCGTTGATACGTACGGAGGCTATGCTCGGCATGGCGGCGGTGCGTTTTCTGGTAAAGACGCAACCAAAGTCGACCGTTCAGCATCTTACGCAGCACGTTATGTTGCTAAAAACTTAGTCGCTGCAGGTCTTGCGGATCGCTGTGAAGTACAGCTGGCGTATGCAATCGGTGTGGCGAAGCCTGTTTCGATTTCAGTTGATACATTCGGAACGAGTGATATCCCAGAAAGCCGTCTTGTGGAACTTGTTCGAAGTCATTTCGATCTACGTCCAGCGGGAATTATTAAAATGCTCGATTTGCGTCGTCCTATATACAAACAAACAGCGGCCTATGGGCATTTCGGCAGAACAAATATCGAGTTACCGTGGGAACAGACAGATAAAGCAATCGTATTGAAAGAAGAAATCAGCCAAGTGAAATAAAACACAAAAGCAAGATAGCCGCGTCGCTATCTTGCTTTTGTGTTTTCTATTTTACTTTTGCAGCTGCTTATAAGATTTCCCTTTTTCTACATAACTTGAAACGATTCGCTGCATATCCAAACGGTCCTCATCGCTAAGCGGACGAACTACTTTTGCGGGTGCACCGAGTGCTAACATGCCTGCAGGAATGACTTTTCCTGGAGGTACCAGACTGCCTGCACCGACAAAAGCACCTTCCTCAATTATGGCTCCGTCTAAAATGGTTGAGCCCATTCCCACTAACGCCCCCTTTTTTACAGTGCAGCTATGTAATGTAACTTTGTGACCAATTGTAACGTCATCTTCTATGATTAACGGATTGTCAGGGCTTTGGTGTAAACAAGACAAGTCTTGAATGCTGACGCGCTTGCCGATTCGGGTAGGGGCGACGTCCCCACGGATAACAGTGTTAAACCAAATAGATGAATCGGCTCCAATTGTCACATCTCCAGTAATCACGGCAAAGTCTGCTACAAAAACAGACTCATGGATGTCTGGCCAAGTATTATTGTAAGGATAAATCATGAAAGTGCCCTCCTAGTTGTGCTTTGATGTATAATAATCCTATCAAAGTTTTAGGCCTTGTACAAAAAGGAGAGCTAAAGAAGCTGAGTAAATGGAGGGAAGCGCTATGTGGAAATGGGAAGCAGATGGTCAAGCAAAAGCAGTCATTGTAATTGTACATAACGCCTACGAAGACCATCAGAGATATGCATGGCTCATTCAACAATTACGAGGTTCTGGGTTCGATGTAATTACAGGTGATTTACCAGGGCATGGACCCGAAGAAAAAAGTAAACCGCATGATGAATCTTTTGAATCATATGTTAGTTTTATAAAGAAAATGATGGATGCAGGTTTGAAAGAAAGTGTGCCTGTTTTTGTATTGGCACATGGATTTGGTGCACTTCTAACCATTCGGTTACTTCAGCAGCAGCGACTGGAATGTGCAGGAGTCATCCTGAGTTCCCCTTGGTTATCGCTTGTTCACCATCCGCCAAAGTTTTCATCGATCCTTACTCGTTTGTCCTCCTCCATGAAGATTGATCATGGAATTACGTTTGACATGCTTACAAGGAATTCAGAAGAACGTCCTAAAACACGTATTGCATCTGACGTTATGTCGACTGTAACAGGCGGATGGTTCAAAGAATTGAATGCGTTCATGAAAAGCAGTGTTCAATCAGAACAATCGATTCAAGATGTACCGCTTTTAGTTCATACCGGTGGAGAAGATCGAATTACAGATATCACGATTACAAAGAAGTGGCTGAAGCGTCAAAACTTAACGGAATTCCAATTCAAGGAATGGCGGCAGTTGTACCACGATGTCTACCAAGAGCCGGAGCGAGAAGAGGTTCTAGTCTATACAAAGTCATTTATAGACAATGTGCTGCGTTCACTCGGCTATGTAATCGAAAATTAACAAATGGAGGTGCACTATGGAAGCAGAATCTAAAAAAGAATTTTGGTCATGGGGGAAATCACTAGTCGTTGCGGTCCTTGTAGCGTTTTTAGTTAGACAATTCCTATTTACACCAGTAATCGTTTCTGGTGAATCGATGGAGCCTACTTTCCATGACAACAATCGGGTCGTCATTTCAAAAATTTCATCACTAGATCATTTTGATAAAATTGTTTTCCATGCTCCGAATGCAAAAGAGGATTTCATAAAACGGGTTATTGGGCTGCCAGGTGATACGATCCGAATGGAAAATGACGTACTTACCATCAATGGAAAAGAATATCCTGAAAAGTATTTGGACTCAAACAAAGAAGCTTTGCCAGAAGGACAAAATTTAACGCAGGACTTTGAAGTTATTGTTCCTGAAGGGCAGTTGTTTGTAATGGGAGACAACCGTACAAACAGTATGGATAGTCGGATCTTTGGAAGTATTGAAGAGGACTCTGTCGTAGGTAAAGTGAAGTTCAGATTTTATCCGTTTACTGAAATGGGTAATCCGAAGTAACCGACTGGTGAAAACTACCTGTGTAATTATTGACACTGAATGACATACTATCCTTAAACGCGTGACAAAGGGAGTGAATGTAGTGTCTACAAACGAGTCAGGTAATGAGCACAGAACGAAACAAGCAAAAGAAAGCACGAGTGGTGTAGAGTACACAGACGAACAGCGAAAAACGAATGAAGTCGCTTCAACTGCTTATACGGGCAGTGCAAAAAAGAAAATCGATCTACAAAATGACCGTCTCGAAACAGGCGGATTTTAACGACAGTAATCCAAAACGATCCAACCTCTGCTGAAAATATGCAGAGGTTTTTTATGTCGTTCTTTACTTATTTTTGTACTTTTTGTGATAAGTTTAAAGGACGTAATCTTAAGGAGATTTGATGTAGATGGAAGATTTTTTTGAACGGAAAAAAAGACAACTGAATATCCGATTGAATGATGTGCAAAAACAGGCAGTTCTCGCAGTAGATGGCCCGCTGTTGCTTCTGGCATGTCCAGGTTCAGGCAAAACAACGACGATTATTATGCGAATCGGTTACCTCATTGAAGAGTTAAATGTTCAGCCAAAACGCATAAAGGCCATTACTTTTAGTAAAGCGTCTGCGAACGATATGAAAAAGCGGTTCCGAACGTTATTTCCGGATTTACCAGCAGCTGATTTTTCCACAATTCATAGTCTGGCATTTACCATTTCAAAAAAATGGCTGTCAAAACAAGGGCGGAAATTCACTTTGTTGGAAGGGTATCTTAAACAAAATGCATTAAAAGCTGCATGTAAATTCGTATTGAATGAAAACGCTACAGAAGACCAGCTAAATTCACTCTCTACGCATATTAGTCTCCTCAAGAACCAAATGATTCCGTCAGAAAACTGGACAGAAAAAGGAGAACCATTTGAACGGGCAGCAAAAATTGCCCGACGATATGAAACGATGAAAGAAGACACTGCCGACATGACGTTGCTCGACTTTGATGATCTTTTGTTAACAGCTGAAGAAGCGATGCGAAGTGACGAAGAGCTCGGTATGGAGTTTCAATTGAAATACGATTATATTTTGACTGACGAGAGCCAGGATACTTCCCTTGTACAGCATAAAATTGTGGAACACTTGACGGCTATGCATGGAAACCTTTGTGTAGTGGCGGACGATGATCAGTCCATATATGCGTGGAGGGGGGCAGATCCTGATTATTTGATGGATTTCAAATTGGTGTATCCAGAAGCAAAGTTGTTGAATATGGAACAAAACTATCGTTCATCTAAAGAAATCGTCTCGACTTCTGCAACTTTCATCCAACGGAATACAAAACGCTGGGAGAAGAATATGCATACTGAAAACGGCTCAAAAGGTGCCATTCAGTTAAAACGATTCGATACAGCGAAACGTCAATTAGACTATGTGACCTATGAACTTCTGGCGGAAAAGGACTTAAGCGAAGTTGCAATATTATTCAGGAACAATTCGTCATCCACCCCATTTGTCAACGAGCTGCACAGGCGGGGGATACCGTTTTATATGAAAGATGCAGATGATAAATTCTTTTCTCACTGGGTTGTTGAAGACATATTGAACTTCATGAGGTTAAGTTTTAATGTGGAACGAAAAGATATTTTTGCGAAAATCGCCGGTAAGATGAATCTGTTTGTATCACGATCACAATTGCAGCAATTTGAAAATAGTACAATCAAAGGAAATGTGTTTGAAGCATTTCCGCAAATGACCGATTTAAAGGACAGTCAAGTCCGTAAAATTGAAGCATACGGGGAAGTGTATAACAAGATTTCTGATATGCGACCTGCACAAATTATTCGGATCATCCGTTATGAATTGGGATATGAGGAAAGCTTAGTCAGTATGGCTAGTAAGTTCGGTTACCGCGCAGATAGTTTAAAGGGAATTTTAGATACACTTGAAGGTATTGCAGAACAGACACGAACGATGGTTGAGTTTGCAGAGCAATTGAAAACACTGGAACAAGCAGTCCAAGAGGCGAAGCAAGAGCCAAGTGATCAATCGGTTACACTATCTACCTTCCACAGTGCGAAGGGATTGGAATTCAAGCGGGTGTTCATGATTGACTTGCTCAAAGGCGTTATTCCTTCTGAAGAGGATATATTGGATCGAGCAGCATTAGAAGAAGCCCGACGCTTATTTTATGTCGGGATGACACGGGCTAAAGAACGGCTGGAGCTACTGTCCTATTCAATGGAGGATGGCAAACCAAAAGAAGATTCAAAGTTTGTCAATGAGGTCAGGGGAATCCTGTTGCCAAAACCAAAAAAGTCTATATCCCCAAATGCAAGTAAAGCTGTTCGAGCACCTAAATCTATTCCCATTAATCCGCATGGCATATCAGATCGTAATTTGTTAGCGAAGGGAGCGCTAGTCAAACATCGGGTATTTGGCAAAGGTCAGATTTTAGAAGTAAGTGATGAATCGATTGAAATTCGATTTACCTCAGCTACTAAACGATTAGCTTTGCAGCCTGTGCTTGAGAAAAGAATGCTGGAAGAGGCAGAACTATGAAAACAATCTTAGCAGTAGGTGCAGCAGGAGCTGTCGGTGCCGTTGTGCGTACACTAATCGGATTTGTCCTTCCAGCAACAAATGGCTTTCCAACTGGCACGTTCATCGTAAACATATCGGGTACGTTCATTCTCTGCTTCTTAGTTGAACGGACGCTGCATTTGACGTTAGTGAATAAGACTGCCTATGATGCGATAACTGTAGGTTTTTTAGGGGCATTTACAACGTTTTCCGCGTTTAGTTATGAAACTTTTACATTGTTTGAATCGAATCTTGCAATGGCAATTGTCTATGTTCTTTCAAGCATTGTTCTAGGGTTATTCGCCGGTGCATTCGGTTTTCGACTTGGCGGAAGGGGGAGAACCGAGTGACAGTACTAAACTTAGCGGCAGTCGCGATCGGCGGATTTTTTGGTGCGATTATCAGATACCAATTATCAAAGAAGCTGAATACGTCAAAAAATATTCCGTATGGCACGGCTCTAGTCAATCTGCTGGGCTGCCTTCTGGTAGGTTTTGTGTTCGGATTGCAGTTATCGACTGGGCTGACGTTTTTGCTAGTATCAGGACTTGCCGGTGCATTGACGACATTTTCAACTTGGTTGAAAGAAATACTGGGTATGTCAAAAGTTCACGAAATAGGCAAAGCCTTTCTCTATCTGACAGCATCTATTGTTCTCGGTTTCGCATTTGTTTACATCGGGTTTACAGGAGGTTCTTTTTTTCTAGGTTAACAGTTTAGGAAACGGCTGTTCGGGAATAGATTTGAGACTGATATTCTCGAATGGAGGCGGAGAAACTTGCAAAACGAACACGAAGATCAGAACAAAAAACACCGACAACTTGAAACGTTTAGAACGGATGACAAAAACAAGTCACTTACAACGAACCAAGGCCTGAAAGTTTCAGAAGATGAGCATTCGTTAAAAGCAGGAGAGCGCGGACCAACACTTATGGAAGATTTTCATTTCCGTGAAAAAATGACGCATTTTGACCACGAACGAATTCCAGAGCGGGTAGTCCACGCTCGCGGTTATGCGGCGCATGGTGAATTTGAGCTGTATGAATCGATGAGTGAGTATACGAAAGCTGACTTTTTACAAACGCCAGGAAAGAAAACACCCGTATTTACACGCTTCTCGACAGTTGCAGGCAGCAAAGGTTCCGCTGAAACCGTACGGGACGTTCGCGGTTTTGCGGTGAAGTTTTACACGGATGAAGGGAACTATGATTTAGTAGGAAACAACATGCCAGTATTCTTCATACAAGATGCTATAAAATTCCCGGATTTAGTGCATGCAGTTAAACCGGAACCTCATAACGAAATGCCGCAAGCAGCGTCAGCACACGATACATTTTGGGATTTTGTTGCAAACAACCAAGAATCTGCACATATGATCATGTGGCACATGTCAGATCGCGCAATACCACGCAGTTTCCGGATGATGGAAGGATTCGGCGTCCATACTTTCCGTTTCGTAAATGCAGAAGGGAAGTCCCACTTTGTTAAATTTCACTGGAAACCAAAATTAGGTGTTCATTCACTCGTTTGGGATGAAGCGCAGAAAATCAACGGGAAAGACCCTGATTTCCACAGAAGAGACTTATGGGAAGCGATTGAAGATGGTGATTATGTCGAATGGGAACTGGGCGTTCAGCTAATCGAAGAATCCCAAGAATTCGACTTTGACTTCGATATTTTAGACCCGACTAAAATTTGGCCGGAAGAAGATATTCCGGTTAAAATCATTGGGAAGATGACTTTAAATCGTAATGTCGATAATGTATTTGCAGAAACAGAACAGGTTGCATTCCATCCAGGACATGTTGTCCCAGGAATCGATTTCTCAAATGATCCTTTATTGCAAGGGAGATTGTTCTCTTATACCGATACGCAGCTGATTCGTCTTGGCGGACCGAACTTCCATGAGCTCCCTATCAACCGTCCAGTCTGTCCATTCCACAATAATCAGCGGGATGGATACAGCCGACAGACGATTAATACAGGGCAAGTAGCTTATCATAAAAATTCAATGGCGGACAATACACCGTCTACTTCTACTGAAGAAGAGGGCGGATATGTCCACCATCATGAAAAAGTGGAAGGCCGCAAAGTCGCTGCACGCAGTGACTCATTCAAGGATCATTTCTCTCAAGCGAAATTGTTCTGGAATAGTATGTCCGTAGTCGAGAAGAAGCATATTGTAGACGCATTCAGTTTTGAAGTAGGCAAAGTCAAAAACAAAGATGTCCGTCAGCAGGTGGTCGATATGTTTGGAAATGTCGACAACGGATTAGCATCTGCAGTTGCACATGCGGTAGGAGTACACGCACCGAACGGCAGTGAAGAAAGTACTGTTACAAAAGAGTCACCGGCGTTAAGTATGGAGAACAAAGCAAAATTGCCAGATACACGAAAAGTGGCAGTTCTCGTAGGCGACAAATTCGATGATGAAGAAGTTGAGACTACTGTGAAAACATGCCTGGATGCCGGCATGAATGTCGATATACTTAGTGAAAAATACGGCACGTTAACAGGACAGAACGGTCTTGAAGTAGAAGTGGACGAAACTTTCCTGACTATGCATGCTGTACTATATGATTCTATTGTAGTAGCAGGCGGAGAAGCTGAAAACCCGCAAAAATTCAAGATGGATACGATTGATTTCCTGAACGAAGCATATAAACACTTCAAACCCATTGGCATCCTTTCAAAAGGGCAGCCTTTTGCAGATGCATCCATTGTGGAAATGACGGACGGTGTTCTTTCCTATTCTGATGAAGACTTCACAAACCAATTTGTGAAAGCAGTGGCCGAACACCGTCACTGGAATCGATAAAAACGAAGCAGCTGTCCTTATGGCAGCTGCTTTTCTTTCGTTCGATAACCTGCTAAACTTGTAAGGATAACGTAATGAGTGAGGAATGAAAAAAATGGCACACAGAACAAAGAAATCTGGTAAAACTAAAGGCAGTTTGTCTGCAATTCTAGTAGCGATCCTACTTGCGGGCGCTTACTATTTTCTATTTGATGAACAAGATACTACACCAACACGAGATGGCCTGATCCCCGTTGAGTTAGTGAAAACAATTGACGGAGATACGATAAAAATCATGTATGAAGGCAAAGAAACAAACGTCCGATACTTACTCATTGATACGCCTGAGACGAATCATCCAAGACTTGGGAAACAGCCATTCGGTGAGGAAGCGAAGCGCAGAAACCAAGAGCTCATGAACAGCGGAAAGCTGGAAATCGAATTTGATATTGGTCAGAAATATGACAAATATGACCGCCTACTCGCTTATATTTACATAGATGGAGAAAGTGTGCAGGAAAAGTTACTGTCAGAAGGTCTCGCCCGTGTTGCCTATGTCTATCCGCCGAATACTCGACACGTGGATGAATACGAAAAAATCCAAAACGAAGCGAAGAAAAAAGGGATTGGCATATGGACATTGGAGGATTACGCAACTGACCGAGGTTTTGACAGTGATACCTATCCGATAAAAGGAAATTCAACTTCAAAACCTAGCACCAAAAACCCAACTAAACAGCCAAGCGAAAAATTTGCGAACTGCACAGAGCTGCGCAAAGTCTATCCGAATGGCGTGAAAAAAGGTCATGCTGCGTATAGTGAACAAATGGATGGAGACAAAGACGGAGTCGCTTGCGAGCCTAGGTAATGGCAAGCGATGACTTGACAATCTTAAATGACATGGTAAGATTTCAATAATCATTCGAACTAAAAGTAAATAAACATTCATAGAGTTGATGAAGTAGTAGACGAAGTATGCAGCATACAGAGACTGGATAGATGGTGAAAGTCCAGGCACTTCGTACATGAATTACGTCAACTGGAACCTTTGAATCCAATGAAGTGGATGAGCATACCTAGGCTTGTCAACATGGGTGGTACCGCGGAGAACTCCTTCGTCCCTGTTTTAGGGGATGACTGGAGTTTTTTTGTATGTACAAGCCAAGGGGGAAGAAACCATGTTTCACATTCAGCCATTGATACAGCCAACATTTAAAGAATCTGCTTCATTAATATTTTTGATCATTTTAATGATCAGTGTCAGCATTATCGGATTCGGAGCTGTTCCACACTTACCCATTCTAGCAGCGATATTAGTGCTTCTAGGATATGGATTGCTCAAAAAAATACCTTATCGAAAATTACAAGATGGAATGACGGAAGGTTCAGGAGCAGGTATGGCTGCGGTATTCTTGTTTTTCTTCATCGGTATGCTGATAAGCAGCTGGATGATGAGTGGAACGATTCCAAGCCTTATCAATGCTGGATTTCAACTGATCACACCCTCCTATTTTTATGCGATAGCTTTTACCGTAACCGCAATAATCGGAATCTCAATCGGAAGTTCGTTGACAACCGTAGCAACAGTGGGAGTTGCGTTACTGAGTATGTCGGGTGTTCTCGGACTGTCACCTGCAATTGCTGCTGGTGCTATCGTTTCAGGTGCATTCTTTGGCGATAAAATGTCCCCTTTATCCGATACAACCAACCTTGCTTCTTCACTTGTCGGAGTGGACTTATTCGCTCATATCCGAAATATGATGTGGACAACGATTCCAGCGTTCATCCTTTCATTCGGGATTTTCGCAATATTGTCGCCTGCCGCAGGAGAAGCAAAATTGGATACAATCCGTTCATTCCGAGAGGCGTTGGCTGAAACGGGACTCGTCCATTGGATTTCGTTTTTGCCTCTCGCCGTCCTCATTGTTTTCACTCTGATGAAAGTTCCAGCCCTGTTAACACTGGCTGCGAGCACAGCGTCAGCAGTTGCAATTGGATGTATGCTTCATGCCTACAGCGTCGAACAAGTATTAGCGATACTTTTTGAAGGGTTCACATCAGAAACAGGCGTAGAAGCAGTTGACAGTTTACTTAGCCGCGGTGGAATTAGCAGTATGTTTTTCACGATCACTCTTGTCATTCTTGCCCTCAGTATGGGTGGTCTTCTATTTAAACTAGGAATTGTCCAAACGCTGCTCGCAAAGGTCGAGCAGTCGCTGCGATCGGCTGGTTCAGTTATCGGTGCCTCAGCATTGACTGCGATTAGTATCAACGTTCTTATCGGTGAACAGTATTTATCCATCTTGCTGACGGGTCAAGCATTCCAAGGCCAGTTCAAAAAGCTTGGGCTTGCTAGTAAAAACTTGAGCCGGGTAATGGAAGATGCCGGTACGGTCGTCAATCCGCTTGTGCCATGGAGCGTGTGCGGTATTTTCATTGCGGATGTATTAGGTGTTCCAACTGTTGAGTACTTTGGCTTTGCGTTCTTCTGTCTGTTCTCACCTATTTTAACAGTCGCTTTCAGTATGTTCGGGAAAACATTGACGTATGAAAAACCTTCAAGTGATTCAAATTAATTAGAAATGAAAAAGCAGTGACCCTATTATCGGTCACTGCTTTTTTCATTCCAATGAAAATTTCTCTTTGTAATTGGTCGCATCTTTCAATGCCCGCTCTTCCTGGGGGATGCGGACGGACATCATCCATGCATTTAACAAAGTGAAAAGGATTGCTGTGAAATAAGCTCCAAAAATCATCGGCAATACGAGGATTTCCATTGCAACAATGAAATAGTTCGGGTGGCGGATAAACTTATATGGACCTTTCATTACAACATCGGCACCGGGAAGAATGATGATTTTAGTGTTCCAATACTTTCCGAGAGAAGCCAGACACCAAACTCTTAGGACTTGTGTGAGTAAAAAGAGTGTCAGCAGAATACCCCATATTGGAGAAAGACCGGGCTTTCGAATTACAACTTCAAGCAGTAAGGAAACAAAAAATGCGGTGTGAAGTAAAACGATGGCAGGGTAATGCCGGGCACCGACTTCGTATGCACCTTGAGCTAACATGCGTTTCTCGTTATTTTTCGCAATGATTAATTCTGCAAGCCGCTGAAGGATTACAACCGATAAGACAATCCAGAAGAACAATAGATCCACCTCATTCCCATTTCAACAACTGAAGTTCACCACAAAAACCTGGTCCGAGAGCTGCTAGTACACCATACTCCCCTTTAGAAGGTCCAGCTTCCATAAACTCTTTTAATACATAGAGGACAGTGGGAGATGACATGTTTCCATTCATTCTCAACACATTCCTTGATATCTCTGTCATGGAATTATCGAAATTGAGAGCTGTTTCATAGGCTTCTAACACTTTTTTACCACCTGGATGAGCAACAAAGTGAGAGATGTCTTTGTCTGTCAGGTCATGAGAGGCTAAAAACTTATGAACGAAGGGACCAAGCCAATCGCTAATGATGACAGGTATACTTTTTGAAAAAACGACATACAACCCGCTGTTTTTTACATCCCAGCCCATAACATCTTCAGAGTCAGGCATTAGCTTGGATGTTGTTGCAACAATGGAAGGGCGGACTTGTTTTGTTCGTAAATGAGATTGGTCACCCGCGACGAGTGCACAAGCTGCGCCGTCAGAAAACAAAGAGACACCGACTAGGTTACTTTTAGAGTAATCATCCTTCTGGAAAGTTAGACTGCACAGTTCGATTGCCAGGACGAGTACATTCGCGTCCGGGTAGGCCATACAGAATTCGTTTGCACGGCTCAATCCTGAAGCACCTCCCGCACAGCCAAGTCCCCAGAGCGGAATCCGTTTTACATCATCTCGAAAGGGTAGATTATTCATAATACGTGCATCTATACTCGGAGTCGCAATTCCTGTACTGGAAACAAAAATAATGGCATCAATGTCTTGATAGTCCACTTTCTGTTCCAGCATATCGGATTCCAGACACGACGTAACTGCCGCTGTTCCGTAGTCAATTGCATGGGATATGTACAACTCATTACGTTCTTCAAAATCGTGGGCTTGACCATACCATTCAAGTGGCATGCAGACGTTTCGCTGTTCAATGTCTCCATTTTGAAACACGGTTAATAACCGTTCAATATCTTTAAATCGTCCACTGAAAACGGAACGTGATAATTCAACGGCCTCTTCTTGTTTTATAAGATTGGGCGGCAGATGGGTACTGACGGATAAAATCTGGGGCATGTATGAACCTCCTATTGTCTTTACTATGATAATTTCCTAATTTCATGCAATTCAAACTGAATTAAACACTAAATAGGTAAATTAATCTGAAGTCTTGTACACTATAGAGAACAAGGAATCGTGCACATTTGAAAAAATCTGTAGAAAAACGATTCCACTATACAAAATGAGAAGGGATAGATGGTTATGAAGATGATCGAGACACCTAGTAAATTAAGCAGTAAAGCGAAATCGGTTGAACAAGTTTGTGCGATTCCAAATGCCAAAGTATTGAATATCCAATTACGCGCAGGAGAAGAAGTGGCTGAGCATGACTCGGACAAAGAAGTGCTGATCATCGTTAGAAAAGGTAAAGTCCGGTTTACGGTTGAAGGTACTCCGGTTACTGTTTCAGAGGAGAATATCCTGCACATGGCCCCTTACGAAAAACATAGTCTATTCGCAGAGACCGATGTGGATATCTGTGTCATGCAAATTAAACCATAACGCAATCATAGTATGTTTGCTTTTGGTGTAATATGTTGCTTATCAAACGGGATTACTTAGTCTTCATGTGAGATTAGTTTGGTAAGACTACTTTGAAACGCTTCGTTTTGTTCAGCGGAGCGTTTTTTAGGACCTTTCAATCGTCCTCCCGCTTGACGTACTTTTTGGGCGAAGTGACGTGAGAAAAGTAACTGATCAATGTTAGCATCGGTATACCACCGTCCGTTTTGGTCAATTGGACGTCCGCCTTTAGCGAGGGCCATGGCAGCAAGTCCATAATCTTGTGTCACAACAATATCTTTGGCTTGAATTCGGTTCACAAGGACAAAGTCAACAGCATCCGCACCTTTTGATACAACAATTGTTTCAGCGCCTTCCCGAATCATCTCATGAGCGGTATCGCATATGAGCAAACAAGGAATTTGATTGGCCTTTGCAGTGCTGATCGTGATATCCACAACAGGACATCCGTCTGCATCGACTAATATTTTCATGTATTTTTCACCCCATTTATGTAAGCGTATCACAGCAGACTTATTAAAATCATTTTTTCAGTCTCTTTCATGTTTTTTAATCAGTCTGCTGGGGAATACTTGTTAAAAAGCATGTAATTTTAGAAGGAGTGGATTTTGTGAAAACCCCTGAAAATAGTCAAATGACAGTGGAAGAGGCGGAAGAGTATGGACGTCAAATGGATGCCAAAAACCGCGAATTAGAGAATACACATTACTTGGAAGAAACACCTGTGGAGGAAAAGAAAATTACCCCTCCGCTTTCCGAGGAAGAAATCAAGAAACGCACTGGTGCCGCTAATTATGAAAATGTCCAAGGACCAGGGGCCATGAACTCCGTCAATAGTTAAACCACTCCTTTTATTTTAGGGTGGTTTTTCTTTTTTGCTTTCAATTATTAGAATCCTCTAATTTCACATGATACACTGATGAAGGTGTCACAGTTACATAAATAGAATTGTGGAATGGGGAGAAGCTGAATGTCACAAGTAAAATTGCTATTTTCAACAGACGAAGTAATTCAACAAAATGAGGATCTCAAAAACTTTGTAAACCAATTACAAGCAGGATCAGGAAGTACTGTCTTTTCAGAAGGCAAACAATGGTTTGTATTGAAAGTAAAAGAAGGCAAGCACGGATGCTTAGAAACTGTTCGCTCAATCGCCGGAACAGCAGCAAGAGAATTGAGCCGTGCAAAAGTATCATCTGCAACACTAGAAATGGAAGCACTTAGTAAGCAATTTTCAGGTGCTGACAAAGACGATGCAGCCACTGCTTTCACAGAAGGATGGCATTTGGGTGCTTATCAGTTCTTAGCTTACAAATCCAACGCAGAGCCATTCTGTACAAAACTAACAATTGAAGGGGCTTCTGAAAAAGCTGTTCAAACAGGCGTTCAGCGTGCCGAGGCTGTTTCATATTCACGGGATCTGATGAATGAATTATCGGATGTTCTAAATCCAGAAACTTATCCAGAACGTTTAAAAGAACTCTTCCAACAGTCAGATGCAAAAGTTGTTGTCCATGACAAAGCCAAGCTGGAAGAAATGAAGATGAATGGTGTTCTTACTGTTGGCAGAGGCAGCCGTTATGCGCCATCGTTTGTGGAAGTTTCCTATTGCACCAATCCATCCAAGCCGCTTGTCGCTCTGGTTGGTAAAGGTGTCACGTTCGATACAGGAGGCATCAGCTTGAAAAGCGGGAAAGACTTAAGTGATATGCGTATGGATATGGGCGGCTCGGCTGCGGTTGCAGGCGCTATGAAATTACTTGTAGAGAGCGAAGCGGACGTCAATGTTGTCGCACTGATTCCAATGGTTGAGAATACACCGGACAAGACTTCTGTATTACCGGGTGAAGTCATTCAATACAAGAATGGTCATACCGTACAAGTTGGCAATACCGATGCTGAAGGCCGATTGATATTAGCGGACGGACTTCTTCGTGCCGGTGAACTGAATGCAGCCTACGTTGTGGATATCGCGACATTGACAGGTTCGATCGAAAATGCTCTTGGTTCAGACATCGCAGGTGTGTTTGGCGATGAAGAACTAGCAGCGAAGATGAAAGAAATTGGTGCGAAAAACGGAGATGCAGTGTGGCCAATGCCACTAATCGATGCATATGATGAAACCCTGCAAAGTGATTATGCAGACTTCAATAACATTAGCTCCCTCAGCTTTGCAGGATCGATAACGGCAGCACTATTCCTACGCCGTTTCGTTGCTGCAGATACACGATGGCTGCACGTGGATATGGCGGGTATGATGCAAAAAACATCAAACACTGGCTATTATCCGAAGACTGCAACGGGCTACGGTGCTCGGTTGTTGGCGGATTATGTAACTGAAATTTCGAAGTAAACGCACTTAATCGAACGATTAAAACGCATTGGATTCCGCAATGCGTTTTTTGCATGGACTAGTTTTTCAATGCTAGTGGTAAAAACAGGGTAACTTTATATACCATGGAATGTTACAATAATACTGTCAATTTGAAAGAATGATTTTAATGAAACAACTCATTTATCATAAACAAATTGCAATTGGAAGAGATAGGTTCACTATTTTTTTAATTAATATAAGATAGGGGTTTATTATGTATTACGACAATGACATAAGTATTCGTCCAGTGGAGAAACGTGATTTGTTGAGATTATGGGAATTGGTCTATAAAGAAGACAAGCCCGAATGGAAAAAGTGGGATGCGCCTTACTTTCCCCACAACTCAATATCCTATGAACAATTCATGAAGGAAACTGCAGCAAGTTGGATTGGCAAAGAAGGTTTTTGGGTAATCGTTGTGGATGACATTGTAAGGGGAATCGTTTCCTATTATTTCGAGGACGATCAGCAGAAGTGGCTGGAAATTGGTATTGTTCTTCATGAATCCGGAAGTTGGAACAAAGGCATTGGAACACGAGCTTTAAAACTGTGGCTGCCGCATGTTTTTAAAACAATTCCTGTACAAAGGGTGGGCTTAACGACTTGGTCGGGAAATGAACGAATGATGCGTGTAGGAGAGAAAATCGGGATGCAATTGGAAGGCCGCATGCGAAAAGTCCGATTTTACAATGAAACCTATTATGATTCGATTCGTATGGGAATCTTACGGGAAGAATTTGAAACCTCACCTTTGTATGTCCATTCTTAAGTATGATTGAAAATTGAGGTGATGATGTATGTTGAACTATGGAATGCCGCCAGGATTTTGGACAGAACTCACTCTGCTGCTTGCAATCACTATTTTACTGGTGGGTATTATTCCTGCTATATTTCGGTATGGAATGAAAGCTGATAAAAAGAAATGGTTTTCATACAATCATATAAATAGGCTACATAAAAAGATCGATTGGACACTACGTATATTAGCCATAATTTCTATGCTAGTGAGTGCAATTCTTTTTTATAGGGAACCTTTTCTCATCCCTTTAATTCTTGCGATTTTAGGTCTAAGTCAAATTAGCACCCAGGCATATATCGAATGGAGATTCTCGGAAAACAGAAAAAACTACCAGGTGTCACTTATCCAACTTGCCTTAACCTTCATTGCCTATGCAGGTGTATTTTATTGGTTAAGACATTTCATGTAAGAATTAGGATTGGTTATTACTTAAATTGTTGTTTAACTTAATGAAGGCAGGGATGTGAATGACGAAACATAAGATTTATACGATGAGTTTCGCAAAAGTGTATCCACTGTATGTGAATAAGGCAGATAAAAAAGGCCGTTCGAAAGAAGAAGTAGATGAAATCATTTGCTGGATGACAGGATTCAATCAACAACAACTAGAGAAGGAATTGGAGAATCAGACAGACTTTGAGACGTTCTTCGCACATGCACCAAAGCTTAATCCATCACGAACATTGATTAAAGGCGTGGTCTGCGGAGTCAGAGTAGAAGAGATCGAAGAATCGACAATGCGGGAAATTCGTTATTTAGATAAGCTGATTGACGAATTGGCTAAAGGGAAAGCGATGGAGAAAATATTACGTAAATAATTGTGCATTCTATAGTAAGCCCACTTTGAGAGTTTATCAAAGCGGGTTTTTATTTTGATGAAATGCAGGGAGCAGAATTGAATAGCCTTACAAAATGAAATAGCATTTAGTAATTTAGTTGGTGTGATTTTTTGAAAAAAGGGAAACCCTTTACATAAGAAGTCTATCTTCATTGAATGGAAAAAACGTCATGAAAGTTTGAAGTAAATTCATACATATGTTGGTTAGGGAGGTTCGTGTGATGAAAAAAACTAAAGATGAAATCATTTTGCGAGGACTGCGGGAAAATAATTTAAAAAATATCGATTTAAACATACCGAAAGAAAAGATTAATGTCTTTACTGGATTATCCGGATCAGGAAAAAGCTCGGTAGTCTTCGACACACTCGCTACCGAGAGCAGACGTCAAATGACGATGAACTATCCGCTGTATGTCAGAAACCAAATGCCAAGATACGAAAGGCCGCATGCGGATCTGATGCAGCACTTGAGTCCCGTGGTTGTAGTGGAACAAAAACCAGTTGGCGGCAATTCCCGTTCCACAGTCGGCACTTATATGGATATTCATCCATTAATACGGCTCTTATTCTCACGCATCGGAAGCCCGTCGATAGGATCTGCTACAGACTTTTCGAGTCAAAGCTCCTTCGGTAAATGTCCTGAATGCAACGGATATGGGGAAGTAATTGCGCCAGATAAGGATAAGCTGATTGACTTTGATAAGTCTCTTCGGGAGTACGCTGTCCGTTTTAAACCGTTATCCCCATCTGGATGGCAGGGAAACTGGATGATGACGGGCGGGTTATTTGACCCAGATAAACCAATCAAAGACTATCCAAAAGAACAGTATGACCTGTTAGTATATGGCCCTCCTGAAGGTGAACGAGTATTTGCGCCGTTTCATACGAAAGACGGTCCGCATGATCACGAATGGGATGGGTTGCTGCCGAGATTTACACGTCTTTACATAAATAGAGATGTATCGAAGTTGAAACAAACATCACAAGAAGATGTCTTGGCTATGTCTACTCATACATTATGTCCGACGTGCCATGGTTCCGGTTTAAACCCGAAAGTGCTGAAGTGTAAAATTAATGGCTTTAACATTGCAGAGTATGATCAGTTAGAACTGACAGAATTACTGACTGAACTTACGAAGATTACAGATCCAATCGGCAAGTCCATTGCACAACAGGCGATTCCGAACGTCCAGCAGCTTGTTGACTTAGGCTTAGGCTATTTAAGCTTATCAAGGAAAATGGGTACACTTTCCGGCGGAGAAGCCCAGCGGGTAAAAATTGCGCGTCATTTAGGCAGCAGTCTCAATAACATCACGTATATCTTCGATGAACCAAGCGCCGGACTTCATCCTGAAGAAATCAGTATGTTACTGCAGATGCTTGAAAGTCTAAAAGAGAATCATAATACTGTGGTCGTAATTGAGCATAATTTAGCTGTCATTAAGGTGGCGGATGAAATAATTGAGATGGGACCGGGAGCTGGTGTTCAAGGCGGAGAAGTGATTTATCAAGGAGAATTGTCAGGGTTAAAAAATTCTTCTAGTATAACGGATCTCACTCATAAGCCAGCGGTCAATAAAAATCCAAGAGCGGCAGAGAGTTACTTTTCGATGAAAAATGTAACAAATAATAACCTGAAAAATGTAAGAGTGGAAATTCCTAAGAATGTATTAGTGTCTGTATGCGGTGTCTCTGGTTCTGGTAAAAGTTCCTTAATGTTTGAAGCCTTCTCTGAAAAGTATCCTGAAACGATTGCGGTGGGTCAAGGCAGTATTGGAACATCAAGCCGTTCCACGCTCGCTACCTATATGGGAATCATGGATGATATACGTAAGATTTTCGCAAAAGCAACAGGACAGCCAGCAGGGTTATTCAGCTTTAACTCATTAGGAGCCTGTCCGGTTTGTGACGGAAAAGGCGTCACGACACCTGACGTTGCATTTGCAGATCCAGTAACTGTTACATGTGAAGCATGTGACGGAACAAGATATTCAGACGAAGCACTCTCTTATAAATACGAAGGTAAAAATATTGTGGAGATTTTAGAGCTCACGATTGAAGAAACCAATAATTATTTTGACATGCCGAAAATCGTGAGAAAGGTGAACACATTAAAAGATGTGGGACTCGAGTATCTGACATTAGGACAAACTACAAGTTCTTTAAGCGGTGGGGAAGTACAGAGACTGAAATTAGCAAGCTATTTGAAAAAAGAAGGACAAATCTATTTGCTGGATGAGCCGTCCCTAGGATTGCACACGAAGGACAACGACAAACTATTAGATGTTTTCGAGAACCTTGTAGACAAAGGCAATTCTGTAATTATTGTGGAACACAACTTAGACTTTATCGCAGCGAGTGATTGGGTAATCGAAATGGGTCCTGAAGGAGGAAGAAAAGGAGGAAACGTACTCTTTGAAGGTACACCGGAAGACATGCTGCATGCAGATACAGTGACGGCGAAGTGGCTGAAGCGCGAAACTGGAGCATAGATAAACAGTCGCTGCATCGTTATCTTTTGCATTTGTAGCACTGGTACTAGTTAAAGTATGAAAAAGGCTGCAGATACATTTTGAGAAATGTATCTGCAGCCTCTTTTTTATGAGATTAATCTATTACGAGACAGTCATCCACAAAAGGGTTTTGTATTGTCACAGAACGGCTACAAGAAGATGGGAAATTAGATTACATCTGTTGCATCTATAGTTTAAAGAGTTGCAGTCTTAACAAACGCTTGGGTTTTGTTATAGTTTTACCTAGTGTTTTATGTTATTGATATATAACCAAAAACCTTGGAAGCATCCGAAAAACCCAAACAATCCTCGTTCATATTCAAATACTCAATTAAATGGAAATATGTTACACTAAAAAGAACGGCTGATTATTCAGTTATTAAATAGCAGATTCATCATTAAGAATGGAGTAACTGATTAGTGGGAGTTGAGTAAACTGGCTAAAACAATAACTTTTTCATTTACAAGTAATGCATTCGAAAGGACAAAGGCAACAGAGACATTTACTTTTGAAGAATTAGAGATTAAGGAAAGTCTGAGTGAAAAAGAATTAGGAATTAAACTCGATCGAATTCATCAGGCGTGGATTTGGGATAAACTTAATGTATCGGGGAATATCGTTATAGATAAACCTGAAACATTTCAATAAGGCGTGTCTTATAATCAGAGGCGTTGGCGGTATAAAGTTTGTTCATCAAACGGGCCAATTTAACCAATGAAAGGGAAACTAATTTTGAAAAAACATTGTTGTGAAGATATGACATATCATGCGAATTTTGAATGTGAACTACATGAAACCCCATTTGATTGTCCTGATAAAATAATCATTTATGAAGAAAAAGATAATGACTATGCTCTAATCATTCACGATGGAGGTACAGCAAGGATGAGTATTAATTTTTGTCCCTGGTGTGGTATGAAGCTTTGAATATTAGTACTTATTACTATAAGGAGGCGCATTTGCGGAATAAGAGCTGCGCCTTAATTGAGTCAGATTGCAAAGTTAAGATAAATAGAGTTCTTACATAAAGGAGGTATGAAATAGTGAAGAGACCGTTTGGAATTAGATTGGCTGGTTGTGTTTATGCGACAAATGATGAGGATTTAAGCGAAGAAGAGTTTTCTAATGCCTTTATTGAGTTTATCGAAGAAAAAGGATGGTATTTCGGTGGGGGGCTTTACCAGATAGACGAAGAGGGGAATGTTATCCCTGATAATGAATAGGTTGTATTACAAATGGAAAGCGATTGCCGAAGAAGCGATTTCGTTTATATAGCGATCGGGCCATTTTGCATAGTAAAGTGAAATTACTTTTCATGCAATAGTTAGAGGTGATTAAATGGATTTTCTTTACACTGCCAATTGTAAGATAAACGAATACGATGACGTAGAGATAGTTGTAAAAGATGGAGAACAGATTTTTCATTTCAGGGTTGCTTTAAAAGATATTGTTTTGCCTGAATTTTTCTCGAATATGACACGACTAACGCAGGGCAAATCTAACAGTTTTTCAGTCGATGGATTTTCCCTTATGACTTATTATAAATTTACTCGAAATGGCTCATATGTGGATATTCAGTTGAAGGACAGTCATATCCGAAAGAGCTATCGATTCAAATTTGAGCTATTTTTAAAAGCAATTCACGGTGCATTTAAAACGTATTTGCGAGAGCAAAGATTAAAGGGTGAACCGGAAGAGAATGTCGATATCCTGATTCGTTGGGAAGAATTCGAGAGGGCGTTAAAACTGTTCAGCTAATGGACGCGTTTGTCTTACAACATTGTGCTGCAATCAGGGCCAGATTGTGGAGCAATGCCTTTAAAGAAAATTGCATTTATAGGTTAAAATTTAGAAGACATAGTGAATTATCCATCTTTCCTACCGCGCTTCGCTTGCTCCCTGTAGAGGATTAATCAGAGTTTCACTCTGATCATCCTCTACAGGACAACTAGCAGCTATGATGTATACATAGGTATTTGACGTGACTTATTTGATCGTTATTTCTTTCAACTCTGCCGAATTTAAAATACGTGCAGTAAAAGAGAATCTTATAGTTGAAGGTCCTTCTCAAATCTTTATCGAAAATGATTTTTCATTTATAGTATTTTCTATTGGGTTTTACGGTGGGATTTAAATCGCTTTTTTATTTCTCTAATAAGCAATCTGTAGTTTTTTAAAAAGACTTTACCATACACGTGAGTGCGTTTTTTGCTTTTAATGTAATTAACTTTTTGCGTTTGAATCCGTCAAAGGCTTAATATTAATCTGATAATCAATCTTAATGTCCATCTTCTCGAAAAGTTCAATCCATTTTTTTTCATCCATTGGTTTTGAGAATGGTTTTAATGTATGAATGCCTAACTGTAATGGATCCACATTCAATTCTTGCATCTTTATTACTAGTTCTTGTGTTTGTTTTTCAAGATTGGATTGGATATCTTTTTTCAAATCTTCTAAATCCTTTGGGTCAAATAATTGCTTTTCTCCCCGGTATTCTTCAATTCTTGAGTCTATCTTCACTGTATAGGTCATTGTAGACAAGCTTTTATTGATGTCCACTTTCGTTTTAGACCTAACATGACCTAGAACAACTTTTAATTCTGGGATCGGTAAAACTGCTAGGTAGTGATCGTTGTGTAACAGTTGGAAGATACGATCATCAAAAGTTGTTATTATTTCAACTAGTTTATCATTTTGAAACAGGGCAGTACCTTCATAGCTGATAGCGTCATTTTCTATTTTGAATACAGGTAAGAAAGGATCTGAATAAGGAGTATATAACAAATTTTTAAATTCATGCAGATTAACGACACTTAATTCTCCCTGATTTTTTACCTCATAGTGCTTCAGCATTCGGTAAAAAGAGTAATCAAGATTTTCTTGTTTGTCCAATTGATTTTCCAAGTATTCTTCAAAATTTCCTTTTACGATAACTAAATAGATTCTCAAAGAAATATCCGGATCAGTCAATAACACATTAATAATGGACATAATCCCCTCGTTTCTTCCGAGGTCTTCATTAATTATCAGCATTCGCATTTGCCCAGATTTCATTTCCTGGTGGAAGTTTAAATTAAAACTCCTTAGTACCTCCTTTATTAAGCTTACTTCTTGCGTCATTACACTCTTTTTTTCTTTGCTTAGAGAAGGCAAAATCGTACTGATTTTTATTTTACCTTCATCCCCTTTACTAAGTGATAAAAATGTGACTGGAGCAAGCTCTTCAATAATGTTATTTTCAGTAAAAGGGGCACATCCAGTTAACCATAATGCCATAAATATGATTGACAATTTTTTAGCCATCTTCTTTCGCAGTCTCATGTTTATTAACCCCCTTTATCTTCATCACTACGACAAGAATAATTGGAACCACTAAGTAACTTAAGCTTCCTGCTAAAATTTGAAGATTAAGTAAAATAACCTGCTTTTCATCTGACTTCCAAATCCATTCATTCACAAGAACCATTCCAATTAAAATAATGAATACACTGAATAAAAAGCCTGCTCGACTGGGGGGTCTCTCCATTTTCCCATTAGCTATTTTAGATGCTCCATAAAACAACAGTAGAAAAATTGAAACCGCAAAGACGATATTAAATAATTCCAAAGAAAGCATGACCATATCAATACGTTCAATTACTGGATTTTGAAAATAACGGGCCATAGTGACAATTGGAAATTGACTTTTGCTTAAATAATTGGAACCGAAATAGAATAAGGACGCCATATATAAGAATACATACTGTATAACAGTTAGAGCATTGCCATAAGACAAATAGCGAAATGTCTTATTATTTGTTTTAAACCACGGTCCCAAAAATACCAGAAATTCAGGCCCTGAAAATGAAGATAAAATTAGAAATATTCCTTTCCAGGAACTCGCACTGAATTCCATTGGAATAATCGGATACAAATCACTGAGTTGAGCTATTGGAGGAAAGAAGAAAAAAGCAAAGAATAAGAACATCCAAAATGTACATAAAAATGAAATCACGACAAAACGTATAGTTTTTTCAACGCCCTTCCATGCTACATACAAAGAAGACAACAGAATAAAAACGATAAGCCAATTTGAATCTGTAGCTGGAAACATAAATATTTGAACCATTTCCGAGAATCCTAACATAATCACGAAAAGTTTAAGCAGGATAAAGAACAACCCGATGAATGAGAGGAGACGTACAAGTTTTTTTCCGAATAATTGGACAAATCCGTTGTATCCTTCGCTGGAAATCCGAGTTAAAAACCATTTGGATAAAAGAAGAATGTTTAGTTGAGACAATATGCCGACCGCTATAATTACCCAAATCATATATGAATGGATCAAAAAACTTGGCATAATCAAAAAAAAGTAAAGCATTTGGAGGCGATTTACCATCAACATGACATAAAACCCATTAAAGGTTTCATTCTTATTAAATAATTGAATGGCTTCCATCAGTTCATCTCCTAGTTTGATATCTCTTCATCTTCAGCGGTTTAAGATGTTCTGGACGCTCCTTCATTTTGACTAAAGGCCCTCGAATGAATAGGTCAAGCCAATCTTTTCTGTAGAAAGGGGCAACAGGGGATAAATATGGCTGCTTGAGTGAAGACAAGCCATTAAGGTGGGCTAAAACGATAATCATTGCCAGAACAATCCCTACTATCCCAAGAAACGAAGAAAATATAAGAAGAATGAATTGAATCAATGAATTCGCCTTTGTCACAAGGTAATTAGGAACAAGAAAGGATCCGATAGTTGAAATCCCTACCATGACAATTAGCACCTGACTTGCCATACCAGCCTCAACTGCTGCTTGACCAATTACAATGCCCCCAATAACCCCAAGCGTTTGACCAGTCTTTGTTGGCATCCTTAAACTTGCTTCTTTTATAATTTCAATAAAAATCAACATGATAAATGCTTCCCAAAAAGGAGTGAACGGAAGCTTGCTCCTTGATTCCACCAAGACGAAAAGTGTTTGTAAAGGAATCATTTGATAGTGATGAGTTGTTAATGCCACGTAGAATGGGATCAATGTGATAGACAGAATAAAACTTACATATCGGATGATGCGCAAAAAACTGGCGACTACCCATCGATTAATATAATCCTCTGGTGATTGGAACAAATGAAAAATAGTAATTGGGGCAACGAGAGCAAAAGGTGTATTGTCTACCAGAATCGTAATTTTTCCTAATCCCAGAGAATAAGCAACAACATCAGGTCGGTCAGTTTGCTGAAACTGAGGAAAAATACTGTCTTGATGTTCCTCCATGAAAGCCGCTACTTGAGAAGAGTCAACGAAGAGATCATGATTAATTTCCGAAACCTTCTTTTTGGCGGTTGAAACAAATTCTGGATTGGTCAGCCCTTCTATGTACAATAAGACCACATTTGTCTCACTTAAAGAACCAACGGTGAACTTCTCTGTTTTCAGATCATGTGTTGGAAGACGTTTACGAATGAGTGTAATATTTTGTTCCAGCTGTTCACTGAAGCTGTCTTTTGCTCCTAAAAGGATGGTTTCAGTATCGGATGGTTCAATTGTACGTCCAAGTGGATTTTCTAAAGGGATAGCGAACCAAAGGTTTGACGAAGAGTCAAATAACAAAACAGATCCTTTAAAAAGCTGCTTATTTGCCTCATTCAAAGTGGAAATGGAGTTTATTGTTGAGTGAACATTGCATTCCTGAATGGATTGTTTGGAGCAGTTAGATAAAGGTTTTACAATGCTTTCATTTAATCTTTCTTGGTCAATCAGAGTTCTTACGTAGATAAGATCAACTTTTTGATTTTTAGAAATGTTGATTTCTACAAATTCCGCATCATCCATTTGAACGAGGGCTTTTTTTAGAGTCTCTACTGATAATTCTGATTCCGCGTTTGATTGAGAAGCAGGCTTATTTTCATCTGATTGTTTTTTCCAAAACATGCACATTCCTCACTTCTATATGTTAAAAAGCATTATGGGAAGAACGGTAAAATTCGATATTAATTCCATTGTTGGCTCTTTAAGTTTAAAATATACACTAAATTAATAAGATGCAGAGGCATACCCTTACCTTGTTAACAGGAGGGATTATATGTTAAAAAAGGATATTGGTTATTAATGGAATACTTATAGTGGCCGTTGCGAATAAGGATGAACCAGAACCGTTATCTACTAAAGAACGAGAATTACAATTTTCTACATTGATTACGGTAACTGAAAAATTATGAGAAAAATGGGGATTTTGAATCTACAGTAATTTCGAACTTGGAGATAGAATTGAAGGTAAAAGTTAAAGAGAATAAAGAATATTTTAATTCAGTAAAAAGGGATTTTGAGTCCATTGCAAAAAATGTAATTAAATCGTTGTCGACATAGATATAAACACGTATTCGGAAATATAATACTGAGTATCAAAAACCCATTATCATTCAAACTTCAATAAAAGGTTCAGATAAAGATGCACATAGTTAGCAATGGAAATTGAAGAGACAGTGAATGAAATCCTATATTTTAAGGAACTATATTCTATATCTAATATTGACTCTTATGAAATTAAAGTATTAAAAGCCAAAAGGAAATTAGTAAATTAGTCAATATATTGGCACCCATGTTCAACTAACGGGCGCATTAGTCGTATAAAAGTGCGCCAGAATCGGGCCAGATGGATAATGTTAAGAGGTGAAATATGAAGTATGTAGTTGGTATGTATATTGTCATGGCTATAATGGTAGCTGTAAATTTGATAAGTGAATTTACTCTTAAAGGCGAGTACTCGGCTATTGCCAGTTGGGCCATAGTCATGCTTTTTCTCTTAGGATGTGTTCTTTTTGCTAATGCAAGATACTATTTGTCGAGAAAGTAAGTACAGCAAAAGGGCGCGATTCAAGAAAAAAGGTCATGTGCCAAATTTGTGATCCGCTTTGTATAGACAAAAGAAGGTTTTATAAGTAACTAGTATGTGGAGACAATTGAGCAGGACCACATACTGGTTTTTTTGTATTTAAAAGATAGTTTGAGGATTGGAATAATCTTAGTAGAACAAAAAATGAAAAACCGTTAGCAATTGATGACAGCTTGCGTCTAAGTATGAAAGCGAGGTGAAGAGATGGCTAGAAATGAGTGGTTTGACGATTACTATGATGCTGTCTATAGCTATATTTTACTGCAAGTCAAACATATACAGACTGCAGAAGATTTAGCACAAGAGACGTTCATCAAAGTCTTTTCCAATGAACATCAATTCAACGGGCAATCATCTAAGAAAACCTGGATTTTCCGGATTGCCTATACAACAACGATGAGCTACTTCAGAAAGAAACATCCGATTCTGCACTTTATAGACCTACCTAATCACACAGCTGCCCATAGTTCCACGGAAGAAATTGCACTGCTCAACACCCAACAAAAGCAGTTTTACGAAGCTCTCAGTCGTTTAAAACCCAGTTATCAGCAAGTCATTACATTACGTAAAATCCAAGAGTTTTCTACAAAAGAAACGTCTACCATACTGAATTATTCAGAAGGAAAAGTGAAGATGAGCCTATCACGCGCCCTAAAGGCGTTCAAGAAGGAATTGGAGAAAGGAGGTTTTACGATTGAAACACTTATCCGATAGCGAGATTAATCAAGAATTAAAATCTTTGAACATGGCCGTCCAGCCATCAAGCGAGCAAAAAAGGGAGGCAGAAATCACCATTTTTCAGCAAGCATCAGTTAAGTCAGCCGCACGTCCATCGAAATGGATACCCATTTTCGTATCCTTATTGCTATTCATCTCTTTTGCAGCCGGAAGTTATGTACTTATTTCCCCCTCGTTGACAGGATCGCCCGCGGATACAGCATCGAGTGAGGATTCCTTGAATGTAACAGAGTCTTGGAAGAATAGTTATTTGAGACAAACAAGAAATACAGATAATAGTCTCTTTGTACTCATTACAACAGAACATAGCCTAACTATCATAAATGAGATGGAATCGGCTACAACTGAGATTGATGAAAAAGTTGAAGATGGATTTGCAGAAAAAAATAAAAGCGTCTCCACTCTTCCGGAACCTTCCTTACCCACTGGTGAATTTGATAATTTTAAGATGGAAAAGAACGGTGACCAGTATACCTTACAAGTGAATGGCGACAATGGGTTCACATATCATTTTACAAGAATAGATCCTCGAAAGTATGAAGGGGAAGAAGGAGTTATATACGACACCTCACTATTTATCGAAGACGAAGTGGAATGACATAAAACCTGTCCGAATAGTACATCTGGGTTGCATAAATGGAAAGGGAAACATGTGAAGCATAGTTGTGCTAGAATTGGGGGCCGATTCCAGTACAGGATGTGCCCCCTGACCTAAACAAGTTTACAAAGATTTACAATAAATCAATTACCCTTTCATAAAAAAGAAAGACTTTCAATTGGGCACTTTAACCAATGAAAAGTTAAGGTGAAATGAACTGCGCTTTCTACATCCATTTTAATCTTTTCGCATATAATGATGGAACATTGGTCATGAATAAAATTCTCAGCAGAGGATAGGCTAATGGACATCAGGACGCTTTTATGATATCCTGATGGTAGAAATATGGTGTTGATTAGGCACCATGAAAACTTGATACTCTATCTGGACTTCGGGTGCCAGACGTTGGCAAGCAACATAAAAACTTGATACTCATTCCAGACTTCGGGCGCTGGATGTTGGCAAGCAACATAAAAACCTAATCATTATATTCGAGAAGAAGAGAGGGAGTAGTTCTACTTACCTCTCTTCTTTTTGATTGAAAACAGGTGATTTATTATGATGAATGACAATAAGACAATTATGAAGTTACAGCAAGGCCTTACTGCATTTGAACGTGTAGTGAATAAAGAAATTCATTATGTTTATTTTAAAGAAGGACTTTACCAAGAACTTGTTTTTAAACCGAAAAAAGCTAACTTTATGCACTTGTGCGGTGTGGAATACCAAAATCCGATAACTAAGCAGATGATGAAACCAACTCAGTTTTATGCAGCTCTTAAGTCAAACAAAGTATCTCCAAAAGGAATACTTAAAAAGTCATTTACTGATCAAAAACTTCAGATTATTAACTGTCTAGAAGATTTAACAAAATGCACGGTTAGTATAATCGATGAACGCACAGTTTATTTAAATTTATCATTTCAAAAGGCTATTAGGAGTAGAAAGCAAATCTTCTGCTTGTCGCTTATCAGCACACAAAATGAAATTTACGTTCCTAATTCACTTTTAAACTTGCGATCTGACAAAGGAAAAAACATTCATAAAGGATATCCTGTATCCTGTATGCTGTATTTATAGTATAGACGGACCCACCATGAATAGAACTATCTTATGTGAAGTAGAAGAATTCGACCCTAGCACATACTTTGGAAAGATGAATACATAATTAGTGAATTCTGTTCTAATGTGTAGTAGATTTCACAATTAACACTCTGTGATAGTGATATAGGATAAGGACTTGTGTGTATGATACTAACCATACATGCAAGTTCTTTTTGCTATGCTCTCAAACGTTCACAGACATTTGTGTACATCAAGTAGACAAACCTATAAGGACAGTTAATTAATTTACTTTTAATCATCTGCTGCAGTCGCAATAACCGTTTAGAGGTGCGATTTTAACTAGAGGTTGAAGTTATTGAAATATCAGCAGAAACCTTGTAAGCATCCGAAAAGCCTAAACAATCTCCATTCATATTCCAATACTTAATTAAATGGAAATATGTTACACTAAAAAGAACAGCTGATTATTCAGTTATTAAACAAGGGCCATTATCTAGCATGCAAATTGTTACTTTGCGCTACAGACGAACGCTTTCCGAGGGGCATGGCTTGAGCCTCCTCAGTCGCAAAAAATGCTCCCTGCGGGGTCTCAAGGCACACGCTGATTCCTTCGGAGTCGTCCGTCTTCCGCTTCAAACAACGAGTGTAGTTATTATAAAGCACGCATTCAAGAATCGGGCCATTTATCGGAAGAAAGTTTTAAACGCTAAAAAGTATGGAATTTATTCTTTACTTTTTAGCGTTTTTTTAATTGACTTTAAGAAAATGTAATGTAATGTATAAGTTACATAAGTAATATATATATTGCAAGAAAGTAGAGGTATCTATGAAAAATAACGTGAAGATAGCTCGGATAAAAGTTTCTATGAAACAGGATGAATTAGCCACAGTAACTGGAGTAACCCGACAGACGATTGGTTTAATTGAAAAGGGAGACTATAATCCAAGTCTGAATCTTTGTATTGCAATTGCAAAAGCATTGGATAAAACACTTGATGAATTATTTTGGGAGGTAGATTGAAATGGAAAAAACGTGGGTTGCTAACTTATTATCAAAAGATGAATATAGGGAAAAACGATTTCTGTATTTTGTAGCTGAATCAGTATTAATTTTAAGTATATTGCTCTTTCTATATTTAATTGTTGATTCTTTTTTAATAGATTTAAATGTTCCTGGAGATGTGATGGCACTTATTTCTTTAGGGTTTTTGAGTATTTATATACTTTTGAGATCGACCTTGACGGGTATTGAATATCCTGAAATTGCAACAAAAGTAAGATACAAAAAGGAAAAACGTTCTAAAGTTTATGGATCGATTCGTTTCGGAATCCTATTTATAATCGTTTATGGTGTATTTAAAGGAATTCCAGCTAACTTACAAGAAGTAGTAAATGTTATTGGACCAGCTACATTAGCAACAATATTTTTCTTTCTTTTAAATTATATTTCTTTGAGAAAGTCATATAGTAAAAACCGAAAATTGCTAGATGACTAACATAATATCGATTGTGACTTTTTAAGGGTTTATTCTGGAATCGGGGGCAATTCTTTAACAAGGATTTGTCCCCTTTTCGGAAACGGGCAATAATATAATAGATTTTTAAATTAGGGAAGTATTTTTATAATAAATGGAAATAAAAAAGTGGTTTCTTAATATTACACGAAACATAAAAGTGTTTCTCGCTTATAAAATTCTGTTCACGGTACAGGGGGGAATCTCTTGAGAAAGTTATTAATTATTATACTTGTAGTTTTCTTGTCTGGTTGTGGCAATACTCTTGTTGCAGAGTTTGCAAGAGTTAATGAAATTAATGAAAACTCTATAATAATAGAAAATGGAGGAGGAGAAATTAAAGAAATAGAGGTTCCTTCTGATTATGATTTTACTTTCAAAAAAAATACAGAATACTTTTTCAGATACGAGATTCTACACTCTAATAAAGCTGTTTTAGTTAACGTCGAAACTATTGAAAACCAAAAACTTCAAAGTTAAGCATTTAGGAAGTATTTTTTATAAAACGACAAACGTCTATTTACACTAAGCTTTAATACAACTATTTAGTTTGTCCTATCTCAAAGTGAAGTTTTGTGAAACAATCGGGGACGTTTGTGCAATATCATAAGCCTAATTTTACGTTCAAAATATAGGAAGTAGACTTTTATTATTCAAAATACGTGATGACATATACCATAACATTCGCAATGGTACACTGTTGGTAAAGTCCGTGACAAACGTTAGTAAAAACTATACTATTGCTGGTACAATCTCGTTGAACCTATTTGTATGCTATTTTTGTCTCATAATACTGGTCGGGGTACAGTTTGACTGCGGTGGCATGATGGGGTGAGGAAGCTTTATCCGATGAAAATTAAAAATAGTTGCATTGATAGAAGATAGTTTCCTTATAGAACAAAACAAGCCAGCCTAAATTAATAGGCTGGCTTGTTCATTTACTTTTAACTTACCGACAAACCACGACTTCTCGTTCGAAGTGTGCTTTTTTGGCGATGCATCGATCTAGGATTTCAAAACCGGCTTCCACCAATAGATCATCCATCGATTCAATCGTCACAATTACTAATTTGTCTGTTAACGATCGGGCAGACTGCAAAATTGAAGCCTGCTGTTCACGGGTGACGTGTGTGTATAGATTATAAGGCATGTCAATTACTGCTGCATCATAATGACCGGGTGCTTCTTCAATCGGTCCGGGTGTGACGTTTCCACTTAGCCCGAAATGCTTGATGTTTTTCCGGGAACCCAGAACGGCAAGTGGATTGATATCCCGTCCATCCATATCGATGCCCATCGACAATGCCTCAACGAGGACATTGCCAATCCCGCAGCATGGGTCAATTGCTTTTACGCCTTCAGGGTGCGGCACCGCGATATTTGAAACAGCACGTGCAACACGTGTACTTAGTGCTGTTGAATACATTTCAGGCTTTTTAACGTGCTGACGCCATACGGATATGCTCTCAGTCAAATAGCCGAATAAATATTTCTGTCCAATTTGAACAACACCGTATAAAATATCGGGATGAAACATGTCGGCTTCCCCTGGTATAGCCATTCCAATTGTCCGTTCGATTTTCCGGCGATCCGGATGAGGAATTTTCGCGGTTTCACCGAGTGCCATTGTATTGAGACAACGTATAAGAAAACGTTGTCCGTCATCAGTGAATTTGGAAACATAGTCTGCAATTTCTTGAATTGAATTACAAGTAATCAGCACATCCAACCGTTCCTTCATGAAAGGACTTCGGCTTGGGTCAATGGAGATTTCGCTGAAGATGTAGTTTTCCTGCGTATCTTTATCAAAAAATGCACGCATTTCAAGTCGACACAACTCACGTTCATCGGTGTGTCGACTGAATGTATATAGGTGATTGACAGGTGTATTACTCACGCTGCATCCTCTAATTCAACAAGCATGTTAAAGACAAATTCATAGACAAGTTCAAGGGTTTCATCGAATGACTTCGTTTCAGCAAAACCATCCACATAATCCATTGCGATATTTACGTCCCATAACCCATCATCTGCTGAAAACATAAGGCTGCGTGTACCCGCTGCTGTTCCGAGTTTTGCGTCGATATACTTTTTAAGCCATTCTCCATGCTTTTTTTGGACTTGAAGCCCGAATAATGCAGTGATTGTGCCGAATACATCATCCATTTCAATTACGACACCATCTATACCTATTGTTGCAAAAGCTGGCTCTTCAGCAAACATATAATTGTTTGGATGAGCTTTTACATAAGAGACGGCGTGGTCGCCTGTGTTGGCAGGTGTTTCAAGTAGCTCATCGGTTTCTTTGTTAGAAAAGCTATAGGATGGTTTAAAAGCAGGTGCCGGAAGTACGTTCATATCGGATGAAAGCAGTCCTTTCCTCTCAAGGAAATCCTTTTGCTTATCATTCAACGCAATTCCTTCTTTTGCAGTGTGTTCTTCAATATAATTGTTCATCCATTTTGTAATCATTCATCACAACTCCTTCAATACTCCCCAGTATACCTTAAATGGTGGACGGCAGTCACTCGATCTCTGCGTACCAGGGGTTCACGTGAATCAGGACTTCTCCAACATCGGGGTTTGCCTCTTTGATAGCGTTTCGAAGCGAACTTGTAACATCATGTCCTTGCTGGATTGTTAGGTCCGCTGCAATACTTACTCGGATGTCAACAAGGACATAGTGACCGTGTTCCCGTGCGCGCAGACGATCGATGCGTTTTACTTCTGGGATTTCTTCTATTACTTTTTTAAAGCCCAAAATTCGTTCTTCACTCACTGTCTTTTCCATTAGAATGTCAAGAGCTTCTTTACCAATATGAATTGCCAGACGGAAAACAAGAATCGCAACGATCAATCCAGCGAGTGGATCCCCGTAGGAAAGAATAGGGATATCATAGTGAAACCCGATTAAACCGAGTCCAATACCGACTACTGCTGCAAGCGAGGCATACACATCTGCAAGATGATCATAGGCCGTGGCAATAAGACCTTTACTGTTTTCTTGTTTTCCTATTTTCATCGTATAGAAATAAAGTGCCTGTTTCCAAATCATAGAAACGATTGCTGTTATCAAGGCAAGAACGCTAGCTTTAGCGGGCTCTTCGAAGAATGCGAGAATAGCTTCGACAGCGATATAAATAGCTGCGGCTCCAAGGATTAGTCCGACAAGTGCTGAACTGATAACTTCTGCTTTTCCGTGCCCGTACGGATGATCTTCATCAGGGGGACGCTTGGAAAAACGCATGGAAGTCAATGCTGCAGCAGATGCCACAACATCTCCTGCGTTGTGGAATCCGTCTGCTAACAAAACTGGACTATGAAAAAGATAGCCGACAATGATTTTGAGTACAGTTAGAAATATGTTGCTGATCAAGCTAACCCAAATTGCGATGAGAGAAGAAAGCGAATGTGCCGTGTTCGTCATGTGTAAAGCACCTCCATAGAAAAAAGTTGCAGAGAGGAAACAAAAACCTCTGACGTAGTTTTGTCAGAGGTTTGGATTGGAAATTTATAGGATTGGTTATTAATAAGCATTATATACATAGGGGTCACTCGCTTCCCGTTAGTTGCGTATCTTTAAGTATACCTCTTTAGAACGTGCATTACAAGTTCAGAACGAAGAAGAGAACATTGCAAAAAACTTATCGTTGTATTATAATTCATTCATTATAATAATTATACATACCGATGGAGGTTGAATTACATGAAACTTTGGGGCGGAAGATTTTCTTCTAAAGAACACGAGCGCATGGAACAATTCAATACGTCATTACCTATAGATAAGCGACTGATTGAGCAAGATATTGCAGGGAGTCTTGCCCATGTGACAATGCTCGTTCACTGTGATTTATTGACACCTGAAGAAGGTGAATTACTCACGAAGGGATTAGAAGAAATTCAGCACGATATCTTTTCAGGTAAATTGACTATCGTAGGAGACTACGAAGACGTGCATTCGTACGTTGAAGTCCAGCTAACGGAGCGAATTGGTGAGACGGGAAAAAAATTGCATACCGCACGCAGTCGAAATGATCAAGTTGCAGTCGACATGAGACTCTATGCTAAATCTAAAGCACAAGAAGTTTCCGGTCTGCTGCAAGTTCTCATGGACTCATTGACTGCTAAAGGGCAAAAGAATGATGCCATTATGCCGGGATATACACATCTCCAGCGCGCACAAGTCATTACATTCAGCCACCATGTAGGAGCATACGTTCAAATGTTTTCAAGAGATAAGAAGCGAATTGAAAATGCTGCAGAACTTTTGAATGAAAACCCGCTAGGCTGCGGTGCATTAGCAGGAACGACACATGAAATTGATCGAGATGTGACGACGGCGTTACTTCGCTTTGCAAAGCCTGTGGATAATTATATCGATGGTGTGAGCGATCGGGATTATCTGTTAGAGTTAATGTCCGATTTCTCCATCATCATGATGCACTTAAGCCGATTAAGTGAAGAACTGATTTTATGGAGCAGCCAAGAATTTAAATTCGTTACAATGTCTGATGCGTTTTCAACAGGCAGCAGCATCATGCCGCAGAAAAAAAATCCAGATGCGGCAGAGCTGATTCGAGGCAAAACAGGGCGTGTTTACGGTTCACTATTTGCTTTACTCACAACATTGAAAGGATTGCCGCTAGCCTACAACAAAGACATGCAAGAAGACAAAGAGCAGTTTTTCGATGCAGTCGACACAGTTACGGATTGTATTGACATCATGTCCAGCATGATTGATACGATGGAAGTCAATGCCGACCAAATGCGTAACGCTGTAAAAGCAGGGTTCCTGAACGCGACAGAAGTTGCTGACTACTTAGTCAGCAAAGGCACACCTTTCCGTGACGCACATAGCATCGTAGGTCGTCTGATCATCTACTGCGAACAACAGGACAAAGGAATCGAAGAACTAACCATTGCGGAACTGAAAAACTTCAGCGCGTCTATAGAAGAAGATGTATTTGCCTACATCGACTACGACGAGATCCTCAACAAAGGCACGAAGAAATTTATGAAAGCGGGCTCTTCGGTTAAACAGTAAGCCCACTGAATGTGAAGTGAAAAAGGCTGTCCAGAAATCAGTTATCACTGACCTCTGAACAGTCTTTTGAAATACGATAGGAAACCGTTATCCCATGATGTTATAACCAGCATCCACGTAGACCACTTCGCCAGTTACTCCGCTTGACAAGTCACTCAACATTACCATACTCATCTTCGCGACTTCTTCGAGCGTAATGTTTCTGCGCAGCGGTGCTTTTTCTTCAATTTGATGAAGAATCGTATTGAATGAAGGAACACCTTTCGCAGATAACGTACGGACGGCACCAGCTGATACCGCATTCACACGGATATTCTCTTTACCTAGGTCATATGCCAAATAGCGCATCGATGATTCAAGAGCAGCTTTCGCAACACCCATCACATTGTAGCCATCCAGCACACGTTCAGCTCCAAGATAACTCATCGTAATTATGGATCCGCCTTCAGTCATATAACGGCGTGCTTCACGAGCCGTCGCAACAAGGGAATAGGCACTCGTATCTTGTGCAAATGCATAGCCATCGCGAGATGTTTCAACAAAGTCATTGTGCAGATCTTCTGCATGTGCGAATGCTACAGAGTGAACAACGCCATGAATGACGCCTACTTCTGATCCGATTTTTTCAAATGCAGCACGGATGCTTTCATCTTCATTCACGTCGCATTCTGCAACTAACCGTGCAGCCAATTCGTTTTTCTCAAGTGCTTTTTCAAGTTTTGCCAAAGAACGTTCTTTACGGTAAGTGAAAATGACGTTTGCACCTACATCAAAAAGTGTTTTAGCAATTCCCCAAGCCAAGCTCCGTTCGTTCGCAACGCCCATTACCACAATATTTTTCCCTTTAAGTTTCAGTAGATCTTCCATTAGAAAGCGTCCCCCTTGAAAATAGTTCTAGTCTATTTGTTTAGTTAGCAGTCAGTATCAATACCTGGTCACAAAATGATTATAGCACAAGTTGATTTAACCATTCCAACGTTAGTATGAATCATGATACGAAGGCGATACTAAGAACAATTAGTTCAAGAAGGAGTGGTTCACAATGATCCGATTAAAAACAGGTTTGGAAGGCAGAAAGACACGCTTCGGAAATATGCGAGAACGTCTAGAAGAATCCGGTTATCATCTAGGAGGGAATTGGGATTATCATACAGGCTACTTTGATCGAATCCTAAATCGGGAAGAAGGGGAGACGCTTTACATTCGCGCTCCATTTGATGTGATCGCGGGAAGATTAGACGAAGACAGTGCTTCCATTAAATTTAGAACGCCTTTCCTTATTAAACACGTCGTCAATATAGGATTTGACTCTGAAGATAGTTCTTTGTTGACGTCTACTTTTAATCAATTTCAAGAACCGGTTGACAAAGATGGAAGAATTCCAGATAAGAAAAAATGGCAGGAAATTGGGGTTAGGGAAGTAAATCGATTAATAGCGATATTAGAATAAAAAAGATTTCCTTGTTTTCAGAAAAAAGTCTATACACCGGTCTCCTATTCGTGTACGGTTAACGTATAAAATCGTTCAGGAGGCTTTTGATGATCAAGAGAATATTCTTCCCGTTTCTTGTCGTTGCACTTTTATTTACAATGGCCATTCCCGCTTCTGCAGGAAAAATTTTTAGTGATGTTGGAGAACAATTTACTGCAAAAGCAGAACTTGAATTTCTAGCCGAACAAGGGATTGTCACATCAGGCCCCACTATTGCATTTGGCATTAACCGATCTATTACACGATTGGAAGCATCTGAAATGCTCGTACGCGCGCTTCATTTAGATACAACAAATCGGCCATCACCATCACTTATAGATGTAAAAAAAGACAATCCGGGATACGATGTCATTGCGACGGTTGTAGATGAAGGAATTATTCTCGGGAACTTAAAAAAAGAATTCAATCCAAAAGCACTTTTAACCCGGGCGGAAATGTCAGCAATTTTAGTTCGCGCTTTTGACTTGAAATTGCCTAAGTCAGCTAGTCCTTTTAAATTCGTCGATGTAGACCAAAAAAGTTTTGCGGCATCAACGATTCGTATTCTTTTTGCGAATAACATTACATTTGGATATCCTGATCACACATTCAAACCTACAATGACACTAACACGAGCTCATTTTGGGATCTTCCTAGCTAGAATCATGAATCCTAAATTCCAGGATTCACTCACTTGCTACACTCCGGTTTCCAAAAAGACACATCATGTAAATGTTGCAGTTACGACACTTTGGAAGTCTCCTAATTTAGCTCGAACAGTGGATCGTCCAGCTGTTTCAACGCCTTCGGATATTGGAAAGTGGACGAAAACGATGACCATTCCGCAAAAACAATGGCTCGTTGGAAAAACGGAAACACAAGCGTTGTATGGACAGGAAGTTGAGGTTTTATCGACTTCGGGTGACTGGATGCAGGTAGCTGTGAAAAATCAGTATTCACCTAAAAATAAAGCCGGTTATCCAGGCTGGGTCCCTAAATCACATATTCAAGCTTCTTACTCAGACTACGCACAGTGCAATACAGTGTTAGTAACAAAGCCGACTACTACGCTTTATCAAGATAAGTCGAAGAACCGTCCATTCATGGAAATAAGTTTTAATACAAGTCTTCCAATTCTTGAAGTGCAAACTGGTTGGGTTAAAGTTCAGACACCGCTCGATGGTGTCAAGTATGTTCAAAAACAAGATGTTAAAGTTGTTGAAAAGGGAAAAGGATTGGCTAAACCGACACAACAAGACATTCTCTCATCCGCAAAACAATTCAATGGATTATCCTACTTATGGGCAGGAACTTCTGGCTTTGGTTTGGATTGTTCAGGATTCACCTATTCTGTTTATCGCCAGCACGGTATAGATATTCCAAGAGATGCGAGTGTTCAAGCCACTCATGGTCTCGCTGTATCGAAAAATAACTTACAGCCCGGAGATCTGCTTTTCTTCGCTTACAATAATGGAAAAGGGAACGTCCATCACGTAGGCATGTATATTGGTGATGGAAAAATGATACACTCCCCTAATCCTAAGAAAACAGTTGAAATTCTTTCTATAAATGCCGAGCCGTATCGCTCTGAATTTTCAGGAGCGCGTCGTTATTTAAAATAACGACAGAGAAAGCCCATTCGTTAAACTTACACGAATGGGCTTTTTTCTGCTGTTATTTCAAAATTTCGTTATACAATTGGCCATCATCTTCTAGTGAAATAACTTTAAGACGTTTTTCATTTTTCACGAATACGCTTTTCAACACTTTTTTACCGTTTTCATCCTCAAAAAGAATTACACGTGTTCCTGGATTGTCAGTCTCAACAATACCATTGTAAGATGAAACATCTTGGACTTCGTTAATTGTGCTGTATTCTTCAAACGAACTCAATTCGTTTGACGAATTTCCATCTTCAGAAGAAGCGTCTTCAGAGCCATCATCTTCAGAAGCCTGTTCTTCAGCCTCTGATTCGTCCTCTGGCGGTGTATTTGTTGCATTTTCCTCTAACGAACTTGACTCATCTTCAGTCGGTTCAGGTGCTGGAGCGGCGTCATTGTCCGCACATCCTGCCAACATAATTGACAAAGCACCAAAGACTAAAAACTTTTTCAAAATCATCGACCTCCAATATATTTTTCCCAATAAAGTATGTTAGACATCTGACGGTTTAAAAACAACTAATTGGTTCTAATCAGTGTATACCCACTTCGTTCTCGACAAAATCCTTTCTAATTCGCATGTTTCTTGTTAAGCTTAAAATGAGAAAAGAAAGTTAAATCCATTTATTCAAACGGTTTTTGAGGAGTTGTTACTGAAGTGTCGTTACGGAAGAATTTTATTATTGGACTCATGCTTTTTGCACTTTTTTTAGGAGCTGGAAATATAATATTTCCACCTAAGCTGGGTCAATTAGCAGGAAGCGATCTAGCAATTGCTATGTTTGGTTTCTTAATAACGGGAGTAGGGTTACCGTTACTAGCTATTTTAGCTATTGCACATGCCGGAGGAAATTTGCGCTCTATTGCAGATCGGGTGCATCCGATTTTTGGTGTTGTCTTCACCATGATTGTCTATTTAGCCATTGGACCATTTTTCGGTATTCCCCGAACAGCAACAGTTTCTTATGAAATTGGCGTATCTCCATTTTTATCCAACCAGTTAGCCGATGCTCATTGGCCGCTCTTTGTTTTCAGTATTCTGTTTTTTGCGATTACAATAGGTCTGGCCTTGAATCCCGCAAAATTAGTAGACCGCATCGGTAAGTTTTTAACGCCGATTTTGTTCTTGGTTATAGCGCTTTTGGCTATAAAAAGTTTTACAAATCCCATTGGTACAATTGGCAGCCCGAATGAAGTTTTTGGTGCTCATCCTTTTTTCAAAAGCTTCGTTGAAGGGTACTTGACGATGGATGTTATTGCCGCGCTAATATTCGGCAGTGTTATAACAGCTGCAATCCATGGAGAAGGTGTAACTTCTTCGAAAGGGCTTATGAAATCGATGATTATTGCAGGGATTGTAGCTGCAGTCGGATTAGGTTTTGTCTACATATCTTTAGGCTATATTGGAGCTACAAGTATGGAAACAATCGGCATCCAAGAAAACGGAGGGGTTGTGTTATCGCTCGCTTCTGAGTTGTTATACGGCTCATTTGGCCCTATGATTTTAGCAATTACAATATTGTTTGCGTGCCTGACAACGTCAGTAGGTCTCGTTTCAGCATGTGCTCAATTCTTTTCTAACATTGTACCTTCAATGTCTTATAAAACATTCGTCGTGATTTTTGCAATTTTTAGTGCAATCGTTGCGAACGTAGGTCTGACCCAGTTAATTTCCTTGTCTCTGCCTGTACTGTTAATGATTTATCCTCTTGCTATCGTCTTAATGCTATTATCTTTCATCGATAATGCATTCGGCAGACGACCGATTGTTTACGTGCTTGCATTGACAGGAACAGCACTTGTCAGTATTTTTGATGGACTGGCTGGAGGTGGAATCGTAATTGAACCTGCCATAACGATTCTGAAGCATTTACCGCTGCATGAACAACAAATCGGATGGCTCATGCCCGCAATTGTTGGGGGAATCATTGGCTGGATTATTACACTTGTCACTCCTTCTCGATCTGCAAGATAAGTAACTCATCTTTATCCATGTTTAGCTTTCGTGAATAACAGGAAGACTAATATTAATTGGACAAAAGGAGAGATTATCATGAATGCAAAAGAAACTGCACAAAAGATTTTAGATGAAAGTCATGTTGGTACAATGTCAACAGTTGAAGCAAATAAACCGTTCAGTCGTTATATGACGTTTTTCCACGAGGACTTCACATTGTATACAGCGACTTCTAAGAAAACGGAAAAAGTGGATGAGCTTGAAAAGAACCCAAATACACACATTTTACTTGGTTACGAAGATGAAGGCTATGGAGATGCCTTTTTAGAAATTGCAGGTAAAGTAACTATTTCTGATGATAAGGAAATGAAAGAAAAGGTTTGGAATGATCATATGAAACCTTGGTTTGATGGACCAGAAGATCCAAACCTAGTTATATTAAAAGTGACTCCAGAGTCAATCCGAGTTATGAACAAAAAAGGCGAAGAACCCCAAACAATTACGTTTTAAATGAATACAAAAAAAAGGATGAGCTCATCGCTCATCCTTTTTTACTATCCAAATCTTTTTCATATTCAACGCGAGCATTTTTAGCGATTGCTTTTAGGTCACTCTCGTCTGCACCGCGCAAGAAGTATGCAATCGCAGCCTTTCCGATTGCGTACGTACCGCCGCTCGCAATACTTGCACTTATCGCAGATCCGGCACCAGGAATTACAAGATTTGCAAATTTACTACCCTGTTGAGCAATCATCCGCAATGTAAAACCGGTCGCACCGATGCCACCGAGTGAAACCAATACTTCACGTGCCGTTTTGAAATCGAGCTCACGTCCAGATAGATACGCAATGATCATAAGCAGAATAGATTGCAGTGCGAGTAACACAGCGATGTCCGTTGCGATTAACGGGCTGAGGGCAACAGTTCCAGCTAGTGCTGTAAAAACTTTAATGAAACGCAGGGCAATTCTTTCAGAAATGCTATTGAGACGAACGGATAGACCTAGATGGATGGCTGCCCGGATGTCCAGGCTGTCTTCCAAAAAATCGATTAGATCCTCGATTCCAAAACGCCCGTCAAATTCAATTGATGGGCTGCCTTCTTCGTCTTCTGACCATTCTATATATGAGGACACTGGAAGGAAAGCGGATGCTTTTAAGTCATGCTGATCAAAAATACGTTTGAGCTGCGTTATTTTATCCTCTATTAAGCGAAGTTTTTCTGTAGGATACTTTTCAGGTTCTTTCACGCGTGAAGGGTTTAACTCATCCACTTGAGTGATCACTGCGATTAAGGGAAGACCTTCAGCGGCTTTTTTCATAATCTTTTTTGTGATTTCCACGTCTTTGTCGATATGAGCGCGTTCTGCGGCTTTTTGTAAAAATAGAACAGCATCCGGTTCGAACGATTGAATCACTTCTTTTAATGCCTCTTCGGCTTTTGTATCAAATGATTCCGATTCCCCAATACCACGTGTATCGATTACTTCAAAGTAAACATGTCCATCGGCTTCATAGGCATAACGTTTTGCTTCCGTCGTTCCGATTTCAATCTCACTTACTTCTGCCAGATAATGACCGCTGATAGCGTTTATTAAGCTGCTTTTCCCAACGCCAGTTCGGCCTACTAATACAAATCTGGGCGGCCGTGGATTTTTTAAACCATCTAACAAATTTTGAAGTTCATCATCATCCATCATAATTTGCATCATTTTTTTACGCTGCTTCTCAGATATCAAATTTCCGGGTAGTTTAGTGAACAGCTCTTCAATGTAATTGGACAAATTGCCAATGTGATGAAGTCGCTGGCGCATTTCTTCAAATTGGGTTCCCATCAACAACACCCTCTTTCGTAGTTCTATATATATCTTGTACCCATAACCGCTTGTCTTCAAGCGGAACGTAAGCTGTGTGAAAATATTGTACAAACTTATGATGAATTGCATGGTATACTGAGGAACGAAAATTTGAACGGTATTAAAGCGGTATTAATTGGGGGAATTACATATGAAACAGCTGGCAGGCGGTATTCAATGGGCGGTATTTTTAATGGCATCATCCATTGCAGCTCCTATTGCAATCGCCCACGTATTTGGAATGGATTCTGGAGATACGGCATTGTTTTTACAGCGCACGATTTTTGTATTAGGAATAGCCTGTTTACTGCAGGCATTCATCGGCCATCGACTGCCAATCAATGAAGGGCCCGCAGGTCTTTGGTGGGGAATCTTTGTTGTCTATGCCGGTATGGTAGGTGTTTTTTATAGTACTCCGCATGATGCTTTACAGGCACTTCAAAGCGGTATGTTATACAGTGGCGTGCTGTTCCTTATTCTAGCAGCTGCAGGTGTAATCACAAAAATGAAAAAACTGTTTACGCCTGCAATCACTTTTACGTACTTAATGCTACTAATTTTACAATTGAGCGGTACTTTTTTAAAAGGGATGACAGGTGTAGAAAACGAGGGTGATTTAATTGACCTTAAAATTGTTTTAGGCAGTTTTCTTGTGCTCCTGATCACATTCCTCGCCATGGGGAATAAGAGAGAATGGGTTTCTAAATATGCAGTGCTGTTATCGATTTTAATTGGCTGGGGAATTTTTGTCTTACTTGACCGAGCGCCAGATGTAGATATTGTTTCGAAGCACTTGATTGAGTTACCTAAAGTGTTTGTGTATGGACTGCCGGTTTGGGATGGCGGCGTGTTTGTTACAGCTATTTTCATAACTCTGCTGTTAATAGCCAATATGCTCGCGTCCATCCGAGTTATGGAGAATTTGTTGAAACAAAAGTTTTCTATGGAAGTGGTAGACCGCACACGTCAAGGTTCGTTCATTTCGGGCATTAACCATTTGCTCTCAGGTGTGTTTTCGGCGATTGGTCCGGTGCCGATTTCAGGGGCTGCCGGATTCGTTGGTACAACGGGTATGGCTTCTATTATCCCGTTCATTGTCGGAAGCGGATTGATCGTCGTGATCACATTCTTCCCAGCGATTATGGCGGTATTCGCCGCGTTACCTGCACCTGTTGCTTATGCTGTGACATTTGCAATTTTTACTAAGATGGTATCGATGGCATTCTCTGAACTGGATGAGGATGCTGAAAAAGAACGGGCGAGGAAAGCGGTGGCCATTGGTCTCATGACGGGTGTCGGCAATATGTTCATTCCATCTGAAAGTTTTGCGGAACTGCCGGCAGTTTTAGCTTCAGTCTTATCAAACGGCTTAATTACCGGAACGATCGTTGCGATTATAGTAGAACAATTATCGATCTACCAAACACGTCGACAGTAAAGATTCCTTTTAGGTTTGCCTAACCTCTATTTGCGGGAATGAGTTTAGAAGATGAACGCAACTAGGAAAGGAAGATAGAGATGAAACTTACAACAGGACAGACATATTGGGATAAAACTGCAAAACCGGCAGATCGTTTTACCACATTAGAAAAATCTATAGATACAGAGATTTTGGTTGTCGGCGGGGGAATGTCCGGCACTTTGACTGCTTATAAATTAGCCAGCGCGGGAAAAAAAGTGACAGTTGTAGACCGTGATGAAGTAGGGAAGGGGAGCAGCTCCGCTAATACTGGCCTTCTTCAGTATTGCAGTGATACGATGCTATCTGAATTTGTAGACCGTATAGGCGAAGAAGACGCGGTTCTATTTTACAAGATGTGCTTAGAAGCTATGCGTGAACTAACTGAGATTGCTTCAACATTGCCTGAAACTACGGGTTATCGTCTAAGGGACAGTATTTATTATGCATCGACTGAAAACGATGTAGACAAATTGAAACGGGAATTCAGTTATTTAGAGAAATATGGCTTTCCAGCTGAGTATTTGTCCAATGAAGAACTAATGGAGCGGTATGGCGTGGACAAACCAGCTGCACTAAGAACCTGGAATGATGCGGAAGTAAATCCTTATCAATTCATACAAGCGTTAACTGCAGAAAACTTGAAAATGGGTGTTACATACTTTGAACATACATCTTTGGATATGGATTCTATAACGGATGATACAATCCAAACAGGAGCAGGGGACACCATATCATTTGAATCACTAGTAATCGCTACAGGATATAGTAAATTGTACAGGGAATTAAATGATAAAGCACAAATCAATCAGACATTTGCAATTGCTACAAAACCTATAGAAGGCGAGCTTTGGAAAGACAATGTAATGGTATGGGAAACGAAAAAACCATATTTATACTTCCGTACCGCTCCTGGAGGAAGAATGATCGCAGGAGGATTGGACCAAGAATCGAGTGACTTACACGAGAATGCGGAAGTAATTCTTCAAAAAGGCCAAGAAATACTAGATGAAATTACAGAAATTTTTCCTCATTTGGAAGTGGAGATAGACGATTCGTGGAATTCGTTATTCGGTATTTCAAAAGACGGTTTACCGTTTATGGGTCGATCTGCCGAGACTGCGACCGTGTATTATTTATTAGGTTTTGAAGGGAATGGGACATGTTATTCAATGGCAGGTGCTTCGATTATTTTAGATCTGATTGAAGGGAATCAGAATAAGTATGCTCATATTGTAAAACCGAGCCGTTAACTTAAAAAATATCCGTGCCGTCGATGACTTGACGGCATGGATATTTTTGTTTAAGTTATTAAAAGTTTAAGCCGGAAAATGTGTTGCCGCCTTCAATTGTTCCATTTTTAAACCCTTTATAAAACCAATCTTGTCTTTGTTTTGAAGTTCCATGAGTAAAACTTTCCGGTACAACATATCCTTGTGATCGCTTTTGAATGGTATCGTCACCGACAGCACTAGCTGCAGTAAGTGCTTCTTCTAAATCTCCCTCTTCCAGCAGATTCTGCTGCTTTGCCCGGCCAGCCCAAACGCCAGCATAGTAATCGGCTTGCAGCTCAAGTCGTACAGAGTATTTGTTGTATTCTTCTTTAGATAGACGATTTCGAAGTGCATTCATTTTATCACTTGTTCCGAGTTGCTTTTGAACGTGATGTCCAACTTCGTGAGCAATTACGTACGCCATTGCAAAATCTCCTGGTGCTTGAAACTTACTTTTTAATTCATCATAGAAACTTAAATCGATGTATAATTTTTCATCACCAGGACAATAGAAGGGTCCTACTGCAGAACTTGCGCTGCCGCATGCAGATTGGACGCTGCCCGTATACATAACAAGGGTAGGGTCTTCATAAGTCATTCCTTCTTCAGCAAAAACATCGGACCAAACATCTTCCGTGTCAGCTAGCACTACGGACACAAAGTCAGCTAATTCCCGTTCTTGCTCTGTCTCTTCGTACGGCAGTGATTGACTCGTTTCACCGCCAGTGATTGACCCAAGTAATTCAGAGGGGTCTCCGCCTAGAAAGAGGACAACGAGTGCGATTACAACTGTTCCGATTCCACCTCCGACAACTGCTGTCCCGCTCATTCCGCGTCGATCTTCTACATTTGAACTTTCCCTTCGTCCACGCCATTTCATATGCATTACTCCTTATAATCATTAATGAGTGCTCGCTTGCTTAGTTGTTCTATACCCAAAAGTGACTGCACTTTATCCAAAAATGAGAAAGCTGTTTTATTTTTATGAGATTTTTTCAGTGAAACGTTTAAATAACCCTGATCCAACCTATACAAGAATCTTTTGCAGAAACCAAAGGCAGACTGAAGCATAGAATAAATGGATTGTGGGAAGAAGTAGGTAAACACTATTTGAGGGGGGGAGTAAGTATGAGGGAGCAACTGAATCAAACAATGGTGGTCGGCGGTACAGGAATGGTTTCAGGAAAACCGGATCTTGTCTCAATTCAACTGGGCATTACAACGCATGCAGCGCAATTGTCTGACGCACTAACTGATAACTCTGACCGTTCTCAATCTGTCATTGATCAGCTGACGGCACTTGGGGTATCCCGGGAAGATATCCAGACTTCTCTTTTTAATGTATCGCCGCAATATGACTATATTGATGGTCAGCAGCATTTCAGGGAATATGAAGTTCATCACCAGTTGAAAGTGACAGTGCGAGACATTCAAGATGTTGGCGAGATTATCGATGCTGCGGTTCGAGCAGGTGCCACTGAAGTATCTTCTATTCAATTCAGTATTGATAATTCATCTGAACTCTATGAAGAAGCACTTACAAAAGCTGTACGAAATGCACAATCACATGCTTTAGCATTAGCACAAGCCGCAGAAGTGGTGTTAAACCATGTACCCGTTCATATACAAGAGACAACACAACCTCAGGCAATGCCTTTTACGGTCCAGGCTATGAAAATGAGTAAAGCTCCGCCTATTGAGTCCGGTGTCCTTGAAGTAGTAGCAAATGTGATGATTACGTACAGTTATCGGTGAAGGTACTCCTATGCATGACAGGAAAAGATAGGTAAGTCCTGCATGGTTCATAAAAAATGTCACATATTTATCAATTCAGGTCTTTCTGTTTCTGTCCAAATGATGATATAGTAGGATGAAGGAAATATTGTCTTCGTACTACTTATCATTCTTCAAAGGATGCGAACTTATGCAAAAAACAATGGAGCGAACGATTGAAAAAGAACAGTCAGCCTCTACACTTGCGACTGATTTGAAATATTTATTCAAAGGACCTGTGTTAGTTGCAAACGTACTTCCTGTTTTTGCAGGATTTTGGTTGGCGATTTACTTTTATGGCGGGACATTTGCGGAATACATCTCATTATTTTTCTTAACAATGGTAGGAAGCACTCTTTTGATGGCTGGTGCACTCACGTTAAATAACTGGTACGAAGTAGATCTCGACCGAGTAATGAAACGCACTCAGCAGCGCCCGACAGTAACGGGCAATATTTCGATGGTGAACATTCTCAAAATAGGAATAGGCTTGTCTGTTGTTGGATTTTTAATGCTTTATGCGGCAACACCTAGTGCAGCCATTTATGGGTTTGTCGGGTGGTTTACGTATGTCGTATTGTATACGATGTGGTCAAAACGAAAGTATACACTGAATACGGTTATTGGCAGTGTTTCAGGTGCTGTCACGCCGTTAATTGGCTGGGCAGCTGTTGGGCCATCTTATCACATGGTACCGATTGTACTGGCGATTGTTCTATTCATTTGGCAGATGCCACACACTTTTGCCATTGCCATTAAGAAAGTAGATGAGTATCGAGCAGCTGGGGTCGCGATGCTTCCGGTTGTTAAAGGAATTCCAATGACAAAAAGACAGTCCATCGTCTACACGGCTTGTCTCCTGCCTCTTCCATTTTTCCTTGCGGCGTTTGGGACAGGATTCATCTTCCTGATAACGGTTATGAATATTGGATTTTTCGTACTGGCTGTTGCGGGGTTGTTTATGAAAGATGATTTTAAATGGGCGCATTGGATGTTTTTGTACTCAGTCAACTATATGACCATCTTCTTCATGTCGATGATTCTTATGACAACTTCAATTTTATAAAACAAAAGGCAGAGTGCTTAAGCACTCTGCCTTTTGTTTCAGACTGTAGACAAACTCTTAAGTTTTGGAGTTTGCCTGCAGTCTTTTTTCTTTTACAATGGAAGCAACGTGAAAACTGTTGATTTCCGCTGCGAGCGGACGCTTTCCGGGGGGCACGGCTTCAGCCGCTTCCTCCGCTTCGCTCCGTCCAGGGTCTTCAGCTCGTGCTGATCCCCCAGGAGTCGCCGCTCTCCGCTCCAATCAACTGATGTCTCTTACTACTCAATGAGGTGATGGATATGATGACAAAAAATCAAGTTAATGAACGCGACCAGTTGGAAATCCTGACGATTGAACAATTGGTTCCACAAGATCATCTGGTCCGTAAACTGGATGCCGCCCTTGACTTTTCCTTCGTCTATCCACTGGTTGAGAATTTATATTCGGTTGTAGGACGGCCAAGCATCGATCCGGTTGTCCTGATCAAGATGACATTCATTCAATATACCTTCGGTATCCGCTCAATGAGACAGACCATCAAAGAGATTGAGACCAATGTGGCGTATCGCTGGTTCCTTGGCTTCGGCTTCCATACTGAAGTTCCTCACTTCTCAACGTTCGGGAAGAATTATGTCCGCCGATTCGCAGATACCGATCTCTTTGAACAGATATTCTACCGCGTACTCAAAGAAATTACAGACCACGGCCTGCTGAGCCCTGATCATGTATTCATTGACTCCACACATGTGAAAGCCAGCGCGAACAAACGAAAGTTTGAAAAGAAGACAGTTCGCAAAGAGAGTCGTGCGTATGAACAGAAGCTCCAGGAGGAGCTCAACTTAGACCGTGAGGAACACGGAAAGAAGCCATTTCCTCCAGAGAAGTTCGAGAAAGAGGAACACAAGGAAATCAAGGAGTCCACGACAGATCCAGAAAGCGGCTACTATGTGAAGGACGAGCGGACAAAACAGTTTGCTTATTCCTTTCATGCAGCCACAGATGAAAAGGGATTTGTGTTATCTGCAATTGTGACACCGGGAAACGTACACGACAGTCATATCCTTCAACCGCTTGTTGAGAATGTCATTGAAAAGGTGAAACGGCCGTTGGCCGTTGCGGCAGACGCTGCCTATAAGACCCCTGCGATTGCAAAATTTCTTTTGGAGAATCAGATTTTACCGGTACTTCCTTATAAACGACCGATGACGAAAGAGGGCTTTTTTAAGAAGCATGAGTATGTTTATGACGAGCATTATGATTGTTATCTTTGTCCGGAAGGACAAGTTCTACCTTATCGAACGACCACGAAGGAAGGTTACCGTCAGTATGCCTCATCTCCTTCTATCTGCTCCAGCTGTCCGGTAATTGATCAATGCACAAACAGCAAGAATCAACAAAAGGTCATCCAGCGGCACATCTGGCAAGATTATCTGGACATGGCAGAAGAATTGAGACACCATACCGAAATCAAAGAAATTTATGAGCAGAGGAAAGAGACGGTTGAACGTGTCTTTGCGGATGCGAAAGAGAAGCATGGAATGCGATGGACAGTCCTGAGGGGCCTTAAAAAATTGTCCATGCAGGCGATGCTTTCTTTTGCTGCCCAAAATCTGAAGAAACTTGCCAGCTGGGCATGGAATCCACTTGGTAACAAAGGTGCCCATACATATTCAGTGTCCTAAGGGATACCGAGTTGATCGGAGTGCAGGGCGGCGACTCCTGGGGGATCAGCGCAGCGCGAAGACCCCGCAGGAGCGAAGCGACGAGGAGGCTGAGGGCAAGCCCCCCGGAAAGCGTCCGCCCGGAACGGAGATCAACGTCTTTCGACCACTTGCATTTTTATCACTTCAAAACCAAAAGGGTTGGAAATCGATTTGATTTCCAACCCTTTTGTTTAGTTGTTAAAAATCCATGAAAGTATCTTGTTGGGCTCGCTGGATGTCTTCGGCGATCAGTTGAAGGTCATCTGCGGAAATTGTGAGGATTTCGTAAGGCTGCTTGTCTGCAAACTTTTCTGCCATCCGTTTCATGAATTTGGGGGATCCATCGTTTTCTTCGTCATAGACTACCAGCAAACCATCTGTATTGCGTAACAGAAACTTATCGCGTTCGATGAACTGCCAAGGTGCTTCATATGGACGTTTTGTTAGGCTCACTTGATAATCGGCAATGACCTGCAACTCTTCGTAGTCTTGCTTCTTCAAATCATTCCAATTTTTTTCTTGCTCTAAAAACGGAGTGATAATCGCTAACTTGAGTGAAGGATAGGTATCTTTTAACTCAGCGACGACTTGTCCCGCCCAAGTTTCACAGCCCGGCTGTCCGCTAATAATAACCCATTCAAGTCCGTTGTCCACTAACGCCTGCAACCGATCGAATAATGCCTTTTTAATAATCGCTATTCCTGGATTCTTTGTATCGAATATACCTAACTCATGCGGTTTATAACCCGTAACCAAAACGCGTTTCACTCAATCACCTCGCAATGCATTGCAGCTTTTGCTTCCTGCCACGGGACGGTATACCCTTTACCCTTAGTGCAGAATACAGAGGAAGAGGAGTATTCTGGATCGGCAGATTTGTCGTAACCAATTCTCTCAATCACTTCTTCAGTGTTATGACATGGGCCATATCCGTCGAAAGTCAGAAGTAAAACACCTTTGCCTCCAGTATAGGAAGCAAATTCAGTGTTGTAATTTATAAACGTTGCCACTGGGACACTTCCTGTAACAATTGTATGGGGACCAGATGTCTCGGGTACATTAAACGTTCCATGCGCTTGCTGGATATCCGTTAATACCCGGCCGATGAGTTCGCTATCCACTTTCATCTTAAACGCATAGTAAGGTTCAAGGAGAAGGTTTTCTGCTTGTTCCAGTCCTTGCCGGATTGCACGAAACAGAGATTCTCTAAAATCCCCGCCGGAAGTATGTTCGTTATGCGAACGACCGGTCAATAACGTTACCGATAAATCGGTTAGGGGAGAGCCGGTTAATAATCCATGATGCTCCCGTTCAAACAAGTGTTTTTCAATTACACGCTGATGTCCATAAGAAAGCGCGTCCGTATGACAGACAGAGTGAAATTGAATACCCGTTTCACGCTCAGCCGGTTCTAATTTAACATGGACTTCGGCATAGTGTTTCAAGGGCTCGAAATGGCCATATCCGTAAACAGGGGCTGCGATGGTTTCTTTATAAAGGATTGTCGGCGTCCCGAATGTGACGGACATATTGAATCTCTCGTGTACGATATGTTGAAGCACCTCAAGCTGTATAACACCCATGACCCGGATTTCGATTTCTTGGCTATGTTCGTTCCAAGCTGCATGTAAAGTTGGATCTTCAGCATCGAGCAATCTGAAGATGTTCCATACATCTTTACTGGAGTGTGAGGGATCGAATTGAACGGCAACTTTCAGGGCAGGAACCGAACTGAATTCAGCGCATTCACCTTGTACTCCAATCGAATCCCCCGTTGCCGCATTCGTTAAACCGGTTACAGCTACCAAATCTCCTGCTGCCGCTTCAGAAATCTGTGTAAACCTCGTTCCGCTATAGACCCTGATTTGAGTAATCTTTTCAGACAGGCTGCCAACAACGACTTCGTCCCTCGCGCGAAGTACCCCGCTATGTACTTTTAAAAATGTTAGACGCTGACCGTTTTCATCATGACGGATTTTATAAACAGACCCGCTGAATGGGGCAAGGCTGGAGTCCTGGAAAGGCCGGTTCGTCAGACGAACAAATGTAGAAAAGAAAGATTCGATACCGATATCCTTTAGTGCAGAGCCGTTACCGCAAGGAAACACACGGCCATCCATAATTAGTTTTTTTAACGTATCCAACCACATAGCCGAGTCGAATCCGTCTTCCAAATAGTGTGTTAGCAGCGTTTCATCTCGTTCTGCCAGCCACTCGACGAATTCCTCAGACATAGTCCCGTCGCTATGAATATGGCGTAAGTCAAAGCAATCAGACGAGAGGGATTCTTGCAGTTCAGTGAGAATTGTGTTGGCATTCGCTGTATAGCGGTCCATTTTGTTAATGAATAAAAAAGTAGGAACGTTGGCACCTCGTAATAACTGCCAAACCCGTTCAGTATGACCTTGGACACCGTCTGCAGCGCTAACTAGCAAAATCGCTGCGTCCATGACGTGTACCGCGCGTTCCATTTCAGGAGAGAAGTCTGCGTGACCTGGTGTATCAATCAGTGTAAATGCATGACCATCATATTCAATCTCTGCTTGTTCGGCAAATACGGTAATACCGCGAGCACGTTCAATGGAATGATTGTCTAAAAATGCATCTTGATGATCGACTCTTCCACGTTCCCGGATTTGTTTCGTTAAATAGAGTAGTTGTTCTGAAAATGTCGTTTTCCCTGCATCCACGTGTGCAAGAATTCCGATTGTCTGCTTCATTGTATATACCCGCCATTCCACAAAATCATAGTACTGACAGTATATCATCAACCCGTTTTTAGATGAAACCCAAACTGTCTTGAAAGCTGAAATAAGCAAGTAACCAATAGAGATGCAGTACAGCAATACCGGCATAAAGGATAATGCAGAAAGATAGAAGGCGATGTATCACACGGGAATGAGCAACGAAAGAATGAAACGCGACTAGACTAAAGGGAAGACCAAGTTTGATGAAATAGAAAGCAAAAATGCTATAAGAATATACATAGGACATCAAAGGATTCGCTTCGTCGATTAACCCAAAACGAAGTCCAAAATCAGTAGTACCTGCATCAAAGACGGATAATAAGATTAGTAATACTAGCTTCCATTCAAATCTTATTTGAATTGGCACACGCTGCTCTTTCACCTCATCCACGATCATTCTCCGTTCTGCTATGCAGCTGTTTCTACACAGCATGCATAGCGGAAAGCTCCTCTATACCCAAATGTATAATTCCTTTCGAGGAGATTGGAAATGGTTGATTAAGTAAAACGTTGATTTTCGTTCTGGACGGTCGCTTTCCGGGGGGGCTTGCTCTCAGCGGAAATCAACTTTTCCTAGTTAATACTATTGTAAAAGAAAAAGACTGTAGGTACCCCATGATTTCTGAGGTATGTCTACAGTCTGAACCTTTCTCCAATGAGAAGAAAGGTTAGCCGGTCAATGGATCGCGGACTTAAATCGGGATCCGTGGGTTTCTTGTGTATTCATAATCGTAGTGAAAGCAGAAGGATCGATATCATGCACAATTTGTTTTAACTTTGTCAACTCGAGCCGTGTCACAACAACATAGATTACATCCTTTTCATCATCACTGTAGCCGCCTTTACCATGTAATTTAGTAACAGAACGTCCCAAGCGTTCACCAATGGCAGATGCCAATTCTTCAAATTCATCGGAAACAATAATTGCGGCTTTTGTTTCATCAAAACCTTGAATGACCGCGTCAATCGCTTTTGCTGCTATGTAATACGTTAAGATCGAGTACATCGCTTTTTCAGGTCCCAGAACAAAACCTGCCCATCCAAAGATGAATATGTTAAGAAACATGACAAATTCTCCGACAGAATACGGGACTTTACGAGTTAACAATATACCTAGTATTTCGGTGCCATCCAATGCACCGCCATTTCTAATAACTATACCGACACCCGCACCTAAAAGAATTCCTCCAAATGCTGTCGCTAAAAGGGGGTCCGTCACAAAAGGTCCGACCGCTTTAAGTGGAAATTCGATAACTGCTAAGAATACAATTGCGAAAGTTGAAGAGAGAAAGAAGTTTTTCCCGATATGCTTGTACCCAAAAAATACGAACGGCAAGTTAATGATCAATATTAAAATACCAAAAGGAATATCCGTTAAATAATTGATGATCAGGGAAATCCCGATAATCCCGCCGTCGATAACAGAATTTGGTATAAGGAACAGTTCCAATGCCACTGCGGCTAAACCCGCGCCAATCGCTATAAATAAATATCTGCGGACAAAATGGCCAAAGGACTCCTTTTTATGTTCTTTTCTCATAGAAACTAACCACCTTAATTTTATAAAAATGTTTGCCTGACTTAACTTATCAATTTGGAAATCCCCTGGATTAATGGGCGAAACTATCGATATTAAGTAAGTATACCATTGTAACCGTTTACAGAAAAACTATTGACAATCAAATTAATCGCATATAAAATTTTATTAACGACGATTTAGCGACATTTCTTGCTTATCTGAAAATTCATTAGGGGTGGGGTAAAATGATGGATACAAAAACTCGTGAGAAAAAAGAGATAAATTTTTGGATGGCGATATTACCTCTTATAGTGATGATCGGAGTTATGCTCGTCACTGTGGTCTGGCTTAAACAAGGTCCTCATATGCCATTAATAGTTGGGACATCAGTCGCTGCTCTAGTTGCATGGAAATACGGTTTTAACTGGAAAGAAATTGAGGAAATGATGTATAAGGGGATTCGTTTAGCTCTTCCAGCTGTTATCATTATTATGTTGGTCGGATTAACGATCGGCTCTTGGATGGGCGGCGGAATTGTCGCAACCATGATTTTTTATGGCTTGAAGTTGATTACACCCGCTTGGTTTTTAGTAGCGATTATGATTATTTGTTCCATCGTCTCTCTAGCGATCGGCAGCTCTTGGTCGACAATGGCGACGATCGGTGTCGCAGGAATGGGTATTGGTCTTAGTATGGGTATTCCAGCAGGAATGGTTGCAGGTGCTGTCATTTCAGGTGCTTATTTTGGAGATAAAATGTCACCGCTTTCAGACACCACCAACTTAGCTTCGGGGCTTACAGGAACAGACTTGTTTGACCATATCAAGCACATGCTCTATACAACGATTCCGGCACTTATTATTGCATTTGGGGTATTTACAGTGCTTGGACGGCGTTTTGCTTCGAGCAATATAGATTTAGATAAAATTGCCCAAACTTCAAAAGTGATGAGTGAAAGCTTTTTGATTTCTCCGTGGCTATTACTTGTGCCGCTTGCAGTTATTGTAATGGTTGCAATGAAAATACCTGCAGTTCCAGCATTAATTGTCGGAATTGTCATGGGATTCTTAAGCCAGATCTTCATTCAAGGCGGTACCGTAACAGGTGCTTTATCAGCTCTTCAAGAAGGATTCTCGATCCAAACTGGAAACACGCTTGTCGATAACTTGTTTGATGGCGGCGGTTTGGACTCGATGATGTACACAGTGTCCATGACAATTGTCGCGATGACATTTGGAGGAATATTAGAATACTCCGGTATGCTGAAAGCAATTATGGATCAGCTGATGAAAGTTGTTAAGTCAACGTCGTCTCTTATCATTTCTACAATCGGTGCATGTATTATGACAAACGCTACGTGCGCAGAACAATACATCTCTATCGTTGTACCTTCACGTATGTTCAGTAAGGCTTATAAGGACAAGGGGTTAAGTTCAAAGAACTTGTCACGTGCCCTAGAGGATGGGGGAACGCTGACTTCTGTATTCATTCCTTGGAATACATGCGGCGTGTTCATCCTTGGAACTCTGGGAGTAGGTGTAACCGAATACGGACCGTATGCGATTATTAACTTAGTCGTTCCGATTCTATCGATCATCTATGCACTCACAGGATTCTCAATCGTGAAAATGACCGAAGAAGAAAAGGTACGGATGCAGGAAAAAGAAGCGCTGCTCGATCATTCTTCTGAAGAAAACGAGCAACTACCGGTACACTCATAATTTGAAAAAGCTGTTCAGGACGTCAAATTACAGACGGCCTGAACAGCTTTTTGTTAATACACAGGGAAACTTAATTCGTAAACAGCTCGCGGCCGCCCTTGCCGATATGTCATTTCTTCACCAACGGCGTGTGCATAATTATTGTTCAATAGCTTTTTGATGGTTCGCTCAGCAGTTCTGCGGGAAACGTCTAAATGATTTGCAAGGTCATTTGCAGTAAATTGTGTAGATTGGTGACTCTGACCAAATGATGATAATTTTGATAAAACTGCCGGACTAAGCGCAGTCTTTTCTGCTATTTCCGTCAAAAAAGGTTCAATTACCCGCAACTCCACCGGATCAGCCGCAGACTCCAATAGATTGTGAAGTTCCTTCTTTTCATCCAGCAAATAGACTCCGACTTGTTTTTCGAATTGCATATAACGGAGCGCACTGACTGCATTTTCTTTTGCTGCTGTCAGCGTGTGTCCGCTTCCAAATGCTAGGTTGCCACTGAACTGCGTAGTTATTTCAACAAATTCAGGAATGTACCGGGCTGACTGAATTGCGCCTTGAGTGGTATAAAACAAAATACCTTCATCCGCTTCAATGAAATGCGCGTGCAGCAATTTTGCTAGTAATTCGTAAGTCCCCTCAGACACTGAAGGGGAACTAGGCAGTTCCAATATTCCTGCAGCGATTTTGGAAGTTTCACTCTTATGCAGCAGGGCTTCCTGACAAACCTGATCCAACGTAGCGAGAAACGAACTTTTTACATTAATCATTTTAACTACTGGAATATTGAGCTCCACCAAACGATCATAGGCAGCATGTACACTCGTGATTGCAAGAATCGTTTCTTTCCTCTGATAGGATGCAACGTGAAACTGGATAATATCCTCTAACAAATAATCTTCTTTCAGCTCATAGACTAGGGGCCGTTGATCCATTTTGTCGATATCTGATAATACATTGTCTAAAACATCCGCGTTCCGGACATCAATGGACGTCTCGTGCAGTTTCAAGCCTTCCTGAAGAGATATCGCGAGTAATGTAGTCGCAATTTCAGTTTCGTTTTGCTTTAAATAGAATGCGGGTATAGGAATCGTTTCCAGCACGTTTATCGAAGCAACATAGGGAAGGGATCCTGAGAATAGAATCGCATCACAGGGTAGTAGGCTTTTCAACAATTCAGGTGCTTCGCTTGGTATGGCATATGGATAACAATCCAAAATCACCTCACTGCGCTGATCTGTATATTGAACAGCGCGTTTACAAAATTCTTCGGAGCCGAATATGGCTACTTTCATTCTCATCGAAATCCACCTTTATAATTAGCGACTATTTACCGACAATGATACAATAAAAGAGTACATAAACCAAGCAGGGAGGAACTATATCATGAAAATTCAAGAAATTGAGATTTTCGCTATTAGACTACCACTCCACGAGCCATTCGTCATTAGTTATGCAACTTATGATAATATGCCTTCAATTATTGTGAAACTGACGACGGATACTGGAGTTGTCGGATATGGTGAAGCCGTAGCAGACGATCACGTAACAGGCGAGAGCTGGGAAGGAACGTTTGCGGTTCTTCGTCACACGCTTGCGCCGGCAGTAATTAGACTCGATCCCAGCGAATTTGAACGACTGCATGAGTGTATGGATAAAGAAATTTATGGAGTGCCTACAGCGAAAGCTGCAATTGACATCGCTTGTTTTGATGCAGTTGGTAAACATCTTGGCGTCCCGGCGTATCAATTGCTTGGCGGCCGTTATCATAAGGAATTCCCTATAACTCATGTGCTAAGCATTGGCGAACCTGAAGCAATGGCAAATGAAGCGGCACAGAGAATGGAAGCTGGCTATACATCGTTTAAAATGAAAGTCGGTACCAACGCTGATGAAGACGTTAAACGAATTCAAGCAGTACGTGCGCGAGTTGGAGAGGACATAGCGATACGTGTCGATGTCAACCAAGGGTGGGTAAACAGTTCGACAACACTGCAAGCGATGAAAAAACTGGAATCGTGTCATTTGGATTGGTTAGAACAACCTGTAAAAGCGGATGATATTGATGGGCTAGTTGAAGTGAAATCGAAGAGCGCAACACCGTTAATGGCAGATGAAGGGGTTCGGGGCGTTCGCGAAATGCGTGAAATTATCGCTAAGAGAGCAGCAGATAAAGTCAATATTAAACTGATGAAATGCGGCGGGATGTATCCAGCTATGAAGCTGGCCCATATGGCTGAAATGGCAGGGATTGATTGTCAAGTCGGTTCTATGGTTGAGTCATCTGTAGGTTCAGCTGCAGGGTTCCATGTTGCGTTTTCGCAGAAAGCGATGACTAGTGTGGAATTGACAGGACCATTGAAATTCAGCAAAGATGTCGGCAATTTAACGTACGACGTTCCTTTCATTCGTTTAAACGAAAAGCCAGGTTTGGGTATCGATGTGGATGAAAAAGCTTTAGCAGAACTTACTGTTTTCAGTGAAAAGGTTGTGTCTGCATGAACCAAGTGAAATTAAAAGACGGGACAAACTTGCCTGTAGAGGTTTTAACGATAGAGGACTTACCTGAAGTGAAACAACTGCAAGCTAAAGTATTTGAAAGTTTGGCTAATCGTGCTTTCTTGCAGCCATTAGAAGAAGAAGATTTTCTCAATATTCTAGGAGGAAATGGGGTTGTAATAGGAGTGCGTTCAGGAGGCCGTCTTATTGCATTCAGGGCGATGCTGGATCCAGGAGAAGATCCTGAACACTTAGCTAAAGACGCACGTATTCCTAAGGAGGAATGGAGTACTGTACTTTACTCTGAAATTACGAATGTTGACCCCGAATTTCAAGGGAATGGCTTGCAAAGGCAATTAGGCACTATTGTCTTCAACGAGGTGGACACGAATAAGTACCACTATATTTGTGCAACTGTTGCTCCGTATAATATCGCGAGCATAAAAGATAAATTAGCACTGGGCATGCATATTGCTGCACTTAGTATTAAATATGAAACGTTAACGAGATATATCATGTTGAAGAACCTGAAGAAGGATGTAGAAAAGGCAGCTAATGATACAAGGAAAGTTTCTATGGGAGCAATAGACGAACAGCAGCAACTTTTAAAAGAAGGTTGGATTGGAACAAGTATTCATGAGGATCAGGAAGGCTGGACAGTCGTCTATCAAAAGTAGCAATAAGAAATCGGAAAACTATAAGTCTAAATGAAAAACGGGCATCCAATTAGTAACTGGATGCCCGTTTTTCATTTGTCTTTTCGCTTAGATTGCCGTTGTTTTACAGCGGTATCAATTGCATCCAGTTCGCGAGAAATTTCTTCTCTCATTTCTGATGCAGAAAGCTTTTGTTTTTTAGGCGTTTGTGGAAGTGAAGCCGCATTCTTACCGCCTTTTGAGTGTTCATCGCGTCCCATACATATGCTCCCTTCGATGTATCTTCCAATTCAGTATGTGCAGGACTTTGTAAACCATACGGAGAGATATTAATCAAAGGAAAATGTCTCAGCAGGCCGATATTTAGGTGAGGAGGCAGGGTCAATCGAAAACAAAGTAATTCCTTTAACGGAGTGAAGAAGTGGCGGAAAATGTTCTGTTTCAATTGGATGTGGATTATTATCTTTCTTCTTTTTAGCAATCGTAATATGGGGGGTATACTCTAACGATGCTGGCTTTTGTAAAACAAACTCCAGGCGTTTCCCAAGTGCATGATAAAGTTCAGCCAATTGTAATTCAGGTTGAACGGACAAATAGACAACTCTCGGACCTGTTGGATTGCCGAAAAAGGATATACCGTCGATTGTAACTGTGAAGGATTCCGTATTCTTCGCAATAACCTCTAGCTCTTGCTTAACAAAATCGAGCTGTAATGGGGTTAACGCACCGAAAAAGAGGAGCGTAATATGCAAGTCATCAGGATGGGGGATAACCTTGTAGTGAGATGATAATTCGTAATATGCAGACGCTTTCTTCAGTGGCTCAGCAACGATGCCAAATGGGATGGGAATTGCGACGAAGTAATGTGTCATCAAAAAGATCTCCTTTATCTTTAATTTCAGAAAAACTTCGTAACGAATCATTAGGTAACCCGCCCTAGCTTTCAAGCATACATTAGCACAGAAGACGACATGAATGGATGAAAGGGGATTGCGTGAACAATTTAAATGGAGAACATCCTAACAGAAAGAACCAAAATGCTAAAGAACGGCAATTAGATGAATACCGTGTAAATAACTTCGGTACACAGATGACAACCAACCAAAGTACTAAAGTATCGGGGGATGAGAATTCACTAAAAGCAGATGTGCGGGGACCTTCTTTGCTGGAAGATTTTCATCTGAGGGAGAAAATTACGCATTTTGACCATGAACGGATTCCAGAACGGGTAGTCCATGCGCGCGGTTATGCAGCACATGGTGAATTTGTTTTGCACAAATGCATGAAAAAATATACATCTGCTAAGTTCTTACAGGACGTTGGTAAAAAGACTCCTCTTTTCACGCGGTTCTCGAATGTGGCAGGCAGCAAAGGATCTTTTGACACCGCTCGTGATGTGAGAGGTTTTGCAGTGAAGTTTTATACAGAAGAAGGTAATTATGATTTAGTTGGGAATAATATTCCGATTTTCTTTATACAAGATGCCATCAAGTTTCCTGATTTGATACATGCAACTAAACCCGAGCCTCATAACGAAATTCCTCAAGCAGCTACAGCTCATGATACTTTTTGGGACTTTGTTGCGAACAACCAGGAATCTGCTCACATGATTATGTGGCTCATGTCAGACAGGTCAATTCCAACGAACTTTAGAAAGATGGAAGGTTTTGGTGTGCACACATTCAGGTTAGTGAATGATGACGGTGTTGCCCATTTTGTGAAATTTCATTGGAAACCAAAATTGGGGATGCACTCACTCGTATGGGATGAGGCCCAAAAAATTAGTGGAGCAGATCCGGATTTTCAACGACGGGACTTATGGGAGTCCATTAAAGCAGGTAATTTCGCAGAATACGATTTAGGTGTACAGCTCATCCGTGAAGAAGACGAATTTATGTTTGACTTTGATATATTAGACGCAACAAAATTATGGCCAGAAGAAATTGTACCTGTTGAATTGATTGGGACAATGACGTTGAATCGTAATATCGATAACGTATTCGCAGAGACGGAGCAGGTTGCTTTTCATCCAGGTAATGTCGTTCCGGGAATCGATTTTACAAATGATCCATTACTGCAAGGCAGATTATTTTCCTATTTGGATACACAATTGCTGCGGTTAGGCGGACCGAACTTTGCGGAAATCCCCATTAATCGTCCCGTCTGTCCATTTCATAACAACCAAAGAGACGGATTCAGCAGACAGCGAATTGACGTCGGGCAAGTTAGCTATCATAAAAACTCCCTGGCGGATAATACACCATCACCGACACCAGTTGAAAAAGGCGGATATGGACATTATCAAGAAAAAGTGGAAGGCCATGTAATCCGTGCGAACAGTCCTTCGTTTGAAGATCATTTCTCTCAAGCACGGCTATTTTGGAACAGTATGGCACCTTATGAGAAACAACATATCATCGATGCGTTCAGTTTTGAGGTCGGTAAAGTACAAAGTCAATCGGTTCGTCAGCAAGTTGTGGATATGTTTTGTCACGTCGATAGCGGACTCTCCGAAGCAATCGCAACCGCGGTAGGAGTAAAACGAGCCCAATGCACACCGTCAGATGTGACGGCTTCTTCCCCTGCACTTAGTATGAAAAATATAATTTTCGTACCAGAAACTTTGAAAGTAGCCATTTTGCTCGGAAAAGGATTTGACAGTGCGGTCATCGGGAATACCGTTAGGTCACTCCGTAATGCTGGAGTGACGGTAGATATTGTCAGTACAACATTAGGCCCAGTTCAAAGTGCGTCAGGCAGGACTGCAACTGCAAATCAGACGTTCATAACAGTTTCACCTGTATTGTATGACAGCATTTTAGCAGGCGGAGGGACATCTGAAAATCAAGCGGAATTTGACAGTCATTTGCAAAATTACATTGAGGAAGCCTGGAAACATTATAAACCAATCGCATTCACATTGAATGGTTCACGCTATATATCCAAGACGTCTGTCCAAGAAGGGCCAGGAATCATCGTTGAAAAAAATGAGCGTGATTTTAATAATGCTTATATAAATGCGTTGGCTAAACAAAGGTTTTGGGATCGGAATATCTTTGAATAACGTGACAGCTTTTTGAATGAAGAAGTGATGTGTATAACTTTTTAAATTCTCCTCATGCTAAGCATGTAACACGAATGCTAACGAAAAGAGGAGAGACACATGGGCATTATGAGCGGTAATTCTAAAGATGATCCAATGCATTATGGTGAAGTCATCGGATGTTGGGCATACGTCGGTGCAAACAAAGGGTTAATAAGTGCATATCAAGCATTTATAAACCATGCAGGTGATGAAGACCTGAAAAAGCTGTTGCATGAAGCTGTGGATATGATGAAAAATCATGACAAGCAGCTGGTGGAAGTACTAAAGGCGAATGGCATTATGCCGCCCCCTACGCTGCCTGACCGTCCAACATGTTCGGCAGATGATATTCCGCCAGGAGCGAGATTTATGGATCCGGAAATCAGCGGAGCTGTATCCATTAACGTGGGGCAGGCACTTGTTTCGTGTAGTCAGGTGATGGGTCAATGCTTGCGCGAGGACATTGCAACGATGTTTGCAAAATTCCATACAGACAAAGTCATGTTTGGAGCTAAGCTATTAAAGATGAACAAAGAAAAGGGATGGATTATACCTCCGCCGCTACATTTGAATGGCCACCATACTAAAGAATAAGCAGTATTGTATTTAAAGATAGCGAAAGAAGGGTACGAGTTCTTTCGCTGTTTTACATAGAGGTTACCCCGTTTTTTGGCAAAGTCTCAGTAACTGAAGTACTCAGAATTCAGTGGTATACTATTTTTAAAAGAGGGGGAGAACCTATGGAAAAGTTAATATCAGCAGAGCAATTTGATACATTTAAAAAAGGAGAACGGACCGTATTTTTGTTTTCAGCAGATTGGTGTCCGGATTGCCGTGTAATCGACCCGTTACTTCCGGGAATTGAAGCAGATTATCCTGAATATGAGTTTGTCTATGTCGATCGTGACCAGTTCATCGACATTTGTGCAGAGCATGATATCTTCGGTATTCCAAGTTTTATTGTTTATAGTGAAGGGAAGGAAGTTGGCCGTCTCGTCAGTAAGGACCGGAAAACTAGAGAAGAAATCACAGCATTTCTTGATCATCCTGAAGCTTAACGCATACAAAAAATCGGCAGCTGTTTTTGCTTAGGTGACTTTCAAAGACAGCTGCTAATTTGCATTTTCTATTAATAAAAACTTCAATTCCCTCCAGAAATCCTTCTCCTGCCGTTAGCTGGCTAATTATTTATTTCTCCTTTTGTAAACTCTTTCCACTCAATCGAGTCTTTAAGATCACAAGCACAGTTTAAAATTTGTATAGGGAATTTTCAGAATGAAAGAACTTCTTTGCGTTCTGTCAGTCAACAACCACAATGTACTTGTAATTTGTTAGAATAGTACAGTTGACACGAACGGAGGGACAAGATGACGTTTAAAGAATTTAAGAAATCAGCAATTTTTGACTATCTCCAAATTATTGTAGGGTCAGCGTTTGTCGGACTCGCATTTACTATTTTCTTATTACCTTCCCGAATTGCCGCTGGCGGGGTTTCTGGGATTAGTACAATTGTTTATGAACTTTACGGATTTAACCCTGCATATGTGCAGTGGGCGATCAATTTACCCCTGCTGATTCTGGGACTTGTACTGGTCGGAAAAGACTTCAGCTGGCGTACAATTGTCGGTACGTTTTTTGTGCCTTTTTTCATATTCCTTACAACGGACATTAATGTACCCATTCATAATCCATTGTTAAGCTCCATATATGGCGGGATTATGTTAGGTATAGGGCTCGGTATTGTTTACCGAGGCAACGGATCTACAGGCGGAACAGCTTTAATCGCACAAATACTTAAGAAATATACCAATTTTTCAAGTGGATTCGCACAACTGATCGTAGATGGCTTTGTCGTGATTGTATCCGCATTTGTTTTCGATTTGGAGCTAGCACTCTATGCCATGATGGCGATTTACGTAACGAGTAAGGTCATTGACTTTGTGCAGTTGCAAACATCGCCTACAAAACTTATTTTAATCATTACGGAAGAAGAACAGAAAGTGCAATCGCTAATCAGCAATGAACTCAATCGCGGGCTAACGAAAGTCAAATCGTTAGGCGGCTATTCCAACCAAGAGAAAACGATGATTCTGTGCGTTGTTGAACAGTCTGAAGCAATTTACTTTAAAAAAATCGTACAAGAGCAAGAGCCGACTTCTTTTGTAATTTTCCTGAATGCTTCTGAAATTTTAGGACGGGGATTCTCTCGAGCGCAATTTGACGATTAACCGGCTATTAAAGTCTGTAAAATGGTATTGAGGGAATTTACCGTTATTAGACTATACAAACAACTTAGAAATGGTATACTGTTCTGTAACTGAATATGCTTATCAAGAGAAACTGAGGGAATTGGCCCGATGACGTTTCAGCAACCCCTGAACTTTTCAGGAAGGTGCTACTTCCACGAGACTTTGTCTTGAGAGATAAGAAAAATGGATCACAACTTCCACTTTTTCTTCTCAGAGAAAGTGGAAGTTTTTTATTGAGCTGAATAGGAGTGGAAAGCTATGCCGATTACAATCCCTAAACAATTGCCTGCAGGAGAATTATTGAAACAAGAAAAAATATTTGTGATGGATGAAGAGCGTGCAACAACTCAAGATATACGTCCGCTCCGAATTCTCGTTGTGAATTTAATGCCTCAAAAAGAAAAAACCGAGCTGCAACTTTTACGGCTTCTTGGGAATACCCCTGTACAAGTAGATGTCACGTTTTTACATACAGAAACGTACGTATCAAAGAATGTTAGCCAAAACCATTTGGATTCCTTCTATAAAACATTCCGTGAAGTGAAAAATGAAAAGTTTGATGGGATGATCGTAACAGGAGCACCGATTGAACAAATGGAATTTGAAGATGTGGAATACTGGGAAGAGATGCAAGCGATTTTGGACTGGGCTATAACAAATGTTACGTCTTCCATGCATATTTGCTGGGGTGCACAAGCTGCACTTTACCACTATTACGGGGTGGAGAAATACCAGCTGCCTTCTAAATGTTTCGGTATATTTGACCATATCGTCACAGATCCGACTGTGAACCTTGCTCGAGGATTTAATGATCTCTTTCCAGCTCCTCACTCTAGACATACAGGAGTTTCTGGTGATGCGATAGAACTACACCCCGACTTAACGATACTTGCACATTCAAATGACGTGGGTCCATTTATCGTCTTATCAAACGATGCTAAAAATATTATGATTACGGGACACCTTGAATACGATGCAGGGACATTAAAAGAGGAGTACGATCGTGATGTAGCAAAGGGACTTGAAATTGACATCCCAGTCAATTATTTTCCGAATGACGACCCATCCAATGATCCATTGAATAAATGGCGTTCTCATACGCATTTACTTTTTTCTAACTGGCTGAATTACTATGTTTATCAACAAACTCCTTTTGAGTGGAAATAAATTAGTTAAGCACATAGCGTTGATCCAACTGTAGACCTTGAAGTTTATAGTGGATTAGGATATAATGAATGACAGTCAGTCATATGCGGAGGGATGTTATGAATAAGAAAGACAGGATTGTTGAGTCAGCGATTCAAGTCTTTACTGAAAAAGGCGTGGACAAAACCACAATATCGGATATCGTGAAATCTGCTGGTATCGCACAAGGAACATTTTACTTGTATTTCCCATCCAAACTTTCTCTCATGCCTGCAATTGCTGAGGAGATGGTCCAACTTACGTTAAAAACTGTTATTGAGACCGTTCAAAAAGAATCCTCTTTTCAAGAACGACTGGAGCAGTTTGTCGATGCCATCTTTGCAATTAACAAAGAACATCATGAAATTCAAGCGATGATCTATTCCGGTCTAGCATCCACTGAACACTTGAAAGAATGGGAAAGTGTGTATGCTCCTATGTATGAATGGGTGAGTGAACAAATTGCGATAGGACAAGATCGAAAAGATGTGCGCAATGACAGTCATCCCGATCAGCTAGCGAAGTTAGTTATTGCTTTGACCGAATCAGCTGCAGAACAGATTTACCTATATGATGATGACACAGATCAGGTAATCCGAGCTGAGCAGCAGAAGAAGGAGACGATATTATTTTTAACATATGCCTTAGGCTTAACTAGCACGATATAATAGCGTTTTGTCATTTGCTGCTGTCTTTTTTGAAAAATGGTTAGACGGCAGCAAGAGTTATTGTATTTTTATCTATTAAAATGAATGACAGTCAGTCATACAAAAGAGGAGTATTTTCATGAGAAAAGCGTGGCTTTATGTCGCAGCAACTAGTTTCTTTGAACTTGTTTGGATATTTGGTTTTAATGTTGCATCTGTTTGGTGGCATTGGATTCCAATTATATTATTTATATTTGTAGATTTTCACTTCTTATCTAAAGCCTGTGCGGAGTTGCCAACGGGCACTGTGTATGCAATATTTGCGGCGATTGGTACAATCGGAACGGCTTTAATGGATGTGTTTTTCTTCAGTCAATCGTTAAGCGGCGGAAAGGTTTTCTTTATATCTGTTTTGATAATTGGTGTAATTGGATTGAAGTTAGCAGATGGACAAGATGAAAAAGCTGCAGTAAAGGGGAATGGGTAATATGGGTTGGTTATTTGTAGCATTAGCGGCAGGATGTGAAGTTACAGGTGTAGTTGGCTTAAACAAATACAGTCAGAAGAAAACCATTCCAACTGGTTTGTTATATTTTTCCGGATTCGGGTTGTCGTTCGTATTCCTATATGCGTCGTTCCATTACTTACAAGTTAGTACCGCGTATGCAGTATGGATTGGGATTGGAACAGCAGGTGCTGTGGTATTGAATATGATCTTTTTCGGTGAGTCTAAAAGCCTCGCCCGTCTGGGAAGCCTTGCCCTTATTATCATAGGCGTTGTTGGACTAAAAGCACTTTCATAAATGGGGTTTGATATTTTAATGGATGTTGCGCATAATGAATGGATAAGGAGAAGTGACTATGCGAAACAACTCAAAACAACAATCAGCTCAAGCAATGCAATATACCGTAAAAGAAGAACAAACGTTATTGCCTTTTCTATTACTTTCCGTTAAGAAAAGCAGGAATGCCGTGAAAGGGATTCTGTCCCGTGGCCAAGTGTCTGTAAACGGAGAACTGACAACACAGCACGACAAGTCGTTGAATGTTGGAGATTCTGTTGAAATTACCACTAACGAAGCCACCAAAAAAGAACAGGAACTCACAGGTTTGTCGATTATGTATGAAGACGATTCCATTATTGTTATTGATAAGGAAGCGGGCTTGTTATCCATGGCTGCTAAAGATAAAAAGGAAACGACTGCATTCAGTGAGCTTTCCACTTACGTAAGAAAAGCAAATCGCAATCATCGTGTATTTATTGTCCATCGATTGGACCGTGAAACGTCAGGAGTCATGGTGTTTGCTAAAACTGAAGACGTTAAAAAGATGCTTCAAGATAACTGGGAGCAAGCTGTTCAGCACCGGGGGTATATCGCGTTAGTAGAAGGAAAAGTGCGTCAAGAAACGGGCGAAATCATTTCTTGGCTGAAAGAAACTAGAACGTTCAAAGTCTATTCCAATCCAACCGATAATGGAGGACAAAAAGCAATCACGCGTTATAAGCGTCTTCAAGCGAATGCACAGTTCTCATTACTTGAATTGAAATTGGAAACAGGGCGGAAAAACCAAATCCGTGTCCATATGGAAGAGATTGGACATTCCGTTGCGGGTGACAAAAAGTATGGAGCTTCAACGAATCCCCTCAAGCGTTTAGGGCTTCATGCAGTGCGCTTAACTATGATTCATCCAGTTACTAAAGAAGAGCATACATTCATATCAGATCCACCCACTGCTTTTTATAAAAAATCAAAATAACCGCAAACGCCGTAATGGCGCTTGCGGTTGTTTTTTAGTTCCATTTAAAGAGTATCAACTGAATGAGTTGATTTATAAAAGGCTATACAGTAGTAATAATCACTGCAATGGAGGTAATCCTGGTTGGCCTTGTGAAGGAGCAAACGCATTAAGCAGCTCATTCATATCTTGTGTAGCTAATTGAGGCACTTGGTAATAATGATGTTTGTTTTGATAAATGGAAAGCTCATATGCCATCTCGATACAGTTGGGCACTGAATCTGCAAGCACACGTCGGACCACTGGATTACACACTTCGCACGCTCCCATTGTTTTCATGGAAGCACCTGCTTTTGCAGAGCCTAACAAGAAGCCGGAAATGATTTCATCAGTAATTTGGGAAGCATCCGTGATTGGCTTTTTCGGCTGACCGGGTTTCATGCCATAGATGAAATCATTGCCTTCTTTCATTTTGTAGCTTTGTGTAGGGTGAGATGGATCTTTACCGGATTTGAAGCACTCGACTGTAATGTTGTATTCATCCAAGGTAAAACGATATTGCCGATCGAGTATATCCAAGAGCTCGGGATCTTTGACGTGCGGTCGAAGTAAAATCGCCTGATTGAGAGCACCAATTGTACTCGATAATATTTCATGAACATCAAAAAGTTCATGGCCGCCATGGTTCATGGATGGTGGAACAGTGCCTGTCTGCATGTTTTGATGGGTTGTTTCATTGTGATTTGTTGTCATTGTTTTCCTCCTAGATAGTGGTGTTTTCGTTCAAGGGTAGTATGTGACAGTGACCTATTTCTATCCGGTAATGTGATTTCCATGTATAGCTTACTGTGGGCATTCATACAATGGACTACGAACTTGTATGGAAAGGTGTGCATCAAAATGCAAATACACGTTGTCCGGAAAGGTCAAAGCTTATATTCAATAGGTAAGCAATATGGGATTGGGTGGAAGGAAATAGCGGATGCGAATGAGTTAGGGGATTCGGGTGACTTAGCTGTCGGTCAAGCTTTGGTCGTACCAATAGTTGGAAGTTATTATTGGATAGAACCTGGAGATACTTTATATGAGATAGCCCGTCGAGAAAATATGACGATAACAGAGCTTGCGAATATAAACAAAATTCCTATTTCGGCACCTTTGAAAGTTGGCGAAAGATTATACATTCCACCTGGACCAAAGACACTTAAACAGTCCTTGCTGTATGTTGAACCGCGGACTCCTGTAACTCAAGTAATGATTGATGAAACTGAAAAGAGAGCGGATGCATTAACGTATTTGGCTATGTTCAGTTACGAAGTGAGAAGGGACGGCACATTGAAGGAACCGTCCATCGCCAATTTAACAACTATTGCAGCAAATGCAGGAGCTCTAAATGCCATGGTGATCAGTAACTTGGAAGACTTTGCATTTAGTGCAGGGCTTGCTCATGATATTTTTGTAAGCAGAGGTGTACAGGATTTATTGTTTACAGAAATTCTGAGGGTTGCACAGCAAGTCGGATATAAGGATATCCATTTCGATTTTGAATTATTATTCCCTGAGGACCGGGCCTTATACAATGCCTTTTTGAAGAGGGCACGAGATCGATTCCATCCTGCGGGGCTGACACTTTCTACAGCTCTTGCTCCCAAGGTGAGTGACGTAAAGACAGGTATTTACGGAGCACACGACTATAAGGCACACGGGGAAATTGTCGATTTTGTCTCGTTGATGACCTATGAGTGGGGGTACACCTACAGTGAACCTCAAGCAGTAAGCCCATTGCCGCAAGTAGAGCAAGTGGTGAAATATGCGGTGCAAGAAATACCTAGGAATAAAATATTTTTAGGACAAAATTTATATGGATACGATTGGCAAAAACCGTATCCAACTCAAGGCGGTTTACCAGCAAGGGCGCTTAGTCCAAAACAAGCTACGGAACTTGCCATTCGAGAGAAAGAAGCTATTTCTTATGACGTTATTGCCCAAGCGCCTTATTTTACGTATATCAGCCAAGATGGCATTCAACATGAAGTTTGGTTTGAAGATGCACGCAGCATTCAAGCAAAATTTGACCTGCTGAAAAAGTATGATCTGCGAGGCATTATGTATTGGAAATTGGGTCTGGCATTCCCTCAAAATTGGCTTCTTCTCGAAGATAATTTTAAAATCGAAAAGTTGTAACATGTTAAGTTTATACACAGTGAAAACAGGGGGAAACAGCCCTCTGTTTTTATTTGCAGATTAAAATATATTTTCAAAAATATTCATACTAGCGTATACTGATGTAATACAACAATTTCGATTCGGGATTAGGGGGAAGTGTATGACGAAGTTAAATGTAAAGCATGTAGATGTCCAACAGCGTTCAAATGACTATGTCCACCAAGTGTATGAACAAGTAAAAAGAAGAAATCCAAACGAAGTTGAATTCTTGCAAGCAACACGTGAAATATTCGATTCACTCCGTCCGGTTTTTGCGCAGCATCCAGAATACATTTCGAGCGGTATTCTAGAACGTCTTACAGAGCCCGAGCGCATTGTTACATTTCGTGTGGCTTGGGAAGACGATGCTGGAAGAGTACACGTGAACCGTGGCTATCGTGTCCAGTTCAACAGCGAGCTTGGACCATATAAGGGCGGACTCCGTTTTCATCCATCTGTAAACAGCAGCATTATGAAGTTTTTAGCGTTTGAACAAATCTTTAAAAACGCATTAACCGGTCAACCCATTGGGGCAGGTAAAGGCGGAGCTGATTTTGACCCTAAAGGAAAATCAGATCGCGAAATTATGCGTTTTTGTCAGAGTTTCATGACTGAACTAAGCCGTCATATTGGTCCGGACATCGATGTGCCTGCGGGTGATATTGGCGTTGGCAAACGTGAAATCGGTTATTTGTTTGGACAATACAAACGGTTAAAAGGCGGATATGAAGCAGGTGTGTTAACTGGTAAGGATCCAAGCCATGGAGGAAGTTTAGGGCGAAAAGAAGCGACAGGATATGGAACTGTCTATTTTACAGAAGAAATGCTTAAAGAATATGACATGTCCCTAGAACAAAAAACAGTCATCGTTTCAGGTTCGGGTAATGTATCCATATATGCAATGGAAAAAGCACAGCAACTAGGCGCAAACGTAATTGCGTGCAGCGATTCATCCGGATATATTGTTGACAAAAACGGGATCGATATAGAATGTGTTAAGCAGTTGAAGGAAGTTGAAAATAGACGGATTAAAGACTATTTGAAAACACACCCTGACTCACAATACTTTGATGACTGCTCGGGGGTCTGGTCTGTACCGTGTGATATTGCATTACCTTGTGCAACACAAAACGAGCTGAATGAAGAAGATGCGAAACTTCTCATTAGCAATGGCGTGCTTGCTGTCGGTGAAGGTGCTAATATGCCATGTACAAATGAAGCATTAACACTTTTTCAGGATCATGGAATTTTGTTTGCTCCAGCTAAAGCTGCAAACGCTGGAGGGGTAGCTGTTTCAGCAATGGAAATGGCTCAAAATAGTATGCGGTTGCGATGGACTTCTGAGGAAGTCGACGCGCGGTTACATGTTGTGATGCGATCTATTTATGAAAGTTGTATCGATGCTGCAGAACGGTTTGGCAAACCAGGGAATTTAATAATGGGAGCTAATGTAGCAGGGTTCTTAAAAGTTGCAGATGCTATGGCAGCACATGGCCTTAGTTAACTCGGAAAGAAAAAATGTTGTTACGCTGCGACGTTCTCGCATAAAAAGATGTCTCAAAATGTCATTCAAGTGACCTTTTGAGACATCTTTTTTTGTGGATTTAGCAGTGGATTTCAAAACTTAGCGCGCCGATTATTCTGTCTATTAAAAGAATCTGAGTTTTCTCTTGCAATTATTTTCGAGCATGTTATTATAAATATACTTTATGATGTATAAAGATGCATTCGGATGAGAGAGAGGTTTTTATAATGACAAACAAAAAAGTAGTATTAGCATATTCAGGCGGACTTGATACATCGGTCGCAATTCAGTGGTTAACAGATCAGGGGTACGCGGTGGTTGCTTGTTGTTTAGACGTGGGTGAAGGTAAAGATCTAGAATTCATTCAGCAAAAAGCGCTAAAAGTCGGTGCTGTAGAAAGCTATGTAATCGATGCGAAAGCGGAATTTGCACAAGAGTATGCATTGCTCGCTCTTCAGGCACGTACAATGTATGAAGAAAAGTATCCATTGATTTCCGCATTGTCCCGTCCGCTTATCGCGAAGAAGTTAGTTGAAGTGGCTCACAAAGAACAAGCTGTAGCAGTAGCGCATGGCTGTACAGGAAAAGGAAACGACCAAGTGCGTTTTGAAGTGGGGATTAAAGCGCTCGATCCGACTTTAGAAGTCATTGCACCAGTCCGTGAATGGAGCTGGTCACGTGAAGAAGAAATTGCCTATGCCAAGGAAAAAAACATTCCGATTCCAATCGTGCTGGATAGTCCGTATTCGATCGACCAGAACTTGTGGGGCCGCAGTAATGAATGTGGTATCTTAGAAGATCCATGGGCAGCACCTCCGGAAGATGCATACGGACTTACCGCTTCTATAGAGGAAGCACCGGATTATTCAGATGTTGTTGAAATTAAGTTCGAACAAGGTGTTCCCGTGAGCTTGGACGGCAAAGCATATGAGTTGCAGGATCTCATCCTTCAATTGAATGAGCTGGCAGGAAAACATGGAGTTGGACGTATTGACCACGTAGAGAACCGTCTCGTTGGCATTAAGTCGCGGGAAGTGTATGAATGTCCCGGTGCCATGACACTTATCAAAGCCCACAAAGAACTTGAGGACATTACGCTTGTGAAAGAGACAGCGCATTTTAAACCGCTTGTTTCACAGAAGTTAAGCGAACTGATCTATAACGGTTTGTGGTTCTCACCTTTACGTACTGCGCTTGAAGCGTTCGTAAAGGATACCCAGCAAGTCGTGAATGGTACTGTGCGTGTGAAACTATTTAAAGGTCATGCAATCGTGGAAGGGCGTAAGTCAGATAACTCACTGTACGATGAAAAACTAGCGACGTATACATCGGATGATGAGTTCGACCAAGCAGCTGCAGTCGGCTTCATCAAGCTATGGGGGCTGCCGACTGAGGTAAATGCCGCAGTTAACAAACAACTTGTGAAACAAAAAGCATAATAGGCAATTTAAAAGCCCTTCCGTTTGGAAGGGCTTTTTGCAGTTAACGAAGTAAAGTTTCGATTAAGTGAAACTCGGGCTCTTCAACTTCGTATGTTGCAACAAACTTAAATCCGATTGAAGAAGCAAGCTGTAAACTTTCACGGATTTGAAAACCAACATCGGACGGACGGTGCGCGTCGGAACCAATTGTTAAAATTTCACCGCCGCAATCCTTATACAGTTGAAGAATATCGGGACTCGGCATTGCAGTTGGCATTCCGTATCGTACACCCGATGTATTGATTTCGATTCCTTTACCTTTCGGGATAACCTCATTAAAAATCTGAGATAGACACTCGTGAAAATTAGTTGACGCTGCATTTTTTGAATAGCGCTTGATGAGGTCTACGTGCCCTAAAACGCTATATGCATCAAAGTTCTTTATACAGCGAAGTAATTCCTGATAGTATGCATCAAACGATTCGTCAATGGTTCGATTCTCAAAAACAGTACCGGCGTGTAACCCTTGTTTTTCAACGGTGTGAAGAGAACAAATAACAAAGTCGAATGCTTCTTCTTGTATGAACGTTGTGTACCGATCTAACAAATGAGGCTGCAGTCCAATCTCAACACCACGCTTTAACTTAATATCTGAAGCATAGCGATCTTGAATTTTCGCGATCTCTTCACGATAGTCTTGCTGGTCAAATTCAAAAATAAAATTTTCATCAGGATAGTCATAATCTACATGATCTGTAAAACATAGTTCTGTAATCTCTCTTTTGATAGCTGCACGAACCATTTCTTCCGGAGGTATTTTACAATCCGCCGAGAAAGCAGTATGCATATGATAGTCGAACATTGTGGGACATCTCCTTTTCGGTTGACATTTCTTAATGTTCTATTTATAGTACTAGATAACTTCATCGTAGTAAAGTGATAAAGTGTAAAGGGGTGCTGGTTTGACTAATTTATTTCAATCTGCAGAACAAGATCAGGAAATACGAACAGTTTTTAGAGATTGTTTTTCAACGAAGGGATATCGGGAAGTGAATTTGCCTGCACTTGAGTCCTATGAAACCTATACATCACTGCAATCTATACAGAGCAGAAAAAGATTGTTGAAATTGATTGACCATACAGGAGACATTTTAGTTTTACGGCCGGATGTGACAATCCCTCTAATGCGTGAACTTGCGAGTACGTATGAAACACTAGAGGATGAGATTCGATGCTGGTATGTACAGTCTGTGTATCGGAAGACGGATGATTTAACGATACCAACTGAGAGGAGACAAGCCGGAATAGAGTTGTTCAGTGAACAAAGTGTTGAAAATGATGCAGAAGTCATTGCGCTTTCATGCCGTGCCCTTATAGAACTAGGAGTGAAAGAATTTAAAATTGAACTTGGGCATGCCGGTATTCTTCAAGAAATGAATCGCATTTTAAACTTATCAGAAAGTGATCAGTTCCGAGTGAAGTCTTTAATACAAATGAAGAACTTTAGTGAGTTCACTGAGTTTCTTCAAAACTATCAACCAGATGAAGAGATGAATCAAAAGCTACGGCAAATAATTTTTACTTATGGAGAAGCAGATACAGTTTTGAAAAGAGTACTTGCAAATCCTGTGAACGAGAAATTCACTGCCATTATTCAGCATATCCAGGATGTGTACGAACGGGTTGTATCTTATGGCTATGGAAGTCATGTCACAATCGATTTAGGGATGGTCAATGACATGGACTATTATTCGGGTATTCAATTCCAAGGTTTCAGTCAAGCAATCGGAAAGCCTGTTCTCATGGGCGGGCGATACGATGACGTGAGCAAAAACTTCGGTGCTCATCTGCCGGCAGTGGGATTCGCTTGTGATGTAGAAGCGATTTTCACAGCGAAGAATAGTAATGATAAAACAAGTTAATGGAAAGGAGTGAGTCTCATGGAGCCTATGAAACTAGCGGTCGCAAAGGGAAGGATTGCCGAAAAAGCAAGAGCGCTTTTGTCGGAAGGCGGTATCGCTTTTCCGGATACGCTGTATGATGAACGAAAATTGGTAATTACGAGTATCGATGGTTCTTTCCAATTGTTATTTGTTAAAGCTGCAGATGTCCCGACCTATGTGGAGAAAGGGGCTGCAGATATTGGAATCGTCGGAAAAGATACCATAATGGAAGATGGTAAAGACGTCTATGAGCTGCAAGATCTAGGATTCGGAAAATGCCAGCTCGTTGTTGCGGGGTTTCCTGGCAGTTTTCCGGATGATGCGAAGTATTTAACAGTTGCAACCAAGTATCCAGCAATTACAAAAGAGTATTTTGATAAAGCAGGAATTCGAACTGATATAAGCCGCTTGAACGGTTCAATTGAACTTGCGCCAATTGTGGGCCTTTCTGAAGTCATCGTCGATATTGTTGAAACGGGTTCCACACTTCGCGATAACGGACTCGTCGTATTGAAAGAAATTGCAAAAGTCAGTACACGCGTGATTGCAAACAAAGCAAGCTATGCAACACGAACGGAAGAAGTTCAAACGTGTATTGAACTATTGAAGAAAGGAGTGAAGGAGCGCCGTGAAGATTCTTACCAAACGTGAACTAATCGAACAAAGAATTGCTCGAAGGAGTACAGTATCGACAGTTGAACCTACAGTGAAGGCGATTATAGAACGAGTTAAATCGAACAAAGATGCTGAGCTGATAGCAATGACGAAAAAGTTTGACGGCGTGGAACTGCAGGAACTTCGTGTATCTGAACAAGAGATATCAGATGCTTATGGAAAAGTTTCTTCTTCTCTGCTTCAAGCTTTACGAGATGCTCTTGAGCGTATACAACGTTTTCACTTTCGCCAGAAAGAAGAGAGCTGGAAGTTTGAACCAGAATCCGGAGTTCTTTTAGGGCAACAAATCCGGCCGCTAGCATCTGCAGGAATTTACATACCTGGCGGAAAAGCATCGTATCCATCCACCGTATTGATGAATGCAATCCCAGCAAAACTAGCGGGAGTAGAACGAATTGTATTAACAACACCACCTGAAACAGGTGGAAGTGTTAATGCCGCTGTACTTGTTGCGGCAAATCTTTGCGGGGTAGACGAAATTTACAAAGTTGGCGGAGCTCAAGCAATCGCAGCACTAGCCTATGGAACGGAGTCCATTCAAGCTGTGCACAAAATAACTGGGCCTGGTAATGCTTATGTAGCATGTGCCAAGAAACTGGTCTTTGGAGATGTCTCAATTGATATGATTGCTGGCCCAAGTGAAGTTTGTATATGGGCAGATGAGCAATCGAATCTAGCCTTTGTCGCAGCAGACTTACTTGCACAAGCGGAACACGATGAAGATGCAACTGCCTGTTGTATCGTTCCTACAGTTGACTATGCCGAAGCGTTGTCTAAAGAAGTGTTTACACAACTTGAAAAAATGGATAGAAAAGATATTGCCCGGAAGTCGATTACCGGAAATGGCTGGATAGCGGTCGTTGAATCAGATGATGAAGCAATTGGAATTATTAATGAGCTAGCGCCCGAGCATTTGGAAATTATGACATCCGAACCTGAAAAAAGGCTGCAAGATATTCATCATGCAGGAGCCATTTTCATTGGAGCCTATTCACCAGAAGCGCTTGGGGATTATATGGCAGGGCCTAATCACACGTTACCTACAAGTGGGACAGCCAAGTTTTCATCCCCGCTGGGTGTTTACGATTTCATGAAAAAAACGAGCATTATCCGATATAACGAACAAGCACTTGAACGGGTAGGAGAGGCAATTATAGAACTTGCACAATCAGAGCAGCTAACGGGTCACGCTCAAGCCATTCAAGTAAGAAGAAAGGGGTATACAAATGAGGGTCTCGACAATTACACGAAAAACAGCGGAGACTGATATTTCACTTCAGTTGACTTTGGATGGTTCTGGAAAAAGTGAAATTGAAACAGGAGTCGGCTTTTTTGACCATATGCTGGTTCTTATGACGATGCATGGCAATCTCGATTTGCAGGCATCATGCAACGGGGACTTGGAAACCGATCAGCATCACAGTGTAGAAGACGTGGGGATTGCACTTGGTACTGCATTTAAAGAGTGTCTTGGAAACAAGGAAAGTATTGAACGGTATGCATCTGTTACCGTCCCGATGGATGAAGCACTGTCTGCTGTATCATTGGATATTAGCGGAAGATCCTTTCTTGTTTACAATGTCGATGGACTGAAGGATAAGATTGGTGTATTCGATACGGAACTCGCAGAAGAGTTCTTTCTGGCATTTACTAGACATGCAGGTGTGACTCTGCATATCAATTTACACTATGGAAGAAATAGTCATCATATATTGGAATCTATCTTTAAAGGGTTTGGGCGCGCTATTCGAATCGCTGTAGCGAAGAACAATCGTCAAGGTATTCCATCGACTAAAGGAACATTGTAATCATTCAATGAAGGGGGAGGAATTACATGATTTTGTTTCCAGCAATCGATATTCAAAATGGGAAATGTGTGCGGTTAGTACAAGGAGATTTTGCACAAGAGACCATTTACAATGAGTCGCCGCTCGAAGTAGGAAAGAAATGGAGCGACCAAGGGGCTGTTTGGCTCCATGTTGTTGACTTGGATGGGGCTAAGGCGGGTCAATCAAAAAATCGGGATGCGATTATTGAACTTGTATCCACTCTTCAGATCCCCGTTCAAGTAGGTGGAGGTATTCGATCATTTGAAGCAATAGAGGATTATTTAGAGAATGGAGTGGCACGCGTTATTCTAGGTACATCGGCTATAAATGACCCTGAGTTACTAGCGAAGGCTGTAGCGAGGTATGGAAGGAAAATCGCCGTTTCTGTAGATGCAAAAAATGGGAAGCCCACGATAGCGGGGTGGACAGAAGACTCGGACTTAGATGTTACGACGTTAGTTAAAAGATTGGAAGATGCAGGTGTCGCGACGATTATTTACACAGATATTGCGAAAGACGGTATGCTTTCTGGTCCGAACTTCCAAGAACTTCAACAACTTCAGCAAAATACGAATATGGACGTAATCGCTTCAGGCGGAGTGACTACAGTAAAGGATATTGAAAGGTTGCTAACAGAAGAACTTTACGGCGCTATCGTTGGAAAAGCAATCTATGAAAACGAAACACGATTCGAGGAAATGATGGAGGGAATAAAATGACTAACAAAAAAATTATTGCGTGTTTGGATATAGATAACCGACGTGTCGTTAAAGGAAAGAAGTTTCAAGATGTAAAAGAGTTAGCCGATCCATTGGAGCTAGCGAAGAAATATGAGGCTGAAGGCGCTGATGAATTAGTATTTTATGATATCTCCGCTTCTGTCCAGCAGCGGGGAATGTTTTTAGACTTGATTCGCCAAATCGCTGAAGATATTGAGATCCCTTTCATAGTGGGTGGCGGCATCCAAAGCCTGTCCGATGTCGAACTTGCTATTGAAGCAGGTGCAGACAAAGTATCCATAAATAGCGGAGCACTAAAAAATCCGAATCTTATCGAAGAAGCGTCAGAAAGATATGGCGCGAGCAGAATCATACTTTCAATGGATGTGAGTGGAACGGCTAGAGAGAAATGGACTGTCTTTGCAAAAGCAGGACTTGAAGATACAGGGATGGACGCGATAGAATGGGCAAAAAAAGGAGAACAATTAGGAGCTGGAGAAATTGTTTTGAACTGTATTGACGAAGATGGAATGCGAAATGGCTATAATCTTGAACTGACTCAAGCAGTTTCAGATGCTGTAGCGATCCCAGTGGTAGCGAGCGGAGGCGCTGGAAGCGCTGATGACATCCGTGAAGTGTTTGAGAAAACTGGAGCGCAAGCAGCACTCGTAGCTTCTGTATTACACTTTGGCCTTGTTTCTATACCTGACTTGAAACAGGCGGTTAGGAGTGTGTCGAATGAACAGTAACAACGTGCGATTTAACGAAGAAGGATTAGTTCCTGCAATTGTGCAAGACGTTCGAACGGGTGACGTCCTGATGCTTGCATACATGAACGAGGAATCTTTGCAGAAAACAATCGAAACAGGTGAAACTTGGTTTTTTAGCAGGTCGCGGAAAGAGCTTTGGAACAAAGGAGCGACTTCAGGAAACCGTCAAACTGTTAAACAGCTGGATATAGATTGTGACCAGGATACGATTCTTATTCAAGTGGAGTCAGCAGGTCCTGCTTGTCATTTAGGGACAGCGACATGTTTCACTAGGGAATCCAATGACGACCTGCGGCGGCAGCGTACGATTGTTCAAGAAGTTGCAAAGCAAATCGAAAAAAGAAAGCAAAGTCCGCAAGACGGAGCGTATACGACCTATCTGTTCCGTGAAGGAATCGATAAAATTCTGAAGAAAGTAGGGGAAGAAACAACCGAGGTTGTCATCGGAGCGAAAAACAATGACTTAGATGAAACAGCAAACGAACTTGCAGATCTAACGTATCACATTCTTGTCCTAATGGAAGAGTTGGGACTGCCGATTGAACGAGTTAAAGACGTGCTGAAGTCCCGTCGCCTGCAAGAGGAGGGAATTCAGTGACTGAACTTTGGAGTGACATGGCTCGACGGACGAAACCATATAAAGCAGGAGAACAAATAAATACAATAGATACGATTAAACTAAACACAAACGAAAATCCTTATCCACCCAGTCCGCGCGTAGTTGAAGCATTGCAGAAAGCCCTCACAGCAGACTTACGCAAATACCCGGAGTCAGACCCTGAAAAGCTGAGAAATGCTTTGGGTGAGTACCATAAGGTATCTGCAGCGGAAGTGTTTGTAGGCAATGGATCTGACGAAGTTTTGGCACTTTCTTTTATGGCCTTCTTTACCCCGGGGAAATCGATACTGTTTCCAAGCGTTACGTATTCTTTTTACCCCACATATGCAGCATTGTTTGATATTCAATACGACGAGGTTCCAATGGGAAAAGACTTTACAATGAATGAAGAAGCGTTTTATCAATCAGCTGGAGGCGTGATTTTCCCGAATCCAAACGCACCTACCGGTATTGCATTGCCCCTTCAATCCGTTGAACGCATCATTCAAGAGAATCCAGGCCGTCCCGTTATTATTGATGAGGCATACATCGATTTTGGCGGAGAGACCGCGATTTCCCTGCTTTCACGCTATGATAATGTGCTGATTACACGTACGATGTCAAAATCCCGTTCATTAGCCGGATTGCGAATTGGATATGCAATTGGGTCTGAACTGATGATTGAAGCATTGACTCGGGTGAAAAATTCTTTTAACTCCTATACGATTGATCGATTAGCGTTAACCGCTGCAGAGGCATCAATAGAAGATGAGCTGTACTTTACTGAGACGATACAACGGATAATCGATACACGGGAACGATTTAAGAAAGTATTTGAATCCATAGGTTTTACAGTTTTACCTTCATCCGCCAACTTCTTATTCGTTCATCACCCAAAAGTTCCGGCTGTACAGTTATATGAATTATTAAAAGAGCATCATATTTTGGTTCGGCATTTCTCTCAGCCTGAAACCGAGCGGTGGCTGAGGGTTACGATTGGAACAGATGCCGAAATGGAACAGTTAGCCCAGCAATTGTTTAAGACTGTCGATGCGTGGACTGACAAAAATACGGCATATTAATGCAGTAAATTGTTCTCCGCCGCTTCACTTTGTTTGGTATAGTGGAAACAGACAGTGAATGGGGGAAAAATCATGACAGAACAGCTGCCAAATTGTCCTCAGTGTGGATCGCCTTATACATATGAAGACGGTCTGCAACTAGTATGCCCGGAGTGTGCGTATGAATGGACAGAAGGCGAAGGACTAATTCAAACAGAATCATTGAATGTTAAAGACGTGAACGGCAATCCATTACAAGATGGAGATACGGTAACAGTTATTAAAGATTTGAAAGTTAAAGGAAGTTCGTCTGTATTGAAAATCGGTACAAAGGTAAAAGGAATTCGATTAGTAGATGGAGACCATAATATTGATTGTAAAATTACTGGTTTTGGTGCGATGAAGTTAAAATCTGAATTCGTGAAGAAGGTGTAACGGATGATGAAACTATTTAATTCCAAAACGGTAGACATCATTTTCGCAGTTCTGCTCGGTTATTTTGCCTGGAACCGTTATTCAGACGGCCACACAGGAGTCGGGATTTTGTTGGCAGTCATTGCCGTGTTAAACCTCGTTGCATTTTTTGCGAAACTCAATATTGAAAAAAAGACCAACCAAAATATAAAATAAACTAAAATCGACCGCTCTTGTCAAAGAGCGTCTTTTTTTATGAAGACACAGATTGTAACTGTTTAATATGTCAGCAGGAAGGAATAGGTAATTATATGGATGAAAGAAAGGTGGTAAAATGAAGAAAAAGATACTGTTTCGTATACCGTTTTTGGTGATTGGAATAATTATTGCTTTTGTGCTGTATCAGTTTACCCCGCCCCTGAATGTCCGGGAATATAGATGGTTGATGGTAGCTTACATTATGATCGGACTTGTTGTAACTGAATGGGTCAGAATAAGGAAAAAGAACGCGACAAAGAACTGATGAATAGGTTTTCATTAACTTCAAGAAAGGTTAGGAATAACCGATTCGTTCTTTAACGCAGATCACATCCTTGTCTGTCAACTTGCAAAGCAGTTGTTTCTATTGTAACTATCCTGTACAATGGACGGATGAAAAGTATTATCTGAAATGAGGATGTCTAATGAAAAAATCAATATATGGTCTAACATTTGAACAGCTTACGACATGGCTGATCGACAATGGACAACGTAAATTCCGTGCTGAACAAATTTGGGATTGGTTATATAAGAAACGCGTAACACAGTTTTCGGACATGAAGAATATTAACTCAGACTGTATCGAGCTAATGGAAGAGCACTATGTCATTCAATCGCTCGAGCAAGCAGTTAAACAAGAATCAGAAGATGGCACGATTAAGTTCCTTTTCAAAATGCAAGATGGGAACTTAATAGAAACGGTTCTTATGACATTCCCTTATGGACACTCTGTATGCGTAACGACACAAGTCGGCTGTAACATCGGATGCAGTTTCTGCGCAAGCGGCTTGTTGAAGAAGAATCGTGACTTGAATGCTGGAGAAATTGTGGAACAGATCATGAATGTTCAACATCACTTGGATACAAAAGGAAATGAAGAGCGTGTAAGCCACATCGTTGTAATGGGTATTGGGGAGCCGTTCGATAACTACGATAATTTGATGGACTTTTTACGTGTCGTGAATGACCAAAAAGGACTCTCAATCGGAGCTCGTCATATTACAGTTTCAACAAGCGGCCTGACACCAAAGATTCGTGATTTCGCAAACGAAAATCTTCAAGTTAATCTTGCGGTATCCTTACATGCTCCAAACAACGAATTACGTACACGAATCATGAAGATTAATCGTGCATATCCGATTGAAAAGCTAGTGGATGCGATTGATTACTATTTGGAAACGACGAACCGTCGGATTACATTTGAGTACATTCTGTTGAATAATGTGAATGACCATGTAGAAGAAGCAGAGCAGCTTGCAAAACTCTTGCACAATAAGCGTCACTTGTCTTATGTGAACTTGATTCCTTACAATCCAGTGGATGAGCATGACCAGTATACGAGAAGTGAGCCGGTCAATATTAAGAAGTTCTACGAAACGCTTAAACGACGCGGCATTAACTGTGGTGTGCGTATGGAACAAGGTACGGATATCGATGCAGCTTGCGGGCAGTTGCGCAGTAAGCAGATTAAAAAAGAAAAAGCTGTTTAATTTCATAAAGAAAAGGCAGAACAGGAAATCCTCTAGATTTCCTGTTCTGCCTTTTTTAACGTTTTATTGATTCTTCTTTATAAGAATAATGATGAATTGAACAATCAATCCTATACCTAAACTAAAGGAAGAGAAGATATAAACAGAAAGAATTGCGAGGGATTGACCAAGTTCTCCTCCAATCATAAGAATACTGCGGAAGAACTCTTCAAAACTTATCACCATGCCTGCCATGAAGAACCAAAAGGCAAGTCGCAATTTATAATGCAACAGTAACAGTGCAATGAGTCCGACTGTTAAACCGAATACAGAGAAAGCTAAATAGTTTTTCCAACCCAGTTCATAACCACCAATTGTCCGAATCCCAACGATGAAAAGAACGAGCGTGGACAATCCTGTAAATAAACCAATTTTCCCTAAGTGACGATCCATGACATGCACCTGCTTTCCATCCACCATCATACCGAAAAACAGCATGTTCTGCACAACAAAAAAGCACAACCTCGTGAACGAGGCTGTGCTAGGATCATTGAATTAGTTTTTGTTTGCAATGACAACAAGTTTCCCTTTGTCGAGTTCGCTCTCTGCAGCAGCTGCGTCGTCTTCAGTCAGACCAGCACCGTGCATTTTACTGCGGAGTTCGTCTCCACGAGAGCTGAACATATTTTTCATGGAATCGAGGAAGCCTTGTTCTTTCATACCTGCTTCTTCTGTATCCAATGCATCGTTGATATCAGAGCCGCGTTTTTTATCATGGGCAAAGATGTAAATGTCATCATGTGTATAGCCTTTTGTTACGAGTTCTTCAACTTTCTCTTTTGCTTGTACTGCGTTTTCAACATAAAATTTTTCTACCATTATGAATCCCTCCAAGTAATTTTAGTAACTCTTAACTGCTCTAGTGTTTGTATACCATCATTCGATTGAATTTAAACAATCTTATTCAAAGTAATGACAAAACCATGTACAGTTACTATAACGGAGGGATCTATTAAAGGTACAGATCACCTTTTAAACGCTGATATGCTTTCAAGAAAAACGAAGGATCCATATTGACATGAAAAGAGCGTACCCCTTGGTTTGTGTGCAGATAAAACAAACCGGATCCATCTGAGAAGGGCTTATATGAACAATCGAGTACAGCGTCGATTGGAAACGAATAATGTTGTGAGTGAATCACTGTTTCATGTAACGTTAGTTGACAGTCATTTGTGGAGATTGTTTGGTCAATCCATCCTACAGTCTTTTGCGAAACGGTATACGTCAACGTTGCGAGTATGTCTTGCGACAAAGAATCCCTCCTAGTTTTTTTGTTTAGTATATTGTTTCACTGTTTTCAATAAATCATGTACGTAATCTTCATCTACATAATTAAATTCACTAACCAGTTTTCCATCTTTAGCGATCAAATAAAAATTAGTGCCATGTATGACTTGGTCGGATGCTTCAGGCTTCTGGATGATCGTTTGGAAGTTTTCACGGGCAAATGTGGTGATTTCTTGTTTTGAATAGCCCGTAAGAAAATGCCAATTGCTTTGATCATCCGTGTATTGAGCTGCATAAGTCTGTAATATTTCCGGAGTATCTATATCCGGATCTGCGGTAAACGATACAAACTGGACATCCAAATCATTCTTCTTAAACTCTTCTTGAAGTGCTGCCATCTCTGACGTCATGGGAGGACAAACAGTTTCACAATTAGTAAAAATGAAATCCGCTATCCAAACGGTATCTTCCAATTGACTAAGTCCGAACGCATCTCCTTGTTGATCCAGAAAAGTGAAGGAGGCTATCTCCCGTTCAGGAGTCTTTGGTGATGAGCAGGCAGAAAGCAAAGCGATGACTGAGGCAAATAGGACGACGAATCGAATTACTTTCATAATTACTCCTCCTCAGTGAACATCGGCAAATCGATTGTTACGATTGTACCGGATGTTGGATCGCTGTCCATGGTGAATACTCCGTCATGTAAGCGAACGATTTCCTTAACGATAGACAATCCAAGACCAGTTCCGCCTGTCGTCCGTGTTCTTGCTTTGTCAGTGCGGAAGAAACGTTCGCCCATGCGGCTCAGATCTTCTTTAGAAATAGTCAGCCCTTCATTTTGAACTTCGTAACGGACGACAGCTGCAATTTCATGCAATCCAATTTGAATCGCACCCCCATCTGATACGTACTTAACAGCGTTATCAATCGTATTATAAAAAACCTGTTGTATCCGATTAGGATCACCAAGAATAATGAGGTCCTCCTCGATATCCAGGTGTAATTGAATGGATCGGGCAGCCAAATGGATACGGAACAGGTCGATTGTATCGACTAACAGTTGGGCAACGACAATGGGCTCTCTTTCTACTGTGAACAAACCTTCTTGAAGATGATTTAAATCAGTCAAATCATTAATCAGCTTACTTAAACGGGCTGTTTCTTTTTCAATGGTATTTAAATAGTTCGCTGCATCTGAATCATTGTCGTCTGAAATTTGTTTTAAGGCATGCGTATATCCGCTAATGTACGTAAGGGGGGTTCGCATTTCGTGTGCGAGATTACTTGTGAACTCCCGTTTCCTTTCTTCCTGGGCTTCCAATGAGGAACTCATTGTATTAAAAGCAACGGCAAGTTCCCCGATTTCGTCAGAACGGGTTGTCTCGACCCTGCCTGAAAAGTCACCGTGAGATACATTAGCAGCAAGACCTTGCAGCTTTCTTAATGGACTGAACAGGGAACTCCAAACCCGATTAATAAGCAAGAAAAGGATAATGAAAAAGCCAGCACCTGCAGCAATGAGCAAAGGAAGACTTTCTTTAAATACATCTTGAATCGCAGCCAGTGGAACATAAATGTAGATAAAACCTATGAGTGAATCTTTTCCGCGAATCGGAAAAATGGCACCGAGAATCTCCCGATTGAACTCTTCGACGTATCCTTTTTTTACAACGTAAGAACCTTTATCCAATATTTTACGATCAGAACTGTCCACTAGATTTTCGTAATTCACTTGATAGGGGAAGTAGGAGGATAAGTCGTCTAATTGGTCCACTACCACAATTTCGTATTCAGAGACGACATTGTACCATTGGATTTTTTCGATAATGTCCTCACTAAGTTCGCCGAAGTGATAATGCGCAGCAGTCCGTTTTCCTTGGTATACAATCGATTCCTCAATACTTTCTAAATACAACTTGGAGTATAGAAAGTGGATGAAAAAAAATGAAAATAATATCGTAAAGGCGAGGCTTAAAAAAAACAACGATAAGATTTTTTTACTTAATGTCAGTTTCAATTGTTTACACCTCGAACTTATAGCCGATGCCCCAGACAGTTTCTATTTTTTGACCTTCGTCTCCTAGTTTCAAACGCAATGTTTTTATATGAGTATCCACGGTTCTTACACTGCTGTCGTGTTCATCTCCCCACACGATTTGAAGAAGCTCATCGCGTGAGTAAACTCTTCCAGAATGTTTGGCAAGAACGTACAAAATGCCGAACTCTTTTAATGTAAGGGACAATGCCTTACCATTTACTGTTGCGCGATGCGCTTCTTTATCGATTTCAAGCGGTCCGTACGATAAAGCGTTATGCACTTCTTGGCGTTGATAAGATCTGCGCAATACGGAAGCGACGCGTGCTATTAGTTCGCCAGGCAAAAAAGGTTTCACAATATAGTCATCACCGTGTTTAAGTCCTTTAATTTTGTCCCATTCTTCTCCTTTGGCCGATAAAAAGATGATAGGAATGTCAATCGTTCTTTTGACTTCTTGAGCAAAAAGGAATCCATCCATGTAGGGCATCATGACATCGACTAAACATAAGTCAACACGCACTTCGTGTAGAAGGGAGAGGGCGTGTACACCATCTGTTGCTTCAATGACCCGATACCCTTCCTTTTCCAAAAATGTTCGAATCAACTTCCTCATTTCAGCTTCATCGTCTATGACCATTATTGTATATGCAATCATATTGTTTTCCCCATTTCATCAATCATTAAGTATGGTAATTTTCTCAAAAAAGAATGAACATTACATGAAGTTTGCAGACTTCATACTTCCTTCTAATTTACTTTGTAGAATGGGACTCATACAGTAATAATACTTGAAAGATTGCAAAGCGTTAAGCAAAAAGGAGCGAATTGGAAATGAAGAAGAGATATTTGGCAGCGAGTACAGCACTCATCGCATTATTAGCAACAGGATGTGGCCAGGAAGATACCGATGCAAACTCCAGTGCAGAAGAAGAAATGGTCGTCCCAATTTCTGTCGATCTGACTGTCCCTGAAAGCGGGGAAGCCGGCGAAGCAGTTCATTTGTCAGCCGCAGTTACCCAAGGGGATGAGAAAGTTGCAGACGCAGATGACGTAGAGTATGAAATTTGGGAAGAAGGAAAGAAAGAAGATAGCTGGATGGTTAAATCTGAACAAAATACAGACGGTTTGTACGAAGCCGAAGCGACTTTCGAACATGACGGGCTGTTTCACGTGCAAGTACACGTAACTGCTCGGGATATGCACACAATGCCTATGAAAGAAATTACAATTGGTGAAGGTGCAGCTGAAGAAACAGGAGAAGCAGGTCATGAATCAGGTCATGGGGATCACCACGGTGAACACGCAACTGAAGGCTTTTCTATGCACTTCATGGAACCGGATGCTGTAAAGGCCAATGAGCCGGCAATGATGATGGTTCATCTGCAGCAAGATGATCAGCCGCTTGAAGGAGCACGCGTCCGTTTGGAAGTTGTTGTGAACGATAAATCTGATGCAGCGCAATGGGTGAAGCTTTCAGAGGAAAAACCGGGCGAGTATACCGGTGAATTGACAGTGGACGCCATCGGAAAAGCAACTGTCACAGTTCACGTTGAAGATGACGAAGGATTACACGAACACGAATCTCATGAACTGACAATTTCAGAATAAAAGAGCGTTCGATGTCGATATTTCATACTAAACCCCTTATAATAGAAATAGTCTAAAGAAACGAGGGGTTTTTAAATGGAATATCCAGAAAAAACGTGTTCAGTTGAACGGCTTGTAACAGTTCCAGAAGATGTGAAAAAAGTGTTAGAAGGCACAAAGTCAGCTACAAGAAGAAATGGAATTTACGCTTATCCTGGTGAGGTTATGGAACTTGAAGGAAAGCAATTTAAAGTAGAAGCGCTTTATCAGCAATCACTTGGTGAAGTGACTGAAGAAAACGCTAAAGCTGAAGGGTTTGAAAACCTGGATGCCTATAAAAAATCTATTCTTGATATGCATGTAGGAATGAAATGGATACCAACAATGAAAGTATGGGTGCATGAGTTTACTCCCGTAAAGAATTGATGGATCTGGGATGGGCTTGTTCTATACCATCATCGTCTACCTTCATGTGCTGTCAGCAGTTGCTTCAGTAGGACCGCTATTTTTGCTGTTTCCGATTATTTCTCGGATTCGCAATGCGAGTTCACTGGAACAGAGTAGTCTGCTTTCATTATTTAAGTGGACTACCCGATTTGTAATGCATGCGGGACATGTTCTCGTTGTTACTGGTGTTATCTTGATTTTAATTGGGCCGTGGCCATGGTATACTTCGTGGGTCATAGTAACGCTTGGTGTTATGATGTTATCGATCGTATTCCTTGCAAGCGGTTTTTCGAAAGTTCTTAATCGATTTGTGACGGAACCCGAGAATCGGGAAGAGTTACTAGAAAAACTAACAAAAACATCGAGGCGTTACATCGGGTTACTGTTAGTGATGCTCTACCTTATGGTAGCAAAACCGGCATTTTGGTAAATGGAAAACTTGAAAATATACATACAAAAAGCAGAGGCGACCACCTCTGCTTTTTTGTACTGCTTATGAATTTGTTAGTTGTGCTTCTGCGTTAATCTGTTCTGTTAACTCGACTAGCTGGTCTATTAAGCTTCCGATATAAGCAATTGTATTACGCAGCGGTTCTTCGGTTGTAATATCGACTCCCGCCATTTGAGCGAGTTCAGCAGGTGTTTTTGTCCCGCCCGCTTGTAATACTTTTATCCAATCATCTACTGCAGGTTGTCCTTCATCAAGTACGCGCTTCGCAACTTCCGTTGAAATTGTTAGACCTGCACTATACGTATATGGATATAGACCCATGTAGTAATGCGGCTGACGCATCCATGTGAGCTCTGCGCCTTCGTTGATCTCCACTGTATCACCCCAGAAATCTTCCAGAACGCTTCGCTTCAGTTCGTTCAAAATCGATGCGTTTACACTTCCGCCTGCGTCAATTTTCTCATATACTTTACGCTGATAAGCAGCTTCTAGTAAATGGGTAACGAAGTTGTGATAATACGTACGTGAAATGATTGAAGAAATAACCCAACGCTTAAACTTCAAATCTTCCGAATTTGAAAGAAGATGGTTAGCTACAAGCATTTCATTCATCGTAGATGGTGCTTCGACGAAATACGTAGATGGACGTGAGTTAAATGCATTCTGTTTCTTGTGGGCGTTATAGAAATGACCTGCGTGTCCAAGTTCGTGTGCAAGGACAAAGACGTCTTCCATGCTGCCCGTCCATGAAATTAAGATATAAGGATGGGTTCCGTAAGGGCTAGCGCAAAAGGCGCCTGTTGCTTTACCTTTGTTTTGTGCAAAATCAGTCCAGCGTTCATCATACGAACGTTTTACCATATCTAAATAGTCAGGACCCATAATTGCAAGTGCATCATTAATATATTTCTTGGATTCTTCAACAGTGATTTTAGGTTCATAGGATGCATCTAACGGGGCTTTCAAATCCGCAAACGTTATTTTTTCCAGTCCGTAAACATCTTGAAGAAGCTTTGCATACTTGCGCATATGCGGTGCCAATTCTTCAGTAATTAAATCGATTTGACGATGATACATCGACTGATCGACTTCCTGATTGAACAATAAGTAATCAATCACGCTGTCATAACCGCGTAAGTCCGATGTGATTTTTTCGATTTGTAAGTGGGAATCAAATGTTTTAGCCGTTGTATGCTGATACTCGCGTAATTTTGATGAAAATGCATCAAAAGCAGCACGCCTTTTTTTCGTGTCTGGCTCAGACTCCCAGTCTCCTTCAAATGATACATAACTTAGGGGATATGCTTTACCGTCAACGGTGAAGTCTTCAAAGTTCATATCCACCATTTTTGTTGTGTTATACAATCCGTACGGCGCGTCGAACGCAGAAGAATAGGCAGCCAATGCTTTTTCAACTTCAGGATGAAGACGATATTGTTTTTCACGGATAAGTTCTTTTAAGTAATGGCTATATTCTTCGGATTGCTCCATAGCTTGTTGAAGGACTTCTTCCGAAAGATCGAGCAGCTCACTAGTTACAAAGGAGAGCTGACTGCCGATTTTAGCAGAAATCGATCCAAACTGACTGTCTCGCATTTGGGCTTCGTCATCGGTCTGATCGACGCTGGAAGCCAGATTTGTATACGTTCCAAGCGGGATGAGCTGTAAGTAGATTGCTTCATAATCTTTCAGTACTGCTACTACTTGTTCAGCTGTTTTAATAGTTCCTTGATACTTTTTTTCGAAAGCTGTTACTTCTTTTTGTAAGGATTCTAACGCAGAAGTATAGTCTTCCTCTGTAGCGAACAAATCTTTCAAATTCCAAGTTTCTTCTGTAGGTACTTCTGAACGTTTAGGCAGTTGTTTAACCAATAGGCTCTCTCCTTTATTTCGAATTCCGAACTGTTTCCAGTATAAAACAAATCACTTAAAATGTACAAAGATTAGTAGGGAAAATCTATTAATTATGAGGAATGGCTTAACAAGATGAAATTCACCATCCAATCCACGTCAAGCGGGCCATCAAGTACTGTATATTGTTCGCCTGTATGAGTAACAACGAAATTGTCTTCAATCATTATAGTAATTAAATTATGTTCACTATCTTCGAGACTTATTGTAAATTGATTGAAGTTTAAGTCGTCCAGGTATTCTTGAGAATCTCTTTTCTTTAACTCATAGTCATTTAAAAATTCCAGTAGCATGGCAATTTGCTCTCTATCCGTTGTCATCCAGGCAGGTGGATCTGTGCTAGTCGCCGATGGCTTAGTAAAAATAAGTTGCTCGATTTGGTTTTCAGGTACATGCAGCACTTCATGAAAACCTTTGCTCGTGTATTCATTGATTGACTGAAGCATTGCGTATGCTCCGCCAATTAAAAGTAATAATAATAGAAAACCTCGCATTTTCATTGTGTCGACCTCCTAAATGTTCGTTAATGTACTATACGCAACTTGAAGTACACGTGTTATTGCATTCCGACATTAATGTATGCGATGGCCTGTCTAAAAAGTCTTTTAATTTCTATGATATACTGGGAAGGAAATCAGCAAAGGGGGAATTCGAATGGAAACTAAAGTGAAAAGTGCAATACAAGATCGTTATCCTGACGACTTTTCATGGTGTTATGGATGTGGAAGATTAAACAAAAAGGGGCATCAATTCAAAACTGGATGGGATGGGGACCAAACAGTTACATATTATGAACCGGAGCCTGACCATACAGCAATTCCCGGATTTGTCTATGGGGGGATTATAGCTTCTCTGATAGATTGTCACGGGACTGGATCTGCAGCGCTTGCTCTTCACAGGAAAAATGGATACGAACCCGATAGTGAAGAACTTCCGCCTCGATTCGTAACCGCTTCCTTATCAGTGAATTATGTAAAGCCTACTCCTCAAGGAACTCTGTTAAAAGCAATCGGGACAATCGAGGAAGTTCATCCTAAAAAGTTCAAAGTCACTGTTGAAGTGCTGGCAGATGGAGAACGCTGTGCAACAGGAGAAGTTGTAGCAGTCGTTATGCCTGCATCTTTTGGAGCTAAGTAATGTGAAACTTTTCATAACACCCTCTCGTATACTAGGTAAGATATATTGAGAGGGTGTAAACTGATGGAGACTAAAGGATTAAAAATTCTTATCCATGCGAGCGCGTTCTTTGCTCCATTTTTAGTACCTGTTCTAGTTTTTCTATTAACATTATTTGTAGAAATGGACGTTCAAGTGAAACGTCTTTCCATACAAGCGCTGTTATTTCAACTAGTGATGGGGGCATTAATTGTACTATCAACAATTTTTTCAGTTATACTGATCGGCTTACCATTTTTGGCGATATTCATCATCATGACAATCGTGATTCCAATAATTGCGATTGTGAAAACCCTGCAAGATGAGCCATATAGTTATCCAATTGTTGGACGCTGGTTCTGATAACCTGAATAGAAACTTAATGATAAAAACCTTTCTAAGCGTCTTAGGGCACTCTCGAAAGGTTTTTATCAATTTATTGAAAGTCTCGGGCGATTCTGCCATATAGTGATAGCAGAATGTTGTGAGGCGGTGTTGAAAAGTGGGTATCGTTCAAAGAGTTTGGGTGTTATTAGTAGGGACATTGCTGCTTGCAATTGGCTTAAACGGATTTTTAGTTCCACACGGGTTAATGGAAGGAGGCGCGCTGGGAATCAGCTTGATAGTTCACTATGTAATGGGAACTAAAGTGGGCCTGACATTCCTTCTGATAAGTATTCCTATTTTCTTATTGGCTTGGCTGACACATCGGCCGTTTTTCTACAATGGAATTCACGGAATGCTCATTTCTGCCATTGTCATTGATATGATGGCACCGCTTCGGGAGATTGCTTTTCAGCTGCATATAGCTCCTCTGACTAGCGCTGCAATTGGTGGATTACTCATTGGGATTGGGACCGGAATTATGATGTCGTATGGAATAAGTATTGGCGGCACGGATTTACTTGCACAGCTCGTAGCAAAAGGATTGAAAACGAATTCCGGGCTGATCATTTTGCTATTTGATATTATGATTGTTATGATAGGTAGCTCACTGATCACCGAAGTTTCATTACTTTTATCACTAGTTACTGTATTGTGTGTTGGTCTCGCAATCAGTGTAATCGTCTTTCGAAAAACCACTATTCAGTCGAAGCGTGTATTGCAGTAGATTTAATCCTTCTGTGCTGCTTTTTCAGCAGTTTGATAACTTTGATAGACATCTACTGTATTGACGATAAAGAGCGAAATAACTAGAACAACGGACAGCAGAGATAGTCCTTCCTCATTTAAAGGTGAAGCTGTGTCAGGACGACCTTCATATAGCGCTTCAATCATACGCTGGAATAATGCGGTATCGAGCAATAGGGGAAATAATGTACATGTCCAGCTCATGTTAAGCAATAGCTTACCTGCCGCTAGTTTTTTATTCCAATATCCTTCTGAACTTTCGTAAGCCCCTAAAACAATCTCAATCACAATAAGAAAAAGCATAATAGGCAAGTACAGTGTTAAAGCAATTTCATCAGAAGCTGTCATAAAGTCACGTCCTTTACATATGAATTGTATCCGCATTGAGGATTGTTTAATCACTGTCAGGATGTTTAAAAACTGTGTTTTTATAAAGTGAATGTTATCCAGATAAAAATCAGGGTATTAGAAAAAATATAAACTTATAGGAGTCGTTGCCGTTGGAGAGGAAGTTTTGGAAAAACCCAGTGTTTGTAATATCAGCTGCAGTTATTTTTGTTTTAGTATTATTAGGAGCAATCATGCCGGTCAAATTTGGGTACGTAGCAGATAGATTATATGATTTTACAACTCGGAGCTTCGGTTGGTTTTATTTGCTTATTGTATTTGCTTTGATCGTTTTCTTGATTGGTCTCGCACTTAGTAAATATGGCGCAATTCGTCTTGGAGGAGATGATGAGCGGCCGGACTTTCCGTTCTTTACTTGGATAGGTATGTTATTTTCTGCCGGCTTTGGAGTGGGACTAGTATTCTATGGTGTTGCCGAGCCGATGAGTCACTATATCAATGCACCTGTTTCGGGCATAAAACCGGGTACAGAAGAAGCCGCAAGATTGGCAATGGGGTATTCGTTTTTCCATTGGGGCATTTCACAATGGGCTATTTTTGGTTTAGTTGGACTCGTTATTGCATTTTTACAGTTTAGAAAAAAGAAAGACGGTCTCATTTCAACTGCTTTAGAACCTGTTGTCGGTTCAAACAAATACTTAAAGGGCGGTATAGATTCGTTAGCAGTTATTGCTACAGTCATGGGGATCGCAACTTCACTTGGTCTTGGTGTACTGCAAATGAGCGGAGGATTGGAATACGCTTTTGACATTAAAAATACATTTGTCATCCAGTTTGCCATTATTGCTGTTGTGTTTGTTGCCTACATGCTATCCGCTTCAACTGGTTTAAATAAAGGAATCCGTTATTTAGGAAATTTCAACTTGGGCTTAGCAATTGCTCTTCTCGCATTCTTTTTCATCGTAGGTCCGAAAGTCTTCATATTAGACAGCTTTACATTAGCAATCGGTGATTATATAACGAACTTCATTCAATATAGTTTGCGTTTGCAGCCATACGGAGAAGGAACTTGGGTACAGAAATGGACCATTTTCTATTGGGCTTGGACAATTGCTTGGTCTCCATTCGTTGGAGCGTTTGTAGCCCGTGTATCTAAAGGCAGAACCATTCGGGAGTTCATCGTCGGAGTTATGGTGATCCCTCCTGTTTTCGCCTGTATGTGGGTTGCTACATTAGGCGGAACTGCACTTTATAGTGATTTGAAAAACGGGACAAACATTGCAGAAGTTGTGAACCAAGATGTAACTTCAGCACTTTTTGAAACGTTTCAACATATGCCCTTTACTGGATTGCTGACACTCTTAGCAATTGTTCTTATATTCACTTTCCTGATTACATCTGCAGACTCCGCTACTTACATTTTGGCTAGTATGACAACTAAAGGCAGTCTATTGCCGCCAATGGCTGTAAAAATGACATGGGGAGTACTAATGTCAGGTATTGCAGCTGTCTTGCTAAAAGCAGGTGGTTTAGAAGCATTGCAATCCGCCTCCTTAGTTTCTGCATTGCCGTTTGGAGTGTTTTTAATCATCATGCTGTTTGCAATGGTGAAAATGCTCAAAAAAGAACCGATTACAGTTCGGCCGCGAGATGTGCGTCGTTTTGAACGGGTCGAAGCCGAATATAATAAGAAAAAAGAGCGTAGGCTCGAGAAGGAACGTAAGAAGAAAAAGAAATAACGTTAAAAAAGGAAGTTATGAGTTCAATAACAACTCATAGCTTCCTTTTTAACTTGAAGACTTCACATATAGTTCTTGCTTTTCAGGAAGGATCAGGCAATTTAGTTGGCCGCCGAATACTGCACCGCCATCAATTCCAATAATCGAGTTAGCGCCGTGAAAAATACTGTGATTATTCTCATCGTTGTGCAATCCGCTTGTTGGTGTATGACCGAAAATCACTGTCTTTGTCCAGTCATAATTATTATGGAAGTCGTCACGTATCCAAATTAGGTCATATGGATCCGTTTCTTCCAATGGAGTTCCGGGTTTTACACCCGCATGAATGAAAATCGTTTCTTCTTCTTCAATATAATAAGGAAGCTGTTGAACGAAGGTTAAATGTTGATCCAGCTTTTCGGAGTGCAAAGAAGGTTTGATGAATTCTTCTTCGTCCGAGAACAAAAAGGATTCAGGACGAAAGCCATAGCTCTTCAATGTACAATCCCCGCCGTTACGGCCTGTCCAATTTCGCCATGATCGTTCATTGCCATCCACTAATGATTTAACCATCATATCTTCATGATTGCCTCTAAGTGCTATTGCACCACCATCCACCAATCCCATGACTCTATCGAGCGTTGCTTTGGAATCGGGTCCCCGGTCTATGTAATCTCCGAGCAAAAAAAGTCGATCTGATTCTGCATTGTAATTTGCTTTATTCAATAGGTCATTCAGCATTTGGAGTTCTCCGTGGATGTCACTAATGACTAGTGTACGTCTCATATCTCTCTTCCTTTCGTCTGGATGTCTAATTTAAGACTACGTCATCTATATCGATAAATCAATTTCAGATAATTGTAACGAAAAGGTAATTGGGACGTCTGATTTAGTTAAATGGAGGAGGCGGAAGAGATGAATAGAATAACACTATTTCTTTCGATGTTTTTATTGATGGGAATGATGGTTCCAAGTAATGAAGTGAAAGCGTGTTCGTGCATCGAAGCACCCCCTGTATCAGAAGCAGTTGACCAATCGGATGCCGTTTTCCTAGGAACTGTCACTTCAATTAAAGAACTAGTATCCAATCGGGAAGTGACAATTGAAGTCAAAGAATCTTGGAAAGGGGTAGAGTCGAAAACACTTACTGTCTATACCGGGTTCAACAGTGCGGATTGTGGACTGACTATCGACACCGGTGAGAAATATCTTTTCTATGCAAATAAGTCGAGTGAAGATACTGGTGATCCGATTTTGACGAGTTCGTTTTGCAGCCGCACAGCAACAGAACTCAATGCATCAGAAGATTTAAAAGTGCTGGGTGCTGGGCAAAAAGAGTTTACCGAGACAAAAGCAAGTACACCTTCTGAAGAAGATTCTAATTCTAAGAGATTGTGGGTAGTGGCAATAGGAATTGGCGTACTTGGTATTATCTTTATAGGCTCATGGATAATTCGATCTAAACGCAACTAACTTCGTATTATAAGAAAGGGACGAAACGTTGGAGGGGACTGTTTCCGGGAATCAGGCGCTCGATATCTTTTAATGAAATCGGAAAGTACGGAAACCCCCAAACATACGCAGTGATTTCATATAATTGGAAGTAGATGACGAGAGAAGAGTCAGCTAGATAGAAGTCTTGGTCTTTTCTAATTTCAGCAAATGGCGGATCGAGGAGTTCCACATCCCAATCAGCAATCTTTTTTCTGATGTGATCAGATATCGGCTTTTCAAAGTCTTGCGAGCCCATTAGGTCATAAAGTGAATATTTCTTACCAGTGAACGTGTCAAACGTCAAAGCTCTCACAACGGTCATGCCATGAGCTCCACCTGCAAAAGAATAGGCGACGAGTGTAAGACTTAATAAATTCCGTTCGTTTGTCTTGATTTCATAATAGACAGTGAGTTCGACTAATTTCGGATCATAGTAGTTTTGGTCGATTAACAGCTGGTTCAACGCGTTTTGGATTTGTGTGTTGATGCTATGTTGAATCACAGGCAAGTGTGGAAGATGTACTTCTGGGAATACAATTGAAATAGCGGGGGATGGGTTTGGTAATTGGCGTGTGGTAATTAAAACCGGAATATTTTTCAAAACGTCATCCTTTCTTCGATGTAGTATCGTATGCTTTGGCTCGTTTTCCGATGCATTCTGTATATTAAAAAAGACGGGATACGCTGTTGAGCGTATCCCGTCTTTTCACGTAGATTTACTGTTTCTTACTAAGTTCATCGTGAATCAGATCGATGTTGTAATTTAAGTACTTTACATACGTATCAATTTCTTCACCAGGATCACCTATTTCATCGGAATAGATGAACTTCTCTGCAATAGGGACACCTGTTTCTTTAGAAACTGTTTCCATCGGGCGTGTATCGACGTTGGATTCTACAAACAATACAGGAACTTTATGTTCTTGTATAAAGTGTACCAAGTCTTTTATTTGTTTAGGTGAACCGTTTTCTTCTGTGTCAATCTCCCAGATGAAAGCTTCTTTAAGGCCATAGTGGGAAGCCATGTACTGGAATGCGCGTTCACTTGTAACGAGTGTGCGGTTTTCTTCTGGAATATCATTAATTCGCTCTTCATAATCTTTGTCGATTTCTTTCAAACGGGCAATATACTCTTCTCCGCGTTCTTGTATTTTTTCACTGTCTGTAGGATGTTTGTCGATCAATACCTCTGTAATTTTTTCAGCCATTTGAACACCAACGCCTGGGTCAATAAATGCGTGAGGGTTAATCTCTTCTTCACGGCCGTCTTCATCGGTTAAGTATTGTGGTGTTACTTTTTCTGTAAGATTAAAGATGTTTTCATCTTTTTGGTGAACGGAGTCGGTCATCTTTTTGAACCAACCTTTGTCGCCGCCTTCTAAATTCAGTCCGTTAAAGAACAAAACGTCAGCGTCTGTAGCGGCTTTGATATCTTTCGGAAGTGGTTCATACTCATGAGGATCCGTTCCAGATGGTACTAAGTTATGAACTTCAATATAGTCACCGCCAATTTGCCGTGCCATGTCAGCGATAATTGTAAATGATGTAATGACTTTCATTTTTTCTTTCCCATCGGGTGCGGATGCAGCTTCATCGTCTTTTCCGCATGCTGCGAGCATGAAGACTGCCATCAATGACAATGCCATCCAAGTTACAAACTTCTTCATAATCAAAATCTTCTCCTTTGGTTTCAAAATAATATAGTAATCCCGCCTGATGAAATAGGGGAAGTGTACTCATTTTTCATGTTAAGCAGCGGCGTTATGTTTTCCGCGGGATTTGAACAGTTGCGTTATCAATCCTTGCTGTGGTGAAAATAAGAACGCCAAAATGAAAATAGCTGTTGTTGCGAGTGCAATGACCGGTCCTGAAGGCATGTTGTATAAGAAACTGAAATACAATCCGATAACTGCAGATAAGGCTCCAAAGAAAGATGCCAGCACAACCATCGTCGATAGCCGATTGGTTAACAAGTACGCTGCGGAAGCTGGTGTTATAAGCATTGAAACTACGAGAATAACCCCAACTGTTTGTAGAGAAGCGACCGTTACTAGTGTCAATAAAAACATAATCGCATAGTGAATGAACCTCGTGTTTAAGCCGTAAGCAGCCGCCATGGTTTCGTCGAAACTTGAAATAAGCAGCTCTTTGAAAAATAATACGACGACCCCGATAACAATGGCTCCAATTACAAGTGTGATCCACATATCGGAATCCCGGACGGACAATACATTACCGAAAAGTATTTGCGTCAAATCAGTTGCACTGCGTGCTTTAGTAATCAATATAATACCCAATGCGAAGAAAGCAGAGAAAACAATACCGATAGCCGAGTCACTTTTAATACGGCTGTTCTGACTGATTGCGCCAATACCGAACGCAGTCAATACGCCAGTAAGCACTGCTCCGTAGAAATAGTTGATGCTGAGCATGTAGGAAATCGCAACGCCCGGCAGAACGGCGTGGGAAATCGCATCGCCCATTAGCGCCATGCCCCTTAAAACAATAAAACTGCCAATCACACCGCAAATGATCCCCACCATTACGGATGTGATAAATGCTTTTTGCAAAAATGCATAGTTCATCAAATCATGAAAAAACTCCATTACACTTGAACCTCCAAATCATCAAACATAGTCATCGGCCGTTCATAAGCACGTGTCATATTTTTTTCACGGAATACTTGTTCAACCGGGCCTGCGTCAATTAGTTCTTTGTTCATCAAGATCAATTCATCAAAATAACTTTTCACTTTAGACAAGTCGTGGTGTACGACTAATACTGTTTTGCCTGCATCTTTTAGCTTTCTAAGAATCTCGATGATGACTTCTTCACTTGAAACGTCAATCCCGACAAACGGTTCGTCTAGAAAAAAGTAATCTGCTTTTTGTGCTAAAGCTCTTGCAAGGAAAACACGCTGTTGCTGCCCGCCGGATAATTCACCGATTTGACGATCCGCAAAATCTTGCATTCCTACTTGTTTCAGACATTCCATAGCCCAAGCTTTGTCAGCCTTACTCGGTCTATGAAACAATCCAAGTTTAGGATACGTACCAAGAAGCACTGTATCTTTTACAACAATAGGAAAGTTCCAGTCGATATTTGAACGCTGGGGAACATAGGCGATGATTTTGCGTACCTTATCGATTGGTTTTGAACCTATTTGTGTAGTGCCGCTATCTTTTCTTATCAGGCCAAGCATTGCTTTCATTAATGTCGACTTACCTGCGCCGTTCGGGCCTAGAATTCCTATTAAACTGCCGGGTGCAAATGTAAAGGACACATTTCGAACAACTTGTTTGCCCGAATAAGACACAGAAATATCACGTGCAGTAATTGATTCTGTCATTATAATTCCTCCTGAATAGATAAAGTAAAGTTTCCTTCATGCAACTTTTTACGTAATATAACATCATTTTCAAACATGGATAGTATTTAAGATAATTTTCTTCACTGTATGCACACACATACGAAAGGGTTCTTATTCATAGGATACAACAAATTGTTTCCCTCATGCAACTTTAAGTTTCCCCTGTGCAACTTTTTATAGTATAGTCTAACTATGCTTATGTGTAAAGAGAAAAACATAGATTATTTTGAGTGATTCATATCTTTGAAAAAGTTGTAATCCTGCACTCAATAGAGTGTTTGATTGATAAATCCTACCGCAGCAGGGCATCTCATTTGAGGTGTCCTGTTTGCGTTGGAGCAAAGATGAAATTTCCGGTAGACTAGAAAGTAGAGTGCTAAGAAATGAGGCGTTAAACGATGAAGATTTTTCATACAGCGGATTGGCACCTGGGGAAAGTACTCCAAGGTGTGTCTCTCATAGAAGAACAACGTTACGTTTTGGAACAGTTCATAGAAGCAGTGAAAAAAGAACAGCCGGATGTTGTCATCATTGCGGGAGACCTTTATGATCGCTCAGTTCCGCCTGCGGAAGCAGTAAGCTTATTGGATGAAGTATTGTGGAAGATAACAGTTGATAACCATACACCAGTCCTTGCGATTGCTGGCAATCACGACAGTCCTGCACGTTTGCAGTTTGGCAGCCGTCTCATGCAAGCAAACGGTCTGCATTTGATTGGTAAACCTACTGAAAAAGGGGAAGGGACTACTGTTGAACTCACAGATGAATTCGGACCCGTACAATTTCATCTGATTCCATTTGCTGATCCTTCAGTAGTACGTAATTTAACTCAAGATGAAAGCATCGACAGTCACCATCGTGCTATGCAATCAATCATTAGCTCATATGGCGAGTTCCAGACAACAACGCGTCAAGTTGCCATTGCCCACGCTTTTGTCACTGCAATGGGCGAAGCAGAAGAGAATACCAGTGATTCTGAGCGGCCGCTTGCCATAGGCGGTGCAGAATACGTCGCAGCTGACTTGTTTAAAAACTTTCATTATACTGCGCTTGGTCACTTGCATCAGGCTCATTTCACAGGTACAGAACAAGTCCGATATTCAGGGTCTCCTATGAAATATTCGATTTCGGAAGAACATCATCAAAAAGGGTTTTTAGTTATTAATCTAGATGGAGCTGGAAAAACAACGATTGAAAAAAGACCACTGGTTCAAAAAAGAGATATTCGAACAGTTACCGCGTTTATGGAAGATTTATTGAAAAATGAGCCGAATGAAGATTATGTTTTTGTAAAATTATTGGATGAAGCACCTGTACTTTTTCCAATGGAAAAAGTTCGTTCTGTGTATCCCAATGCGATGCATGTTGAGCGCGTTATAAATCGAAAACTGCCTGAACAAACTGTCTCTAAAGTTTCGACGATTGAACGATTAGACGACCAAGCACTATTTAAATCCTTTTATGAAGAAGTCACCGGCATGCCGCCCGATGAAGAAACGGAGACAATTGTGAGAGATGTATTGCAAGAATTATTAACTGGAAAGGAGGAATTCCAATGAGACCGACAAAGTTGACTATGACTGCTTTTGGACCCTATCGAAGTACGGAAACAATCGACTTTACAAAGTTAAAAGAATACGGATTATTCGCAGTATCGGGAGCTACAGGGGCAGGTAAAACGACTATTTTTGATGCAATATGTTTTGCACTATATGGTCAGGCCAGCGGAGAGGACAGAACGGATATCCGAGCACTTAGAAGCGACTTTGCATTGTCAGAACTCCAAACTTCAGTGGAGCTGGAATTCGTCATACAAAATCGTATATTCCGTGTGTTTCGGCAAGTTCCTTATACAAAAAAGGGGAATAAAAGTGAAACAAGCGGACGAATTGAGTTTTTTGAAATGACTGCTGAAGGAGAAGTGCCCGCAGTAGATCGGCAAATGGTTTCAGAAGTAAATAAGAAAATTGAAGAACTTATCGGTTTTACATTAGCTCAATTCAGCCAAATCGTGATGCTGCCCCAAGGAGAGTTCAGGAAGTTTTTAACGTCTGATACAGAGAATAAAGAAACGATTCTACGGAAAATCTTCAAGACCGAAAATTATCGTGAGATGGCAGATGTTTTGAAAAGAAGAAAAGATCATGCAGCAAGTGAGCTAACATCTTCGCGTCAGGCGATGCAGCAAATTTACCGTCAAGTACCTGCAAGTTTACCAGAGAGGGAATCTATTCTTTTTGAAGAATTGCGTTCGGATTCCATACATCCAAGTCGATTAATGGAAGGGTTGGCTCAAGAGAAGAACCATTACAGTACAGTTTCAAAAGAAAGCGATGCGCGTTACCGTACTGCGTATGCAAATCATGAAAAGGCGCAGCAATTATATTTCCATGGTGAATCAATTAATAAGTACTTTGAAGAATTAGAAGTGAAAAGGCGTGCGTTAACAGGATTGAAAACCCGAGCAGCTGAATTAAATGAAGATCGCTTGAAGTTGAAAAAGTCCGAACAGGCAGTTCAACTGGAGTCGAGCGAAAACCGCGCCATTGAAATGGAAAGTGAAGCTGGAAATCGTAAAAAGGAACTGCAGGCAGCTAATGAAAAGTTTGAACTTGCGAAAGAAGAAGCAGATAAAATTGAAGTGCTATTTAATGAGGAACTGCAAAAACAACCAATGCGTGAGCAAAATGCTAATCGGCTGATTACACTTAAAAATTACTTGCCAAATGTAAAACAAATTGATGAAAAAGAAATAAAAATTCACGCGCTGGAGGGTACGTGCAAGAACAGGATTCGTGAACTTCAAAAGATGAGAGAGTCGGAAGGACAACTAGACCAGAACGTTCAACAGTTAAAAGAGCAAACAGAAGCACTTGAAATCGAGAGTGAAGGATACGAGGAAGTTTTAGAAGAATTATCTGAAGCACGCAGCCAAACGGATCTACTCACTAGACTCAGTCATCTGACGCAAACAATTCAGCAGCTCTCACTTGAGGTGGAGCAAAAGTTGAAAACGATGGAGATAACGCGAAAACAAGCGAACGATACTGAATCCCAATGGTTAGCTAATCAGGCGTCCGTTCTCGCAGAGACATTGGAGGAAGGAGCGCCATGTCCTGTTTGTGGAAGTGCGCACCATCCGCTTGTAAAAACAGTCATGCATACTGCACCAATTACGAAAGAGCAGCTTGAAGCTGATAAACAAACCGCCGCACTGGCTTATGAAGTGTATAAGGATGCGGAAGTGCAGCTAACGAACGAACGCGCAGAAGTACATCGATTGGAACAGAAGTTAGGACAAGAATTTAAAGTGGAAGCTGTAGTCGACTCTCAAGCTATTGTTCAGGAATTAGAGCAAAAACAGCGGCAAATGAAAAGTAGCCGGGAGCGCTCAATTACTTTCAAACAGCAGTATAATGCTATGAACGAACAATTGCTTGTGCAGCGGCAAAAGATAGCAGACCAAGAGAAGTCGATCTATGCAGTTCAAGCAGAATTGAAACAAGTAACGGCAGTTCTTGAAGAATCACTTAAAACAGTTCCTGAAGAGTTCCGTATGCTTCAAACGTTACAAAATGAAATATCCAAAGTAGAAGCAACTAAACTTTTACTTGAACGTGCTTGGGAACACGTAACTTACAAGCGACAAGAAGCAAAAGAAGCTGTTTCAAATGCAAAAACTGCTGTGGACTACGCAACAAAAAATGCTGAAGAAGCGGCTGCTAAGCAACAAAAGTCTTTAGAACAATTCAAAGAGGCTCTTTCAATATCAAATTTTGAAAATGAGTCGGACTATCAGGATAGTAAATTGCTGGCTGAACAGCGAAGTGCTCTGACAAAGAAAATAAATGATTACGATATCTCGGTTCAAACAACTACACAAGCGATTGAACAGTTACAGGAGCATGTAGAAGGAAAAGAGAGAGCGGATTTAGAAACGCTCCGAAAGCAAACCGAACACTACAAACAAGCTTATGAACAAGAACTGACTGTATTTCATGCCACTGCGGAATTAGAAAAGGCAGCTGGGGAACTTCACAGGCAATTAGATGAAATAATGGGTACTCAAGGGAACCTTGAGAAGACCTGCGCGCGGTTAACCGAATTACATGATTTAGTTCGTGGGAATAACGAACGCAAGCTCTCGTTTGAACGCTATTTACAAACAGAATATTTAGAGCGTATTTTACACGCGGCAAATGGACGGCTAGGGGAATTATCAAATGGTCAATTTCAATTATTACGCAGTGAAAGACAAGAGAGCAGAGGTCGTCAAAGTGGATTGGGAATCGATGTATATGACGAATACACAGGACAAAACCGAGATGTGAAAACACTATCAGGCGGAGAGAAATTTAATGCCTCGCTCAGTTTGGCACTCGGAATGGCAGATGTGATACAAAGTTTCCAAGGTTCCATCTCAGTCGAAACGATGTTTATCGATGAAGGCTTCGGATCTTTGGACGAAGAATCGTTACAAAAAGCGATTGATACACTTGTCAGTTTACAAAAAGCAGGACGGATGATTGGAGTTATTTCTCACGTAGCAGAATTGAAGGAAGCGTTCCCGGCTGTTTTACGTGTTGAGAAAACGAAGGAAGGACACAGTTATACACGTATCGAAATACACTGATGACCATATATTACCGCCTTCAGAATGTAAAAGCAGCTTGCTTTTTTGTAAGTCGCGGTTTATGATGAGTGTCTGCAATATATCGCATATATTCACCAGTCATCTTAGGAGGTACTCGTATATGGATAAAAAATTACCATTGTCATCATTAGTCGTTATTGGAACAATGTTATTCGCTTTGTTTTTTGGAGCAGGAAATCTTATCTTTCCAGCTCAATTAGGTCAAGAAGCAGGTACGAACTTTTGGCCATCCGTCATCGGATTCTTAATCACGGGTGTAGGTCTGCCGTTTCTCGGGATATTAGCAATCGGCTTTTCGGGAAGTGCCAATTTACAAGAACTGGCTAGTAGAATTCATCCCGTCTATGCAATTCTTTTCACTTCTATGCTCTATTTAACAATTGGACCATTTTTTGCAGCGCCTAGAACAGGTGCAGTTGCATTTGATATCGGCATTGTTCCATTCTTAAATGGAGCTGACCCGTTAATTCCGAGATTTATATTTACAGCGATATTTTTTGGAATCACAATCTGGTTATCATTGAATCCTCAAAAGATTGCAGATAGAGTAGGTAAATTCTTATCTCCTGCAATTATTGTTTTGATGCTCGCTCTCTTGGCTGTAGCATTATTTTCACCAATGGGGTCCTTCCAAGCTCCATCTAGCAGTTACCTTTCAGGAGCATTTGGAAAAGGGTTTACTGAAGGCTACAATACAATGGATGCTCTTGCTTCTCTTGTGTTCGGCATTATCGTCATTTCGATTGTGCGTTCAATGGGTGTGCAGTCTAAAAAGGGAATTGTGGCGGCTACGTTTAAAACAGGAATTGTTGCTGCTGGATTTTTAGGAATTCTTTATGTAGGAATTGCTTACCTTGGAGCAAGTAGTGTGGAGTCTCTAGGAATGTTGGACTCAGGCGGAGCAGTCCTAACTTCTGTTGCAACCAATTACTTTGGACAAGCGGGCTTAGTGCTTCTTGGAGTCGTTATCTTGCTCGCCTGCTTAACAACGAGTATCGGTCTCATGACAGCATGCGGCGAGTACTTCCATACGCTTATTCCAGCACTATCCTATAAAGTGATAGTAAGTACATTCACAGTTTTCTGTTTCATCGTTTCTAATATTGGTTTGAATAATATCATTACGTATTCGGTACCCGTACTATTATTCTTGTATCCATTAGCAATCACACTTATGCTGTTAACATTCGTTTCTCCATTATTTGGTCATGCACGGATTGTTTACGTTGCAGTGACTGTTGTCGCAATGCTGATCAGTATAGTGGATGGATTAGCTGCTTTGGCTGATACATTACCGGGTGGAAAGTTAGGGAAACTCATTGAACCTCTTACTGCTTTCTACAGCAAGTTCCTTCCATTATATGATAGTGGTCTCGGCTGGCTGTTACCAACGGTGGTTGTCATCGTAGTATTCGGTGTAATTGCGAGAGTCACTGGTATGGGTTCACAGCAATCGCTCACTGCAGAAAAAGAATAGTAGTTGAAAAAACAGCGTGTCTTCCTCAGTGATGAGAAGACACGCTGTTTTTGTATATAATTATTTTTGAAATTTAATCTAACTTAGATAGTGCACCTGTGGAAGAAAGACTAGTGCATTCGTGAAAAGCGAAATGAGAGCATCCTACACACTTCTTATGGTCAATTAGCTTTATAGCTCGGGTAATCGCTTCTCCTGTATGGTCAAAAAATGAATCTTTCCCGATTTGTGCATAAAGTCCAGATTGCTCTAACGTTTGAGTCAACGAGTCAGATAGACCTGTAACAAGAATCACACCGCCTGACTTTTGAAAATGAGTGACGATTGAGCGCAAATTAGCTTCACCTGTTGCATCCATGAAAGGCACTTCCCCCATACGTAAAATAAGAACTTTCGAATGATAGTGAAGTGAATCCATAATACGCTCCTCGAAGACTTGTGCGGCGCCAAAGAACAACGGACCCTCAATCGTGTACATACTGATTTGAGGACAATCATGAAGCGCATGGACACTATCTGCTGCTACATGTTCATTTTTCAAAGAATGATCAGGAAGTACTTTTGAGACGACCAATAAATTACTCATCCTTTTTGCAAAAAGAAAAACTGCTAGAATCAGTCCTACGACAACCGCGATGGTAATACTAGCGAAAATAGTGAGCAAGAAAGTGACTGCTAGAACTAAAGAGTCGCCATTTTTCATCTTAATGACACTTGCAAATTGCCGGCGTTCGCTCATATTCCAAGCAACAAGCATAAGAACGGGGGCAATACTAGCAAGCGGGATTTTTGAAGCATATGGGGCAAGAAGAACGATGGTCAGCAGCACGAAAATGCCGTGGATAATACCTGATATAGGTGAGGTTGCACCGGACTTTATGTTCGTTGCTGTTCTCGCAATTGCACCAGTGGCAGGTATTCCGCCAAATAAGGGTGTGATAATATTAGCGATTCCTTGACCGACCAGTTCGCGGTTACTGTTATGTTTTGTATTTGTCATACCGTCAGCCACGACTGCAGATAGTAAGGACTCAATGCCGCCCAGCGCTGCGATAACAAATGCAGGGACGAGCAGTCGTTCAATACGTTCTAGCGTAATATCCGGAAATTCGAAATGGGGGAGCTCGCTTGGGATAGTTCCAAACGTTGAACCAATCGTATCAATAGAGCCAGATAAGAAGAGGGAAGCAGCTATCGTAGTGACAACTAATGCAACAAGTGAACCAGGAACTTTAGGAAACATTTTGGGAGTTAGAAGAATGATGATAAGGCTGAGAACTGCCAGTAGAATGCTGTAAACATTCAGTGTATCGAAATGGATTAAGACTTCGTACATGTTATCGATGAATTTTTCATGTTGGTTCATACCGGATAATCCGAAAAAGTTTTCTATTTGTCCAGTAAAAATCAGGACTGCGATTCCTGCAGTAAATCCAATTGTTACCGGTCGTGGAATGAACTTTATAAAAGCGCCAATTTTGAAGACACCCATGAGAACAAGCATAATTCCAGCCATAAAACCCGCGAGCAGTAAATCTGTATAGCCATACGTGATGACAATTCCGAACAAAATCGGAACAAATGCGCCAGTAGGTCCGCCAATTTGGTACTTGGATCCTCCAAATAGTGAAATTAAAATTCCTGAGATACATGCAGTGTAAATGCCGTATTCCGGTTTCACCCCAGAAGCGATTGCAAATGCCATTGCTAAAGGAATCGCGATGACGCCAACAATGACTCCTGACAACGTATCTTTTTGAAGCTTTTGTAATGAATAATTTTTAAACCTTCCCGTGAACAATCGACCCATTTTATCCCTTCTCTTTTTTATAATGAAAAACATTAACCTGTGTTAGGAATCAATCAAAGTTTTAAGGATACTTAGAAGGATTTATCCTCTTCCATTTCTTCCAGCATCGATACTGTATCAATTAAATGGTTATTGAAAATCTCACGTGCTGCATCTAACAAACGAATAATGGATGGATCTTTTAAGGAATAAATAACACTTTTCCCTTGTTTTCTGCCAATAACAATGTTTTTAGCACGTAAAATACTGAGTTGCTGCGAGACCGCGGATCCTTCACTGTTCATGGAGTCTTGCAGTTCACTTACACTTTTCTCACCAGTTGATAGCACTTCTAGAATTTGAATGCGCAATGGATGAGCAAGCGCTTTAAAGAAATCCGCTTTAAATTGTTGCATGGTTGCCATAATAAACAATCCTCCTTATGTATATACATATTCAAATGTTTGAATATGTGTAAATGAAGTATAGCTTAATGCAGGTAAAATGGCAATAGAGCGAGAGAGTCCGAGAAGGCGGGACATGAAAAAACGACTTTCCTCAGTAATTTGAGGGAAGTCGAATCTTATTTCTTTAGTGATTGGAATTCATTGATAGCACGTAACCAATTGCCCCGCATAAGGGAAGAAGCTTGATCGGCATAATTATTTTTCAACATGTCGATAATCTTATCGTGTTCTTCAATAGACTGCTCTGTCAAAATGATGGAATTATGGAAGAACAACCGTCTAACATGAGCCTGCAAGGAAGCAGTGATAGAAGAAATATAAGAGTTGGCTGCCGCGTCGACAATAACTTGGTGAAATGATTCGTCAATCTTTAACGCTGTAAAATAGTCTTCGTTCCTAACCGCATCTGCAAATTCTTGGTTAATGGTGGTTAGTTCTTCTATTATGTGGTCGGAAATCGATGGTGCAGCTAGTTCAGCAGCCAAGGCTTGTAACGCTGCTAAAGGAGGCAGCAACTCATTAATAGAATCCTTTTCCACATCGGTAACTTGTGTTGCTTTACCTGGATACATTTTAACAAATCCTTGAACTTCAAGTAATTGAAGTGATTCGCGTATTGGAGTCCGGCTTACACCAAGTGCTTGTGCGAGCTCATTGTCGATTAACTTTTCTCCGGGTTTTAAAGTACCGTCAATAATCCATTGCTGAAGCTGATTGAATGCGCTTTCTTTTGCGGTTTGACGTGCTGGTTTTGTATGATTTTGAGGTATTGGCATTACGTTCACCGTCCTGATTTGACTTTCTATGTCTACTATACATTACTTTACAGCTAGAGTGAACCACTTAACATGAATGTTTCTGACTGCCGTAATAATTACTCTTTTTTTGTAACGGGAATGGAGGTTAACTGTAATCTTTCTGTAATAATAGGCTGTTAACCTATACACAGACTTAAAAACAAGGGAGCGGAGCTTTTGAAGAAACTTATTTTTACATTCGTCTTGGCTACGGCACTTATGATCAGTGGAGCAAATGAAAGTTCAGCAGCAGCATCAACTCACAAAGTGAAAAAAGGCGATACACTATACAAAATATCTAGAATACACAATGTATCTGTGAATAACATTATGAAATGGAACGGAATGTCTTCAACAGTAATCTATCCGAACCAAACACTTAAAGTAGTAAGCACGGGTTCAACAACAGCTGCGAAAAAACCAGCTAAAGCGCCAGCGAAAAAACCTTCACGTTCTGACAACGAAATTGTGACAAAGGAATTCATGGCAAATGCTTCAGCTTACACAGCTTCTTGTAAAGGATGTTCTGGAATTACAAAAACAGGACTTAACTTGAAAAAGAATCCTGGTTTAAAAGTAATTGCAGTAGATCCTAAAGTTATTCCATTAGGTTCAAAAGTATATGTTGATGGATATGGCTATGCAGTTGCAGGAGACATTGGCGGAGCTATTAAAGGAAACCGCATCGATGTATTCATGGCATCACATAGCGCTGCTATCAAATGGGGACGTAAGAGTGTCCGCGTTAAGGTATTGAACTAATCGAATACAATTCAGACCAACCATTCGCCTGGTTGGTCTTTTTTTTACCCTTAATGGTACACTATTAATCATACAGGGGGGATATATATGGAAGTTATTATTGTAACTGGAGCGTCTAAAGGGATAGGAAGTGCATTATATTCCCAGCTTCAAGATAGAGGATCGATGGTAATTGGAATGGCTCGCAGCAATCCGAATGGGTATGACTCATTCGAGGAAATAGATTTAACAAACCGCAACACCCGCAAAGGTGTGATTGGACGGCTCCTTGAACCCTATCTAGGGAAAGCGACGTCGTTTACTCTCATTAATAATGCAGGAACGGTAGAACCTGTTGGGAAAGTTGGGGAACTTGCTGCGGATGCACTTCAAAAAGCGATTGAACTCAACTTAACAGCCCCTATCGAATTGGCGAATGAATTCATAGATGTATTGAGCGAAGTTGACGTGAAGAAACAAATCGTTAATATTTCTTCAGGTGCTGGACGAAATGCCACTGAAGGCTGGGGCATCTATTGTACAACCAAAGCAGGTCTTGACCGTTTTTCAGAAGTGGTGCGACTAGAACAAAACCGGGCCGCGTATCCAGTGGGGATTGTATCAATTGCACCTGGAATTATTGACACAGGGATGCAAGAGACAATTCGTTCTAGTGATATAGGCGGATTCCCGATGCTTGATCGGTTCATCGAGTATAAAGAACAAGGTAAACTCCGAAGCGCCGAAGAAACAGCGCGACTTTTGCTGGAGTGGATCGCTCATGAAGAGTTGACGACTACAGAAGTACTGTGTCGCCTCAGTTGAGTTATATGAAGCATGTAGCTAAATAATTATTTTACTACCCTCATAAAAGGCCCGCCAATTCCATGAGAATTAGCGGGCCTTTCTTTATTGTACAATCTTATCGCGCACGTCGGTTCGTTTTCTCTATAATCAGCAAAAATGGCGGATGGTTTTGCTGATTGACGACTTCATAGCGCACAACCTGAAATAACTTGGCATTCAGCTGCTGCACGAACTCCAAGACTGCGTCCCGTTCCTCTGGTCCACCTGGATGTCCATCATATACTGCAACCGTTATTACACCGCCAGGTTTTAGCAACTGAAGTGCTGCCTTTAGCGCTTGCACCGTAGTATCTGGTTTCGTGATGACGGCATGATCATTTTGGTTAGGCAAGAAGCCTAGGTTGAAAACAGCTGCTGAAATTCCATCTGGGACATACTGTTTGATACGCGCATGACTATCCAGTATCAATTCAGTTCGGCTGTATAGTTTGCCTAGCCGTTCCTTTGTGGCATCGAGTGCTTGTTGTTGAATATCGAATGCATATACTTTTCCAGAAGAACCTACAGCCTGCGCGAGGAAAAAAGTATCATTGCCGTTGCCCATTGTGGCATCCACTACAATGTCTCCTTCTGAAATCATTTCTGTCAGCAGCTGTTTGGAATGAGGCAAAATGCGCCTCAACCGGAAGCCGCCGCCCTTCAAAGTGGAGCGACCGCTTTCTTGTAGTGCTTGCCTTGCCAGCTGTCCCTGCGTTCCAGTTCACGGGAAATATCGTTTAATACATCCCACTTCGTAACACTCCACATCGGCCCGATAAGCAAATCGATTGGACCGTCACCAGTGATTCGATGCACAATCATTTCAGGAGGCAGCATTTCAAGCTGATCGACGACCAAGTTTACATATGTTTCCTGGTCCAGAAATTCGAGCAAGCCTTTTTCATACTGTTTCACCATTGGTGTTCCTCTTAATAAATGAAGCAAGTGAATTTTAATTCCCTGTACATCGAGTTTTGCAACTTCACTCGCTGTTTCTTTCATCATTTCCAAATCTTCACCAGGCAATCCGTTAATGATGTGGGTACAAACGTTAATATTATGGTTGCGCAGTTTTTGAACGCCTTCTTTATAAAGTTCAAAGTCATGTGCACGGTTGACGAGTTTCGCTGTTTTTTCGTGAACGGTTTGTAAGCCAAGTTCAACCCACAAATACGTACGTTCGTTCAGCTCTGCCAAATATTCGACCACATCATCAGGAAGACAATCGGGACGGGTTGCAATGGATAAGGCAACAACGCCTTCTTGTGCTAACGCAGCTTCGAATTTCTCTTTTAATTTCTCAAGCGGTGCATGAGTATTGGTATAGGCCTGGAAATACGCCATGTACTTGCCGCTTTTCCACTTCTTATGCATACGGTCCCTAATCTCAGCAAACTGCACTTCTATCGGATCTACACGATCTCCGGCGAAGTCGCCAGATCCAGCTGCACTGCAAAACGTACAGCCGCCGAACGCGACAGTGCCATCCCGATTCGGGCAGTCGAATCCTGCATCCAGTGCCACTTTAAATACTTTAAAACCGAATCGGTCTTTTAAATGACGAGACCATGTATGATAGCGTGTCCCGTCAGACGGAAACGGATAGTTGTTTTCTTCCATTAAAACCACTCCTTAAAGTGATAGTGTACCATCTTTTTGCAGACAATCATCATCTGAATAATTGAACATCATTTTTCGTCTTGTCAATTAGTAAAGATAAGCATAAAATCATACTGAGCTTGAAAGATAGGAGGCGAAATTTCTTTGCCTAAAAAAGTTTGGCTTTTGATTATTGGAATGTTTGTGAATGTAATCGGCAACTCGTTTTTGTGGCCGTTGAATACAATCTATATGCACGATTATTTAGGGAAGTCATTGTCAGTCGCGGGGTTAGTATTGATGGCGAATGCGGGAGCAGGCGTCGTTGGTAATCTACTTGGCGGTTTTTTATTTGACAAAATTGGCGGCTATAAGTCGATTATGGCCGGGACACTAATTTCAATTGGAGCGTTAGTCTGGCTAGTTATTGATCATTCCTGGGGGCCATACGTCGTGTTACTGACGGTACTCGGATTTAGTGGTGGGATTATCTTCCCAGCTTTCTATGCGATGGTAGGAACAATTTGGCCCGAAGGGGGACGACGATCATTCAACTCGATTTACTTAGCGCAAAATGTTGGAGTTGCGATTGGTCCTGCGCTTGCTGGATTTTTAGCTGCGGTCAACATTGATTACATCTTTACAGCGAATCTAGCTTTTTATGTGCTGTTTTTATTTATTGCATTCTTCTTTTACAAAAAGATGAGTATTGCACCGGAAGTACATACGTCAATTTTGAAAGAAAATACGGGCATTAAGAAAAAAGCACCTTTTATTGCGCTGTTGATTGTCATGATCGGGTACTTGTTGACATGGCTAGTCTACTCTCAATGGGCAACAACGATTTCAACTCATGCAACTTCTGTTGGTGTGACATTGACGCAATATAGCTTCATTTGGACGATTAATGGATTGCTTATCGTAATTGGACAACCGCTCATTAAACCATTAGTTAAACGTTTGGAGAACAAAGTGAAACTGCAAATTTTAGTTGGTCTTGGTATTATGCTCATCTCGTTCTTTGTGGTAAGTTTTGCGAATACGTTCAATGTTTTCATCGTTGCTATGATTATATTAACATTTGGTGAAATGATCTCATGGCCAGCATTTCCCACGCTTGCCGATCAGCTCGCACCACGTGGAAAAGAAGGATTTTACCAAGGAATTGTCAACTCTTCTGCAACAGTAGGTAAAATGATCGGACCGATAGCTGGCGGTGTGCTTGCTGACATCTATGGTGTGCAAATTGCATTATGGGTGTTAACAGGTTTAATGAGTTTAGCTGTAATCCCGACGCTTTTTTATGATGTGCCATTGAAAAGAACAGGATATGAACCGAAAAGTCGTTGAGGCTTTTCGGATTTTCTTTTGTTTAATTGCAAAATACGAAATGGTCTGATTAAATAAAGAGAGGTATGCGAAATAAAATTGCATTTGTACAGGAGGTTCGTCAGATGAAAACGATTTATAAATCAGCAAGAGAAGCCGTGGAACCGATCCAGGATGGTATGACGTTAATGGTTGGTGGATTTGGTCTGGTAGGAATTCCTGAGCAGCTTATTTTAGCTCTCGTTGAAAAAGGGGTAAAAGACTTAACGATTATTTCAAATAACTGTGGAATCGATGAATGGGGACTTGGTCTTCTATTAAAAGAAAAGCAGATTAAGAAAATGATTGCCTCCTACGTAGGAGAAAACAAAGAATTTGAACGCCAAGCACTATCAGGAGAACTTGAAGTAGAGTTAACGCCTCAAGGAACGCTCGCTGAAAAAATTAGAGCAGGCGGCGCAGGTATTCCGGCATTCTTTACGCCAGCTGGTGTAGGTACGGAAATCGCAGAAGGAAAAGAGATTCGTGAATTTAATGGCAAAGAGTATGTTTTGGAAGAATCATTAACTGCTGACTTTTCACTCGTGCGTGCTGTGAAAGCGGATACATTTGGGAATTTAATCTATAACAAAACGGCGATGAACTTTAATCCGATGATGGCGACTGCGGGTAATGTCACAATTGCAGAAGTCGAAGAAATTGTGGAAGTTGGACAGCTTGACCCTGCCTTCATCCATACGCCGAGCATTTACGTACAAGGATTATTGCAAGCTGAGCAGGAAAAACGGATTGAACGTCTGACAACTCGATAAGGAAGGGGACGAACACACATGACAACAGCGAATTCAAGAGAGTTAATAGCACGAAGAGCTGAACAGGAAATAGCAGATGGAGATTACGTAAATCTCGGGATTGGAATGCCGACACTCGTAGCGAACTACATATCCCCCGATAAGACGGTTGTGCTGCAGTCGGAAAACGGATTACTTGGGATCGGTCCATATCCTGCAGAGGACGAAGTAGATCCAGATCTTATTAATGCAGGAAAAGAAACGGTAACAGCGAGCACAGGCGCTGCATACTTTAGCAGTGCTGAATCGTTTGCCATGATTCGCGGCGGTCATATCGATGTTGCAATTCTCGGAGGTATGGAAGTGTCTGAAAAAGGGGATCTCGCAAACTGGATGATTCCAGGTAAGGTGATAAAAGGTATGGGCGGTGCAATGGATCTCGTTCACGGCGCTAAGAAGATTATCGTCATCATGGACCATGTATCGAAAAAAGGGGAACCTAAAATTAAGAAACAATGTGACTTGCCGTTAACAGGGAAGCAAGTGGTCGATAAAATCATTACTGAACGCGGATTGATAGAAGTGACGCCTGATGGCCTCGTGTTAAAAGAGGTATTTGAAGGGTATACTGTTGAAGATATTGTCGATGCAACGGGAGCCGACTTGACGATTGATGTAAAACAATAAGTCAAGTTCATGAAAAGCTTGTCAGAAATGCATCCTTCCAGTAAAATGAAGGTCAATATGGTGACGTTGAAGAAGAGTAGTAGTCGGATGAATTCCTTTTTAGAGAGCTGACGGATGGTGCAAGTCAGCAAGGAAATCTGTTGAACTCACTTCTGAGTCTGCACGTAAAGTTGAACCGTGCCGTTTAGTTCCGCGTTAAGGAGTCAAGTTGGGCAGCAATTGCTGTCAATTTGGGTGGTACCGCGGGAACCTGTCTTCACTCTCGTCCCTTATATTCGTGGGGACGGGAGTTTTTTATATTTGAATAGGAGGAACTGGATTATGAGCTACAATCATTTACAAATCGAACAAAAATGGCGTGACTTTTGGAAAGAAAACGAAACATATAAAATGACGGACGACCCTTCAAAACCGAAGTTTTATGCTTTAGATATGTTCCCATATCCTTCAGGAGCTGGACTTCACGTCGGCCACCCGCTTGGTTATATTGCAACGGATATCTTAAGTCAATTCAAGCGAAAGCAAGGCTACAATGTATTGCACCCAATGGGGTGGGATGCGTTCGGTCTTCCAGCTGAGCAATATGCGCTCGATACAGGGAATGACCCTGCTGAATTTACAGCGAAAAACATTGCGACGTTCAAACGTCAAATGGATGAACTAGGATTCTCGTACGACTGGGATCGTGAAGTGAATACGACAGATCCGAAGTACTACAAGTGGACACAGTGGATTTTCATACAACTGTATAAGCGTGGACTTGCATATATGGACGAAGTGGCTGTGAACTGGTGTCCAGCACTTGGTACAGTACTTGCGAACGAAGAAGTGATCGATGGGAAATCAGAGCGCGGCGGACATCCTGTAGAACGTCGTCCGATGCGCCAATGGGTGCTTCGTATTACGGAATATGCAGATCGCTTGCTTGAAGATTTGGATGACCTCGACTGGCCGGAGAGCTTGAAAGATATGCAGCGTAACTGGATCGGCCGTTCTGAAGGTGCTCAATTGACGTTTGCTGTTGAAGGCAGTGAGCAATCATTTGATGTCTTTACAACACGTCCGGATACAATTTTCGGCGCGACATATGCCGTCCTAGCACCTGAACACAAATTGGTCGATAAAATCACGACGCCAGAGCAGAAAGACGCGGTTGCTGCGTATTTGGATAAAGTGAAGCTGAAGAGCGATCTTGAGCGTACAGATCTTGCGAAGGAGAAAACAGGTGTATTTACTGGGGCGTATGCAGTGAACCCTGCTAGTGGAGAGAAAATGCCGATCTGGATTGCAGACTATGTCCTCGTTTCTTACGGAACAGGCGCAATCATGGCAGTTCCAGCTCACGATGAGCGGGATTATGAGTTTGCAAAAGAATTCGGATTGACCATTACTGAAGTCGTCGCAGGCGGAAATATCGAGAATGAAGCGTATACAGGCGAAGGCACGCATGTGAACTCAGGTTTCCTAGATGGCCTGGGGAAAGACGAAGCGATTGAAAAGTCGATTGCATGGTTTGTTGAAGAAGGAAAAGGTGAGAAGAAAATCACGTATCGTTTACGCGATTGGCTGTTCTCCCGTCAGCGTTATTGGGGCGAGCCGATTCCAATTATCCACTGGGAAGATGGCACAATGACTGCGGTTGACGAATCGGAATTGCCGCTGGAACTTCCTGTTACAGGCGATATCCGTCCAAGCGGAACTGGTGAATCTCCACTAGCGAACATTACAGAGTGGGTCAATGTAGTCGATCCGAAGACGGGCATGAAAGGCCGTCGAGAAACAAATACAATGCCGCAATGGGCAGGCAGCTGCTGGTATTACTTGCGCTATATCGATCCGAAAAACGATGACATGCTGATTGATCCTGAATTAGCGGAACGCTGGCTGCCGGTAGATATCTATGTTGGCGGCGCAGAGCACGCGGTTCTCCACTTGCTATATGCACGTTTCTGGCACAAAGTGCTGTACGATATCGGTGTTGTGAAGACGAAAGAGCCATTCCAGAAGTTATTCAACCAAGGAATGATTCTTGGTGAAGGTAACGTAAAAATGTCGAAATCTCTAGGCAACGTTATTAACCCGGATGATATCGTTCACTCTCATGGTGCAGATACATTGCGTATTTATGAAATGTTCATGGGGCCGCTGGAAGCTTCTAAAGAATGGTCTACTAATGGTTTAGATGGTTCACGTAAATTCCTCGATCGTATTTGGCGCTTGTTCGTCAATGAAGACGATACACTTAGCAGTAAAATCGGCGGAGAATCAGACGGAACACTCGACAAAGTATACAACCAGACAGTGAAAAAGGTTACGGAAGACTTCGAAAGCATGCACAATAACACGGCGATTTCGCAGCTTATGGTCTTCATCAATGAATGCTATAAAGCAGATCGCGTTCCTACTGAATTTGCAGAAGGCTTTGTGCTGCTTATGTCTCCAATCACTCCTCACTTGGCTGAAGAGCTTTGGGAGAAGCTGGGTCATGAAGGGTCTATCACATATGTTACTTGGCCAACATATGATGCGGACAAATTAGTGGATGATACAGTGGAAATTGCTGTTCAGATCAACGGCAAAGTCCGTGCTAAGCTGGAAGTCGATAAAGACATTACGAAAGAAGAGTTGGAAAAAGTTGCTCTTGCGAATGAAGACGTTCAAAAATGGATCGATGGCAAAGAGTTGAAGAAAGTTATCGCAATCCCAGGACGCTTGGTTAATATTGTCGCAGTTGGATAATCGGTGAAGCACGGAAGAGGGGGGATTCTCTCTTCCGTGCTTTTTTGTTGGTGGAAATTTGTATGGTGGGTAATGATGCTTTTAATTGGCAGGGAAAGTGCTCAAGTTGGTGCGGTTTCGCTCAAGAGATGAGTGAATGTGATCAAGTTGGTGCAGTTTCGCTCAAGAGATGAGTGAATGTGCTCAAGTTGGTGCAGTTTCGCTCAAGAGGATAGGCAATGTGCTCAAGCAATTGCGGATTTGTTGAAAAAGATGGTCGACCCGCCCGTTACGCACAGAAACCCGCCCGATCCCGCGGCCGACCCGCCCGTTACGCGCAGAAACCCGCTCGTTTCCGCGGCCGACCCGCCCGTTACGCGCAGAAACTCGCCCGTTTCCGCGGCCGACCCGCCCGTTCCTGCGGTCGACCCGCCCGTTACGCACAGAAACCCGCCCGTTCCTGCGGCCAACCCGCCCGATACGCACAGAAACCCGCCCGTTTCCGCGGCCAACCCACCCGTTACGCACAGAAACCCGCCCGTTTCCGCGGCCGACCCGCCCGTTACGCACAGAAACCCGCCCGTTCCTGCGGCCGACCCGCCCGTTACGCACGGGAACCCGCCCGTTTCGCACAAGAACCCGCCCACTTCCTCAAACACAAAAAAAGCCAAACCGTTTCACGAATGGAAACGGTTTAGCCTATCAGTTATCCTATCATTTTTCACTAGCCCGCAAACTTGCATTCTTACCAGCAAGTCTGCCAGTAACAAGCGCAGAAGTAATATTATAGCCACCCGTATAACCATGGATGTCTAAGATTTCTCCACAGAAATACAAGCCTGCTTTTTTACGCGATGCCATCGTCTTAGGTTCAATTTCTTTCACCGATACACCGCCGCCTGTAACAAACGCTTTTTCGATGGGCTGCGTGCCGTTCACTTTCATCTGGAAATTTTTCAGTAAAGCAGACAGTTTTCGAATCTTCTCAGAAGAAAACGTATTTGCAGGTTCATTTGCATCCATATCCGCGTATTCAAACAAAAATAAGAGCCAGCGTTCGGGCGCAATTCCTTTCAACGCATTCTTCAATGCTTTTTTCGGATCCTCTTTCAATGTTGCAGTCAGCTGCTGGAATACTTGTTCTTCGTTCAAATCCGGCATGACATCGATTTTAATAATAACGGGCTGATTTCCATTCTTCATCCGTTCCTTCACCACATATTGGCTGCATCGCAAAATCGCGGGACCGCTCAATCCGAAGTGGGTGAAAAGCATGTCCATCTGATGTGTCACCAAAGTTTTACCTTTCGTATTCAATACAGATACTGCTGCGTCACGAAGTGCGAGACCTTGCAGTTCTTTTGCGACAATGAATTTTTCGTTCGAGAGTAAAGGAACTTCTGTCGGATACAATGTCGTCACAGTATGTCCTGCTTGTTCCGCCCAGGGGTAGCCATCACCCGTACTGCCTGTGTGAGGAACCGCTTTTCCGCCAACTGCAACTACCACAGATTTTGCACGTATTTCTTCACCATCCAATAACCGGACACCCAATAGTTCGTCTTCATTCATAAGCAACTTTTTCACTTTTGTTTCCGTCCTGATTTCAACGCCAAGTCTTGCCATTTCACTTAACAGCGCGTTCACTACATCTTTCGCTTTGTTTGAAACAGGAAACATGCGGCCGTGATCTTCTTCTTTTAAGGCAACGCCAAGACCCTCGAAAAAAGCTATGATGTCTTCGTTATTAAAAACCGAAAACGGTCCATATAGAAAACGGCCGTTGCCGGGAATGTGTTTTACAATTTCTTCGACAGATAGACGATTCGTCACATTACATCTTCCGCCACCTGAAATAGCCAACTTATTTCCAAGTTTTTTCCCTTTATCAAGCAACAAGACGCGGTTTCCAGATTCTGCGGCTGCAATCGAAGCCATTAGTCCAGAAGGGCCGCCTCCAATAACTATTACATCGTACATTTCAATCACACTTTCAGTTTTTCTACAGTATACAACACTAATTGGGATAAAACATTGTGTAAACTGTTCCTGCAGAGTAAACTGTATAATAGTTTGACTAAAACTGTCGAAGCCTTTAGTGAAAAATCGTATGTTTAAAAAGGCAGCAGACTTATGGTCTTTAGAAGTACGGTTCGTTTCGAAAATAGTGGTATCTGAAAGATAGGAAGGAATAAATTCATGGCATCTAATCTCGTTAAAGGCACAGCGATTTTAACAATCGGCCTATTTTTATCGAAAGCACTCGGCCTGTTGTACGTAATTCCTTTTTACAGCATTGTCGGAGAAAAGAATGTGGGACTCTACCAATATGCATACATTCCGTATAATATCGCGCTGTCGATTGCAATTTCCGGCGCACCGCTTGCCATTTCTAAATTTGTTTCCAAGTATAATGCGTTAGGTGATTATGCTACTGGACGAAAATTATTGAGATCCAGTGTCGGCATTATGGCATTGACGGGAGTGCTGTCCTTTTTAGCACTTTACTTCATGGCGGAACCCATTGCGCACATGGTCATCAAAGATGACGAGCAAGACTTCACTGTGCAAGACATCGTTTCTGTTATCCGCTGGGTCAGTTACGCATTATTAGCTGTTCCGATTATGAGTGTTATACGCGGATTCTTACAAGGGTATCAAAAATTTGAACCGACATCAGTTTCTCAACTTATCGAACAAATTGTTCGAATTGCAGTCGTTCTGATCGGTGCTTATCTTGTCGTGGACGTATTTGGCGGATCACCAAAAACCGCAGTGAAATTTGCAGTGTTTGCAGCTTTTATTGGAGCACTTGCTAGTTTAGTTACTTTATGGTTTTACTGGAAAAAGTACAAACCTGAGATGAATGGATTACTTGCAAACAGTCCACCGGCAGGCGAACTTCCGGTTTCATCGATTTATAAAGAAATCATTACGTATATTTTGCCATTTGTATTAGTTGGAGTCATCAATCCGCTTTATCAATTTGTAGACTTGATTACTTTTAATGGAGCTATGGCTTCAATTGGATTAGCTAAAGTAACGGATACCTACTTGGCGATGCTCAACTTCTTGACACACAAAATCGTCATGATTCCTGTAATGGTGGCGACTGGGTTTTCCATGGCGCTGATCCCTGTTATGACAACTTATTATGCAAAAGGAGATCAGAAGGGAATCACGCGGTCACTTGACCAAACATACCAAATCATGCTATTCCTGACGATTCCGATGGTAGTCGGACTTATGGCTTTATCAAGCGTAACGTATCAATTCTTATATCAACAGAGTGATATTGGAGCTGACGTGCTCAGAAGTTATGCACCAGCAGCTATTCTGTTTGGAATGTACACCGTAACAGCGGCTATTCTGCAAGGAATCGATAAGCACAAATGGATTGTGTTTACATCACTCCTCGGTCTGCTGTTTAAAATGATGCTGAATATCCCGCTTATCAAAATGTTCGAAGTGAATGGTGCCATTGCGGCTACGATTATCGGATATGGTATTGCGGTCGGTGTGAACATTTTCATCATTAAAAAAGAATTGAACTATCAATCGAAAGTTGTAATACGCCGCGCGATACTGATTGTGTTCTTCAATGCAATTATGCTCGCTGCAGTATTGCTTACTCGAACCGCTCTTTATGCAATTCATATCCCGCAGGGTAAATTACAAGCATTTCTCTACTTAGGAATATGCAGCGGAGTAGGTGTCTTCGTTTACGGATTCTTGTCATTCCGAAGCGGTCTTGCACAGAAGTTATTAGGTGATAAAATTACACGTTTTTCAAAGAAACTTAAGTTGGGGAGATCATAAATGAGACTCGACAAACTGCTGGCTAATAACGGTTTTGGTACAAGAAAAGATGTTAAACAACTCATACGTAAAGGGAATGTGCGTGTCAATGGGGCGCCTGAAAAAGATCCAGGTGCTCATGTTGACACAGATGCGGATTCTGTGGATGTTTTGGGCGAACCGGTTATCCATCAGGAATTCATTTATCTGATGATGAACAAACCACCCGGCGTCCTTTCTGCTACAGAAGACAAATGGGATCAAACAGTTATCGATTTGTTGTCTGAAAACGAACAGCGATTCAATCCATTTCCAGTTGGACGTCTGGACAAAGATACCGAGGGGCTGTTGCTCATAACAAATGACGGCAAATTAGCGCATGAATTGTTGTCACCAAAGAAAGACATTCCAAAAACTTATTATGCAAAAATTGAGGGCCGTGTTACCGAAGCGGACACAGCAGCATTTTCCGAAGGCGTGACGCTAGAAGATGGATTTCATACGAAACCCGGAATCTTAAAAATTTTACATTCGGATGAAGAATCTGAAATTGAATTAACGATTACAGAAGGTAAATTTCATCAAGTGAAGCGAATGTTCGAAGCTGTAGACAAAAGAGTGCTGTTTTTAAAACGGCTGTCTATGGGGACTTTGAAGTTAGACGAAACTCTAGCACCCGGACATTTCAGGGAATTAACGGAACAAGAGGTAATCGATGTGGATCCAAGAAAAAAAGGCTGAATTGCTAGAAGCGATTCAGTCCTTTTTTTCGGGTTTTGATGCCCTTAAGATTGCGTTACGAAGGCAATTTCACTTTTCTTGCTGTCGTTGTCCATTGGCCACGAACCGGACTCGTAATGAGGTCATTATACTCTAGGACATTTAGATCCCGTTGTGCGGTACGCGCCGTGATGCTAAATTCTTGGACTACATTCTCTGTGGTGACAGTACCATTACCATGGATGTACAAGTAGACATCCTTAATACGGGTCAGCATTCGGTCTGTAGCAGGATTCAACTGTGAACCACTCCTTCATCATCAATTTCCAATTGACTTGGGTTGAGACGTGGAATTTTACGTTAGCTCTATCGAAATCGCCTTTGTTCCGCACATCCTTTCTAACAACTAAACTTGTCAGACTGTTTGTTCTGACAATATTAGTATAACGTATTTTTTACGAAATGTAAGCTGAAAAAGCTTGGAATCAAGTCGAAAGTCCCAGCAATCAATAGTTCTTTATTTTCTAAGCAGAACGTGGGAAAATGGAGAGAATTGAATAGATGAACTCTCATCACTCGCCAATTCGATTGCGCATACATAGACTGTATGTAAAGATAGAAAAATATAAGCTGATAATCGAAGGGAGCACTACTATGACAACTTATTTTAATAATGGCACATATCTTGAGAAAGAAAACATGAACGTTTCAATTGATGATAGAGGATATTATTTTGGAGATGGCGTCTATGAAGTCATTCGAGTGTATGGCGGAAAACTTTATACAGCGGAAGAGCATTTTACACGATTTTTACAAAGTGCAAAAAAGATCCGGATTGATTTACCTTACTCTATTCAAGAGTTCATCCAAATTGCTGAAAAGTTAGCGTCTGAAAATGAGATACAGGACGGGAATGTTTACATTCAAGTAACGCGAGGTGTAGCGCCGCGCATGCACAATTTCCCTGGTGAGCAAATTGAACCTATGATTACAGCATATGCAATCGAAAACCTGCGCCCGTTTACAAAGCTGGAAAGTGGTGTAGCAGTCAAAACAGTTGAGGATATCCGATGGTTGCGATGTGATATTAAAAGTTTGAATTTATTGGCAAATGTGTTGGCGAAGCAGGAGGCAGCTGAAGCAAGCTGTGCGGAAGCAGTATTTGTTCGTGATGGTATCGTGACGGAAGGCTCTTCATCCAATATCTTCGGTGTGAAAGATGGAATTTTATATACACATCCCGCTACTAATTTGATATTGAATGGAATTACTAGAAGAGTCGTTTTGAAAAGTTGTGCATTAGAGAGCATCGGAGTCATCGAAGAAACTTTTACTCTGGATGAATTATACAAAATGGATGAAGTATTCCTGACTTCTACTACTTCCGAAATTACGCCTATTATTTCAATTGATGGCCGTGAAGTTGGAAATGGGGAACCAGGTCGTCTAACCGTGCGTTTGCAAAGCGTATTTGAACAAACGATCAAACAGCTTGAACAAGAAATCAACTGAACGAGAAAGCGCAGGTGAATCGATAGATGGCACAGCTTGTCAAAATGCTCGATTACGTCTCGCGTTACGAAAATGACTTATCCCGCTATACTACACAGTTCATACGTTTAAAACGTTCTCAATGGGAACGTATGAAACGGCAATGGGACAATGGTGTAGACTTAGCAAGCTGGCAAATTGCCGCGGATGAAGAACCGCAGGATGGGGCACAAGAACGTCCGGAGGGTTCTGAAATGGAAGAGGAGAAGAAACGGTTTTTTGCGTTGTCTCGATTTCTTCCTTTTAAAAAGCAGGAGCAGTTAGAAATATCCAGCGAAGAGCAGCTTCGGGTCGAACAAGAGTTACAATTCAATCCGAATATTATTCAAGATCCGCGTTCTCTTCAACAGCTGCGTAAGCTGTATGTAAATCAGCTTTTTCACTTTCAGCTGAAATGGGCAAGTTCCACACTTTCAGAACGGTCCCGTCTGGACGGGAAATTCATGAAGGACAAGTTTCTTCATGATCTGTTGGAAACGTTGCCGGATAGTTATTTGTTATTTTACTATCCAGTGTTAAAGATAAAAAAGGCACCAATTGAACTAGAAGTTGTTTTAATGACGCCTGTGGAATGTATTTGCATCACGGTATTAAAAGGTAAGAGTGGTTCTGTATATGTTGGAAGCGGCGATCGCTTTTGGACCGAAAAGTTTGGTGAAGAAGAATCGAAATTTTTAAATCCGACAATTGCACTTAATAGAATGGGGAAAATCGTTGCTAGCTTATTTTCCGCAGCTGAACTCGACTTTCCAATTCGAAAGGTTCTGTTATCAAACACAAGTTATATAGACTTTCCAGGGATAGCCCGAGACGTTCAGTTAATCGATCGAAGAGATTATCCGGAATGGTTAGAAAAAGGAAAGAAGTCTAGTATTCCGATGAAGTCCAGGCAATTTAGAGCAGCTCAAACTGTTCTGGATGTTTGCCAAACCACTGCAGCCAGCCGGCTGTTTGAACCCGAAGACGAAAACCTGGAAACATAATAATAAGTAAACTAACATTGAAGATGGAGTGGAAGAATTATGAGATTACGTCATAAGCCATGGGCGAAAGATTATTTAGACGAACATGCAGGAATTGTCGTTAAAGAACCGCAAACCAAAAAAGGGAACTGGGCAGGCGTGTTTAGAAACGACAACCCCATCCATGTGGAAGTAGGGACCGGGAAAGGTCAATTTGTTGTTGGGATGTCATTAGCAAATCCAGATATCAATTATATCGGCATTGAGCATTTTGACAGCATTATCGTTTCGGCAGTTGAGAAAGTAGTAGACTCAGATATCCCTATGAACTTAAGGCTGATCCGTGCAAATGGTAAAGATTTAACTGAAATTTTTTCAGAAGGTGAAGTATCACGCGTGTATTTGAACTTTTCCGATCCTTGGCCAAAAACGCGGCATGCTAAGCGCAGACTCACGCACGAAGAGTTTTTAACTTTATATAAAAAAGTGATGCCGGAAGATGGAGAAATCCATTTCAAAACAGACAACCGGGGATTGTTTGAGTACTCACTCGTCTCGATGTCCGAATATGGAATGCGGTTATTGGATGTCTCTCTTGACCTGCACGCAGAAATGCCTGAAGGAAATGTCATGACTGAATATGAAGAGAAGTTTTCAGCAAAAGGGCAGCCGATTTATCGATTAGAGGCGAACTATTTAAACGAAGCGTAATACGTACAAAAGGGGATGTTTGAATGGATACATACCAATTTCACGATATGAAACTAACATGGCTTGATGGGGGCGTCAATTATCTTGATGGGGGAACGATGTTTGGTGTTGTGCCGAAAGCGATGTGGTCTAAGAAATACGCGCCTGATGAAAATAATTTAATTGAGTTGCGTACGGATCCTATTTTAGTGCAGTTCAAAGGTAAAAACTTATTGATAGACTCAGGGATCGGAAAAGGGAAGTTAGACGAAAAGAAAATGCGCAATCTTGGTATACGTGCTGAAACTCGCGTAGCAGAAAGTCTTGCGGAGCTTAGCCTCACAACTGACGATATCGATATGGTACTGATGACACATTTGCATAACGATCATGCTGCTGGTTTGACTGAATGGCGGGGTGACAAACTAGTATCAGTTTTCCCTAATGCTGCAATTTATGTTTCACAAATCGAATGGGATGAAATGAGAAACCCGAATATACGCTCTAGAAATACGTACTTTAAAGAGAACTGGGAAGCGATACAAAGTCAGGTAATTCCTTTTGAAGAGGAATGCTCTCCATTGCCTGGGATTACTATGGTTCACACGGGTGGTCACAGCAATGGTCACAGCATTATACGTCTGGAGCAAGCGGGAGAAGCTATGATTCATATGGCAGACATCATGCCTACACATGCACATAGTAATCCACTATGGGTGCTCGCGTTTGATGATTACCCGATGGCTTCTATTTTTGCGAAGGAAAAGCTGATGAAGGAAGCACGCGAAAAAAGTCATCGATTCTTCTTTTATCATGATGCGGTTTACAGAGTGGTCCGTTTTGATGAAACTGGGAAAAAAGTGGTTGAATCTCTTGCAAGATCTCACGGATAAAGTATTCACTTCATATAAAAAAAGCAGAAGCTATAGTGGCTTCTGCTTTTGCTTGTTTGAAATTAGTTTTTAACAAGTTCTACAACAGTACCAGTTTTAGCGTCTGCTGCAAATTCATATTGTTCTAAAACACCATTTTTAATGCGAGAGATACCACCGCGATAGACATTCATCGAGATTACATTATTAGTAAATGGTTCAGTTTTCATGACAATCCAAGAACCATCAATCGGTCCTTCTTTTTTAAAGGCATCTTTGACGGATTTCAATACTTGCTCAGCAGGTACCGCCGAGTTTGCACGATCCACAGCCTCTTTCACTACTAAACCAGCAGCAGCTCCGGTCAATACACCCGCAGCAAATTCTTTGAATTTCATAAGTAACAGCACTCCTTACTAATCATTTTGATAATTGTATCATACCACTATCAGTTTGCATAAGCGAGACAGACTCATTCTATTCCTTCGGGTTCCTAATTATACAATTGGTAATTTCGACAGAATTGTTTTACAATAAGTCATGAGATAAAACCAAGTGGAGGTCATACTTACATGAATACTGAAACTCTTGAAATGTTTAAAACCTTAACAGAATTACATGGTGCACCGGGTAATGAACACGCAGTGCGTAATTATTTACGCACTGAGCTTGAAAAATATTCTGATGAAATTATCCAAGATAATTTAGGCGGTATTTTTGGAGTGCGTAAAGGACCTGCAGACAGCCCTAAAATTATGGTAGCAGGCCATATGGATGAAGTAGGATTTATGGTTTCTGGAATTACAGAAAATGGGATGCTTCGTTTCCAGACGCTCGGCGGATGGTGGAACCAAGTCATGCTCGCACAACGGGTAGAAATTCTAACAGATAAAGGAATTATTCCAGGCGTCATTGGTTCCATTCCTCCACATCTATTAACAGACGAACAACGGAAGAAACCAATGGATGTTAAAAACATGTTAATTGATATTGGCGCAGATGATATGGAAGATGCAAAACGAATTGGAATTCGCCCTGGTCAGCCAGCAGTTCCAGTTTGTCCTTTCACACCGATGGCTAACGAAAAGAAAATTATGGCGAAAGCATGGGATAATCGATATGGCTGCGGTCTAGCGCTTGAACTATTAAAAGAAGTCAAAGATGCAGACCTGCCTAACCAATTGTTCTCCGGAGCAAATGTAATGGAAGAAGTCGGATTACGCGGCGCACAGGCAGCAGCTAATATGATTGACCCAGATTTGTTCTTTGCACTGGATGCAAGTCCTGCAAATGACATGTCTGGAAGTAAAACAGAATTTGGTCAGCTTGGAAAAGGAACTCTCTTAAGAATTTTAGATAGAACGATGATTACCCATCGCGGACTTCGCGAATTCATCTTGGATACAGCAGAAACGAACAATATTCCTTATCAGTACTTCATCTCCCAAGGCGGTACGGATGCGGGGAAAGTTCACATTTCAAACGAAGGAGTTCCAAGTGCAGTAATAGGAATATGCTCACGCTATATCCATACGTCTTCTTCAATTATTCACACAGATGACTATGCAGCAGCGAAGGAACTTCTCGTGAAACTTGTTAAAGCGTGTGACAAGACGACAATAGAAACGATTAAATCTAACGTTTAAGATAGAAAAGTCTCCTTTCAAACAGCTGCACTCATGCTTCGGTATGTAGACAGCTGTTTTTTTCATGGAAAGTATTAAGGTAACTTAGAAAATATGAGCTGAACGATTCTGATGGTTGCATGGACTGTATTTGACAGCTAAACTAAACGTATTGTATTGAAATGGAGGCACAAAACGTGATCAGAAAAAAATCCCTCATCATCAGCGCGTCACTTGCACTGCTTGTACTTTCTGGATGTGGCCGAACTGTTGAAGAACGAACAGATGAAGCTATGGAATCTGCAAGAGATGCTTTTGAGATGAACCACAAACAACCCAATGAGAATGTCGATGGATTGGAGTTTTATAAACCTGTGGGCTGGAAAGCGGATGTGCAAAAAGAAGAGCATGCTTTTATGATTTCGAAAAGAAGTCAAACGTATGCAGCGGACTATGATGTCAACGCAAAGCAAGACTCTCATGCGTATTATGACTTATTAATGGCCGATACGAGTAAAAAGGTAACCCAACAGGAAACCTTTGTCGATAGCGGTACTTTTGGATTTGTTGTGATGATGGAACACGGGGAGAATTCTGTTGAAGTAGTCACTGGAGCAGGGCCAGTCCAAATTACAGCGATTGTAGAACGAGAAAATCTTGTAGAATCTACAGAACGGATGATGGAAATTTCACGCTCTGTACAAGTGAATACAGACTAACAGATCGATTATTATTAGAAGAGGTGAATACGTTGAAATCAGAACAACTAGTAGCGGAACTAAAAAAACGTCTTTCCTCTCAAAACTTCGAATGGAAGTTTGATAAGAAAGCGGATCGTGTGCGTTTAGAACATGCAGAACTCAAAAAAGGGATGGACATTTCCCTTCCTGAAATTTTGTCGAAATATGAACAAAAACAAGATGCTGCCATTGACGAAGTCGTCTATACTATTCAAGAGACATTCCGCGCAATGGAAGTGGAGCAACAGGAAGGCTTTTCTTCTGATTCAGTGATTTTGCCTGTCATTCGCTCGACTTCCTTTCCAAAGGCTTCAAAAGCAGGAAGTCCCTTCATCGTTAAATCTCATACCGCTGAAACAGCGATTTACTATGCGTTAGACCAAGGGAAAACGTATAGGCTCATAGACGAAAGCATGCTTTCAATTTTAGGGAAGAGCGAAGATGAAATTACAGAAGCAGCATTATTTAATGCACGTAAACTTCCAACTGATGTTAAAGTAGATGAAGTGGCGGGAAATAAATACTACTTCCTAAATATCAATGATGGGTATGATGCAAGCCGGATTCTAAATAGTGCCTTTTTAAAGGAAATGTCCTCTCGTATAGAAGGCCATATGACTGTGTCTGTTCCTCACCAAGATGTGCTGATCATCGGTGATATTCAAAACGATACAGGATATGATGTACTTGCTCAAATGACGATGCACTTCTTTACAGTAGGCCACGTGCCGATTACATCGCTTTCATTCTTATATAACGAAGGTGAACTGGAACCTATCTTTATAATGGCTAAAAATCGTGTCGCAGAAAAAGGAGAGAAAAAGAAATGAACGTCTTTATTAACAAGCATGGTGTAGGAGATGTTTTGTTTGTTCAGCTCACAACGGAACGTCCAGAACAAACAACAATTGAAACAAAAGGTGATATTACGCTTATTAAATCGTCAGAAGATGACAAAGTTGTCGCGTTTAACGTGTTCTCAGCAACCGAGTACGTGGGCGAGTATGCTGACGGCTCCATCCCGTTAACTCCTGAATTAGTAGAGAAAATTCAAGATGCACTAAAGAAAAACGAAGTGACGCTTGAGCTTAATGTGGATTTCAGTCCGAAATTCGTAGTTGGACATGTTGTCACGAAAGAAAAGCATCCAAATGCCGATAAGCTCAATATTTGTACAGTTGACGTTGGAAATGAGACATTGCAAATCGTTTGCGGTGCACCCAATGTTGAAAGTGACCAAAAAGTGGTTGTGGCTAAAGTAGGAGCGGTCATGCCTTCTGGAATGGTGATCCGAGATGCTGAACTTCGCGGTGTCCCTTCTTCAGGAATGATCTGTTCTGCTCGTGAATTGGAACTGCCGGATGCGCCAGCTGAAAAAGGCATCCTTGTACTAGCAGCAGATGCTGAAATCGGCAGTGAGTTTACAAAATAAAATTAAAGTTGGAAAACAGAGGGATTGTAACGTTCCTCTGTTTTTTTATGTTGTCTTTGTATAGAGCTGTCTGGGATTTGTGGTGGGAAAAACTTATTTTACTATAGTTCTTTTCCACTGTGTTTGAATTTGAGCACACGAGTATTTGATTTCCCCCTTGTTTTCCTGCTAAAATAGGATGATTGAAATGAAAAGAGTGATAGAGTGAGCTGGATTAAAAAAACGATGGGCCGCTTGTTCGGCTCGGAACCTGAAGAAGATTATGAAGAAAATACAAACGTTGTATTAGAGAAAGAACAACCGCATGAAACTGACACGCCGCAGCGGCCGGCATTCCGATTTCCTATGATTACTGATGCTGAAATTTATGGATGGGATGAAGATCCCAATGAAACATTGCCAATGAAAAATGACACCACATACAAAAAAGAAACCGATGAACAAGTTAAATCTGTTCCGTTTTATAAGAATAGCAGATGGCCGGAAGAGCCTCCAAAAGGAGAAATCCATAGGGCTGGCGATCGCAAAAAGTATCAAGAAACTCCAGCGCTTGCACGTGAAACGGCTGCGACAAAAGTAAAAACGACAGAGCGTAAGACGGAAATTGTGAATCAGCGAAATAATGTGCCATTTAAACCTACAGAAGTACCTTCGCCAGTGTACGGTTTTTCTCAGCCGAAATCCAAATCGACTGCGCCGCATGTTACCGCTGAACAAGAGCGAAGTACAAGTGTAGAAATGGAATCTGTTACAAAAAAGATGCAGCCGACTAATCGTTTTCTACCTAAAGAAGTATTGCCTTCAGGTAGAAAAATAGAAACAAGTAATGCAGATCTCTTGAAGACATCTGCATTACCTAAACCTGCGTCCGTTCAGGAAAAAGAAGAACAACTAGAAGATTTAGCTGATGATGCATTCTTAAAAGCAGAGAAATTTCAAACTGAAAAAGAAAACAATCAGGATATCTTAATAGATTCTTCTCAAGATGCCGGTTACGATGTTTCGCCTTCTTATGAAGCTCCAATTGAATCGTTCAAAGAAGAGCGTACTGAACAAGAAAAGAAGAGTGTCACTAGTCACATTGCAGTCTTGGATCGCGAGGAAACGGATGAGAACGAAGACCTTGAAGTTTTAGTAGAAGCAGAGGATATAAATACAACCGAACCAGAGAATGCAACACCTTTAAATGAAGATTTTTCACCCCCTGCAAGTGAGGAGGGGACTCCATCTCCAGAAAATCAGGTAGAAAAGAAAGAAAGAATGGTTCCTTTTAATGTCGTCATGTTGAAATCCGACAAAGAGAAACATAGTTTGCGTGAAATGGCGGAAACATCCGTTACGACATCAGCGCCATCCATGCCTGTAAAAAAAGAGCAGACGTTGAGCGGTTCAATAACGGTTCCCCCTAGATATCAAGGATCTGTTCAACAACAACCTGAAGTAAAACAAGAATTAGTTCCTTCAGTGACATTAACAAACGAAGCCGCTGATCCTATCGACGAGGAACCGCTAATGCATTATGTCTATCCTTCGGTGGAAGATTTATTGCCTGCGGAAGCCCAGCAAGAAGATACAGAATGGTTAACTTCTCAATCTGAAAAACTTGTTGAGGCGCTATCACATTTTTCTGTTCAGGCGGATATTTTGGAGGCAGTTCAAGGACCTACAGTAACTCGTTTTGAGTTGACGGTTGGTATTGGAACGAAAGTCAGCAAGGTAAGAAATCTGACAGACGATCTTAAATTAGCGCTGGCTGCAGAAGATATTCGAATTCAAGCCCCGATTCCAGGAACAAGTTCAATTGGAATCGAAATCCCGAATCGTACAACACGTCCTGTTAGAATTTCAGAAGTAATCGACACGGACAAGTTTAAGAAATCGGACTCTCCGCTGGAGGCTGTACTAGGTTTAAGTTTAACGGGGGAGCCAGTCACAATTGACTTGCGTAAAATGCCTCATGGTATGATTGCAGGTGCGACAGGATCAGGTAAATCTGTTTGTATCAACTCAATTTTAGTGAGCTTGTTGTACAAAGCATCTCCGACAGAACTGAAAATGATGCTAATTGATCCAAAAATGGTTGAACTGGCACCTTTCAATGGAATTCCTCATCTGATAAGCCCTGTGATTACAGATGTTAAAGCAGCAACTGCAGCACTTAAGTGGGCAGTAGATGAGATGGAACGACGCTATGAGTTATTTGCTCACGCGGGTGCTCGTAATATAGAACGATATAATCAAATGGCAGAAGCAAATCGGCAGTTCTCTCAAAAGATGCCTTATTTGCTAATTGTTATAGATGAGCTGGCAGATTTAATGATGGTTGCGCCGAATGATGTTGAAGTGTCCATTAGCCGAATCGCACAAAAAGCGAGAGCGTGCGGAATACATCTGATCATTGCGACTCAGCGCCCTTCTGTCGATGTCATTACAGGAATTATTAAAGCGAACATTCCTACTAGGATCGCATTCGCAGTATCATCGCAAATAGATTCCCGGACGATTATAGACAGTGCGGGAGCCGACCGTCTCCTCGGCAGGGGAGACATGTTATATGTGGGCAATGGTCAGTCCGCGGCAGTAAGATTACAAGGGACATTTGTAACAGATGATGAAATTGAATGTATTATTGACCATGTGAAGTCTGAAGCATCACCAGAATATTTATTCGGCCAGGAAGACCTGTTGGCTGCTGTCGTCGAAGAAGAAGAATCAGACCCATTATTTAATCAAGCCTGCTCGTTCATTATTGAACAGGGAAGTGCGTCCACGTCTTTAATGCAAAGACATTTTAGTATTGGGTACAATCGCGCAGCCAAAATCATGGATCGTATGGAAGCTCATGGATTCATCTCCGAACAACGCGGCAGTCGTTCAAGGGATGTCTATTTAACTGATTCTGGTTTACAAGCATTTCTAAATCCAGACCATGATGCATAAGCTTAAAACATATGAAATTGTATTAGTGAAGAAAGATTTAGGGAACAGGTTTGTCCCAGGAGGTTGCACAATGACGAAATTTCATTTTACTGGTATTAAAGGATCAGGCATGAGTTCACTTGCTCAAATTTTGCATGATTCTTCAAACGAAGTCCAAGGATCTGATGTGGAAAAGTATTTCTTCACAGAAGAACCACTTCAAGATCGTTCTATAAACGTTTTCCCTTTCAGTGAAGATAACATAACTGAAGGACTTACAATAATTGCAGGTAATGCGTTCCCAGATTCTCATCCTGAATTAGTAAAAGCTAAAGAGTTAGGTTTGGAGGTAATCCGCTATCATGATTTTTTGGCTAAGTACATGAAACAATCAGTTTCTGTCGCGATTACAGGAACGCATGGTAAAACTTCTACAACAGGTTTACTCGCTCATGTCCTAGCTGGTTATGAACCACTGTCTTATTTGATAGGGGATGGTACGGGGAAAGGTGTAAAAGACAGCAAGTATTTTGTCTTCGAGTCGTGCGAATACAAACGGCATTTCCTAGCATACGAACCAGACTATGCAATCATTACTAATATCGATTATGATCATCCTGATTATTTCAGTGACATGGATGATGTATTGAATGCCTTTGGTGAAATGGCTTTGAATGTTAACAAAGCAATAATTGCGTGTGGCGATGACGCCAACTGTTTGTCAATTCAAGCTAACGTTCCGGTCGTTTTGTATGGTCTAGGTGAAGGAAATGATTTCAGTGCGTCTAACATCGTGAAGACAGCTGAAGGAACTTCTTTCGATGTGTTCGTTCGAAATGAATTCTATCATTCATTTACAATCCCAATGCCTGGCGATCATGCTATTAAAAATGCATTAGCGGTCATTGCTCTTTGTCAATACGAGGATCTGGACCCTTCAGTGGTAGAAGCGCAGTTAAAGAGCTTTATGGGTGTCAAACGGCGGTTTACGGAAATCAAAACAGATGATGCGATTTTAATAGACGATTATGCACATCATCCGACTGAAATCCGTGCAACGCTGCAGTCTGCAAAACAGAAGTATCCGGGTAGAGAAGTTATTGCAGTCTTTCAACCCCATACTTTTACACGTACAGCTGCTTTACTCGATGAATTTGCAGAAAGTCTGGCAGAAGCTGACCAGGTATATCTATGTGACATATTCGGCTCAGCTCGAGAAAAGACGGGCAGCTTAACCGTAGATGATCTGGCTGACAAAATACCGGGAGCTGCGCACATTACGGTCGATTCTATCGATTGCCTTGACGCCCATGAAGATGCAGTCTTTTTATTCATGGGAGCTGGAGATGTCCAGAAGTACTTAACGGCCTATCAGCAACATCTTACAGAAAAGAAAACCGTCTGATCATTTTATGATCGGCGGTTTTCTTTTTACTAAAGAACTTTCTAAATAGAAGAAGGAAATGTTTCACTATTGTCGAACATGATAAATATAAGCAGAGTTTAGCCTTGCTTACGGCAGGGTAAAAGTATTCATAAGGTACAGTAGACTAAGGAGGAGTGAACAACTTTATTCTGTGATACATAACGCAGTGTCGATGAACAGAATAATTTCACCGATAGCAACCGAGCGTATCAACAGAAGAAAAATTCAATTTTACTATAACCCACTATAGTCACTACATTCTAAGGAGGAATTCGCATGAGCGAAAACTACAACAAATCTAAAACAAACCAAGACATCAATTTTAACGGAACTTATGAAAATTCATATGGTGAGCCATCTCAGCTTCCGATGAACTATAACTACTTCCCGACAGATACAGATCGTTTCTATGAGGATGACAGTTCAGGATCAGGCAGTTTCTTAATGGGCGCCTTAGTCGGCGGAGTAATAGGAGCTGCAGCTGCACTTTTCTTAGCTCCTAAAACAGGTAAGGAAATGCGTGAAGATTTATCTACTCAAGCTGTTCAGATTAAGAACAAGAGTATCGAACTGAGTTCGACGGCAAAAGACAAAGCAGTTGACTTTACTGCAACAGCAAAAGATAAAGCAGCTGACCTTTCTTCAACTGCGAAAGACAAAGCTGCTGAATTCTCTGCTGTAGCTAAAGAAAAAACAGACGATCTGAAAAAGAACGTCCAAGAACAAACGGAAAATGTCACGGGAAAAGTGAAGACTATGACTTCAAAATCATCTGCCCCGCTTGACGATGGAACCGCTTCTTCAGAAGGTGAAGAACCGATTGTTAAAAAAGATGACAAAAATGCATCAAAAAAAGAATCTGCAAACAAAACTAGTGGTAAAAAAGAAGCAAGCTATCAAACAACAGAAAATAGCGATGTAGCCTATGACAATTCAGAAAACATAGGTGATAATAAGATTGTGAATCAAAATGCAGTTTCGGATATTGAACCGAAAAAGAACTAATTACGAAAGAGGCCATCAGCTTTAAAGCTGATGGCCTCTTTTTAAGTTAGCAGAATTTCTAGTTCATCTCCGCCAAATATTTGGTCGTAAAATTGAATAGGCTGTTTGTTGCGCAATAATTCGTAAGAAGTCACAGATCCCATCGGAAGCTGGTAATCCACACAGGCGAATATATCGCTGAATGTGATAAGTGTTGTTTTATGAGGGGTAAACACAATCTGGTCGTCATGTGCAATGAGGGCAGAAGAATCCGCGTTTTCATTATTAATCACTATAGAAAAACGGGGCTTACGAATCGTAACCTGTTCACCATTGAAGGTGACCGTCAGTTGTTCGTATAACTCTATTCCTAGTTTCTTTACAATATCAGCAATCGTTTTAACGGCAGATTGCTCACTAATAATGTAATCCCCATCTTCTAATACGGTCGTAAGGGTTATCGGTAAACCATTCCGAGTATATCCAGCAGATTTGGATTTAAGCTGAATTCGTTTGCCATTCAAAACGACTGACTGCAGTTCATCATTCGTTTCGCTGCTCTGTAACTTGTTCAAAGCATCTCCTAATGTTAAAGAGTGTTCAATGGTGATTTTATCTCGATCTTGTATCACTGTCTGTAAGTTTTGTGGTTCGTTATTTACACGTATATCAGTAGTTAACATAACCGGCTCGCTGTCAATTTCCACTTGGATAACGTCTTTTTTAAGTTCTATAACATCTGCAATTGTAGCATGGGCAGATCGGCCATCTTCTCCTAGCAAAAGCTCTATGGAATCGTTTTGCTGAATAAAATCTTTGGCACTGGCATGAATTCCGTTTTTTAGAATGACGGATGGGGTTCCATGACTTCCAGGTAAAGTAATTTCTTGTCCGTTTAATGTGAATCGCAATGCTAAACCTGGTTTTCCATATAATTGTTTTGCTTTAACACCTGCAGCAAGAAGTGCATCTCCAATGGTCAAATCTTTTAACTCGAATAGACGAATCACTTTTTCGTTAACAGAAACAGACAAATAATGAATGGGTGCTCGTTTAGCAGCAATAGCAATTCCAATTGGTGTAACAAAAGCGGGTGAAGATTGAATGTGGTCTGCTAATGTTACGTCTGCCAGTGCATCTAATCCACGAACCGCAATGCGTTGTAAAGGAAGGTCAAGTGCACCGCTTAACTGAGCGGACAAGCCAGGTGTGAGACTGCCGCCGCCCACAAGCATAACCGCTTGGGGAGGTTTATTGTTTAGTCGTTTAATTTCATGTGCGATAGCCTGTGCAAGCCGATCTGTAGCTTCTGAAAGAGATTCTGCTATCTCTGTCACGGCAATCGATTGCTCGAAACCGAGAATATCTGTCAGTACTACAGATTCACTGTCATGCAATGAACGTTTTACACGTTCTGCCTCAGGGAAGTCGAGCAGATAGGCAGAGCTCAAAACTTCTGTCACTTCATCTCCAGCTATTGGAACCATCCCGAAAGCCGTTACTGTATTATGATTCGTTATTGCAATATCAGAAGTTCCTGCACCGATATCGACGAGCGCGACATTTAAGCGGCGCATCGATTGTGGAATCAATACGTTAATTGCCGCAATCGGTTCAAGAGTCAGCGCTTCCATTTCTAAATCTGCTCGTTTAAGTGCAGATAATAACGATTCAACAACGACACGGGGCAGGAAAGTAGCAATAACTTCCACTGATGCAGTTCGTCCAGTCTGCTCAATTAGACTGCCGATCTTTTCATCATCTAAATAGTAATGTAAAACAGAATATCCGACACAATAATATTGGTTATCGGAGGATATGGAATCAGATGACAGGAGTTCTTGCTGTGCAATTTGGACAGCACCTAATTCCAGACGGTTAATATCTTCAGAATGGATCAATGAGTTCGCTGTAATATCAACCGTCATTTTACCTTCAGCAGTTTTTAAAGCACGTCCAGCAGCTGCAACGCTAACTTTTTTCAAGGGTCCATGCCGTTCTTCTAATAATGTTTTCATTTGTTCAATAACAGAAGCGACACTAATAATGTTATGTATTTGGCCATCAATCATTGAACGCTCTTTGTGTTCAATCACTTCTAAATCGATGACATGATATCTTTGGTTCACTTCCTCTAATATGATTCCAACAACGGAACGAGTTCCGATATCCAGGGCAAATATAGGTGCCACAAACGTACCTCCTTGGCTAAACTAATATATTACATGCAATAATTTAGCGAAATAGCGTGACTTTTCAACTGAGGTTCATTATACTAGGTCTATTCTTATAAAATGTACCATAGATTCACTGTTCAGAAAAGGTGAGGATATGAGTGGGGAGGAGAATGACAGATGCGCCAAAATGACTTAGAAGACCTTCGGTCTCAGGTAACTGGACTGAATAGTAAAATTTTGGATTTGATTAACGATCGTACTGCTGTTGTACAAGAAATTGGTAAAGTAAAAGAGAAGCAAGGTGTAAATCGTTATGACCCTGTTCGAGAAAGAGAAATGCTGGACTTGTTGAAAAGTGAAAACAAAGGTCCACTTCCAAATGGAGTACTTGAACAAATCTTTAAAGGCATCTTCATGTCCGCACTCGAGATACAAGAAGATGAGCAACGGAATGCTTTACTCGTTTCACGTAAACGTAAAGCAGAGGATACTATCGTTGACGTGAATGGTGAAAAAATTGGTAATGGAACACCGTCGTTTGTATTCGGACCGTGTGCGGTTGAGTCTTATGAACAGGTGTTAGCAGTAGCCAAGTCCATTAAAGCAAAAGGTCTTACGATGATGCGAGGCGGAGCTTATAAACCACGTACATCGCCTTATGATTTCCAAGGTTTAGGATTGGAAGGATTGAAAATTTTGAAGCGGGTTTCCGATGAGACCGGGCTGTCGATTGTGACAGAGATAATTACACCGGGTCACTTGGAAGAAGCGCTTGAGTATATTGATGTCATTCAAATTGGTGCACGGAATATGCAAAACTTCGAACTGCTGAAAGAGGCAGGGAAAACGAATAAGCCGGTCTTGCTAAAACGTGGTCTATCTGCAACTATTGATGAATTCATCAATGCAGCTGAATACATCATTTCTAAAGGAAATAGCCAAATTATGCTTTGTGAACGAGGAATTCGTACATATGAACGAGCCACTCGTAATACATTAGACATTTCAGCTGTTCCAATTTTAAAACAAGAAACACACCTCCCTGTATTTGTAGATGTTACACACTCTACAGGCAGAAGAGACCTTCTAATTCCTACTGCTAAAGCAGCAATTGCTGTTGGAGCGGACGGTGTAATGGCTGAAGTACATCCGGATCCTGCAGTTGCTTTGTCAGATGCAGCCCAGCAAATGAACATTCCTCAATTTGATGAGTTCTACGAAGAAATGCAACGCTTCATGAATACTCACCAAATTGTATAATTTTTAGGCCGGAGCATACATGGCTCCGGCTTTTTGGTATAATGAAAACGGAAGATAGAGTGGACGAGGAAAGGGGAGGTCAGTATGGCGGTAACAATATATGACGTGGCTCGAGAAGCGAACGTCTCAATGGCTACTGTATCACGAGTGGTCAACGGAAATCCCAACGTGAAGCCAGCTACACGTAAGAAGGTAACGGCATGCATTGAACGGCTCGGCTATCGGCCAAATGCCGTAGCACGCGGCCTCGCCAGCAGAAAAACAACGACTGTCGGTGTGATTGTTCCGGATATATCTAAAAGTTATTATGCGGAGCTTTCAAGAGGAATTGCGGATGTTGCGACGATGTACGAGTACAACATCATCTTGTCCAATTCGGACAAACGTCCTTTACGGGAAATTGAATTGATAGAAGATCATTTAGGAAAGCAAGTGGACGGTCTGATTTTCATGAGTGACTCCATTTCTGAAGATGTACGAAAAGAAATGATTTCTGCAAATGTTCCCATTGTTCTTGCGGGTACACACGATACAGAATTGGATTTCCCAACTGTAAACATTGAAAACAAAAAGGCCGCTTATCATGCGGTTAATGAACTGATTGCAAATGATCACAAGCGTATTGCTTTCATCTCCGGACCATTTAGCCGCGACATTAATCGTCTCGCTAAAAAGACTGGATATGAAGAGGCGATGTCAGAAGCTGGATTATCGATTCCAGAAGGGTATATCGTAGAAACGGATAATACATACGATGATGCTTATGAAGTTTGGAATCGCTTACGCAAGCTGCCGGAGCCTCCTACAGCAATTTTTGCCGGGAATGATGAAATTGCGGTCGGTCTAATGAATGGCATTCGTGATGCAGGGTTGACTGTTCCAGATGATATAGAAATGATTTGTTTCCAGCACTCACTCCTGGCACGAGCTGTTCGGCCACAGTTAACTGCGATTCGGGTCCCTCTATATGACCTGGGCGCAGTGTCTATGAGACTGTTGACGAAGTTAATGAATGGCGAAGAAGTGGACCAGCAACAAGTAGTTTTACCTTATCAAGTGGAAGAAAGAGATTCAGTGCGGAAAAAATAGTCCATGTCTTCTATCGTATTTCTTCACTATCCAAAAAAGGCAGAGCAGCGAATTTCGCTGCTCTGCCTTTTACATATTCAACTAACGGGGCTGTTGCTCACTTCGTATGTAGTGTAGTGAACGATCCATCACTTGTGCATTTTTTTCTTCAATCTCTAGCTTCCGTGGAATGGGTTTATATAATGGATTGGGATCCTCCCAAGTTTCAATCAAAGGAACTGGAGCTTCTGACTGCCATTTGTTTAACCATGCTTCGGGCAATCTGCCTGTTGGTGCAGGAAGTTGTTTCATGGCATACCAAATGTGTGACCATGCACGAGGAACGACTCGCCAAATGTCATAACCGCCTCCACCGACAGCGATCCAACGTCCCTCACAATATTCTTCAGCAAGTTCACGTGCCAGTCGGGGGATTTCCTTGTAAATCTCCATAGTGCCATATAAATGCGTTAATGGATCAAAATAGTGGGCATCAGCTCCGTTTTGCGTAAGAATGACATCTGGTTTAAACCACTCTGCAACTTCACGGAAAGCGGTTTCATAAATGGATAAGAAAGACTCATCCTCTGTAAAGGCATCAATCGGGAAGTTAAATGAAGTTCCATATCCTTTTCCGTTACCTCGTTCTGTGACATGACCTGTACCAGGGAACAAATAACGGCCAGTCTCATGGATCGAAAGGGTACATACATCAGGGTCATCATAAAATGTCCATTGCACTCCATCGCCATGATGCGCATCTGTATCAATGTATAATACACTGGCATTGTAATTTTTCTGCAAATATCGAATCGCAACAGAACTATCATTATATACACAGAACCCAGAAGCTTTTCCTTGGAATCCATGATGGAGCCCTCCGCCGAGGTTCAGTGCGTACCGCGCTCTATTTTGCATTACCTCGTCAACAGCAGTCAACGTGCCGCCCACGAGCATAGCGCTTGCTTCATGCATGTTGGAGAAAATGGGTGTATCTTCTGTTCCAATTCCATAGACACTTCCTACTTCCGGTCCAACTTCACCTTTACCTGCCTGCTTCACAATCTCTACAAACTTCGGCTCATGCACTAACAGCAATTCCTCATCCGTTGCAATACGGGGCGCGACAATATCTTTATCATGAATCGCATGCATATTTTTAAGTAAATCAAGCGTTAAAACAATTCTTTTTTGATTGAATGGATGTGTATCAGAAAATGAGTATCCGAGCTGTTCTTCGGAAAAGATAAACACTGCATCTTTTTTCATAGAGCTGCTCCTGGAAAGTTAGGCCATAGAACGTCAAATCCACGTCCTTTTAATCCTTCAATAATTGCAATAGGATTCATGGTTTTAATGCGAATAACAAGTATTTTGTTGGCCTCATTTTCTTTGTCAGGATACACAAGAACGCTTTGGACATTCGTTTGAAATTCATTAAAAACTTTAGAAACTTCATATAGAATTCCAGGTATGTTAGGAACCCGAACCTCGATTTGAGACCCTGGCTGATGGGCGCCGGTTAATTCAATGTATTTATACAGCAGGTCTGTACCCGTAATGATGCCGACAAGCTTATGGTTGGAAACGATAGGCAGACATCCGATTTGATTGTGATAAAAAACAAGTGCTGATTCTTCAACAAAATCCATCGGATGACCAGTAATCGGTTCCTTCGTCATACAATCACTAAGCTGCATGTCGTATATTTTTGAAATTTCTTCCTCGGGCTTATTTCCATATGGAATAATTTCTTTTAAGTCACGATCCGTAATGATCCCAACAAGCTTATACTCTGAGTCGACGATTGGAAGGTGACGGATATGATTTTCTCTCATAAGAGACGCCGCTTCCCGGACTGTTTGATCCGGAGTAAGTGTAAAGACTTCAGTTCTCATAATTTCTTCGATTAACATACGATCCCTTCTTTCTTAATACAAAAATCTGTTTTTTAATCTTAAAGCATCAAATCGCTGAACATCTTCTTGTTCAATCCGTTTTCCAATTCGGGCCATTAAACAGTTCGCAGGGTGTGAACAAATTTCAGGATCATCCGTTGCAAAGTATTCAAGTCCGCCATTTTGCATCATTTTCTCCATAACTTTTCGATACTCCCATACGTTAAGTTTTGTCCCTTTTAAGTCCCAATGCCAATAATATTCGGTTGTAATGACAATATAATCTTCCATTGCATCATCCATCATTGAAACTTCGAGCATCGCTTTCCCGACACCGCCACCACGGAACTTCGAAATGACCTCGATGGCTCCGAGTTCTATCAAATTATCCATTTTTCCTTCAGACCAGCGTTCTAATGGATCAGGATACAAATAAGTGACATAACCAACAATTTGGTCCTGGTCCCGAGCAATAATAATACGGCCTTCCGGCAATTTTGAGATACCGATAAGCGCTTTGTGCTGCTGAGCAGGAGGTCTAAAAGCTACTAAACCTTCATGAAAAGAATAACTTTCAATGTCAGACGTACGAATGGGTCCTTCGATAATTAAGTCGCCATTTTTATGCTTCAATTCCAAAGCATTATACGTTTTGATATGTTCCACAACTTCACCGCCTTAAGCTGATAATCCATCTGCTACCAGTATACAACAAAACAATAGTGTTTTTGATAAGATTTCTTACAAAACAAAGAACAGTCGGAAAAATATTATTTGTTTGCTAATTTAGAATGTCTTCATGTAGAATAAAAATGTTAGTACATATTTAAGGGGGTACTTTTATGGTTTTAAAAACAATTCCAGCGTTACAGTCTGATTATCAAATGCAAGATTATGAAAAATTAGTAGCTGAGTTCGATTGGAAGGAAGCTGAGAAAGCCTTTAGTTGGTATGAAACAGGAAAGGTCAATATTGCGCACGAAGCAGTAGATCGACATGCGGAATCTTTTCGTAAAAACAAAGTTGCACTTTACTATAAAGATGGCAATCGAAATGAAACTTATACGTTTGGCGATTTGAAGAAGTACTCAAATAAAGCAGCTAATGTTTTAAAAAATTGTTCTACATTAGAAAAAGGGGATCGCATATTTGTCTTTATGCCCCGTTCGCCTGAGCTCTACTTTGCACTGCTTGGCGCATTAAAAATCGGTGCGATTGTTGGTCCGCTATTTGAAGCATTTATGGAAGGCGCTGTGTATGATCGCTTAGACGACAGCGATGCAAAGGCAATCGTTACGACTCCTGAATTAGTGGATCGGATTCCTGTAGACCGTTTACCGAATCTGGAGACTGTGTTCGTTGTAGGTGATGGTGTCACTGAAGAAGGAAAAGTGATCAGTTTTAATAAGCACTTTGAGAAAGCATCAAAAGAATTTGAAGTGGAGTGGTTAGAACGTGAATCACCGACATTGCTCCATTATACTTCTGGGTCTACCGGCAAACCTAAAGGTGTTTTGCATGTACAAGAAGCTATGGTTCAGCAGCTTCAAACTGCAAAATGGGTGCTCGATCTTCGCGAAGAAGATGTATTCTGGTGTACTGCAGACCCAGGATGGGTAACGGGAACTGCATACGGAATCTTTGGACCGCTGCTGGCAGGAACTACTAATCTAGTTGTGGGAGGACGTTTCTCTACAGAGGCTTGGTATGGAGCGGTTGAAGAATTTGGAGTCAGCGTTTGGTACAGTGCGCCTACAGCGTTCCGTATGTTAATGGGAGCTGGAGCGGCTGCGATGGAAGGTCATGATCTATCGTCACTCCGTCATATTTTGTCAGTAGGGGAACCTTTAAATCCTGAAGTAGTGCGATGGGGCATGGAGACTTTCAACATGCGGATCCATGACACATGGTGGATGACAGAAACAGGTGCCCAAATGATCTGTAATTTCGGATCAATGCCGTTGAAGCCGGGCTCCATGGGTAAACCGGTTCCTGGTATTGAAGCAGCAATTGTGGATGACAAAGGAAACATCCTTCCTCCTAATCGAATGGGGAATTTAGCATTGAAAAAAGGCTGGCCAGCAATGATGAGAGCCATTTGGAATAATCCCGAAAAATACGATTCTTACTTCTTGAACGATGAATGGTATGTCTCTGGAGATTCTGCCTACATGGACGAAGACGGTTACTTCTTCTTCCAAGGTCGAGTAGATGATGTAATCATGACAAGCGGCGAGCGTGTCGGACCGTTTGAAATTGAGAGCAAACTTCTAGAGCACCCTGCAATTGTTGAAGCAGGAGTAATCGGTAAACCGGATCCTGTCCGCGGTGAGATCATTAAAGCATTCATCGCCTTACAGGAAGGTGTCGAGCCGACAGATGAACTGAAAGAAGAAATCCGTCAATTCGTCAAGAAAGAATTAGCGGGTCACGCGGCTCCTAGGGAAATCGAATTTAAAGACAAACTTCCAAAGACACGAAGCGGTAAAATCATGAGACGTGTGCTGAAAGCATGGGAACTTGATTTACCGACAGGTGATCTATCGACTATGGAAGATTAAAAGAAGACAAAAAAGCTGGACAGGTGCCGATTACAGGCGCTTGTCCAGCTTTTTTATAAGGAAGGAGAAAGACGGTACCATTAGTCACCGTCAGAATCGCTTCCGCCATCGCCGCCGTTAGCAGGCGGTTTCGGTTTCTTATCTCCCTCAGGTTTTTTATCTCCTTCAGGTTTCTTATCTCCTTCGGGCTTCTTATCTCCTTCAGGTTTCTTGTCAGCGTCCGGTTTTTTATCGGAATCTGGTTTTTTATCAGTATCTGGTTTGGCGTCAGGTTTTGTAGCGCCATCTTCTTTTTTGTCGCCTTGGTCCTGATCAGAATCAGCAGGCGGTGTAGTTTCAGGCTTTGGTGCAGCGACATTCGCAACTGCGTTCGAAGGACCTGAAGTTAAACCAGTAATATCTACCGCTCTGACGGTATACGTTCCGCTTCCGATTGGGAATGACAACGATTGACCATCACGGACAGTCCCGACGCGTGTTCCTCCATTGTAGATGTAATATCCAATGACATCGTTGGATGGTGAAGCGCTCCATGTTAAAGTTGAACCATTTTGCGATGCAGATACACCCGCAGGTGCAGCGCTGTCAGCCGGGAAGACAGAACCGGATACAATTCTAGATGTGAACGAAGAATTAGCTGGGAATAACTTAGAAGCATCGCCACCTAAAGGTCCAAGCATCCGTTTAATGAATTCCAAGTTAACACCTGTTCCACCAGCAGTAATGAATTCCCCCGGAGTAGAAGGCAGTGCCGCATAGCGCGTGCCTTTAACAGAAACTGATGAAGACGAAATGATACTGTCATCTGGTTTGTTCGGAAGCATTACATTGGCATTGAATAGATCTGAACGGACTAAACCAGCAGCTGAACATGCAGCTGAAGGAGCTAAGCCGGAAATTCCGCAGAACGAACGATTCACAACGCCTTTTGGCCGTTGGAAACGGGATTCTTTTCCAATAGTATCAGGTCGAGCTTGGTTTGCAGCATTCATAAATCTTGCATATAAGTCATTGGTTCTTGAACTGGAGGTACCATATTGAGCATTCGGTGAGCTCTGCAATTGGTACTTCTGATATTTGTATCCAATCCATACACCTAAAGAGACATTCGGATTGTATCCAAGCAGCCATCCATCACTGTACGAGTTCGTTGTACCACTCTTTGCAGCAATATCCATGCCGAAGTTTAACTTGCTCTTCATCACTTGTGCAGTACCGCTTGTTGCCACGTCACGAAGCATGTCCGTCACGATATACGCTGTTTCGGGACTGAAAACTTGTACAGGCTTCACTTCATGCTGGTACACGACTTTTCCATCTCTATCTAAAATCTTATCGATAATGTACGGCTCAACATGTTTTCCGCCATTGGCGAGTGTAGCATATGCGCCTGTATTCTCTTGTACAGTACCGCCTTTACTCAAGCCACCTAATGCAGCAGATGGATTGTGGTAATCTCCTTCTATTAAGCTAGAGAATCCCATTTTCTTTAAATAATCTGCGGGACGCCGGTCTATAATTTGCATATACAAGCGAACAGCTGCTAAGTTCTGTGAAGTGGTCAGTGCTTGACGAGCGGGTATGATTCCTAGCTCTTGGTTAGCTAAGAAGTTGTTAGGTTCCCAACCTTTGTAATTGAATTTCACATCCACCACCGGACTGCCGGCTCCAATCACGCCATACTCGATAGCAGGCGCATATACAAGCAACGGCTTGATTGTCGAACCTGGTTGACGGGTTGCTTGTGTTGCGTGATTGACAGATGTTATTTCGTGATCACGTCCGCCTACGAATGCTAAAACTTTTCCGGTTTTATTGTCCAATAGGGAAGCGCCGATTTGAACTGGAAGTTTCTCTAGAGTTTTCTCGCCGGATTCTTTATCTGTCGTTTCTTGCGTGTAGGTATATCCATATCGAGTATAATTTTCTGCAACTTCGTTCAATGCGTTATATAACGGTAAATCTACTGTTGAATAAATTTTGTATCCGTCATTTCTCATAGAACGTTCTGCTAGAATTTCATATTTCTCTTTAAGCTTTCCATCTTCTTCTAATCGACTAGCATCGATCTTATCTTTTTCAGCAAGGACTCCCGCAAGCTTCTTTATAGTCTCGCGTTGAATTTCATCCGTTAAATATTCGTCTTTGCCTTTAGCCGCTGGAGCTGCTTTTCTGAAATCTTTTGTAATATCATAAGCAACGGCCTCGTTGTATTCTTGTTCAGTAATGTATTCCGTTTCTCTCATTCGGAATAATACGGTTTTCATTCGATTTATACCGGGGTTCAGTCCTTCCGGATCTTTTAGACCGCTATTCCCGTTATAGAAAGGGGTATAAGCAAAAGGAGCTTGAGGTATACCCGCAATATAAGCTGCCTGAGCTAAATTCAAATCGCTTGCCTTCTTGTTGAAAATCCCTTCAGCTGCCGCTTCAATACCGGCAACGTTGCCGCCATTTGAATTTCTGCCATAAGGTATAATATTCAAATACGCTTCTAAAATTTCGTCTTTTGTCATAAAGTGTTCGAGGCGCATAGCAAGCAATAACTCTTTTGCTTTCCGCTCGTACGAAATTTCATTCGTTAAAATCTGGTTCTTAATAAGCTGCTGGGTTAGTGTAGATCCGCCTGTCTGACTGTCAGAGTTTGTGACGTCTTGGAAGAGTCCGCGGAATACAGCTTTCGGAACAATTCCGTTATGTGTGTTGAAGTATTCATCTTCCGTAGCGTAGACTGCATTAATGACGTGAGGTGATACGTCTTTTAGTTTGACTTCTTTGCGATCGATGTCGGATCGAACTTTCCTTAGGTATTTACCATTTGTATATATTTCGGATGTTTCTTCATAGCTGAAGATTTCACTGCGCATTTCATCTTTTGGACGAAGCGGTTCTTTCGAAACAAGAGAAGCAAAATAGCCTGCTCCAACAGATGCGCCGAATACTGTCAAGGTTAATCCGATAACTAGGAAGAGCAAAAGGAGATTCCAGACGACGCCAGAAGCGATTCTGGAGTTTTTCGCCCATTTGGTTTTCTTCATTGATTCGAATTTATCTTCAAGTTCGTTCAGACGTTTTTTGTCATGTTTGGTCAATTCGTTCCCCCCTAAAAATCTCATTAATTATATCATATTCTATCGAAGGTTGACGGAATAAGTTTGACAAATTTCCAATTTAGACTACAATTATGGATAGTTACTCTTCACAGTGAAGAAGCCGCAGTAGTGGCAGGCAATCCGTATAGAGAGGCAGCGGTTGGTGAAAGCTGCTCGGTAACCTGTTTACGAATTACAGCTTTTGAGTGTTGCGCGGATAGCGGCGTTATTGCTAATAAAGCGGAGATAATTATCTCAAGCTGGGTGGTACCGCGCTTACATGTACAATTAGCGTCCCTGCATGATCTATTTCGGATCGTGTGGGGACTTTTTGTGTTTGTGAAGCAAAAATGGAGGGGGAAGTTACATGACGGAAAACTTATTGGATGATTTAAAATGGCGAGGGTTGCTTTACCAGCAAACGGATGAGGAAGGGATGGCAAAGCTTCTAAACGAGCAGAAGGTATCTCTTTACTGTGGTGTCGATCCAACAGCCGACAGTATGCACATTGGTCACATCGTTCCGCTTCTTACGCTGCGTCGATTCCAGCTTCATGGACATCGTCCGATTCTACTTATTGGCGGTGCGACAGGGATGATTGGCGATCCTTCGTTCCGTGCAGACGAACGTCAACTTCAGACGGAAGCGCAAGTGGATGATAATGTAAAAGGACTGAAGGTTCAGCTTGAGCGGTTGTTCGATTTTGCTGATGAAAACGGCGCTCGTCTTGTCAACAACAAAGACTGGATGGGACCAATGAGTGCAATCGGGTTTTTACGTGATTATGGAAAACTATTGAATGTGAATTACATGCTGGGCAAAGAAAACGTATCTTCTCGTTTGGAAACGGGTCTTTCATTCACAGAATTCACATACATGCTCATTCAAGGAATTGACTTCAATCACTTGTACGATCATTATGGCTGTCGTGTTCAAATCGGCGGATCGGATCAGTGGGGGAATATCACAACGGGTCTGGAAATCATTCGCAAAACACATGAAGAAGAGACGAAAGCATTCGGTATTACGATTCCGCTTGTGACGAAATCAGATGGCACGAAGTTTGGTAAGACTGCGGGCGGAGCGGTATGGCTGGATGCTGCGAAAACATCCCCTTATGAATTTTATCAATTCTGGTTGAACGCTGCAGATGCAGATGTTGTTCACTACTTGAAAATCTTCACGTTCTTAGATCGTTCTGAAATTGATGAACTGGAACGTTCTGTTTCAGAGGAAGCGCACTTACGCAAAGCCCAGAAGCGACTTGCAGAAGAAATGACACGGCTCATTCACGGTCAAGAGTCTCTTGACCAAGCGATCCGGATTTCTGCAGCGCTGTTCAGCGGAGACCTGAAAAAGTTGACGGCTTCTGAGATGAAGGATGCATTCAAAGACGTCCCAACTTTCGAAATGAATAAGGAAAATCATAATATCGTTGAATTGCTAGTTGCTGCCGGTATTTCACCATCGAAACGTCAAGCCCGCGAAGACGTGACGAATGGCGCGATTTCATTGAATGGCGATAAAGTGACGGACACAGCTTATGAAGTGAACAGCGATGACCGCTTGGAAGATGCATTTACGATTGTGCGCCGCGGTAAGAAAAAATATACAATGATTCAGTTTAACTGATCGAGTTGGCTACAGAGAGAAGGGGCGGTGTCCCTTCTCTCTGTTTTTTCAGTTTTGACGAAAAATTGAAATGAAAAGAGGCTGCACAAGTGATGGGAATGATCATAAATCGCGGGAAGTGCTCATAACTCGCGGATTTCGCTCATAAAGCTAAGGAAGTGCTCATAACTCGCGGAATCCGCTCATAAAGCTAAGGAAGTGCTCATAACTCGCGGAATCCGCTCATAAAGCTAGAAAAGTGATCATAAAACGCGAATTCCGCTCATAAAGCTAAGGAAGTGCTCATAACTCGCGGAATGTGCTCATAAAGCTAAGGAAGTGCTCATAAATCGCGGAATGTGCTCATAAAGCTAGGAAAGTGATCATAACTCGAGGATTTCGCTCATAAATCTAAGGAAGTGCTCATAACTCGCGGAATGTGCTCATAAAACTAGAAAAGTGATCATAAACCTCCAAAAGATACTCTTTACTACAAGCCCTGCTGTACTACCTTATCAATACAAACAAAAAATCCCTTCCGGAAAATCCGGAAGGGATGTGAAATCACTATTAACGAGAGTAGAATTCAACGATAAGAGCTTCGTTGATTTCAGCAGCAAGTTCGCTGCGCTCTGGAAGACGTACGAATGAACCGACTTTAGTGTCAGCATTGAATGATACGAATTCAGGCACGTAGCTGTTGATTTCGATTGATTCGTTAACGATATCAAGGTTTTGTGATTTTTCACGAAGAGAAATCTCTTGACCAGGCTTCACGCTGTAAGATGGGATATCTACGCGCTTGCCATCAACCATGATGTGACCGTGGTTTACTAACTGGCGAGCTGCACGACGAGTGCGAGCAAGACCAAGACGGTAAACGATGTTGTCCAAGCGAGTTTCAAGAAGAATCATGAAGTTCTCACCATGGATACCTTGCATTTTACCTGCTTTGTTGAACAATGTGCGGAACTGACGCTCATTCACACCGTACATGAAGCGAAGTTTTTGTTTCTCTTGTTGTTGAAGACCGTATTCAGAAAGTTTTTTACGCTGGTTCGGGCCGTGTTGACCTGGAGCGTAAGGGCGCTTTTCGATTTCTTTACCAGTGCCGCTTAGTGAGATACCAAGACGACGAGATTGTTTCCAAGATGGACCTGTATAACGAGCCATGAATGACTCCTCCTCTGTTGGTTTTATTTTGTTGTAAAATAAGACCAGATGCGTTCAATCTCTACGACATTCTGTTTTCATGTATCTTCACCTCTGCAGCCAAGGGTTACAGGATACACCTCAAATTGAGGAACAGACTGAGCAATAAAGAACACACAACTGCTGCAATTATTTTACACAACGATTATCATACCAATATTGGACAAACACGTCAAGTTATTGTTATTAAACTACAATGAACTATGTTTTTATGTTATCGAAATAGTTACAAAGAACCAGAATTAAGATTGTGTTATTTGGGTAATTAGTATAGAGTTGTTGTTAGTTAGTATGACTGAAAGAGGGACACTAAATGAAAACGAATGAACAGATTTTTGAGTCAATCAAAGGCAATTTGTTCAACCTTTTAATAGATATACTTAAAGAACCAGACTATCAAGAATTACTTAATCAGCTCGGAGACCTGTTCAAGACTTACTTTAAAGTTGAAATAGTCGATTTATACTTTTATGAGGAAAACCAATTTAACTCAGTTTCTAATTTTAAGAGAATTGAAAACAACCAGGATCCGTCCAATATTATAAACGATAGCTTGATGATTCGAGATTCTGAGCAAAATCCGGTTGCGCTTCTTCTAGTTAAATCAACAGAAGCCTGGAATAGTTTTGCTGTAAGCGACTATATACACGAACTGCAATTGCTTATGGGGAAATTTCTAACTGCATTTAAAGATTCTGAAGCAAGAAAAATCCAATCTGACAGCAATCATCATCTACTTTATGCAATGAAAAAATTTAATTCAACATTAGAGACAAGCGTTATTTTCGAACAGCTTATCAATACAGTAACTCATAATTTACCTGATGTATCTGTGGAATTGATACTTTCACATGAAGAATTACATGAAAATAGTGACTATCGATTGTTCAATTACGCGAACGAATCAGACTCAACAGTTACCGCATTCCTCACGGGTGAGCTGAATATTGATGAACATTTAAAATGCGGAACAAAAGTATTGAATGCACCGGTAAAAGGTAAACAAGGAACTTATGGGATTTTGCAATTAAGTGCACCTGCTGATTATCTGTTTAATGGTATAGTGAAAAACTTTGTTGCCAATATTTCTGAAAGTGCGGGTTATGCAGTGGAAAACTCAAGTTTATACGCCCAATCTTCTCGACTTATCCGCGATTTACAGTTGGTGAATGAAGTCTCAAAAAAACTGACCGGTCGGCTGGAACGGCAGGAAATGATTACTTATATAAATGAAAAATTAATTGGAACTTTTGACCATGAAGAGATTGCGTTTGTATCCCTTCGTGATGGCATTCGAATAATGGCAAAAGAAACTTCAAACTTTTTCTATACTCCAGCTGGAATCCGTTATTTGGATTACGTAGAACAGTATATTAAAAAAAATCTCGATGCCACCTACATTCCAGATTTGAATCACAGCGAAAACAATGAGTTAACTGTGTATCGTTCATTAATTATGACCCCAATGATACTCGCTGATAATTTTGTCGGTTATTTTTTAATGATGCACACTAAGAAATACAAGTATTCATTGGACGATTTCAAATTGGCAAAAGCTATTGTCAGTCACTTTTCTTTAGCGTTATCCAATTTGAATCTACGTGAAGAATTACAAAACTTAGCTGATAAAGATCAGCTTACAGGTTTGTTTTCCAGAAGGTACTTAGATAATAATATGTCCCGTTCGTATCAAAATGGTATAGGCGGAGCATTTCTTCTATTGGATATTGATAATTTCAAATTAGTGAACGACAGATATGGTCATGCTATCGGCGACCAAGTATTAAAACAAACTGCAGAAGTCCTACAAATGCATACTAAAGAAAACGGAATAGCTGGTAGATGGGGCGGTGAAGAATTTGCTATCTATTTACCTTCTGCATCTTTAAGTAAAGGAAAGGAAGTTGCGAAAAGTATTTTACAGCAAGTGCCGCTTGCAACAGAGCCTCCTGTCACCATTTCAATAGGAGTAAATTTCTGGAATCCTTCAACTAACCGTAAAACGTACCAGCAACTATTCCAAGAAACTGACAAAGCTCTTTATAATGCAAAAAATAAAGGTAAAAATCAATTCATAACCTGCGATGCTTTCTGAGTAATCAGTGAGCATCGTTTTTAGTTTGAATAAAGCGAATTGAAAGCATACAATGAATGTAAGCGTTTACTATGTACGAGAAAGGTGGAGGAATCCCATTGAATAACAAATTTCACAAAGATACTGAAACAATCCACACAGGTTATGAAAGCAGCTCTCATCACGGAAGTTTAGCAGTTCCGTTATATCAAACTTCTACATTTGCGTTTGAAACAGCTGAACAGGGTGAAAGAAGATTTGCTGGAGAGGAAGAAGGAGGAATCTATTCCCGTTTAGGCAACCCGACTGTAAGAGTTTTAGAAGAGAGAATGACTGCGCTAGAAAAAGGGGAGGGGACTCTCGCTTTTGGTTCTGGAATGGCGGCGGTAAGTGCAATTTTAACGCATTTAACTAAAACAGGTGATCATATTGTCTGTTCAAGAGGGATTTATGGATGTACTTTTGGACTTCTTACTGTTATGGAACAAAAGTATAATATTACCCACACGCTCACTTCGATGGGAACGGAAGAAGAGATTGAAGCAGCCATTACACCAGAGACTGTGTGCATTTACATTGAGTCCCCCATTAATCCAACGATGGAGCTTGCAGACCTTAAGGCGGTTTCAGCAGTCGCGAAACGACATTCGTTAAAAATTGTGGTGGATAACACATTTGCTTCCCCATATTTACAAAATCCAATCGACTTCGGTGCCGATTTTGTTCTTCACAGTGCTACAAAGTATATTAATGGACATGGAGATGTCATTGCAGGATTACTAGTAGGAAGAAATAAAGAGGACATTGACCAGATCCGTGGAAGTGTTCAAAAGGATTATGGCGGAATCATGTCTCCCTTCGATGCATGGTTACTCATTCGCGGTCTAAAAACGTTATCGGTCAGGATGCAAAGGCATTCCGAAAACGCAGAAAAGTTCACAGAGTATTTAAAAACTCAAGATATGGTAGATGCGGTATTTTATCCGTTCGATGAAAGTAATCCACAAGTCAGCATTGCCAAAAACCAGATGACTGTGGGCGGGGGACTTGTGTCATTTACTATTAAAGGCGGCCAGCAAGCTGCACAAACGTTCATGAATGAATTGAAATTGATTAAAATCGCTGTGAGTTTAGGTGATGCAGAGACACTCATCCAGCACCCGACTACTATGACCCATTCGGGAGTTCCCGAGACAGATCGCTTGAAGATGGGAATCGATGATGGACTTCTGCGTCTTTCAGCGGGCTTAGAGCACGCTGACGATTTAATAGCTGATTTAGAGCAGGCCTTTCAGAACGTTGCAGAACAACACAAGACCTTGTCTTGAATATATGCACACCAACAAAAAAGCAGCGAGGTCTTAATAACCTCAGCTGCTTTTTATGACATTGCTAACTTAAAGGTGACGCAAGAGTACTTCAGCAAACTTTTCAAGACCGACACGATCTTCTTCAGAAAAACGACTCTTTTCCGGACTGTCGATATCTAACACGCCAATAAGAATATTGTCTTTTACAAGCGGGATTACAATTTCAGAATTAGATGCAGAGTCACATGCAATATGGCCGTCAAACGCATTGACATCATCTACTACGAGTGTTTCTCTCTTTTTAGCAGCTGTACCGCACACGCCCCTTCCCATTGGAATGCGAATACACGCGGGGAGTCCTTGGAAGGGGCCTAATACTAGCTCGTCGTCTTCGAGTAAGTAAAACCCTGTCCAGTTTGTACGGTCCAAGAAATTGCTAAGCAGTGCCGATGCGTTGCTTAAATTTGCGATTCGGTTTTTTTCTCCTTCTAACAAAAGATGGAGTTGGTCTGCCACTTGTTGGTAGCTCTCAGTTAGATCTTTAGAATATTCAATTCCCATAAACATGACATTCACTCATTTCTGTGTATTTAGATTCTATAAAAATGAAGGTATCTACTTTAAATCATACATTTTTCGACCTGGTTCACACAAGTAAACAACTTTTCGAGCAAGATTCGCCCTTTTTCAACACGAAAATTCTTTAAACGTGTTACTATATAAGGTATTATCAATTGTAGAGTCGTTGCGGAATAGGGGGATGGGCCATGGTGAACTATTTCATCATTCCAATCATCATAGTGATTGTGCTAGCTGTAGCAATATTTTTGTTAAGACGTAAGCATATCCAAGAAATCAGCAAGCTGGAACATGAAAAGCTTCAAATCCAGCATGAGCCGATCTTTGAGGAAATGACAAAAGTGAAACAGCTCAATATGACAGGTGAGACAGAAGAAAAATTTGAACGCTGGCGCAACGAATGGACAGAAGTGGTCGATGTGCTCGTTCCTAAAATTGATTCTTCTTTATTTGATACTGAAGAAGCAGTGGATCGGTTCCGTTTTAAAAAGGCAACCGGTATTGAAAAAGATATTAAAGAACAGCTCGAAGTTTGTGACCAACGAAAAGAGTCAATCTTAAAAGAGTTGAATGAGCTGATCGGCAGTGAAGAAAAGAACCGATTGGAAATGGAAACATTGAGAGATGAATTCCGTGAAGCGAGGAAATCAGTGCTAGCGCATCCGTATTCTTACGGAAAGGCGGTCCCGTCGTTAGAGAAAGAGCTAGAATATTTTCAACCTGCATTTGAAGAGTATGATAATTTGACGAATAATGGGAATTACCTGAAAGCAAGAGAAAATGTGATTGCAGTTGCTTCAAAAGCAGACGCACTGTTCCCTTTGTTTAAAGAAATTCCTATAGTATTGAACGAATTGCAAAATAAGCTGCCTGCAACACTTCGAGAACTGCGGAATGGTATTGATGAAATGGTTGAAGATGGATATTACTTAAACCACTTAAACTTAAAATCATCATTAGCTTCTATTGAACAGGAGACAGAGGAATTATTGGTGAAAGTCGCTATTCTTGATGTAGAACCTGTTCAAGATCGTTTAGGAGAGATAGAAGAAAATATTGACTCTTATTACGATGCGTTAGAAGAAGAAGTGGTGGAACGTCAATACATGGAGCAAACATACGGAGCCATTTCCCGACAGCTAAAAGACGTCAAAATGTTTGCTAAAGAAATTGCAGATGAAACATTATTTGTTCAACAAAGTTATCGACTTGATGAAAAAGAAGCTGAAATTCCAAAAGCGTTCCTTTTAGAACTCGCGGATGCTTCAAAACGGTTCGATCTGCTAACAAGTCAAGGTGAAAATGGAGAATCTCCATATTCCATTCTTGCACAAGACTTGCGTGACGTAGGAGAGACGTTAGATCGTGTTGAGATGGAGACGAATTCCTTCCAAGAACGCATTAAAAACTTGCGAACAGATGAAGTGAAAGTACGAGAGCGGCTTGAAGTATTAACTCGTCAATTGCTGTTCACAGAACGTAAACTTCAAAAAGCAAACATACCAGGAATTCCGGATGAAATTGAAGTTCGTTTAGAAGAAGCAGATGAACATCTCTTCATTGTTAAAAATGGTTTAGAGGAAGTGCCGTTGAATATGGCACTAGTCGAAGATTATATTAACAGTGCTGAAAATGAGGTTTCAGAAGTCGTTGTAAAAGTTGAAGAAATGTTAGATGATGCATTACTCACAGAACAAATCATTCAGTATGGAAATCGATACCGTGCTTCACATCCAGCGATGCATGCCCGTTTGTTGGAAGCTGAGATGGCATTCCGTCAATTCCGATATGCTAAAGCGTTGGAAGAAGCGGCGACAGCTGTTGAAGAAGTTGAACCTGGAGCCATGAAACGTATTGAAGAACTGCTGCAAGGACAAGTACAGTAAGCACTACTCTAAGCCACCCGCACATCTAGTGTCGGTGGCTTTGTGCTGACTGAAGTGCCTGAAAGGAAGTATTAGGATGATTTATTTAGATAATTGTGCAACGACTTTGCCAGATGAAGAAGTTTTAAACGCATTTACTACGGTCAATCGTACTTATTTCGCAAATCCCGCTTCACTCCATCAAGCTGGCAGCAAAGCTGAACAGCTGTTGGAGTCTGCTAGAAAGCAAATTGCTGAACTTGCGGGGGATCCTGAAAGCACAGTTATTTTTACATCTGGCGGTACAGAAGCCGATAATTTAGCGATAGTTGGTTATGCGAGAAGTCTTAGACATCGTGGAAATCATATTATCACTTCAGAAATTGAGCATGATGCTGTTCGGAATGCTTGCTTATATTTAGAAAAAGAAGGATTTGAAGTTGACTGGCTGACCGTCAATGAAAAAGGTGAAGTCTCTCCTGAAGAATTAAAACAGAAGCTGAGAAAAGATACGATATTAGTGAGCATCATGCATGTGAACAATGAGATCGGCACGATTCAGCCGATTGAAGCGTGTTCGAAAGTGATTCGAGCACATTCCCGGGCATTATTCCACTCTGATTGCGTTCAAAGTATTGGAAAACTGCCCTTACCTTTCCCCGAATGGACCGATGCGATTTCCTTGTCTGCACACAAAATTCATGGACTGAAAGGAACAGGATGTTTAGTTTCCAAGAAATTTAAAACACCTGAAGCAATTTCCTATGGCGGAGGTCAAGAAAGTGGTTTTCGGAGTGGGACTGCAAATGTAGCAGGTGCAGTTGCTTTTGCGAAAGCGATGCGATTGGCGGTCCGAAATAGTGAATCCTCCATGTATAAACGTTGGAATGAACGATTACGTGAACAACTTATTCCTGAAAAAATGGTGCGGATTTGTTCTCCCGTTACTGGTGCTCCACACATATTGACGCTTGCATTCAAAGGGATAACAGGTGAAATAGCGGTTAACTTCTTTCAAGAAAAAGACATCATCGTGTCCACATCGAGCGCGTGTTCATCGAAAGCGAAAAATGTCAGTCATGTGATAGAAGCAATTCGGATCCCAGATGATTATCGAAAAGGAGTTATCCGAATCAGTTTTGGCAAAACGAATACAGATGAGGAAATTGAAGTTTTTACAAAAACAATGCAAGAATTTTTAGAGACAATCAAGAAAGGGATGAAACAGCATGATATGGAATGAACTTTTAATTAGATACGGAGAGATGTCGTTAAAAGGCCGTAACCGTAAAGTATTTATACAAAAGTTAACTGCTAATATTAAACGGACTCTTCATGATTTACCTACTGTAAAGTTAAAAGCAGAACGGGATCGAATGTTTTTATATGCGGACAGTAAGGATCTTAAAGAGGCAATTGAACGGCTTTCTGAGGTTGCGGGTATTCAATCGTACAGCCCGATTGCTAAATGTGAGTCGACCGTTGAAGCCATAAAAGAAACAGCGCTGGCTATTTTTGAGCAAGAAACGACGGAAGACAAAACATTTAAAGTGGAAGTGCGAAGAACGGATAAGTCATTCCCGTTAGTCACTGGAGAATTGCAAAAAGAAATCGGTGGAACCGTTTTAAGAGCGCATCCTAATTTAAAGGTGAATGTAAAGAAACCGGATATTTTACTTCATATTGATATTAGACAAGATGGATCATTTCTTTCTGCACAAGTTTACAAAGGAGCCGGAGGGATGCCGGTTGGCTCAAATGGAAAATCACTTTTAATGTTGTCTGGCGGAATCGACAGCCCGGTTGCTGGTTACCTGATGATGAAGCGCGGGCTGACTATAGAAGCAATCCATTTTGCAAGCCCTCCATTTACAAGTGAAAAAGCTCAAGAAAAAGTAATTGAACTTGGAAGAAAGATCAGTGCCTATGGAGGTACTTTAAAAGTGCATGTCATTCCATTCACAGAAGTTCAACAAGCGATTGTAAAGCAAGTACCAGAAAACGTATCCATTACTTCAACCAGAAGGTTAATGATGCAAATTGCAGACAGAGTACGAAGTGAAATAGGCGCGCTTGCCTTGATAACGGGTGAAAGCCTAGGTCAAGTCGCAAGTCAGACATTGGAAAGCTTCACTGCTATCAATGCGGTGACTTCTACACCGATTCTTCGGCCTTTAATTGCAACTGACAAATTAGAGATCATTGAAATTGCAAAAAAGATCGGCACTTACGAGACATCCATTCAGCCATTTGAAGATTGCTGTACTGTATTTACACCGTCTAGCCCAAAAACAAAGCCGCGGTTAGAAAAAATCGAGTTCTATGAAAGTTTTATCGATTTTGAACCTATGATCGCTGAAGCGATTCAAAATCGCCAAATCATTGAATGTACTCCTGAAGAAACCGTTGAAGAGTTCAGCGATCTTCTTTAATAAGACGAGCAGCTGTTTATTATTTTAATGCTGTGATACCTAGTGGTGGTTTAACAACTATAAGCGAATATGCCTTCGTTCATCTTCCTTTCGACAATAAGAAAAAGATACCAATTCTTTTTTGTGCATGAATTTACTGAAACGGTACATTCTATAGTCACAAGGAGGTGAGACAGACATGGCAAACTCAAACAGCGGCAACTCAAACCAACTTTTAGTACCAGGTGTACAACAAGCGCTTGACCAAATGAAGAACGAAATCGCTTCAGAATTTGGCGTTCAGCTTGGAGCAGACTCTACATCGCGTGCCAACGGATCCGTAGGCGGAGAAATCACTAAGCGATTGGTACGTCAAGCTCAACAACAAATGAACGGTTATCAGAAATAACATGTAAGTTGAACTGCCCCAAAAATGGGGCAGTTTTTTTAGTATGTCTGACAGGCTCTGATTCATGCAGATTGAACCTTTTGAATTGACGGAATTTTAGTTGTATACTGATTACATTGTAAATCTAAGGGGGATTATTATGAATCGAGAAGAATTACTGGCGCCTGAGCAGTACAACATTGTATCGGAAATTGAGAAGTATGCGGACGGAACGAATAAAAATGCATTGATTTACATCGATTCAGAGGGGAATCAAAAAGAGTATACATATGATCAGCTGATGGAGGATGCTAACCGGGCGGCATCTGTCTACGAAGCAAACGGATTGAAAAAGGGAGACATCGTGCTTGTCATGGTTCCGCGATTGATTGAAGCATATGTCGCTTATATTGGGGCACTGAAAGCGCGAATTGCAGTGATCCCTTCTTCAGAAATGCTGCGCGCATCTGATATTGAATATCGTTTAGCCCATAGTGGCGCAAAAGCAATCATCGCCTATGATGCATTCACAGGTCAGCTGCATGAAGTTCGGGGAATTGAAAAAATCACGTTGTTTGTTATTGGGGAAGCACCAAATGGAAGTGTCTCTTTAACTGATGAAATGAAACAGGCATCTTCTGAATATGAAGCGGCTCATACACAAGCAAATGACATGGCATTTCTGTCCTACACTTCTGGTACTACTGGGAAACCTAAAGGAGTCGTCCATACACATGGATGGGGATATGCACATTTGCGGACAACAGGAGAAAATTGGTTAGGTATTCATGAAGGCGATATGGTTTGGGCAACTGCTGCGCCTGGATGGCAGAAGTGGATTTGGACACCATTCCTAGCTGTTCTAGGCAGTGGTGCAACGGGTCTGGTCTATAATGGGAAGTTTGACGTGAAAACTTATTTAAATATGATTAAAACCTATCAAGTGAATGTCTTATGCTGCACGCCAACGGAATATCGATTCATGGCAAAAGCTGATGATTTAAGCTCGTATGATCTATCTTCTATAAGAAGCGCAGTCTCTGCAGGTGAACCGTTAAACAAAGAAGTGATTGATCGTTTCGAGCAAGTTTTCTCTCTTCAAGTTCGGGATGGTTATGGCCAAACAGAGAATACCTTATTAGTTGGAACCATGGTTGGAATGGATGCCAGACCTGGATCAATGGGGAAACCCACCCCAGGAAATCGCGTGGAAATCATCAATGATGAAGGAGAACTTGCTGCGGTAGGAGAAGTGGGTGATATTGCAGTCCATAATGATACGCCTGCACTTTTTAAAGAATACTTGAAAGATCCGGAGCGAACCTCCATGCAATTCCGAGGTGACTATTACATTACAGGAGATCGTGCTAAAAAAGATGAAGACGGCTACTTTTGGTTTGAAGGCCGTGGTGATGACATCATTATTAGTTCGGGCTACACAATCGGACCATTTGAAGTAGAAGATGCGTTAACTAACCATCCCGCAGTTCGTGAGTGTGCTGTAGTGGCGAGCCCCGATGAAGTGCGCGGAAGTGTAGTGAAAGCATTCATCGTGTTGAAAGATTCTTCAAAAACGGAGGATACGGAGTTAGTTAAGGAGCTGCAAAACCACGTGAAAGAAAAAACGGCACCTTATAAGTACCCGAGAAAAATCGAATTCGTAGAAGAACTGCCGAAAACTGCGTCAGGTAAAATAATGCGGGTCCAACTGCGAAAGCAAGAAAACGAATAAGCGAAAGAGCTGAGATAATGACTATCTCAGCTCTTATATTTTTTAATCCTTTACCTTGCTAACAAGCCGGCTTATAATGAAGAGATATTTCGAGCAGCTAAATGCTGTAAATTGGGGGCTAGCGGGTGCAAACTCAACAACAAGGGGCATTCTGGGTTTTTACTGCATATTTCCTCTGGGGATTCATGCCGATTTACTGGAAGAGCCTAAATCATGTAGGCAGTAGTGAAATTTTAGTGAACCGAATTATATGGGCATTTATATTAACTGTTCTTGCATTGCTTATAATCGGTCAAGGTAAGAAGATTTTATCGGACGTGAAGGAACTATGGAAAACACCGCGTCAATTTTGGGGATTATGCTTAGCTTCATTCCTTGTAACTGCTAACTGGGGAACGTATATCTGGGCAGTTAATAATGACTTCATCGTACAGGCGAGTTTAGGGTATTACATGAATCCTCTTGTATCGGTTCTGTTAGGAATTATCTTCTTAAAGGAGTCGTTGGATCGCAGTCAAAAAGGAGCATTCCTGCTGGCGGCAATTGGAGTTACAGTTTTAACGTTCCATTACGGTGTGTTCCCGTGGGTATCCTTCTTATTGGCATTTTCATTTGCTCTTTACGGACTTATTAAAAAGCACATAAAATTGAATGCGTTCAGAGGTCTGGCGATCGAAACAGCGTTTACAGTTCCATTTGCCTTAATGGCATACGGATATCTGATTTCGTCGGGCAAGGCTGTTGTTTTTCATACAACGCCATGGACTGTAGTATTGTTAATCTTGACAGGTATTGCAACGGCTCTACCACTAATTTTCTTCTCGAAAGGTGTAGTTTCCATCCCGTTGTATGTTTCAGGATTCTTACAGTATATTGCTCCGACACTGATGCTCATTATTGGCGTATCCTTGTACGGAGAAAAATTCGGGAAATTCGAATGGGTGAGTTTTGCATTTATTTGGGCGGCTTTACTTCTGTTCACAATCCCACAGCTGCTGCGTTATGTAAAAAGCAGACGAGCACTGTCTCAGTTGCAGAAACAAAACTAATTTCACTGTTTACGACGAAAACGAAACATTCTGTTGTCCTGTACGTAAACATAGTATGAATTGGAGGAGGAATGGAAATGACGACTAAACGATGGATTGCAGTCATTGCAGCTGCGGCCTTGGTAATTGTCTCGATAGGGGTTAACTCACTATCGTACATATTCACGAGAGATTTAAGCGCTCTATTTGACGAAAACTTTGCAATGGGTGGACCAACGTATGAAGAAACAGTTTTAGAAAGCGGTGATTCTACAGAGCGAATTGCAGTATTGGATGTAAGTGGTGTTATACAAGACACTGGGCCGGCCTCGCCATTTGCCGCTGTTGGGTATAATCATCAATCGTTCATGAATCAGCTGGCAGATGTACGGGAGGATGAAACCGTAAAAGGCATTGTGCTTCATGTCGATTCTCCAGGTGGCGGTGTTTTAGAATCATCAGATATTTACGATGAGTTAGTGGCCATCAAAGAAAGCCGGGATATTCCAATGTACGTTTCAATGGGATCGATGGCAGCATCAGGCGGCTATTACATTTCGGCGCCTTCGGACAAAATTTTTGTTCATCCGGAAACGATTACTGGATCTATCGGTGTCATTATGGAGAGCTTGAACTATGCGGAGCTTGCCGACAATATCGGGATTGACTTCAACACCATTAAAACAGGACCATATAAAGATATGATGAGTCCTAATCGGGAGATGACTCAGACAGAACGGGATATGTTACAAGAGATGATTAACGACTCTTATGAACGTTTTGTAGGAATTGTCGCCGATGGCCGCGGTATGTCTGTTGATGCAGTGAAAAAAGTGGCGGATGGACGAATTATGAATGGCCGTCAAGCGATTGAAGCGGGATTAGCAGATGATTACGGTAAGTTACCTGATGTTGTTGAAGCGATGAAAACTGATCAGAATCTTAAAAACCCTACTGTTTTTGAATATAGTTCATCGGATAGTCTTTCTTCCTTATTTGGGATGAACTTGTCGGGGATGTTTAAGAAAAATGCAGAATCAGAATTGATTCAAAAACTTCTAACTGATTATCAAGCACCACGCATGATGTATCTTTACGGTGAACGATAAGGGAGGGATAGAAGCATGTCTGAACAAATTGAACAGCCAGGACAACTGGAAGAAGAAACTTTCGACGTTCAGGAACAAGCAGTCCGTGAACAATCTGTGGTAATCGAAAAAAGTTATTTTAGAAAGCCAGCTGGTTTCTGGATTCGCTTTTGGGCTTATCTAATTGACATAATCATTGTTGGTGCAATTAGCGGTTTAGTTGTAAAACCGATTTTTCGAGTGATTGACTATCCGATATCTGACCCGATCTTTTTATTGTACAGCCCATACAAACTGATCATGCTAGCCCTGTTTTTAGCCTATTTCTTACTGATGACTAAATACTTTGGTCAAACTGTCGGGAAGATGATTACAGGGATCCGTGTTATTAAAAAAACAGGAGAACCGCTTGGATGGAAAACGCTTCTATTTCGTGAAGTGATCGGCCGTTATATCTCGAAAACACTGCTGATCCCTTACTTGCTTGTTATCTTCATGCCGCGCAAAGAGGCACTGCATGATCTGTTTGCGGATACTGAAGTGGTACACGAACAAGTTTATGAAAAAGCAAATGACGTTCCAGCTGCCCCGGTAAATGAGAGCCGTCGGTTGCAAGGCGGACAGCGTATCTAGTAAGATAGATGAATAACGAAAGGAGAATCTTAATGACACCAATTACATTCAAGAATAATCCTGTTACTTTGAACGGAAAGCAACTGAACGCTGGGGATCCAGCGCCCAATTTTACTGTTCTGGCAAATGATTTAGAGCCAGTGACACTAAATGATTCAAAAGGAAAGATTCGTTTAATAAGTGTAGTTCCTTCAATTGATACTGGAGTGTGTTCCAAACAGACACACAGATTCAACGAAGAAGCGGCTAACTTAGGTGACGATGTCGAAGTGATGACAATCTCTGTGGACTTACCGTTTGCCCAATCGCGTTATCGTTCAGTAGAAGAGATTGGGAATATCCAAATCCTTTCAGATCATCGCGATCTATCCTTTGGCGAAGCTTATGGTGTTGCCATTAAAGAACTCCGTCTATTAGCGCGCGCCATTTTTGTTGTCGATAAAGACGATAAAATTATCTACTCTGAATACGTAAGTGAAGTAACGGATCATCCTGACTACCAGGAAGCATTGGAAGCAGTTGAAAAAGCAAAAGCATAAGTGGCAGGCAACGATTCACTTCGTGAAACCCATCCGGTATTCGGATGGGTTTTTCACGGCGATTCATAGGTGTTCAGTGATTTTAATGCAGGAAGAAGAGGGATTATGATGAAAACAAATACAGAACAGATTTTTTCTTATTTAGATGAAACGGCGAGTGAAGGAGATGCTCTCTACTTAGAGGGAGTAATTGCCGCTAGCCAAAAATGGGCGGAAGGTACAGCATCCCCAGAACTAACGGGTGAGGTGACGAAAGAAGAAATACGTCGTGGATTACAGCTAGCCATTTTAAAAGGGATGCGGCAGAATGTCCAGCCGCATCACCAAATGACACCGGATGCTATTGGGATGTTAATCGCTCGAATTGCCAATTTGCTAATCCCGCAAAACGAAGAAGTCCAGCTGTTTGACCCGGCTGCAGGAACAGGAAATCTTCTGTTAACGGTTATGAATACAATCGAAGCAGATGCAACTTCAGTTGCGGTTGAAATTGATGAGCTGTTGGCGAGACTCATTGTTGCAGGAGCAAATGTTTTAGAGCAAAATATCCGTATCTATGTACAAGATGCATTGCGTCCGTTATTAGTAGATCCTGTTGACCTAGCTGTTTGCGATTTGCCGGTTGGTTATTACCCAGATGATGAAAATGCACTGAACTTTGAAATGATGCCTGCAGAAGGACATGCATATGCACATCATTTATTCATAGAGCAAACAATTCATCACTTGAAGCCTTCAGGATACGGGATATTCATCGTACCTTCAAATCTATTCGAATCCGCTCAATCAGGGGAATTGCATACGTATTTAAAGAAACACACTGTGATTCGCGGAATCTTACAGCTGCCACAAACTCTGTTTAAAAATGCAGCGCAATCGAAAAGCATACTGATTTTACAAAAGCCTTCAGATGAATCTGCACCTACGCCAGATGTGCTTCTTGCAAATGTTCCAGATATGACAAACAAACAGGCTATGATTTCTTTCTTCAAGAAGTTGGAAAACTGGTCGGAAGAAAACAAATAATGAAATGTAAAAGCGTCCTTCTCAATTATGAGTAGGACGCTTTTACATTTGTGCTTATGCTTCGTCTTCAGGTGTACGAACAACTAGAACGTCACATTTAGCAGAACGAACTATGTTCTCTGAAACACTGCCGATCAGGAAACGTTCTACTGGGTTAAGACCAGTAGCACCGCAGATGATTAAGTCTGCTTCAATTTTTTTAGGGATTTCACGGGGAATCATTGTTTTTGGCGACCCATATTCCACAATGACATTTATATGAGTTAAACCAGCAGCGACTGCCTGTTCTTTATACCCCTCGAGTAAGTCTACGGCATACGATTGGGCACGTTCTGCAATCGAACGATCATATGCTTCAACGGCAGAGTACGAACGAGTATCAATAATATTCACCAAGTTAAGGTTTGCGTCGTTTCTTTTGGCAATTGCTACCGCTTTTTTGAACGCCCACTCAGACTCTTTAGATCCGTCTACTGCGACAATGATTTGGTTATACACTAATGACATCGTTACCACACTCCTACATTTAAATTATCTTTCTATCTATAGTATACGCCAAATCTATAAGGATTTCCTGCATTTCGAGAAATTGAAGTTGCCAATCATGTAAAAAAGACGGCATAAATTGACACAATCTGCTACACTTATTGTGAGCAGGTCTGAACAGTAATTACTGAACAGCCGGATACATTCATCGAGGAGGATTTAACTATGCGTATTGGGGTTCCTAAAGAGGTAAAGAACAATGAAAATCGCGTTGCAATGACACCAGCAGGAGTATTCAATTTGAAAACCGCAGGTCACGAAGTGTTAATTGAAACAGGAGCAGGTATTGGTTCTAGTTTCAAAGACGAAGAGTATCGTGAAGCAGGGGCAGTCATCGTAGAAACAGCTACTGAAGCTTGGGCTGCTGAGATGGTCATGAAAGTTAAAGAACCGGTTTCTTCTGAATTCGGGTACTTCCGTGAAGGCCTGATTTTGTTCACATACTTACACTTAGCACCAGAAGTTGAGCTAACGAAAGCGTTACTTGATAACAAAGTAATCGGTATTGCGTATGAAACGGTTCAATTACCAAATAATTCACTTCCATTACTTGCACCAATGAGCGAAGTTGCAGGACGTATGGCAACGCAAATAGGTGCTCAATACTTAGAGAAAATGGAAGGCGGAAAAGGTATCCTTCTTTCTGGCGTACCTGGCGTTCAGCGCGGTAATGTAACAGTTATTGGCGGAGGACAAGCTGGAACGAATGCGGCACGTATTGCAATCGGAATGGGAGCCCGTGTTACAGTTTTAGATCTTTCCGTAGAACGTCTTCGTCAATTGGATGAACAATTTGGTAATGATATTCAAACATTAGTATCGAATCCATTCAACATTGCGACTGCTGTTCAGGAATCAGATTTAGTAATCGGCTGTGTACTAATTCCAGGCGCACGCGCACCGAAATTGGTAAGCGAAGAAATGGTGAAGTCAATGTCTCCAGGTGCTGTTTTAGTAGATATTGCAATCGACCAAGGCGGTATTTTCGAAACATCGGATCGTATAACGACACACGATGAGCCAACTTACGAGAAACATGGTGTGGTCCATTATGCGGTTGCGAATATGCCAGGTGCTGTTCCGCGCACTTCTACGATGGCGCTTACAAACGTAACAGTTCCTTACGCGCTGCAAATCGCAAACAAAGGGTACAAACAAGCGTGCTTGGATAATTCAGCATTGCAAAAAGGTGTCAACACGATGGAAGGCTATGTCACTTACAAGGCTGTAGCAGATGCACAATCTATTGAATATGTCTCAGCAGAATCGCTGTTAAGTAAATAAGACAATCAAACAAAAAAGAAGCAAAAGCCATTTGGCTTTTGCTTCTTTTTAGTGGTATGAATTGACTTACTTAATGATTTTAAGTTCTTTCGGGAATTTTGTCATCACTTCAACGCCGTCCTTTGTGACTACTACGTCATCTTCGATCCGGACACCCGTGATTTCAGAATTATAGATACCTGGTTCAATTGTGAAAACCATTCCTTCTTCCAACTGGAAATCATTCGCGCCATGAATCGATGGGAATTCATGAACAGAAATTCCAAGTCCATGACCGAGTCGGTGAGTGAAATACTCTCCGTAACCTGCTTTTGTAATTACTTCCCGTGCTGCATAATCCAGCTCACTTGCACGAACACCTGGCTTCACAAGGTCAATTGCCGCTTGGTTAGCAAAACGAACTGCTTCGTAAATGCTTAACTGCTCAGCTGAAGGGTCACCGAATGAGACAGTACGTGTAATATCAGAACAATACCCTTTATGAACAACACCGAGATCCATTAAAACAAAATCACCTTTTTGAATTTTTCGATCACCTGGTGTTCCGTGAGGAGATGCAGTTTTAGTGCCAGACAATACAGTCGTATCGAACGACATTTTTTGAACGCCTCTCTTCTTAAGCGCAAGTTCAATCGCGGTTTGAAGTTCTAACTCGCTTACACCTTCAGCAATATTTTCACATGCCACTTCGATTGCATAATCTGCAAGAGCTGCTGCTTCACGCAGTAATGTCAGTTCGTTCTCGTCTTTAATATTTCTCATCGCATTAAGCTGTTCATCCAATCGTGAAATTCCTGCGTTTGAGAAAAGCTCTTCAATTTTCTCTAGACGTTCAACTGTTAAATGGGACTTTTCAATTGCAAGGGATTTCAAATCGCTTAGTTTACGGTCTGTTGCTGTTTTAACAAATTCCCAAGCATCGTCAGTGTCTTCGTATCCTACAGTTTCAAACTTCCAACCAGCCGCTTTTACATCTGGCACTTCCATTAGCGGACAGACTATGAAAGGTTCTGCGTCTTTAAAAATCATAACCCCGAGAAGACGCTCATGTGGATCACTGCTAAATCCAGATAAGTAAAAAATGTTGTCTGGAGTTGTTACAAATGCTGCATCAGTTTGGTGATCTGTTAGATACTGCTGAATGGTTTCGAGTTTTTTCATAATATATTCCTCCTCTATGCATGTATCATCATATCAAAAAAGAAGGTTTGTAGCAGGTTTCACGAATTAGGATAACGGTTAGAACTATTAGTGGAGGTGTCGGAAAAATGGAAATATCTTATCATGGACACTCAATTGTCAAGATTAAAACAGAGAATCACGTCATTTTAATAGATCCTTATATTACAGGAAATGACTTGACGGATTTGCAAGCAGCAACCGAAAAACCGGATGTGATTCTTTTAACTCATGGTCATAATGATCATGTTGGAGACACAGTTGAGATTGCAAAAGCTAATAACGCGCTAGTTATAGCACCAAACGAATTAGCTGTCTGGCTCGGATGGCAAGGTCTGAATACACACGGCATGAATATTGGCGGAGCAAAGGAATTCGATTTTGGTACAGTGAAATACACAAAAGCTTTTCACAGTTCCTCTTATACGACAGAAGATCAGCAGATCATTTACACGGGGATGCCCGCAGGTATTTTGTTCATGGCAGAAGGAAAAACGATTTACCATGCTGGTGATACTTCTCTCTTCGGGGATATGGAGATGATTGGCAAACGGCATCCGATAGATGTCGCATTTCTGCCGATTGGCGATAATTTCACGATGGGACCTGAAGATGCCGCTTATGCAGTGGAGTTACTTTCTCCGAAACTGACTGTGCCAGTACATTACAATACATTTCCACCAATTGTACAAGATCCGGAAGACTTTAAAAAGTTGGTGAACGTACACGAAGTACTTATCATGAAAGCTGGAGATAAGATCACCCCATGACGAACTGGGCTGAGTGAGGTAAATCTCTCTCAGCTCGGTTTTTTTTCATCAATATATGGTAAACTGATATGCAAGGCTTACATAGAAAAGGTGAATGCATTGTCGACGAAGCATGAACAAATTTTACGCCACATTGAAGACCTCCCTGTTGGTGAGAAAATTTCAGTACGGCAAATTGCAAGAGCGCTCACAGTAAGTGAGGGAACAGCTTACCGTGCCATTAAAGAAGCAGAAAATAATAAGCTCGTAAATACCATAGAGCGTGTGGGAACCGTACGAATTGAAAAAAAGAAAAAAGAAAATATAGAAAGACTAACCTTCGCAGAAGTCGTTAATATTGTAGATGGAGGGGTTCTTTGCGGAAGTGGCGGGCTACATAAAACACTCACTAAGTTTGTTATAGGTGCCATGCAGCTTGATGACATGAGACGTTATATAGATGCCGGCAGCTTGCTGATCGTAGGGAACCGTCAAAAGGCTCATCATTTGGCTATTAGCGAAGGTGCAGCGGTATTAGTTACAGGTGGGTTTGACACGACAGACGAAGTGAAGGAGTTAGCAAATTCACTTGAATTGCCAGTCATATCGACAACCTATGATTCTTTCACTGTTGCAACCATGTTAAACCGTGCGATTTCGGATCAGATGATTGAAAAAGATATATTGCTTGTGGAAGACATTCAACATACCCTTGTCAATACAGTAACTCTTTCCAGTCAAGATACTGTCGGTCATTTCAACGAAATGAGCCGTAAAACAACTCACTCTGCTTTCCCAGTAATCGAACGAAGCGGCAAAGTGGTTGGAATGGTGACTTCTAAAGACATCGTAGGGAAATCTGAAACTGAACCTCTAGGGAAAGTGATGACCGCTTCACCAATAACCGCTACTGGCAAGATGAGTGTTGCTTCTGCAGGACATATTATGGTTTGGGAGGGCATAGATTTATTACCCGTTGTGACAGAATCAGGAATGTTGGATGGTGTAATCAGCAGACAAGATGTTTTAAAAGCATTCCAATTAGCTCAGCGACAGCCACAACACGGTCAAACAATTGACGATATCATTAAAAACCAAATGCACTCGGATCCTGAAAATCCTCAAAACGTGATTTTCGAAGTTGTTCCTCAGATGACCAACCAACTAGGTTCGCTGTCATATGGTGCATTGACGACATTGCTGGCTGAAACAGGTAATCGTGCGATTAAATTGTACAAGCGGGGAGAGAGTGTACCTGAAAACCTATCCATCTATTTCATGCGCCATGTTCAGCTGGGTAGCGAGGTCACTGTCAAACCTGAAATTATGCATATGAGCCGCAGAGTTGTGAAAATGGATATTGCGATGTTTTCAGAAGGGGAAATGATAGGGAAAGCACTTGTGACGTATCAATTATTAGAACGATAAAAAAGCTGATGCAAATTGCATCAGCGAGTGTTCAAATTGGTTTCTTCATCCACGAATTGTTTATAATGTTGAGTTGCTTTTCCATTAAAGATGGCCACATAGCCACCAAATACTATGAAAACACCAGCGATTACATAAGTCAAAGTTCCGTTAAACAGCAAAAGCTGATTAACCCCGAATGAAATCAGTAATGTCCCTAGAAACAATCCTGCTTTTGAGGCAAACATCTTTTTGCGAATTGGAAAGACGTGACTCGTACGGAACTGGCGAGTTTTAAAGTAAAAGTAAAACACCGCAGATGCGATAATCAAAAATACAAGCACAAAATTTAGAAACTCCATAGCTTTAGCCCTCCAAAAGAATACAGCACTTCTTCTATTGTAGCGGCTTTCAATATAAAAATCGACCGGAATTCTTTAATATACGGAGGAATTGGAAAATGAAAAGACAAATCATTGACACAATTGAACAATATTCAACCATAATTATACACAGACATGTACGGCCAGATCCGGATGCATTCGGTTCTCAAGTAGGATTGAAGAAACTTATCGAACAAAATTATCCCGATAAAAAAGTGTATGCGACTGGAAGTGACGATGGACAACTTGCGTTTTTAGCCCAACAAGATGCAGTGACGGATTCGATGTATGAAGGAGCGCTTGTCATCGTGACAGATACAGCCAATACAGCGCGAGTCGATGGACAAAGTTTTAACAAAGGCAGTTTTATAGTGAAGATTGACCACCATCCTAATGTGGATCCTTATGGAGACATCCTGTGGGTGGATACAGATGCAAGTTCTTGTTCAGAGATGATCTATGAATTATTTGCTGAAGGCAGAGAAGCAAAAGGATGGAAGCTGTCAGACGAATCTGCACGCTTGTTGTTCGCTGGAATTGTCGGGGATACTGGACGTTTTATGTATCCAAGTGCTACTGGCAGAACGTTCGAGGTTGCCAGTGAATTGATCAAGCATGATTTTGATCGACAGCAAATTTTCGCAGGAATGTATGAAGTAGAACGATGCTTATTGAATTTGCAAGGTTATGTCTATCAAAACTTCTCCATTGACGAAAATGGTGCGGCCTATATTAAACTCACTCAAGAAGTCTTGACCCAATTTAACGTAAAGGCTGAGGAAACTTCTTCGCTTGTCAGTTCACTCGGAGATGTCAAAGGAATCTGTGCATGGCTCATTTTTGTGGAAGAAAGCGATCAGATACGCGTGAGACTTCGGTCAAAGAAAGTTGTGATCAATGAGTTAGCAGCTGAATACGGAGGAGGCGGACACCCGTTAGCTGCAGGCGCTTCCGTCAAAACGTGGCAAGAAGCAGATGAAGTGATTCAAAAAGTACAATCGTTATGTGCAGGTAACTAGTGAATGGAGGGATAGACAATGAAGCTTGTTTATCCGCAAATTATTACAGGGGCCGATTTCCTAAACGGCATTATAAAACTAGATCGGCTGGCTCCTCTTCTTCAAAGAAGAGGGGCTGTTTCAGCTGCAATTGTGAATTCAACTCTTTCTGGTGTCCGGTCTTTTTGGAAGGTAATGACGAAGTATGGCATCCATCCTGTCATTGGTCTATCCGTCAGTATTTTAAGGCCGACAGGAGAGACACCGTTATGTTACATATATGCAAAAAATGAAGCAGGATTTCGTCAGTTATTAAAACTGAGCAGTGCGACAGCGACGAGAGACACAAACGACCTGCCCGAAAAATGGCTGAAATCTTATACCGAAAACTGCATTGTCGTTTTCCCTCTCACCGATTCTTCATGGAATGACATCAGAACGCAGGAAACGGTACAAGACTTAAAAAAACAATGTTCGACACACGAGATATTTATTGGTGTTGCAAGAGCTAGTGGTTTTATCCATCCGGATGAACAAGAAATCGAACGGATTGCTGCCGCAGAAAATCTGGAAATCACCGCATGCAGTGAAGCCAGATTCATTAACCCCGAGGACGCATTCAGTTATGAAGCCGCTCAAGCAATTCGAGAAGGATATAAATTAAACGATCCAGCTCGTCCGAAAAGCCATCATGAGGACGCATATGTGCCTGAACAGCAAGAACTTGAAAAGTGGTTTGACGGAAAAGAACAATGGCTTCAAACGACTGTGGACTTGCTGTCGATGTGCGATGTTCAACTACCCGAAAAGCATTTGCTCATGCCTAAGTTTCCAGTTGACACTCATGAAACTGCGCCAGAGTTATTAGAACGAAATTGCCGGCGGGGGCTGCAAAAAAGAATAGGTGAATTGAATCCCGCTTATGAGGAGCGTCTTCAATACGAATTAGAAGTTATTGTGGAAATGGGATATGCAGACTACTTTTTAATCGTTGAGGATTTCATCGCCTATGCTAAACGTCAAAACATTGAAGTGGGCCCTGGCCGTGGCTCGTCTGCAGGTTCCCTCGTTGCATTTTCACTTGGAATCACAGCAGTCGATCCGTTGAAATATGGCTTGATTTTTGAGCGATTTTTAAATATAAGCCGAGTTACGATGCCGGATATTGACGTAGATTTTGCGGATACACGTCGAATGGAAGTAGTCGATTATGTCGCACAGAAGTATGGTAAAGCACACGTTGCACAAATCATCACATTTGGAACTCTGACTGCCAAATCAGTCGCTCGTAATACAGCGAGAGTATTTGGGTTTACAAATGATGAGATGACCTTAGTTTCTAAATTACTTTCCAATTCAGACGGGAAGTCGCTTCAAGAAAAAGTGGATCATTCACCGCAACTTCAAAAATGGATCGATCAAGACGAAAGCAGAGCCAAATGGTTCACAGCATCTCTTGCATTAGAAGGACTGCCGCGGAATGCCTCCACTCATGCTGCCGGAGTAATTCTGTCACCAACCCCACTCGTTAATACTGTCCCGTTACAAAGCGGAGGAGACGGGATTTACTTGACGCAGTGGGCGATGGGAGATGCAGAAGAATCAGGGTTGTTAAAAATGGACTTCCTTGGGCTCCGAAATCTTACACTTCTCGATAGAATCCGGAAAATGATTCGGTATGAATCTGGAACCGAGTTTTCGCTCGACACAATTTCTCTTCAAGATGACCGTACATTCGACTTGTTCCGCAGTGGAGACATGCTGGGCATATTCCAATTTGAATCTCCAGGAATGCGTAAAGCACTGCAAGTGATTTCCCCAGATACGTTTGAGGACATCTACGCAATCAATGCACTATATCGTCCAGGCCCAATGGAAAATATCCCTTTATACAGTAAAAGAAAAAAAGGACAAGAACCGATCCATTATTTACATCCGGCTTTGGAGCCGATTTTAAAAGAAACATATGGCATTATTGTGTACCAGGAACAAATCATGCAAATCGCTGTGCAAATTGCTGGATTTACTATGGGCGAAGCGGATTTGTTAAGGCGTGCAATCAGCAAGAAGAAACGCGATATTTTGTTAGAAGAACGAGCTCACTTTACGGCAAGTGCAAAACAACATGGTTTTCCTGAAAATATAGCAGGAGCTATATATGAATTGATAGTTAAGTTTGCGGATTATGGGTTTCCGAAAAGTCATGCCGTTGCCTATTCTCTAATTTCCTATCAGTTAGCTTACATGAAAGCAAACAAACCAGAACACTTTTACGCGGCTTGCTTAACTGTGCTCGCCGGTTCTCCTGAAAAAACGATGGAATATATACGAGAAATGCAAAACAAAGGAATTCAAGTTCTAGGACCATCCATCACGAAAAGTAAATGGTCTGCGATTACAGAGGATGGTGCGATTCGTTTAGGACTAGGTGCGGTAAAAGGAATCAGTTATTCTTTTTATACAACATTGAAACAAGCTCGTGAACAGCGTGTATCACTGGATTCACTTTTCGATTTATCTGTTGCTGTTGGAGCGGAGAATTTTACTGACAAGACCATTCCGCCGCTAGTAAAATCAGGTGCACTCGATGACTTTGGTCAAACGCGTGAAGTATTGCTGGCATCAATAGAAGCGGCCAGAAAACATGCCCTCTTTGTTAACCCTTCCAATGGTGAAGATTTATTTGCAGATATGATGAAAGGAATGGCCAGTCCTAAATATAGTCCTGGCGGAACAATGTCTGATATGCAGCGTCTCGAATATGAAAAGGAAACGCTTGGTTTTTATTTATCTGAACATCCAGCTGGTGCTTATAAAAAGACCCTTTCGGAAAGCATCGTCTCACTAGCTGATGCCTATCATAAAACTGCGAAGACAAAAGTTTCTGTAGCAGGATTGTTAATGGATGTTAAACGCATTCGGACAAAAAAAGGAGAAGCCATGGCGTTTCTCGAATTACAAGACGAGACAGGTGATATTTCGTGTACGATATTTCCTAAAGAATATGCTTTGCTGAGCAGTGAATTGAAAACTCAATCCATACTGGGGATTAAAGGGACTGTCGAAATAAGAAATGGGCAGCCGCAAATTATCGTACAAGAAATGATTCGCCCAAACTCAGTGAAGTAATAAGTTTAAGATTATCGAAATGAAATAGAAGCCGATGTGAAACTTCTGTAACTGAACAAAGGATTCTATATATCACTTTACGGAACGCCTCCTTTTTTGTATGCTTATACAGGGTAGTGGTCTGACCACTCAAGAATGTAGCATAAAAGGAGTTTGAATATGGAAAACTCTCGTCCTTCATCGAAACGATTTCTAGATATTGTTTCGGATCTGCGTACAATCTTTAAAGAAGAAGGTGCGGGAATAGGTGATAAGTTACCTTCTGAACGGGTACTTGCAGATCGACTGCAAGTTGGCAGATCTACAATACGAGAAGCGCTTAGAAGTCTGGAACTACTTGGATTGATAGAAACTAGAAGGGGCGAAGGAACATTTCTAGCTGACTATAAAAAGCATCAGCTCGTGGAAATTCTTTCAACTTTCATTATGCAGCATCCTCAATCTATCCGGGATGTGGATCGGACACGCAAAATCCATGAAGTTGCAGCCATAGAATTGGTGGCAAATCATGCTGAACTTAGAGCGCTGCCGGTTTGGGAGAGCTTTTTAAGTAAGTTAGAAGAAGCGGAACCCGTGATACGGGAAGATTTGCTGCAAGAAATTCTAGTAGTCGCGGGGAATCGTTTGTCATTAAAAATATGGTTTTTATTGAAACAATACAGCCGTGTTCCTTTTCATGAAGCTATGACAGAGAACGAAAGAGAAATGGCATCCAACTTACTAAAGAATATGAGAGCTGGCAATGGCCAACAAGCAGTTGCAGACTACGCAGGCTGGCTTGAACTTGTTAATGAGGAAAGAAGGGGCGAACTAGAATGTTAAGGGACTTATTTACAGGAGCAAAAAAACAGAACGCGATTATGCCAAATGCAAAATCTAAAAATGATGTACCAGAAGGAATCATGACTAAATGTCCACAGTGTAAGCACGTCGAGCCGACAAAGGAATTAGCGAAGCAACTAAAAGTTTGTCCTAAATGTGATTTCCACTATAAAATGACAGCTCAAGAACGAATCGATTCATTAGTTGACGAAGGTACATTTGTATCAATGGATGACCATCTTGTTACTGAAAACCCACTGGAATTTCCCTCTTATGCTGCCAAAGTTAAAAAAGATGCAGAGAAAACTGGATTAAACGAAGCTGTTTTGACAGGTACGGGTAAAATCGATGGGAACGACGTAGCAATCGCAGTTATGGATCCACATTTTAGAATGGGATCTATGGGTTCTGTAGTTGGTGAAAAAATTACAAGAGCGGTTGAAAAAGCGACTGAACTCGGTATTCCTATGCTTATTTTTTCAGCAAGCGGCGGTGCACGTATGCAGGAAGGTGTCCTTTCACTTATGCAAATGGCAAAAACGAGTGTTGCGCTTAACCGTCATTCAGAGAAAGGGCTGCTTTATATTTCTATTATGACCTATCCTACAACGGGTGGAGTTTCGGCAAGCTTTGCTTCCGTAGGAGATATTAATCTTGCAGAGCCGAAAGCACTTATTGGTTTCGCGGGTCGCCGTGTTATTGAACAAACTGTTCGGGAGAAATTACCGGAAGACTTTCAAACAGCTGAATTTTTACTTGACCATGGTCAGTTAGATGCAGTCGTCCACCGTGTGGATCTGCAGGATATGCTATCTCGCATCATCCGACTTCATACGGAAGGGAAGGCAGCACAATGAAAAAAACAATGTCATTTGAAGAACCGATTATAAAGTTGCGTGAAAAAATTCAAGAGTTGACGGAGTTTACTGAAACGAACGAAGTTGACTTGTCTGCGGAAATTCATAATTTAAATGATCGTCTTGCAAAACTGGAAGATGATATCTATGGCAATATGGATACATGGGAACGTGTGCAGGTAGCGCGTCATCCTGAACGTCCAACGACATACGATTATATAGGGGCGTTATTTGAAGACTTTATAGAACTGCATGGAGATCGTTGTTTCGGGGATGACGCAGCGATTGTTGGCGGTATTGGCACCTTTAACGGGAAGCCAGTGACTATTATTGGTCACCAGCGAGGGAAAGATACGAAGGAAAATGTGAAGCGTACTTTTGGAATGCCGCACCCTGAAGGGTACCGAAAAGCACTGCGCCTTATGAAACAGGCTGAAAAGTTCAAGAGACCGATTATTTGTTTAATCGATACGAAGGGTGCTTATCCAGGACGTGCTGCTGAAGAGCGCGGTCAAAGTGAAGCAATTGCACGTAACCTCGTGGAAATGGCAGGACTGACCGTACCGGTTATCTCAATTGTTATTGGAGAAGGCGGAAGTGGAGGAGCACTCGCATTGGGCGTTGCAAACCGCATCTATATGCTCGAACACTCTACGTATTCCGTTATTTCACCTGAAGGTGCCGCGTCAATTCTTTGGAAAGATGCCGCATACGCAAAAGAAGCAGCAGAAGCTATGAAAATTACAGCTCCTGATTTGCTTAAAATGGAGATTATCGATGAAATAATTCCTGAAGTATTGGGTGGCGGGCATCGTAATCCAAAAGTTCAAGCGGAATATATGAAAAATGTGTTAGTTAAATCATTAGATGAACTAGGAAAGCTTGATGAAAATGCACTTATCCAAGATCGGTATGAAAAGTTCAGAAAAATAGGTGTGTTTTCAGTGAAGTAAGTTCCGTTTTGACTTAACTGTGAGGAGGAGTCTATTTATGAAAAAGATTGCTGTATTAACTAGTGGCGGAGACGCACCTGGTATGAATGCTGCCGTGCGGGCTGTTGTTCGTAAAGCAATATACGAGGGGCTTGAAGTTGCGGGTGTCTATAACGGATACCAAGGTTTGATAGACGGGAAAATTGAGCTTCTGCAGCTGGGTTCTGTCGGAGACATTATTCAGCGCGGGGGTACTAAGCTGCGTTCTGCCCGCTGTCCGGAATTCAAGACAGAAGAGGGAAGAGAAAAAGCGTTAAAACAAATTAAGTTGAATGGAATTGAAGGCATCGTTGTAATTGGCGGGGACGGGTCCTTCAGAGGTGCTCTTGAGCTTTCTAAACTAGGAATTCCATGCGCATGTGTTCCAGCAACAATTGACAACGATATTAACGGGACTGATTTCACAATTGGTTTTGATACGGCTTTAAATACGGTAATTGACGCCATCGACAAAATTAGAGATACAGCTACATCACACGAGCGGACATTCATTGTAGAAGTGATGGGGCGCAACGCAGGCGATTTAGCCCTGTGGGCAGGACTTGCGGGTGGTGCGGAAACGATTCTAATACCTGAAGAAACGTATGATATGCCAGATATCCTTGAACGGTTAAGAAGAGGTACCGACCGCGGGAAAAAGCATAGTATCATAATTGTTGCCGAAGGAGTTATGTCTGCGTCTTCACTTGCAGAAAAACTTATTGCTGAAGAATCTATTGATACACGAGTATCGGTTCTTGGTCACATACAACGAGGCGGCTCTCCATCAGCACGTGACCGCGTTCTAGCAAGTCAGTTTGGTGCCAGAGCTGTAGAAGCACTTAAAAGCGGAAATCGAACTGTTGCGATTGGAATGAAGAATCATCAAGTGGTAGAGTATGACTTAGAGAACGTATTTGAAGGCGGCTCCGAGTTTGACAAAGAAATGTATACTTTATCTAAAGAATTATCTATCTGATGAAACTCAAGAAAAAGGAAGTGCTTTCACACAATGAGAAAAACTAAAATCGTCTGTACAATAGGTCCAGCAAGTGAATCGCCAGAGTTACTGGAACAGCTTATTGATGCAGGCATGAACGTGGCACGACTGAATTTTTCCCACGGAGATCACGATGAGCATTTGAATCGTATTAAAGCAATTCGTAGAGCCGCTGCTAAAAAACAGAAAACAGTGGGAATACTGCTTGATACGAAAGGGCCGGAAATTCGGACCCATACAATGGAAAATGGGATCGTTGACTTGACAGCCGGACAGCATATTGATGTATCCATGAAAGAAGTTGTAGGGACAAACGAACGTTTTTCAATTACTTACGACCAATTGATCGATGACGTGGATGCTGATGATACGATTCTTTTAGATGACGGTTTGGTTATGTTGAAAGTAATCGGTAAAGATACGGCAGAGGGCTTAATTCATACAGAAGTAATGAACGCCGGTGAGCTTAAAAATAAAAAAGGTGTCAATGTACCTGGTGTTTCTGTACAGCTTCCAGGAATCACTGAAAAAGACAAACAAGATATCTTGTTCGGCATTGAGCATGAAGTTGACTTCATAGCGGCGTCATTCGTCCGCCGTCCTGAAGACGTACTTGAAATTAGAGAACTGTTAGAGAAAAATAATGGTTCAGCGATTCACATCATTCCTAAAATCGAAAACCAAGAAGGTGTTGATAACATTGACCCGATTATCGAGGTATCCGATGGACTGATGGTTGCACGAGGAGATCTTGGTGTGGAAATTCCGCCAGAAGAAGTACCGGTCATTCAAAAACAGCTTATTGAGAAATGTAACCAAGCGGGTAAACCGGTCATTACAGCTACTCAAATGCTCGACTCTATGCAGCGCAATCCGCGTCCAACACGTGCGGAAGCTAGTGATGTTGCCAATGCCATTTTTGATGGATCGGATGCAATCATGCTTTCGGGAGAAACTGCAGCCGGATTATATCCTGTAGAATCTGTTGAAACCATGGATCGTATTGCGAACAAAATTGAAGAGTCCTTTGACTATCGTTCTTTCATCTCTACTCGCAGAAGAGAAAAGCACGGCAATATGACAGATGCGATTGGACAAGCTGCCGCGTATACAGCTATCAACTTAAAAGTAAAAGCAGTCATTGCTCCAACTGAAAGCGGTACAACTGCTCGTATGATTTCTAAGTATCGTCCAGGCTGCCCGATTATAGCAGTTACTTCTTCTGAATCAGTTGCTCGCAGACTGACACTTGTATGGGGAGCGTATCCGGTTGTTGGAAGTCGTGTTAGTTCTATTGACTCCATCCTTGACGAATCAGTCGAGCAAAGTGTGAAACAACAGTACGTGACACATGGTGATGTAGTTATCATTACAGCGGGTGTTCCAGTTGGTGAAGCAGGTTCAACTAACTTGATGAAAATTCACGTTATTGGAGATATGCTTGCCAAGGGACAAGGAATTGGTAAATCAGTCGCCTACGGTCGTGCAATCGTTGCACGCAGTGCAGCTGAAGCGGAGGCTTTCGATACAGAAGGTGCAATCCTTGTGACTCAGTCTACAGACCGTGATATGCTACCAGTACTTGAAAAGTGTGCGGGCCTCATCACTGAAGAGGGCGGACTTACTAGTCATGGTGCGATTGTCGGTTTGAACTTAGGAATCCCAGTCATTGTAGGCGTGAAAAACGCTACAGAAGTAATTAAGCATGACAAAGAAATAACTATGGACGCTGAAACAGGCGTTGTTTATAAAGGTCACGCCAAAGTACTATAAACAAAAACCGCATTCCTACCTAAGGATTGCGGTTTTTCTCGAAAGAGGGGTGTATTGAATGAAATGGTTACTGCTTCTTTTCTTACTGGTTCCAGCAAGTGAACTAACCGTATTACTATATGCCGGAAACCAAATGGGCGTCATGCCAACACTTGCTATAATCCTAATAACGGGAATTGGCGGAGCTTATTTAGCGAAGCGGCAAGGATTTAAGGCGTTTGTTAACTTTAGAGAAAGAATGGCCGCTGGTGACGCGCCTGGACCTGCCTTGATAGACGGTCTGTGTATATTAGCAGGAGGTCTTTTGTTACTCGTTCCTGGTTTCATAACAGATATCATTGGTTTGCTGTTACTTTTCAGTTGGCCGCGAAAACTAATCCGTCCTCTCATTATTCAGCAAATCTATAAGAAGATGAAAAAAGGCACATTAATCATTCGATGAATTTCGGATGATTTCTTATTTTCATCGCAGTAAACAATAGGAAAGGTGTTAGTAAAATACCTGGCAAGCCAAATAAGTAAAATGAACTCGCTGTTATTAAAAATGCGTGCACTGGCTTTACTCGGAAAGTAGATGCCCATAAGTAAGATTCAGCAATTTGGCGACTCACTAACGTTAAGATGTAAAGCAGAAGAATCGCTGACCCGAACAAATAGTTTCCAGTATAAAAGTAGAAAATAATCATGGGAAGCAGAAACAATCCAGTGCCTAAAAGCGGCAGACTGTCCGCCAAGGAGATGACAAATGCTGTTCCAATGGGTGAAGAGAAAGAGAGCAGGAAAAATCCTGTGCATAGTAAAAGAAACGTTAAGCAAAAGAGTCGAGCCTCAATTGATAGGAAGTGACCAATCAGTTCTCCCGCTTTTTTAAACAGACGATGTGCCTGGCGGCGCATGGATGCTGGAAAGTAGACGAGAAACCAGAATCGGTCTTTTTCACTTTCACGCAGTGCAAAGAAAAAAGCCACTAAGAAAATGAAAAGTGTAAGTACTTGCTGAAATAGTAAGCCCGTAAACGTCACGGTGTGTTCAACGAGTGAGTGACCCGCTGTAAGTATATTCTCTTTCAGAAATGTGATTGCGACACCAGACCAATCCTGATTACCAATATAAGGTTCTATATGATGTTCGACAATAGGCAATGTATCTATTAAACCTTGTGTTGCCATTACAAATACGCCCGCGACTATACCGATGATGAATAACATAGAAAGCAGCGTAGAGAGTGTTCTCGGCAATCCAAAAACGTGATGTACAAATTTCACAACAGGTGCTGCGAAATAAGCGATAATGATTGCAATTGCTGCAGGAGGTACTAGGAATAAAAAAACACCTCCAACTAAAGCGGGTATAAGCGGTGCCAAGTTGGCGTTAAAAAACTTGTAAGCTCCTGAATTTTTAATAGGTGAGCCCTCCAATTCGCTAGAATATCTGGAAATCGTGTGCATTTATATTCACAAAACGGACAAAGTTGATTATAATGAGTTTTGTAAGCGTTTTTAGACGGAATAATATTAGCAGATCAGCCGACTGTCCCAACCGGCAGGTAAAACGGATGGCTGGACGGCTGCTGACTGAAGGAGAGAGTTTCATGACATCTACTAAAGGTTTAGAAGGAATTGTAGCGACACAGTCCGCAATCAGTTCAATCATCGATGATACCCTTACATACGTCGGGTACGACATTGACGATCTTGCAAACAATGCAAGTTTTGAGGAAGTCGTCTATCTACTTTGGCACTTGCGTTTGCCAAAAGAGGATGAGCTCACTGAATTGAAGCAGCAGTTGGCGGATAACATGTCCGTGCCTCAAGAAGTGCTAGCACACTTCAAAACGTATCCTATTAAAGACGTACATCCTATGGCAGCATTGCGTACAGCAATCTCCCTTCTAGGGTTATATGATGACAAAGCAGAAGATATGTCCAAAGAAGAGAACTACTTGAAGGCAATTAAGCTGCAAGCAAAAATTGCAACTGTAGTTACTGCTTTTGCGCGTACTCGTAAGGGTCTAGAGCCAGTAGCCCCTGATACGTCGCTTGGATATGCAGCGAACTTCCTATACATGCTGAATGGTGAAAAACCAGAACCAATTGAAGAGGAAGCATTTAACAAAGCGCTTGTATTGCATGCAGACCACGAGCTGAACGCATCAACGTTCACAGCACGCGTTTGTGTTGCAACACTTTCAGATATGTATTCAGGTGTTACTGCAGCAATTGGAGCCCTTAAAGGACCATTGCATGGTGGCGCAAACGAACAAGTTATGAAAATGCTAATGGATATTGGCAGTGAAGACAAAGTGGACGAGTATATCCATAACAAATTGGATAACAAAGAAAAAATCATGGGCTTCGGACACCGTGTTTATCGTCAAGGCGACCCGCGTGCGAAGCATCTTCGTGAAATGTCAGAAAAACTGACGGAGCTTCGTGGCGAAGGCAAGTATTTCCGTATGTCTGAAGCAATCGAGAAAATCGTTACAGGTGAGAAAAAATTACCGCCAAATGTTGATTTTTATTCAGCATCGGTATATCATTCACTTGGGATTGATCATGATTTATTTACTCCGATTTTTGCAGTTTCCCGGATTTCCGGATGGATTGCACACATTCTAGAGCAGTACGATAACAACCGACTGATCCGTCCGCGTGCCGAGTATATCGGACCGGACATGCAGAAGTATGTGCCAATCGAACAGCGTTAACAAGCAAAAATCTCTGGGGGGGTATGCAATCATACCCGCCCTATACTTATGACTTTAGGAGGAATTTTAATGGCTAACGAAGGTAAAATCACAGTATCAAACGGTGTTTTAAACGTACCAGATCACGCAACAATTCCATACATCATCGGTGACGGAACAGGTCCTGACATTTGGTATGCGGCTTCACGCGTTCTTGAAAGCGCAGTAGACAAAGCTTACGATGGAAAACGTAAACTTGAGTGGAAAGAAGTATTAGCTGGAGAAAAAGCATTCAATGAAACTGGCGAATGGCTTCCACAAGCGACTCTTGACACAATTGAAGAGTACTTGATTGCGATTAAAGGACCTTTGACTACACCAATCGGCGGAGGATTCCGTTCATTGAACGTAGCACTTCGTCAAGAACTAGACCTATACACTTGCCTGCGTCCAGTTCGTTACTTCGAGGGCGTTCCTTCACCGGTTAAGCATCCTGAAGACTGCGACATGGTCATCTTCCGCGAGAACACAGAAGATATCTATGCAGGTATTGAGTATAAAGAAGGTTCCGATGAAGTTAAAAAAGTAATCGACTTCTTACAAAATGAAATGGGCGCTAAAAACATCCGCTTCCCAGAAACATCTGGAATCGGCATTAAGCCTGTTTCTGAAGAAGGAACAAAGCGTCTTGTACGCGGTGCATTGAACTATGCAATCACTGAAGGCCGTAAATCAGTGACACTTGTTCACAAAGGAAACATCATGAAGTTTACAGAAGGCGCATTCAAGAACTGGGGATATGAAGTAGCTGAGCAGGAATTCGGCGACAAAGTATTCACATGGAACGAATACGACCGCATTAAGGACGAGCAGGGAACAGATGCTGCAAACAAAGCGCAATCAGACGCTGAAGCTGCAGGCAAAATCATCGTTAAAGATTCAATTGCTGATATCTTCCTTCAGCAAATCTTGACACGTCCAAAAGAATTCGACGTTGTAGCAACAATGAACTTGAACGGTGATTATATTTCTGACGCACTCGCTGCACAAGTTGGCGGAATCGGTATCGCACCAGGTGCGAACATTAACTACGATTCAGGACATGCAATCTTCGAAGCGACTCACGGTACTGCACCGAAGTATGCTGGTCTAGACAAAGTAAACCCATCTTCACTTCTTCTTTCAGGTGTACTAATGCTTGAGCATCTTGGATGGAACGAAGCAGCTGAAATGATCACGAAGTCAATCGAAAAGACAATCGCTTCTAAAGTGGTTACTTATGACTTTGCACGTCTAATGGAAGGCGCAACTGAAGTGAAAACTTCTGAGTTCGCCGACGAGCTGATCAAAAACCTATAAGTTTACGAATCGTATTCGACAGGTACTAAATAAGTAAGGGACAAAAAGCAGAGCTCGAATCGCAGCCTCTGCTTTTTGTTTATAATAAAACAGGTTGGCAGTGTTGGTTTTTAAGAACTTTTGTTAGAAATGGTGCCTTATTAAATAGAATAGCAGTTGAATCATTATCCAATTCGGAAAGGGAGTTTTGTAATGTCTATGTCTCGTAAAAAAGTATCGGTTATTGGTTCTGGATTTACTGGAGCGACAACAGCATTTTTGCTCGCTCAGAAAGAATTGTGTGACGTGGTGTTGGTGGATATCCCGAACATGGAGAGCGCCACGAAAGGAAAAGCTCTTGATATGTTAGAAGCAAGTCCTGTTCAAGGGTTTGACGCGTCCATTACTGGCACTTCAGACTACGGCGACACTCGAGGTTCAGATGTAGTCATCATCACAGCGGGGATAGCCCGCAAACCGGGTATGAGCCGAGATGACCTTGTTCAAACGAATCAAAAGGTTATGAAGTCCGTAACTGCGGAAATCGTAAAGCATTCACCTGAGACAACCATCATTGTTCTTACAAACCCTGTAGATGCCATGACATACACAGTTTATAAAGAATCGGGACTCCCGAAAAGTCGCGTCATTGGACAGTCAGGTGTTCTGGACACAGCGCGATTCCGGACATTTGTTGCACAGGAGCTGAATGTTTCAGTGAAAGATGTTTCTGGATTCGTTCTCGGCGGCCATGGGGATGATATGGTTCCGCTTGTCCGTTATTCTGCTGCTGGCGGTGTTCCGCTGGAGAAGTTGATTTCAGAAGAACGGATTGAAGAAATTGTCCAGCGCACCCGTAAAGGCGGTGCGGAAATCGTGAATCTGCTTGGAAATGGTTCAGCCTATTATGCACCAGCTGCTGCCTTAGTCGAAATGGCGGAAGCAATCTTGAAAGATCAGAAACGTATTATTCCCGCAATTGCTTATTTAGAGGGTGAATTCGGTATGGATGGTATTTATATGGGAGTACCGACTGTTCTTGGTAAAGACGGGATTGAAAAAATCATTGAGCTTGAATTGACAGACGATGAAAAACAAGCGTTATCCAAATCTGCAGATTCCGTAAAAGCAGTGATGAAAATATTAGTGTAATCTCACAAAAATCGAGTAGCGCAAGATGAAGCTACTCGATTTAATTTTGTTTTGTGATAGACTTTAAAGTAGAAAGCTAACACCTACTAAGGGGGACTTTTTTTGATACTTGGTAAAAAAAGAAGAGTCGGCAGAGGAATTGAAGAAATTAAGGTTGGCGAAAAACTTAAATTGACTGAAAAAATTGAAGATAGGGACCTGCTTCTCTATTTAGGGCTGACAAACGATCCTAATCCAATTTATATTCAACACGATTTTGCATCTCAAACAGATGTGCAAAAGCCAATTGTACCAACACTTATGTTAACGGGGTTCATCACGTCAGCGATTTCAAAATACTTACCTGGCCCTGGTTCATATGTACTCGCTCAACATTTAGAGTTCCCGAATCCAGTGTATCACTACGAAACGATTACGATTACACTTGAAGTTACAGCAGTGGACATCGAAGCCAATCAGGTGAAAATCACGGTTACAGCTTTAAATGAGACGAGCGAACAAACGGTTCAAGGCTACGTACTGGTAGCAGCACCTTCTGTTAAAAATCGACAACTAACTTCACAAACAATGGATAACTTCTGATATGGAGACTATGGAAGCATTTCAAACTAAAACGGTGTTGATAGTAGAAGATGATCCTTCGATTTGTACGCTGCTTGAATACAATTTAAAACAGAATGGATATCGTACGTTAGTTGCAACGAACGGCATAGATGCATTAGAGACAGCTATCGCTAGCAAACCGGATTTGATAGTACTGGATATTATGCTGCCTGGAATGGACGGCATCGATGTTTGTCAAAATCTGCGCCAACAAAAAATAGATACTCCCATCATCATGTTAACGGCTAGGGGCGAAGAGACAGATAAAGTGCTTGGATTGGAAATCGGTGCGGATGATTATATGACGAAACCGTTCAGCCCGCGAGAGTTAACAGCACGCGTTAAAGCTGTGCTGCGACGTACAAATGGTCCAAAACAGCCTAGTGAAAGTATTAGTATTAACGGTTTGACTGTATACCTTGAGCGATACCAAACAGAATTGAATGGAGAGTTACTGGAATTCACTCCAAAAGAATTTGAACTGCTCGTTCATCTCATGAAACATAAAAACCGCGTGCTTTCACGAGATCAGTTACTTCAAGCTGTCTGGAACTATGACTTCAGTGGAGATACACGCATTGTAGACGTTCATATTAGTCATCTCCGGGATAAGATTGAAGCGGATTCTAAAAAGCCCCGTTCCATTAAAACTGTCCGCGGAATTGGTTATAAATTTGAGGAGTTTTCATGAAAAGTAAAGGCCACTCCTCCCGAATCCTACTCACAACTAGTGCTACACTAGTTGTCTTTTCAATTGTTCTCTGGATTGTAATTAGTCAATTTTTCAACGTAGTCGATGCACCTGTCGATTCATCATTAGAAAAGACTTTTTTGTATTACATCACAATTGTAATTATCCTATTTCTCGTTCTCAGCTTGTTTACGGTATCCAGAGTGATTTATCACTTTACGAAACCCGTGGATGAAATAACGAGAGTAGCAGGGAAATTAGCTATAGGTGATTATAAAGCTCGTGCCAGTGTTAGTGAATTCAGGGACTTAGGAAATCTCGCTACGTACATCAACAAGATTGCACAGCACGCACAAGAAACCCAAGTTGTTCGTTCTATGGAAAAAGAAAGACTTAAAACACTTATCGAAAGCATCGGCAGCAGTCTGATCATGCTTGGCCGGGGTGGTACTGTGAACTTGATGAATGGAGTTTTTGCTCAAACCTTTAACGCTTCTTCTGCTGATTCTATTGGGAAACCCTATAAAGAAATCGGATTACCGGCGGCAGTTGAACAATTAATTGAGAATGTGTTTTTGACTGAACAAGTCCATGAGCGTCAAATTCGACTGGAGCGACAAATCGACACGTTGAATTTAACGGTATACGGCGCGCCTGTTATCGGAAGACATGGAAACTGGTTGGGAATCATAGTAGTGTTTCATGATATTACGCAAATCATTCAGCTTGAAGAGGTGCGAAAAGACTTTGTTGCGAACGTTTCACACGAATTAAGAACCCCAGTAACATCTATAAAAGGATTTGCGGAAACGTTACTGGACGGAGCGATAGAGGATCCTGTCATATCAAGAGATTTTGTTAGCATTATTGAGAAAGAAAGTGGCCGGTTACATTCGCTTGTTTCGGATCTATTAGAGTTATCGGGGATTGAACAACAAGGGTTCATCCTCAATCTTACAGAAGTGGATGCAGCGATTACGATACGGGAAGCTGTCGAATTGGTTTCTGTAAAACTTGCCGAAAAAGAAATGAGAATTGAAATCGAAGACCCAGGTGAGTTAAAGCTGGAAGCGGATGGCGGACGCTTAATGCAAGTCATTGTCAATTTACTTATCAATGCAATTTCGTATTCAAAACCCAAAACAGTTATAACCATTAAAGCGAAAACGGTTGATGAATTTGTTGTTATTTCGATTGCGGATGAAGGCATAGGAATTGAAAAGGAAAAACTGACTAGAGTATTTGAACGTTTTTATCGTGCAGATTTAGCGAGAAGCCGTGATTCAGGCGGTACGGGTCTAGGTCTTGCGATTGTAAAGCATCTAATCGATGTCCATCATGGAAGTATATGGGTGGAAAGTGAGATTGACAAAGGATCTGAGTTCTTCATTAAATTGCCAATCAGCCAACATTCGAATTCTGCTGGTTAAAGTGAACCACGTCGTTTTCTTTTCATCCTGCCTACGTGGTAAGATGAAGGAAGACGACGTTTTTTTTTTACGAAGGAGTGGACGAGCTACGTGACGACTAAAAAAATTGTGTTATTAGATGGAAATAGCCTTGCTTATCGTGCTTTCTTTGCTTTGCCGTTACTAACGAATGACAGCGGAATTCATACGAATGCAGTGTATGGCTTTACAATGATGCTTCAAAACATACTAAAAGAAGAGCAGCCGACGCATCTTCTCGTTGCTTGGGATGCGGGGAAGACTACATTCCGACACAGTACATTTAGTGAATACAAGGGGGGACGTCAAAAGACGCCGCCGGAACTATCCGAACAATTTCCATACTTACGTAAACTATTGACTGCATATAACATCCCACAATACGAATTGGAGAATTTTGAGGCCGATGATATTATCGGTACACTAAGTCGAACTGCAAGCGCGGAATCAGCTGAAACGGTTGTCATTTCAGGTGACAAAGACTTAACACAGCTCGCGACCGAATCGACGACAGTTTGTATAACTCGCAAAGGAATAACCGATATGGAGATGTATACTCCTGAGCATATCGAAGAGAAGTATGGAATTGAACCACTCCAAATTATTGATATGAAAGGCTTAATGGGTGATGCTTCAGACAATATCCCTGGTGTGCCGGGGGTTGGTGAAAAAACAGCATTAAAGCTTTTGAAAGAATATGGATCTGTGGAAAAAGTATATGAGTCCTTAGATGCGATTAGCGGTAAGAAGTTAAAGGAGAACTTAACGAACAACGAAGAGCAAGCATTCATGAGTAAGCAGCTTGCAACGATTGAAGTTAATGCTCCCCTGACGATAGGGTTACAAGATCTGTCTTATAGTGGTCCGAACGAAGAGCAGCTTACTGCACTGTTTAAAGAACTCAAATTCACCACACTGCTTGAGAAAATGGGTGTAGAAGCCGAAGCACCTGAACCTGTTGAAGAGATTGAAGTAGTAACGAAGCACAAAGTCACGAATGCCGACTTATCGGATCAAATGGCCGTCCACTTGGAAATGATGGACGATAACTATTTGACTTCGGATTTATTCGGTATTGCTATGACAAACGGTGAAACAGTATTTTACGTACCTATGAGTGATGTGAAAGAAGACGAAGAATTAAAGACATGGCTTGCAAATCCGGAAAAACAGAAGCTCACAACAGACGCTAAGGCACTCTACGCTGCGCTTGCTGCAATCGATATCCCCGTATCGGGAATCGATTTCGATTTGACACTAGCTGCGTATATTGTCAATCCTTCACTTTCATTTGATGATGTATCTGAAGCAGCAGAATCAATTGGGTGGAACGGTATCCAAAAAGATGCATCTGTCTATGGGAAAGGTGCGAAAAAAGCAGTTCCAGCAGAGGACATAATCGCTCAGCATGCGGGAACTAAAGCAGTTGCGGTTTGGAACTTACAGGAAACTGTATCTGAAAAACTAAAGCAGAATGAGCAATATGAGTTGTATCATAACTTGGAATTACCGCTTGCAAAGATACTCGGAAAAATGGAATCCACTGGTGTGAAGACCGATTTGGATATCTTGCAAAAGATTGGTACAGAATTATCAGGCAGACTGGAATTTCTCGAATCAACGATTTACGAAATTGCGGGTCAGTCATTCAACATCAATTCACCTAAGCAGCTGGGCGTCATTCTATTTGAAAAGATTGGCCTAACACCTATCAAAAAGACGAAAACAGGCTATTCAACAGCAGCAGATGTGCTTGAGAAGTTAGCGCCGGAGCACGAGATTATTGAGCATATTTTGTTATACCGTCAGCTTGGAAAGTTGAAATCTACGTATATCGATGGATTGTCTAAAGAAATCCACGAAGATGGTAAAGTTCACACACGGTTCCAGCAGGCGCTTACACAAACTGGACGACTTAGCTCGATTAATCCGAATTTGCAAAATATCCCGATCCGACTGGAAGAAGGGCGTAAAATTCGTGCCGCTTTTGTCCCCTCAGAACCAGATTGGATTATGTTTGCTGCGGACTACTCACAAATCGAACTTCGCGTGCTTGCCCACATCTCGCAAGATGAAAAGTTGATAGAAGCATTCCGTGCAGGTGCGGACATTCATACGAAGACAGCAATGGATGTGTTTGGAGTTGCAAAAGAAGATGTGACGTCTAATATGCGCCGGGCTGCGAAAGCGGTCAATTTTGGAATTGTTTACGGTATAAGTGATTATGGGTTATCTCAAAGTTTGGATATCCCTAGGAAAGAAGCTGCGGAATTCATCGAAACCTATTTAAAGAGTTTCCCCGGTGTTAAACAATACATGGACGATATTATACAAGACGCAAAACAACGTGGATTTGTCTCCACGATGATGAACCGCAGACGGTATTTACCCGACATTACAAGTTCGAATTTCAACCTGCGTGGATTCGCTGAGCGCACTGCGATGAATACACCAATCCAAGGTACAGCTGCAGACATTATTAAAAAAGCGATGATTGACATGGATCATCGTCTGGAAAAAGAAGATCTTCAAGCACGCATGCTGTTACAGGTACACGATGAACTGATTTTTGAAGCGCCGCCTGAAGAGTTGGAACAGCTAAAGAAAATTGTGCCGGAAGTGATGGAGTCCGCTCTGGAACTGAATGTTCCGTTAAAAGTGGATTCTGCTTATGGAGCAAGCTGGTACGATACGAAGTGAGGGATTGCGATGCCAGAACTACCAGAAGTTGAAGGAGTTGTACGCTCATTAGCCCCTGCGGCAAGCGGACGTACAATTCAAAAGGTAACAGTTTCTGAAACGGTAACGGCTTCAAAAGCTGCAGGAAAAGAAGCGATTGTAAAAGGTCATGATGTAGATTACTTTGCTGAAGAGCTGAAAGGATTTACGATTGAAGCGGTTACCCGCCGCAGTAAATATATTTACTTTCATCTTGTGAAAAACAATACCTGCCGCTTGCTTGTCAGTCATTTAGGAATGACAGGCGCGTGGTTTGTCGTAAATACGATTCAAGATATTCGTGAACAAAAGTTCCGCAATCATATTCACGCCATCTTCCAGCTTGAAGATGGCGGTCTTCTTGTCTATTCAGATATTCGCCGTTTTGGGGAACTGCGATTACTGACGTGTGAAGAAGACTATATACCGCTTACTTTAATGGCCCCTGAACCATTCGCTGAAGATGCATTGGAATTTTTCCTGACGAAATCTGTAGAAGAGAAATATGCTCGAAAACCGATTAAAGAAGTGATAATGGATGGGCAAGTCATTTCAGGCTGCGGAAATATATATGCAACAGAGGCATTGTTCAGAGTAGGCATTCATCCAAAGCGGGCAACAGGAAGAATCAGTCATGCCAGAAAACAACAGCTTTTCCGCGAAATTGTTGCCGTACTCGATGAAAGTATACAAGCTGGCGGCAGTTCAATATCAGATTATCGCAATACGAACGGTGAAGCGGGCTCCATGCAAAATCGTTTAAAAATGTACGGAAAGAAAGTGTGTCCGAATTGCGGAACTGCAACTGCTTCTATCCAAATTGCAAATCGGACATCCACCTACTGTAAAAAGTGCCAACATTGAAAGGGGAATTTGCATGATTATCGGACTTACCGGCAGCATTGCCAGTGGAAAGAGCACTGTTGCCAAAATGTTGAAAGAACGTAACCTGCCTGTAGTAGATGCAGATCAGATTGCCAGGCTCGTAGTGAAGCCGGGCACTCCTGTCTTGAAGAGTATAGAAGAAGTTTTTGGTCCTGAGGCTTTAAAAGAAGATGGAACAATGGACCGTGCAGCAGTAGGAAAGATGATTTTTGAAGACTCTGCAAAACGCGAAAAATTGAATGCAATCATTCATCCAGCTATCCGAAAAGAGTTAGTTGCTCAAAAAGAGGCACACCTTGCTGCGGGTGCAAAAACAGTCGTTTTGGACATTCCATTATTGTTTGAGAACAAGTTACATGATTATGTAGAGAAAATACTTGTCGTATCCGTTACTCCCGAAGTTCAAAAAGACCGATTGATGAATCGTAATCAGTTGTCTGAACAAGAGGCGGTTACCAGAATCGATTCTCAACTTCCGATAGCTGTGAAAGAAAAAGGTGCTGATGCAGTGATCTTCAATAATGGAACAATTGAAGAAACGGAAAGACAAGTGGCAGATGTATTGAAAAAATGGAATGTGTAATATATTATCTGAAAAAACAATCATTGTTCAATGTTGCACAAACTCTTTCCACATGATGAAAATGTGTTATACTAATTAAGAATATTTGAGTAAACAGTATAACATCATACATACGGGAGGACTTATTCATGACAACATCAGTAGCGATTAATGGTTTTGGTCGAATTGGCCGCATGGTATTCAGGCAGTTGATAGTAGAGGAAGAGGTTACCGCTATAGCCATTAATGCCGTTTATCCGCCAGAAACATTAGCACACTTGATTAAGTATGACACAACTCACGGAACGTTCGACGGAGAAGTGATTGTTGAAAAAGATGCGCTTCTTGTGAACGGCAAGCGAGTTGAACTCGTTGCTGAACGTGACCCATCCAAACTCCCTTGGAAAAAACTTGGCGTAGACATCGTCATTGAAGCAACTGGTGTGTTTAACGCACGTGAAAAAGCCGCTTTGCACTTGGATGCTGGCGCAAAGAAAGTTATCCTATCTGCTCCAGGAAAAAACGAAGACATTACAATTGTGATGGGTGTCAACGATGAAAAACTGGATATTGAAAAACATGATGTGATATCGAATGCAAGCTGTACAACGAACTGTTTAGCACCTGTAGCGAAAGTTTTAAATGACGAATTTGGCATTGAAAATGGGCTGATGACTACTGTACATGCCTATACAAATGATCAAAAGAACTTAGATAATCCACACAAAGACTTGCGCCGCGCACGTTCTTGCGGGCAATCCATTATTCCAACGTCAACAGGCGCAGCAAAAGCACTTTCATTAGTGCTTCCTGAACTTGAAGGTAAGATTCATGGAATGGCATTACGAGTACCGACTCCAAACGTTTCTCTAGTCGATCTAGTAGTAGACGTGAAGCAAGATGTGACAGCAGAACAAGTTAACGAAGCGTTCAAGAAAGCGATGGAAGGTCCGATGAAAGGCATTCTTAGCCTGACTATGGAGCCCCTCGTTTCTATTGATTTCAATAACACATCAGACTCAGCAATCATTGATGGTCTATCAACGATGGTTATCGGCAATCGTAAAGTGAAAGTTCTGGCTTGGTACGATAACGAATGGGGTTATTCAGCTCGCGTTGTTGACTTGACGAAAAAAGTGGCAAAAGAACTTCGTACAGCTATCAAAGCTTAATTGTTAGTATCAAACTGTCTTCTCACCTGCGGATATGCAGGGAAGAAGGCAGTTTTTTAAATGGTTTGAACGAGACGACAGCAGAAAAGTCAACGCGGGTGTTACGAAAACCCTCTCTCTGTTATAATAGATGAACTACAGAAAACCGGAGGAACAAATTATGAAATGTCCAGCTTGCAAATTTAACGGAACGCGTGTTGTCGACTCTAGACCAGCCGAAGAGAACAGCTCCATCCGCAGACGCAGAGAATGCGAGCAATGTAATTACCGGTTTACAACTTTTGAAAAAGTAGAGGAAGCGCCGCTTGTTGTTGTAAAAAAGGAAGGTACTCGCGAAGAATTCACAGGTGAAAAAGTTCTCAGAGGACTTATTCGAGCATGTGAAAAACGTCCAGTACCGCTTGAAGACTTAAAGAATATTGTCGATTCTATCGAAAAGGAATTAAAAAGCAGAGGGATATCTGAAATTGACTCTCACGATGTAGGTGAAATGGTCATGGAACGTCTTGCAGATGTCGATGAAGTTGCTTATGTTAGATTCTCCTCTGTGTATCGTGACTATCAAAATATTACCATGTTCATTGAAGAATTGAAAAATTTGCAAATAGGACCTCTTCGTGAAAAGAATGGTTCTGAAGAGCCATCTGAGGAGTAGGAGGTAGAACGAACATGCTTTTCCAGGAATTACAGCCGGTCGATACGTATTCACTGAAATTATCGGTCCCATTTTCTGATTATGATCGCCAGCTTCTCACGCTTTTTTATCAACCTTTAACGGGGCCTGAAGCGATGAGTTTGTATTTAACTTTATGGGCAGATGCAGACCCTCAAGAAAATCGATTTTTTACACATTACCATTTGATGAATATTTTAACGATGCCGCTTCAGGCTGTGTTCCAAGCAAGAATCTCTTTAGAAGCAATTGGGCTGCTGCGTACATATACGAAGACAGAGGATGACCGTCGTTCGTTTGTTTACCAATTATTACCTCCTCTCGATGCTCAAAACTTTTTCCACGACCCTTTACTGGCAACTTTTTTGTTCAGCAAAATCGGTGAACAAGCATATCGCGATTTGCGTGGCCGTTTTGTCACCGAGACATCTAACACAACTGGATACAAAGAAATATCAAGAAATTTTTTAGACGTATACACGCCTGTAAATGGGAATGCCCATGAACTTCAAAACGAACAACAGTTGGCGGCACGGGAACCTGCACATGGAGTTCCCTTTGACCATAGTGGTTTTGACTTTGACTTGCTGATGAGCGGTCTATCGGAACAAATGGTTCCACGCGCAGCATTAGCTGGAATTTCCCGTGAACTTATTGCGAAATTGGCATTCATGTACGATTTGAATCCATTGGACATGCAGAAAGTAATTATGATGGCACTGAATGAAAACTTGGAAGTTCCAGAAGAACGGCTTCGTAAATCATCAGCCGACTTCTATAAGATGAACATTTCAAAATCAGCTCCGAAACTTGAAAAAGTCTATAATGTGAAGCCGGCACCTGAAGTATATGACGGTCCGCAAACGAAAGAACGTGACCAGATTAACTATCTAACTCAGATCTCGCCACGGGAAATGCTTCGCGATATTATGGGGAAAGAGCCTGTCTCTGTCGATATACAGCTGGCCGAGCGCCTGGTCAATGTACACGGCTTGGAAATACCGGTTGTGAATGTACTGCTGCAATATATTCTCTTACGAAATGATATGAAGATTACATCAAGTTTTGCTGAAAGAATTGCTTCTCATTGGAAGATGAAAAAAGTGGATACTGCTGAAAAAGCGATGGAATATGCTCGGAAAGAACATGACCAATATACGAAGTGGCTGAATGAAGGCGGAAAATCAGGCGGTAGAACCCAAAAGCCAATACGCGAAGAGCAAGTTCCTGATTGGTTCTACAAAAAAGATGAAAAGGACAAGCCAGCAAAACCGGTTTCCGCTGAAAGCAAGGCAGAGATTGATGAAAAACGAAAACAATTACTGGCTAAATTAGAAACTATGAGAAAAGGGGTGAAGTAAAATGGAGCGAATCGGAGATGCTATGAAACGGGTCATCAATGCACCGAAACTTGCCGCACGTTACGATGAATTGAGAAATGAAGTTCTTTCCAATGATAAGGTTCAGCTATTCATAGAGGAGCATTCAGAAGAGATTGACAAACAAGTTATCGAAAGAAGTCTTAATAAGTTATACGAATATACAACGGCTTCGCACCAATGTGAAAAATGCACGAATCTTGAAGGATGCATCAATGTCATGAAGGGCTTCGAGCCGAAGTTGATCATGAACCAAGGGCTGATCGATGTGACTTATATCCGTTGTCCGCGTAAAGAAATAGATGATGAAAAGCGGGCAGTTAACAAGATGCTGGACAGCTTATATATGCCGAAAGATGTTATGGCCGCAACTTTACCAGACGTGGATATCTTTTATGATGACAGTCGGATAGAACTTGTAGACATGGCGGAACAGTTCATCACCCAATTCGAGGAGACAGGAGAAGTTCCCGAAAAAGGATTATATATCTACGGGGAATTTGGAACAGGAAAGTCCTTTATTCTCGGTGCCCTCGCAAATGAACTTGCCAGTCGTCAAATACGAACGGTGGTTGTATACTTACCGGAGTTTTTACGTGAAATCAAACAATCCATTTCAGATAACTCCCATAACGAAAAAATTGAATTTGTTAAAAAGGCAAAAGTGCTCATGATCGATGACATCGGTGCAGAATCGATGACAGCTTGGGCTCGGGATGAAGTTCTTGGGACAATATTGCAATATCGAATGGCTGACCAGCTTCCGACATTCTTCACTTCTAATTTTACGCTGGACCAATTACAAAACCATTTGACGTTTTCTCAACGCGGGGAAAAAGAACCGGTCAAAGCAGCTCGAGTTATGGAACGCATTAAAATGATAAGTGATCCTGTCGAGCTGAAAGGTAATAATCGAAGAGTAAAGAAAAAAGAGTAATTGTTTATCGGATTCTCTTGCATTTTTTGACGACATTCACTATACTAATCACAATACATCGAACAAATGCTTAGACAAGGACAACAATTGATTGAACGACCTACAGAGAGCAAGGGGAATGCTGAGAACCTTGCAGGAAACGGCAGCCAATTTACCACCTTTGAGCAGCAGCAGGGAACTACTGAGTACCTGTTGACGGCCCCGGCCCGTTAGCCGTTTGAAGCTTCATCATTCCGGTTTTTTAGGATTGAAGGAAGAAGGGTGGAACCGCGAGCACAAGTCTCGTCCCTTTATGGGATGGGGCTTTTTTGTGTCTAAAAATAGAAAAGGGAGTGCATTTACATGTCAGATTCAATTCATTTAAAATTTCCAGACGGTGCGGTAAAGGAGTTTCCTGCTGGCACTACGACTGAAGACGTTGCAATGTCGATTAGTCCAGGGCTTCGTAAAAATGCACTAGCCGGTAAGCTTGGGGAGCAGCTCATCGACTTGAAAGCGCCAATCCAGCATGATGGAGATATCGCGATCATTACTCAGCAGTCTCCAGAAGCCTTAGAAATATTACGCCATAGCACAGCACATTTGCTGGCTCAAGCTGTTAAACGCAAATTCCCTGATGCAAAACTTGGAGTAGGACCAGCGATTGACAATGGATTCTATTATGATATTGATTCCCCGACGCCGATTACAGCTGATGACCTTCCCGAAATTGAAAAAGAAATGAAACGGATTATCGGTGAGAACCTTGAAATTGTTCGTCATGACGTAACACGTGCAGAAGCACAGCGCCGCTTTAAAGAAATTGATGATGAGTATAAATTGGAATTACTTGAAGCAATCCCGGAGGATGAGCAAGTTTCAATTTACGAACAAGGCGAGTTCTTTGACCTATGCCGCGGCGTCCACGTTCCCTACACAGGTAAACTGAAAGAATTTAAGCTGTTAAGTATTGCGGGAGCATACTGGCGCGGGAATTCTGACAACAAAATGCTTCAACGTATTTACGGAACTGCGTTCTTCAAGAAAGATGAACTTCAAGCGCATTTGAAAATGTTGGAAGAAGCAAAAGAACGGGATCACCGTAAAATCGGAAAAGAATTGGACTTGTTCATGAACTCACAAAAAGTGGGTCAGGGATTGCCGCTTTGGTTGCCAAAAGGCGCGACAATTCGTCGGGTGATTGAACGGTATATCGTAGACAAAGAAGAGCGTCTAGGGTATGACCACGTTTATACACCAGTTCTAGGCAGTGTAGAGCTTTATAAAACGTCTGGACATTGGGATCATTATCAAGATGGCATGTTCCCAGTTATGAGTATGGACAATGAAGACTTAGTGCTTCGTCCGATGAACTGCCCGCATCACATGATGATTTACAAAAATGGCATCCACTCTTACAGAAACTTACCGATTCGTATCGCAGAACTCGGAACGATGCACCGTTATGAAATGTCAGGAGCGCTTTCAGGCCTTCAACGAGTTCGCGGAATGACATTGAATGATGCACATATCTTTGTCCGTCCCGACCAAATCAAAGACGAGTTCCAACGCACAGTTCAGCTGATTATTGACGTATACAAAGACTTCAATATTACAGACTACTCGTTCCGTCTTTCATACCGGGATCCTGCTGATACTGAAAAATACTTTGACGATGATGCAATGTGGGAACGCGCGCAGCTGATGATCAAAGACGCCATGGATGATATGGAATTGGATTATACAGAAGCGATTGGAGAAGCAGCCTTCTACGGTCCTAAACTCGACGTGCAAGTGAAAACAGCAATTGGAATGGAAGAAACACTTTCAACAGTTCAACTGGACTTCCTTCTTCCGGAACGCTTTGACCTCACTTACGTTGGTCAAGACGGCAACCATCATCGTCCAGTCGTTATTCATAGAGGCGTTGTTTCAACAATGGAACGGTTCGTCGCATTCCTCATCGAAGAATACAAAGGTGCATTCCCAACTTGGCTCGCGCCAATCCAAATCGAAGTCATCCCGGTTTCACCTGAAGCACACTTTGACTATGCAGACAAAGTACGGGAACAACTCGTTGCTGCTGGATTCCGCGTGGATCTCGACAGTCGAGAAGAAAAAATCGGTTATAAAATCCGCGAAGCCCAAGTACAAAAAGTACCTTACATGCTCGTACTAGGTGACAAGGAAATCGAGTCAGGCAACGTCAACGTACGTAAATACGGAGAACAAAAATCCGAATCCATGAGTTTCGATGCATTCCTGGAACTATTGAAAAGTGACGTAGCTCACTAATTCTTTTTGTTAATCGCTTGATTATTTTGTAGAACAGCAAGTTTTAGTACAACACCGTTGATTGAAGCGGAAGATGGCGACTCCGGAGGGACCAGCGCAGGTTGAAGACCCCGCAGGGAGCGAAGCGAACCGAGGAGGCTGAAACCAAGCCCCTCGGAAAGCGTCCATCTGTAGCGGAAATCAACATGCTGTTTTCTATTTTATATTTTTAATCCTTGACACTATCTCTATAAGATGGTAAAGTAGATAAGGTTAAAGAATACAGTTTGTGATACAAGAAGGAGCTGCCCGCTTCTCACCTGATCGACGCCAATTGGCAGTTGTTGAGGTTAGCACAGTAGTGAAGCCGCGTGTGTACTATACGTGTGCGATTGCGGGTAGACAAATCATTCATTTGTCTGCTTTTTTTATTGCCTCATTACCTGAAGGCGCTGAATGCTGAAAGGTTTTGCAAGCTGTGCCGAACGGTGCAGACTGCTCAAACGGTGTATTCGCGAGATAATATTCGGAGGTGGATTACGATTAGCAAAGATATGTATGTGAACGAAGGAATTCGTGCCCGTGAACTACGACTTATCGACCACAATGGAGATCAGCTCGGCATTAAAACCCGTACTGAAGCACTTGAAATTGCTGCACGTGCTAATTTGGACGTAGTCCTGGTAGCACCAACAGCTAAACCGCCTGTAGCTCGTATTATGGACTATGGAAAGTTTAAATTCGAGCAGCAGAAAAAAGAGCGGGAAGTCCGTAAGAACCAAAAGATCATCCAGGTTAAAGAAGTACGTCTTAGCCCAACTATCGATGAGCACGATTTTCAAACAAAGCTTCGTAACGGAATTAAATTCCTTGAAGCGGGTGACAAAGTAAAAGCATCTATCCGTTTCCGCGGACGTGCAATTACTCACAAAGAGATTGGACAGCGTGTTCTTGACAAGTTTGCAGAAGCTTGTAAAGAAGTTGGAACTGTCGAAGTTCGACCTAAGATGGAAGGCCGCAGCATGTTCTTGATGCTTGCGCCAGTTAACGAGAAAAAGTAAGCCGAACAAACGATTTAGGAGGAACAGATCATGCCAAAAATGAAAACTCACCGCGGTTCCGCGAAACGTTTCAAAAAAACAGGAAGCGGTAAAGTGAAGCGCGGACGCGCTAAAACTAGCCACCTTTTTGCTAACAAGTCGACAAAAGCTAAGCGTCACTTGCGCAAAGGATCACTCATTTCTTCAGGCGACTACAAGCGTATTCGTGAAATGATTACGTACATGAAGTAATAGCTCCATCCCGGTTATGCGGATCCAGCAGGGATCACGAACCGATTGAATTCAAATCTAATATATTCTTACAGGAATAGCAGGAGGTAATGAACTATGCCACGCGTAAAAGGTGGAACAGTGACGCGCAAGCGTCGTAATCGAGTATTGAAATTAGCAAAAGGGTATTTTGGTTCTAAACACCGTCTCTACCGAGTAGCAAACCAACAAGTCATGAAGTCATTGAACTATGCTTACCGTGACCGTCGCCAGAAGAAACGGGATTTCCGCAGACTTTGGATCACACGTATCAACGCGGCTGCTCGTGTAAATGGTATGTCTTACAGCACACTTATGCACGGTCTTAAAGTTGCTGGTATCGACGTTAACCGTAAGATGCTTGCTGATCTTGCAGTAACTGATGCAGCAGCATTTGCTCAATTTGCTGAGACAGCTAAGAAATCACTGTCTAAATAATTGATTTTCCAACGTCGCGATTCCGAATTTATTCGGGTCGTGACGTTTTTTTATTGGAAAACTTCATGAATCCAGTAAAAAGTGAAAAGAACATGCCGAAAGTAAAAGTGAGGAGAGATGGGATGGAGATGTTAGGAATCGAATGGATTGTTTTTATGTCGATTTGGTCATTTGTCACAATGGGCTACGACAAAAGACAAGCAAAACAAAAGAATCGCCGCATTCCTGAAAAACATCTTTGGATACTGGCAATTGCAGGTGGTGGGATTGGTGCTTACTTTGGGATGCAAGTGTTCCGACATAAGACGCGGCATACCTCATTCCGAGTCGGCTTTCTTATGCTTGCTTTACTAGACGCTGTACTTGTTTTGTACTTATTAGGATTACGGATGCCAAGCATGCCGTCATTATTTTAATTAGAAGTTTTTTAAAAGGAGCAATCAGCAAATATGGATATGAAGAAGTTATTTAACATGCAGCTGGAGCTGGATACATACATTCAGGCACAACATGGACTTTCAGACCAAAATCTTTTTGAAGACAAAGTGCTCGCATTGCTCGTTGAACTCTCAGAGTTGGCAAATGAAACAAGATGCTTTAAATTTTGGAGTACGAAGGGACCTTCAGAACGATCCGTCATTTTAGAAGAATATGTAGATTCCATTCACTTTCTGTTATCCCTTGGAATTATCAAAGAACTAACTGCGTTTAATGACTGGAGGAGCATTCCTTCCGACGAGTCCTTGACCGCCACTTTCATTAAAACAAACCATGCTGTATTAGTATTTAACCAGCATCCAAATATGCAGTCATACATAGGCCTTTGGGATTACTACGGAATACTAGCTGAACAACTCGGATTTTCTACAAAAGAAATTGTTGAAGCGTATATAGAAAAAAATGAGAAGAATTATGAGAGACAAAAATCAGGTTATTAATTGACAATAGTACTTAAGCAAGCCTTAATTGCATATACAATTTTATTAATAAATAAAAGATTGACAAACACGTTAAAATGAAAAATAATAGTAGTAATAGATTTGTAGAGGAGGACTACTTGTGAACGACTGGAGTAAAGAGGGATTTGGTATTAGGTTAAAGGAACTAAGAGAACAAAGAGGATTGTCAATGATGGCATTCGGTGCAGCAATCGGGACATCCGCTAGCCGTATCAAAGACTGGGAAAAAGGCAAGAACGCACCATCTGCAGCATGGGTTGCTAAAATTTCCGAACGTTTCAACATTTCCACAGATGAACTGATTCTTGGAGATTCGAAAAAAACTCCTGCTTTTAAACAATCCAATACAACAAATGCTGAATCATTATATGAACGTTTACGTGAGACGATTACAGTTGATGGCTTCGATGATGAGTTGGACGAAGAAACTGAAGAACTATATGATCAGTTAGATGGATCCAACAAAATGAGATATCGAAGCGGTAAAGGCAGACGTCTGGCAGAACGGGAAATCCTTCACTTGCTAACTGGGCTGCCTAAGAAAGACGTTCTTGAAATTTTGGAACTGGCTAAAATTAAGTGCCGTATGCAAAAAACTGCGGAAACAAAATAATACGCGTTACACACAATGGATTGCAAATCTATTGTGTTTTTATTTGGGAATTTTCATGGTGTACGCTATGATAAGAGAAAGCGGAAGATTCAAGCAAATTCAAGTATAGAGAGGAAGAGGGAAATGAAAGCAATTATTCATGGCGATGCAGGACTTCGACTAGGAGAAATGCCGCTGCCGAAAGCTGGAAAAGGAGAAGTTGTAGTTGCCATTAAGACCGCTGGATTGAATCGAAGGGACTTATACATACCAGACCGAAGAGGACAAAAAGGCGAAGATCTGATTTTAGGTTCAGATGGAGCAGGAACGATTGAAGCAGTTGGGGAAGGTGTTACACAATGGTCTGTAGGTGATGAGGTAGTCATTAACCCTTCTTTGGATTGGCGCGAAGAAAGTGATACGTCCCCTGAAGGCTTCAGACCGTTAGGAGTTCCTGATAACGGCACATTCGCTGAAAAAATTGTACTTTCTGCCGAACAGATTGAACCTCGTCCCGCTCACTTATCGTGGGAAGAGTCTGCTTGTATCGGTCTCGCTGGACTCACGGGCTATCGCGCACTGGTGACTAGAGGGCAAGTGAAGAAAGGCGACACGGTATTCGTCCCTGGAGCTGGAAGTGGAGTAGTGACCTTCATTATACAATTTGCGAAAGCAGCTGGTGCGAGAGTTATCGTAACCTCTCGTAAAGAAGATAAGCTCAAGCATGCGTTAAAGCTTGGTGCAGATCGTGCAATTGACACTAACGCGGATTGGGAACAAGAGTTGAAGGATGAAACGATAGACCTTGTGATTGAAAGTGTAGGAAAAGCGACGTTCAACCGGTCACTAGGTGTATTGAAGCCCGGAGGCAGGCTGGTCGTATTTGGTGCAACGACAGACGATGTAGTAGATATCGATTTACGTGCACTTTTTAATAACCAACAAGAGATTGTCGGATCTATGATGGGTAGTCGTGAAGAACTAAGAGAAATGCTCGCATTCTCTGAAAAACATACCATCCGGCCTGTGATTGACCGAACACTTCCATTAACGGATGCTTTAGAAGGTTTCAAAATGCTGGAGGACAGCACCCAATTCGGGAAAATCGTATACACAATTTAAAAACAGCTCACTATCATCCGGAATAGGAGATAGTGAGCTGTTTTTTTGTATATATTCAAAGTAGGTAATTAAAGAGCTTTATCATCTACTGAATCTAGCCAGTCTTCAATTGTCCCGACAACTGATTCAACACAGCCATCTTCAAACGGTGAAATCAGGTTTGCTTCGTTCACTAATTCTGTAAATGATTTAGATCCTCCAAGTTTACAAAGGTGTACATAATCATTCCATGCCGACTCATGATCTTCTCGGTCTTTTTTCCAGAATTGGAACGCACAGATCTGTGCCAGTGTATAGTCGATATAATAGAATGGAATTTCATAAATATGAGCTTGGCGCTGCCAAATTCCACCGCTCTCTAAGTAAGCATTACCGTCATAATCACGTTTTGGTAAGTAAATGCCTTCAATACGCTTCCAAGCTGCTTTCCGTTCTGCAGGCGTCATTTGTGGATTGTTATAAACCTCATGCTGGAATTCGTCAACAGCCACCCCATAAGGTAAGAATAAAAGCCCGCTGCTTAGGTGAGAGAACTTATATTTATCGGTTTGCTCTTTAAAGAACAATTCCATCCATGGCCAAGTGAAAAATTCCATACTCATCGAGTGAACTTCTGCACCTTCACTTGTTGGCCAAACGTATTCAGGGATTCCAATGTTACGGCTGGAATACACTTGGAACGCATGTCCAGCTTCGTGCGTTAACACGTCAATGTCACCAGAAGTTCCGTTGAAGTTTGAAAAGATGAACGGTGAATCATAGTTATCGATGAACGTACAATATCCGCCCGCTTCTTTCCCTTTTTTGGCGACAAGGTCAAGTAAATTCTTTTCGGTCATGTACGTAAAGAATTCGTCTGTTTCATGAGACAACTCCTTATACATTTCTTTTCCTTGTTCGATAATCCAATCAGGGGAGCCTTGAGGTATCGCATTGCCTGTTAAGAAATCCAGCGACTGATCATAAAACTTAAAATCATCAACACCAATTCGCGCGGCTTGACGATCATACAGTTTGTTTGCAACCGGAACAATATAATCTCTTACTTGATCACGGAATTTCTTAACCATATTTGCATCATAGCCAATACGGGACATTCTTACATATCCAAGTTCAGTGAAAGTGGAAAAGCCAAGTTTCTTAGCGATTTCATCACGCAATTTAACAAGACGATCGTAGATGTCATCGAATTTGTCATCATTTTTTTCATAAAATGAATATTGAGCAGTCATTGCTTCTTTTCGTACAGTCCGATCTGTTGACTCCATATAAGGTCCAAGCTGTGCGAGTGTTAACTCTTTACCATCAAATTCAATTTGTGCAGAAGCAACAAGCTTTGCATACTCAGAAGTGAGCTTATTCTCTTGTTGAAGAAGAGGCATTACTTCTGGCGAGAAGGAACGTATTTCGTTTTCAGCAAGTGCGAATAGCTGCGCACCCCATTTTTCTTCTAATTGTTCTCTGAACTTGGAACTTATAAGAGCTTTATAGAACTCAGTAGAGAGTCCTTGGAACTCCGGACTAATCTCATCGAAGTAATCACGCTCTTTTTGATAGTAATCATCATTGGTATCAATAGAAGAACGAATATACGCAAGGTTCATTTGGGTTGAATAGTCATTCCCGATTTCATTAATTTTCCCGATAATTGCATTTTGTGTTTCATATGAATCCGCTTCATGGAACTTTGTCAGCAAGTCGTTGAATTCTTTTTTTATATCTTCCATCTCTGGACGTGCATATTGGTATTCGTCAAAAGTAATCATAATCTTCCTCCACTCATCTAATAGGTAAAGTACTGCATCTCTATTGTTCCTGAAAATCCAAAAAAAAGCAAAAGGTATCGTGTCGGAAGTGCAATTATTTTGAAAAGAGTGTATAAGTGTCAACTGCATGAAACTCATGGTATGATGAGGGCATGTACGTAAAGACTCGTAAATTGAAAGATGAAGGGAAACCAACCTACTTATGAATATTACTCAATATGCTGTATCAGAATTAAAAGATCCTACTGGAATTTTGACAGGGGAACGCTATGAATTCAGAATCTACTTAGATTTTGAAGAAGATGATGAGTTGCTAGAAGAAGACGCAGCTGGTTTGCGCACAATTTATGTAGTAGATGGTGAATCAGATAAAATAACTGCTACATACTTCTTTAAAAAAGGAACAGAACAAGCTTTGGATTTTGAACTTGAAGACGAGGAAATTGAGGAAGTACTGGAATTTTGCAGAGCTAATGTAGAAAAAACGTCATAATAGTACCGAAAAATTGCCGATTGCGGACAAAATAAGTGAAATTTCAACTTGAATGGTGGATAATATAGCTATAAACGAATGGTAGGACCTTTATTTGTTAAAACATCCGGAAGTCCTACAAAATTTTTTAGTAATGGAGTGTTTACTATGGATCGAGAAATCGTCGACATTACAATAATAGGCGGAGGCCCAACTGGTCTTTTCGCTTCTTTTTATGCAGGCATGCGGGAAATGTCAGTAAAAATTATGGATAGCCTGCCTCAGCTTGGCGGACAGTTAATTGAACTGTATCCCGATAAGTATATTTATGACGTTGGTGGATTTCCAAAAATTCTCGCTAAAGATCTAGTGGCGAATTTAGTAACGCAGGCTCATCATTCTAACCCTGAAATCCTTCTTGGAGAAGCGGCTCTTTCAGCAACTCGTGAAGGAGATCACTTCGTTTTGAAGACTGATAAGGGTGAGCATTTAACAAGAACTATTCTGTTAACAGCTGGAATTGGTGCGTTTCAACCGCGTAAAATTGGGATAGAAGAAGAAATACATTTTGAAAACAAGAGCTTGCATTACGGCATTAAAGATTTAGCTTTGTTCAAAGACCATAATGTACTGGTTTGTGGTGGCGGAGATTCTGCAGTAGACTGGGCACTTATGCTTGAAGACATCGCATCGAATGTAACTCTTGTGCATAGACGCGAGCGTTTTACTGCGCACGAAACAAGTGTAAACCAGTTGATGGAATCGAAAGTCAATGTGATGACGTCTCGTTCTGTTAAATCATTACGTGGTGAAGATGGTAAAGTACATGAAGTACAAATCGTTCATAAAGATGGTACTGAAGAAATTTTACCGATGGATCATGTAATTGTTAACTACGGAAATATTTCTTCATTAGGACCTATTAAAGAGTGGGGTCTTGAAATGGAGAAAAACTCTATCGTAGTCAATACACGAATGGAAACGAACATTGAAGGTATTTATGCAGCTGGGGACGTTACCAATTACGATGGTAAAGTGAAGTTGATAGCTGTTGGACTTGGAGAAGCGCCAATCGCAGTCAATAATGCGAAAGCTTATTTAGATCCTAAGGCTCGTGTACAGCCATTGCATAGTACAAGCGTATTTTCATAATGATATAAAAAACTGTCCCCCGAGTCACGATTGACTCGGGGGACAGTTTTATTTACTTTTTAACGGATTCTGCTTCAGGTGGGCTAAACAAATTAGATACAAGGAGCCCCATGATCAGTGCAACACTGCTCATTAAAAATGGAGTTCCGCTTTCTGGAATTCCTGGATAGATGACAAAGACAGAACCGACGATTAAACCAATAATAATTGCGAATGTTAATGTCGCATGTTGATTAAGTAAGAAGTGTATAATTTTACTGCTAATCACGAATCCAAGAATAACACCCAATCCAATTACAATCATAATCGGAATGTTAAAATCAGACAATGCCGAAATGGCGGTTGAATACATACCGAGAAGTAACAAAACAAAAGAACCGCTAATTCCAGGCAGTAACATTGCTGTACTCGCAGCCCATCCTGACAAAAATAAGACAAGGGTTGAAGTTGGTGTTAATGATGTAATTACAGTGCTATCTGCTGGAGATATGAAAGCTGTCATAGCAAGCAAAACTCCGACGATTAGTAACACAATGTAGTGATGGAATTTAAAAGTTGTCTTAACTTTTGCTTGTTTAGCCATGAAGGGAAGTATCCCAATTATCAAGCCGATAAAGAAGAACTGAGTCGGTGCAAAGTAATTCGCTAATAGAAACTTAATGACACGGCTAAAAAGTACAAGTGTCAATCCCATTCCAACCGCGAGAGGAAATAAGAATCCTATATGTTTTTTCCATTCTTTACTGAATAGTCCACTGATTGAAGTGAGTAAGCGATCGTAAATACCTAACAAGAAAGCAATTGTGCCACCACTCACTCCAGGTATTAAATCACTGATCCCCATTAAAAATCCTCGGTAAATATTTCTCCATTCCATTCGTATATCCTCCAATTTAAGGCTTGAATCTTTGACGTATCCAACTAGAAAATGTTCCATTAGAATTTTACATCTAGAAAAATCCAAGCATAGAAAAACGCATAGCCGGATGGTGCCGTCTATGCGCCATTTCAGTCATTAAGAAACGTGTGTTGCATTTCGATGGGCTTCAATTTTTGCTAACTGGTCATTGAACTCATCTTTTGTCATTTCGTGCTCAACGAAATAACGGTTGCGTGGATGAGTACGGCATTCGTCTGAACAGCTGCGCATATAGAAATGCTCATTTTCCTCCGAAGCCAAGATCTTTGCATTACATTCAGGATTCGCACAGTTGACATAACGCTCACATGGGGTACCGTCAAAGTGGTCACGACCAACAACTACATGCTCGACTTGGTTGACTGGTACTGCAATTCGCTCATCAAACACATAACATTGACCGTCCCACAGCTGGCCTTTCGCAATAGGATCTTTGCCGTACGTAACAATTCCGCCATGCAATTGTCCTACATTATCAAAACCTTCACGTTTTAACCATCCTGTAAATTTCTCACATCGAATACCACCCGTACAATAAGCAAGGACTTGTTTACCTTCGAGCTGTTCCTTGTTTTCTTGGACCCATTCGGGAAGATCACGGAAGTTTTCAATATCGGGACGAATCGCACCGCGGAAATGACCTAAATCGTATTCATAATCATTACGCGCGTCGATTACTACTGTATTCTCTTCTTGCATTTTTTCTAGGAACTGTGCAGGATCCAAATAAGTTCCTGTTGTCTCAAGTGGATTCACGTCGTCTTCCAGGCTTAAATTGACGATTTCTTTACGAGGACGAACGTGCATCTTTTTAAATGCATGTCCTTCTGATTCATCTATTTTAAACCAAAGATCGGCAAAGCGTTCATCGTTTTTCATATGCTCCATATACGCATCTGTTTGAGCAATTGTACCAGAACAGGTTCCGTTGATGCCTTCTTCACCTACTAAAATACGGCCTTTTAATCCAGTTTCATTACAAAATTGCAGATGTTCTGCTGCAAAAGTTTCTGGATCGTCAATGTGGACGTACTTGTAAAACAGTAAAACTCGATAATTTTCTTTTTCCATGGGTTTAACCACCTTCTGTTTTTTCACTTTGCAATAGGGTAAAACAGTCGGCCCGGTGCAATTACAGTTTTTTACACATAAAAGCAACCCGCATTTGCAAAATCCGGGACTAGCTCAGTATATCATAAAACACCAACCTAAAAAAGTGAACAGAAATTGTCTGTAAAACAATTGTAATCTATTAATATATGTACTACTATTTGGAGTAGACAAAGTTCCAAAAATTTGGCATGGGCAAATTATCTATTTCGCTTTTAATCGACAAAATTGGAGCACTTATTATAGAGGGGTCTTGAATTATGAAAAAAAGATTTGCAAATGGTAAGTTCAAATTGATAGATGTACTCTTAACCACAATCATTGTTTTTTTGGGACTCACAGCTATTTTACTGATCTTTTCGAAAGGCAGCTCAGAGACTGAACTGAAATCAGCTTCGAGTTCACCAAAAAAAGATGACGGTGTCGTTGTAGACAAGTCTGACTCTAAATATAAAGGAATAAAAATTGTAACTGAAACCTCAAATAATCCTTTAGGGAAGTATGCAATCCAATATCCGCAAAGTAACAACGAAGCGTTTAACGATCGTGTCTCATCATACATAAACAAGGCAAAGAAAAATTATTTGACTGCCATAAGAAAATTGAAAGTTGAAGATAATAAGAAAAAAAGCGAACTGAACATTTCATTCGAAACGTATGTAGACAAAAAAGGAAATTATTCGTTTGTACTTTTAAATAATGAGAGGATGCAAGAAAAAAAGAGACTTTCTGAAATCGAATCATTCCACTTGAATTCAACTAATGGTGAACAACTTTCTATTCAAACTGTTTTTAAATCAGATGAAGGCATTTTGGAGAAGGTAACTGAACGTGTTCGAAACAAAATTCATCGTACAGAGAAATTGCGTAATGGAATTGTGACACATAATATGCAAATCAGAACAGAACCTAAATGGGAGAACTTTGAGAACTTTGCAATCACAAAGGATTCTATGTATTTCTATTTTGAGAGTGGTTCTTTAAAGGAAGAAGAAGCAGGTCCGCAAATTGTGAAAATCTCCATCGGAAAAATGAATGACTTATTAAAACCAGAATTTCAAGTGACAATTAATTCATCAGATTCAAATGAAAAAATAGGCAAACCTGATGGTTCGGAAGCGGATGAAAACAATTCCGAAAAAGGGAAAGTCGAAGATTCAAAAGATGATTCGTCCAATGAAGATTCTTCTCAAAAGAAAGAAGAGAACAAAGGGACAGCTGCTGAAAGTGAAAATTCTCAAAAAGAGGAACAGCCTGGAGAAAAACTAGTGGCGCTTACATTTGATGATGGACCGGATCCGAAATCCACGATTCAAATACTTGAGATATTGAAAAAGTATGATGCGAAAGCGACGTTCTTCATGTTAGGCAGCCGTGTTGAATATTATCCCGATGCTGCTAAAGCTGTTAAGTCAGAAGGACATGAGATTGGAAACCATTCGTGGAACCACCCGGATCTTAGCAAAATGCCTTTAGCGAATGCGTTAGAAGAGATCAATAGAACGAGAGATATTATCCAAAAAGTTACAGGGGAAAAGCCGACGGTGTTCCGTCCTCCATATGGAGCTTTTACTAACCAATTGAGTAAGCAAACGATTCCTCCGATAGTATTATGGAATGTGGATACATTAGATTGGAAATACCGCAGCGCTCCAAAATTATTGGAAGAAGTAAAAAAATCCACACATGATGGCAGTACGGTGTTAATGCATGATATCCACCAGTCAACAGCAGACGGATTAGAGGATGTAATGGCATATTTGCAAAGCCAGGGGTATAAGTTCGTAACAGTTTCCGAGTTAAACTAAACAAAAGGGCCGCACAGAACTCAGTGCGGCCCTTTTTTATTGAGTTTTTTAGTCGACAAGCACATCGGTCATAGGAATACCTAATGCGTTGGCTACTCCTTCGCCATATGCAGGATCAGCGCTATAGCAGTGTTTGATGTGGCGAAGTTTGATTTCTTTAGGCGCATCGCCCATGTTATTAGCTGTATTGCGGAATAACAGTTGTTTCTGCTCGTCGTCCATTAGGTTGAACAACTTACCTGGCTGTGTGAAGTAGTCATCGTCATCTTCACGGAAGTTCCAGTGATCAGCTGCACCTTCAAGTTTCAACGGCGGCTCTCTGAAATCAGGCTGTTCTTGCCATTCTCCTACACTATTCGGTTCGTAAGATGTCCGACTGCCGTGGTTTCCGTCCACTCGCATTTGACCATCACGATGGAAACTGTGGAACGGACATTTTGGAGCATTTACCGGGATTTGGTGATGGTTTACACCAAGACGGTATCGTTGGGCATCTCCATAAGAGAATAAGCGCGCTTGCAGCATTTTGTCTGGAGAGAAACTGATTCCTGGAACTACTTGAGCTGGAGTGAAAGCAGCTTGCTCGACTTCAGCAAAATAGTTTTCTGGATTACGATTCAATTCAAATTCTCCAACTTCGATGAGAGGGAAGTCTTCTTTATACCAAACTTTAGTTAAATCGAATGGATTGTATGGCATATTCGCAGCTTCTTCTTCAGTCATTACTTGAACGTACATTTTCCATTTAGGGAAATCTCCGTTGTCAATACTCTCTAGTAAATCCCGCTGATGACTTTCGCGATCAGTTGCAATTGTTTGACTTGACTCTTCATCTGTCAAATTCTCAATTCCTTGCTGTGAACGGAAGTGGAATTTCACATAATAACGCTCATTATCAGGGCTGATGAAGCTATACGTATGACTCCCGAAACCGTGCATATGGCGATACGTACGCGGAATTCCGCGATCACTCATGACGATAGTTACTTGATGTAATGCTTCCGGAAGAGACGTCCAGAAATCCCAGTTATTCGTTGCACTTCTCATGTTCGTCCGCGGGTCACGTTTTACAGCGTGATTTAAATCAGGGAACTGCATCGGATCTCTAAAGAAGAATACGGGCGTATTGTTACCAACCATGTCCCAGTTACCTTCTTCTGTGTAGAACTTAAGAGAGAATCCGCGGATATCACGTTCAGCATCTGCGGCTCCTCGTTCGCCAGCAACTGTTGAAAATCGAGCAAACATCTCAGTTTGTTTTCCAACTTCAGAAAAAATCTTTGCTTTTGTGTACTTTGTAATGTCATTCGTTACAGTGAATGTACCGTATGCACCCGAGCCTTTTGCGTGCATGCGGCGTTCCGGAATGACTTCCCGGTCAAAATGCGCAAGCTTCTCTATTAACCAGACATCTTGTAATAGCAGAGGTCCTCTTGGTCCGGCAGACATTGAATTTTGGTTATCAACTACAGGGGAACCTGCAGCTGTTGTTAACTTTTTTCGTGAGTTATTCTCATTTTTCTTCATGTATATTCCTCCTATGTAAATCATTTTCGAACTTCACATTCACTATAGCAGAGCGATTCTTAGATAGCTAGCATTTTGTTTATAATCATTATCGTTAAGGATGAGTTATTGTTAACTGAAAATTTAGTTTGAACAATTATTCTATTTAATTTTGAAATCATGTCCCTTAAAGTGGTATGTGACAACATTCCAACATTAGGTCACAAAACCCCCCTGAAGTTTTGAGGTTTGTAACAGATCCTTTGCTAATTGCTCACAAACTATTTTAGCGTTTAATTTATAATGGAGACAGATTGAGTTTGAGGGGAGAGGTAGAGATGGAAGAGGTTTTACTTTCAAGAATCCAGTTCGCATCGACAACATTATTTCACTTTATATTTGTCCCGTTGTCTATCGGATTGGCGCTGATCATTGCGATCATGCAAACGCTCTACGTTGTTAAGAAAAAAGAGATATATATGAAAATGACAAAGTTCTGGAGTATTTTTTTCCTCATTAACTTTGCAATAGGTGTTGTAACTGGTATCTTCCAAGAATTCCAATTTGGGATGAACTGGTCTACTTATTCTAGATTCGTAGGAGACATATTCGGTGCACCGCTCGCTGTTGAAGCGTTGCTTGCCTTTTTCCTGGAGTCTACATTTATCGGAATTTGGATCTTTGGAGCACAAAAATTATCTAAGAAACTACATTTAGCCTCTATATGGTTAGTTTCAATTGGAACAATATTATCTGCATTTTGGATTTTAGCAGCAAATTCTTTCATGCAAAATCCAGTCGGGTATGTATTACAAAACGGACGGGCGGAAATGAATGATATCGTAGCCCTTTTAACAAACGAAAAGCTCTGGGTTGCATTCCCGCATACAATTTTCGGCAGTATCGCAACAGGTGCTTTCTTTGTAATAGGAGTAAGTGCGTTTTACCTCATAAAGAAACGTCAAGTCGACTTCTTCAAAAAATCAATTACCATTGGTTTAGTAGTTGGACTTGTGGGCGGATTAGGATTGGCATTTACAGGTCACTCCCAAGCGCAATATCTAATGCATGCGCAGCCTATGAAGATGGCGGCTGCTGAAGGTCTATGGGAAGACAGTGGAGATCCTGCTGCTTGGACAGTTGTTGCAAAAATCGATTCAGATGAGCGTGTGACAACTGGACGTTTAGAAATCCCTTATTTATTAAGTTATTTATCCTACAATGAATTCTCGGGCAAAGTATTGGGCATGAATTCATTGAACGAACAAATGATTGCGGAACATGGAGAAGGAGATTACATTCCGCCAGTAAAAACAACCTTTTGGAGTTTCCGAATTATGGCGGGAACGGGTGGTGCTTTGGTAGTTGCGAGCATGCTCGGATTGCTGTTGCTGTTCCGTAAAAAGATCGCAACATCGACGTTCTATTTAAAATTGATGGTCCCGGTTATTTTCTTACCGTTCATCGGAAACTCGTTCGGTTGGATAATGTCTGAAGTCGGCCGACAGCCTTGGGTTGTCAATGGTCTTATGAAGACGGCTGATGCAGTTTCACCGAATGTTTCAGCAGGCAGTATATTGTTTTCGCTCATTTCGTTCTCAGCAGTATACGCAGTTCTCGGAATCATCATGGTGATTTTGTTCATCAAAGTGATTCAGCGCGGACCGGAAGAACGTAAACCGAAAGATGTATCAGTTACAGATCCGTTTAATGTAGGAGGCGTTTCACATGGTACTAAGTGAGTTATGGTTTGTGCTCATCGCAGTCCTCTTCATAGGTTTCATCTTCTTGGAAGGATTCGACTTCGGTGTTGGGATGAGTTTGAAATTCTTGGCTAAATCAGAACGCGACAAAAAGCAGCTCATCAATACGATCGGTCCTGTATGGGACGCAAACGAAGTGTGGCTTATCACAGCAGGGGGAGCAATGTTCGCAGCGTTCCCTCATTGGTACGCGACGGTGTTCAGCGGATATTACTTACCGTTTGTTGTCTTGCTGCTGGCACTAATTGGCCGCGGCGTTGCATTTGAATTCAGAGAAAAAATCGAATCAGACAAATGGGTCAAGACCTGGGATTGGGCAATCTTCACTGGCAGTATTTTGCCGCCATTCCTATTTGGAGTTCTATTCTCAAGCATGTTAAAAGGAATGCCGATCGATGCGGATATGAACATGCACGCTGGATTCTTGGATTTCGTGAACGTGTATACCGTGGTTGGAGGAATTGCATTCGTGCTTCTTTCTTATCTACACGGATTGCTATTCATTACGTTGAAAACAGAAGGTTCTATGCGTGTTCGTGCGAAAGAAGCTGCACTTAAAATTTACTGGGCTGCAGGCGCGAGCATTATCGCATTTGTCTCACTAACTGCAGTGTATACAGATGCATTCGCAAATAGAGGTACGATTTTGATACCTATGTTTGCAGTTGTGATTGTTTTATATGCGCTGCTCCATCGTTTAATTGCAAAAGGACGCGAAGGATTCAGCTTTACAGTAACAGGGATAACACTTATCGCGGTGATGGCATCGTTCTTCATCGGTTTGTTCCCGAATGTAATGATCAGCTCAATGGATACTGCATTTAACATGACAATCCGGGAAGCGGCATCTGGAGATTACTCGTTGAAATTAATGACGTTCGTTGCGCTGACAATGGTTCCAATCGTTATCGCATATACAATATGGGCGTACTATATATTCCGTAAGCGTCTTACGGATGATGTGGAGTCACACGGATATTGATGGACCGACATCTTCTGCAATATAGCGGCAGCAAGAAGACCTTTCTGCTTGTAGGAATCTTGACAGTCGTTCAAGCGGCTTTCATCATCCTGCAAGCTCTCTCCTTATCTTCAGCCATTACCCGGATGTTTCAAGGGCTAGAATGGAAGGGAACCGTTATATCGCTCGCCGTGTTTTTCGTTGCTCATGTGATTCGTCATTCCCTTCAATGGGGGAAAGAACGAGTGGCACTCAAGTTTGCCGATTCGATTGCCCGATCTTATCAAGATCAGTTGGCTGAAGCATTATTAAGAGATGGTACTGGTATGATTGCCCGTTATGGGTCAGGTTCATTACTGACTCTAACGTTAGAAGGTGTTCCGAAATTCCGTAAATACGTCGAGTTGTTTATTCCAAGATCTTTATCGATGGGAATCATTCCGGCGGTTATTTTAGTCTATATTGTCACCACTGATCTTATGTCAGGTGTGACGCTGCTATTCGTAATGCCGATTTTGATTGTTTTCTTAATCTTAATCGGGATTGTTTCTAAAAAGAAAATCGATGACCAAATGGGCACCTACCGCTTACTGTCCCGTCATTTCGCAGATTCCATCCAAGGGATTGAAACTCTTAAGTTTTTAGGAAGAAGTAAGTCCCATGAAAAAGCGATTGCTGAAGTAAGTGACAAATATCGAGTTGCGACGAACCGGTCGTTAAGTTACGCTTTTTTGTCATCGTTTTCGTTAGATTTCTTTTCTAGTCTGTCCGTTGCGCTTGTGGCTGTCGAACTCGGTTTGCGATTGATAAATGGAGGTATTGGGCTTGAAGCTGCACTGGCAATTCTAATTCTAGCTCCAGAGTACTTTTTACCAGTACGCGATTTAGGTGCTGACTTCCACGCAACTATGGATGGAAAAGATGCGGCAGACGAAATTCGTACCCTACTGGCAGATTCGAATTCAGATGCAAAACAAGAACTGCTCAACATTCCAAACGTTTCGGAAGCAGGAGGCTTTTCGGCTGTTGCACTTCAAAAAACAGGTGATCACGATATCAAGATTGCAAACGATATTCAGTTTTCGGTTGCGGGTCATCAAAAAGTTGGGATTGTTGGCGCATCAGGTGCAGGGAAGTCAACACTGATTGATTTGCTTGCTGGATTTACATCTCCGACAAGCGGTTCGTTCCGCATTGGAGATGTGGAAGCGACTACGCTGGCTGCGGATTCCTGGAGACAACAAGTGACCTACATTCCTCAGCATCCCACTATTTTTTCGGATACATTACGGGAAAACATCCGTTTTTATCATCCGAAAGCGAGTGACGCAGCTGTTCATCAGGCGGCGCAGGCTGCAGGGCTAGACCAACTTGTTGGAGAGTTGACCGAAGGCTTGGATGAAGTGATCGGGCAAGGAGGACGTCCGTTGTCTGGCGGGGAAGAACAACGCGTTGCGATTGCCCGCGCATTATTAGAAGATACGAATGTATTATTGCTGGACGAACCGACTGCGCATTTAGACATTGAAACAGAGCATGAAATAAAACAATTACTGTTGCCGCTTTTGGAGGATCGTCTTGTATTCTTTGCGACACATCGACTTCACTGGATGAAGGAAATGGATTGGATTCTCGTGATGGAAGACGGCTGTATCGCCGAACAAGGAACACATGAACAATTGTCCGCTCAAAATGGCGTGTATAGTAAATTGGCACGTGCTCAAAGGGAAGGGATGGTGCTATGAACTACGTCAAAAGCTTCGTTACTCCATATTTGAGTAAATACTGGAAGTTGATGTCTGTGACTGTACTTCTAGGCATTTGCGCTTCCTTGTCCGCAGCACTGCTCATATTTGTGTCGGGGTATTTAATATCCCGTGCTTCTGAGCGTCCAGAAACCATTTTGCTTGTTTACGTTCCAATCGTGTTAGTCCGTGCATTCGGACTTTCCCGTGCGGCGTTTAGCTATGCAGAACGGATGACTGGCCACAACGCAGTATTGAAAGTGCTCTCAGAAATGCGGGTTCGCCTGTATAGAGCGTTAGAACCCCAAGCGTTATTCATCCGTTCCCGTTTTAAGCGGGGAGATTTACTAGGTACGCTGGCAGATGATATTGAACACTTGCAAGATGTCTACATCCGCACGATTTTCCCGACTATTAGCGGATTATTCTTGTTTGTGTTTGCGACAGTTTCTTTGTCAGTATTCGATTGGAAATTCGGTCTGTTCATCGGACTTTGCTTAGGCGTCATCGTATTCGTCTATCCGCTGCTGTCTTTAGTATTCATGAAAAAACATCAGCAGCGTTCGAAACAGCAGCATACAAGACTTTACCACACGTTAGGTGATGCAGTGTATGGGATTCGGGATTGGCTGATCAGCAGCAGAACGACAGATTTCTTAAGTAAGTTTACAGGTGAACGCAACGAGAGTTACGAAACTGATAAAGAACTTGCGAAACGGGACCAGAATCGAACGTTCCAACTTCAGCTGATTTCAGGTGCTATCACTGTAATTGTTGGCGTGTGGGCGGGATTCCAGGCGATTGAAGGAACAATTTTCCCAACATACATTGCAGCATTTACACTCGTAACCTTGCCGATTATTGAATCACTCATTCCGATTTCACATGCGGTTGAACGGATTCCTGCCTATCGAGAGTCGTTTGCTCGTATTCAGCATACAGAAGATACAGCACATGCCATGTCGATTCCATCTGAATTTGTGACAGACATTCCTGAATCCGTCGAAATACAAGTAGAGAATGTATCGTATTCGTATGCTAACGAGCAAAAGAAGGCGCTCAACCAACTGTCACTTACGATTCAACAAGGTGAACGAATTGCACTTCTAGGCAAAAGCGGTGCGGGTAAGTCAACCCTTCTGCAGTTGTTATTAGGTGCACTTCAACCTGAAGAAGGCTCCATCCGGATTCAAGGACATTCTCCAGAATCTTATGGAGAAAACATTCATCAGCTGGTAAGTGTCTTAAACCAAAAACCATACCTATTTGGAACGACGATTGAAAATAACATCCGGCTCGGAAATCCAGAAGCGACACTGGAAGAGATTAAATCAGTCATTCGTCAAGTTGGGCTAGAGGACTACTTAAGTAAACTTCCGGATGGTCTTCAAACACAAACCGAAGAAGCCGGACGCAGGTTTTCTGGCGGCGAACGTCAGCGACTCGCGTTAGCTCGAATTTTGCTGAATCATACGCCTGTAGTCATTGTCGACGAACCTTCTGTTGGACTTGACCCTGAAACAGAACGGGATCTTATCGCGACAATGATGAAAAGTTTGGAAGGCAAAACAGTCATCTGGATTACTCACCATTTGATGGGGATGGAATTGATGGATCATATCGTGTTCTTAGAATCTGGTGAAATTACTGAACAAGGGACGCACCAAGAATTACTAAACCATTCTGGCCGCTATCATCGGCTGGTTGAACTGGATCGGGGAATTTAAGTTTTAGTGAGCTGTTAAATTTGATAATCTTCCTAAATAATAAAAGAAAAAGAGCTGTTCGGATTTCAGTATTTGCTGCTAATCCGAATAGCTCTTTTTCAGTTAAATGGCCAGCCGAACATATAGCCAAGTGTGATGCAGATGATTCCTGAAAGTGTAGTGCCTAGAGATGAAAACAGCATATACCGTTTTACAGCCATGCCGCTCATTCCAGAAAAGCAACAGACGAAATGCCGCATGCCAGGCACGAAGAACCCAAGGGTAACCGTCCAGGAACCATAACGGCTAAACCAACGTTCTACGCGCGATACTCTTTTTTCGGACAGTCCAACCCACTTTCCGAACCGTTCTATGATGGGCCTGCCAACTTTTTTTCCAATCGTGTACGTAACGAGTGTTCCGATGAATACTCCGAGTATAGCGATGATCATTGCATTGACGATAGTTAAGAGCCCCACTGAAGAAAGATATCCTGTGAAAACAATGACGAATTCGTCCGGCATCGGTAAGCCGAAAATTCCTAGTGCTAGAAACAGAAATACTGCATAAACCCCGTATTGGGTAACAAAGTCTTGTAAAACACTCACGTATATCCCTCTTTTGTCAGTTCTTTGATGACTGTCTATTTGGATGCCACTGGCCGATTGTTTCCCCGACTTGAATGTTGCCTTTAATATCAGAAGCTGGTGAAAACGACGAATCTCCTGCAATGAAAAGTAAAATTGTAGATCCGAATGAAAAGTACCCAAAGTCTTCTCCTTTACACGCCTCTTTGGATGCAGAGTAGAGATGTACGGAGTTTACATTCAATGCACCTACTTTGACAAGTGCCAATTTGTCATATGCTGTGGAAATTTCCGTAATAAGTCGATAATTCGTTTCGAAAGGTTTGTCTCCATATGTAAGTCCCATAGTATTCACAGGGTAAGATGAACTCCCGAGTGCGTAGCGTGATGTAATTGTTCCGTCCGCGGGGTAGTGAAAATGATGATAATCAGCGGGTGATAAGTAGAAAACATAGTACCAGCCGTTTTTATAATCAGATGCCCTCTTTTCATCCATGAATATTTGATTTATACTATACGTATGACCTTTTATTGTAAATTGATGTCCGTCTTCCACACGACCGTAAGAACTTAAGTGTCCGTCGGATGGGGAGACGAGTACTTCTTGGGCCGTATTAAAAGGGCGTGCTTCAGGTTTTAGTTTACGTGTAAAAAAGTCTTGCAGACTTTCATAATGCTCCTTCGGATACTCCATGCTGGATTCGTCGATTTGGTAGAATTTAGAATACATGTTTACGAGTGATTTGCTTGCACGTGACTCTGCAGCATACCGAAGCATTTTGGATGCGATAGGATTTCCCGTCAATTCAACGAACGTTTTCAATAGTTTCTTTTTCATATGAATCACCGTCTTTACTAGTATAGATGATAAGGAGGTTTGTGATGTTTTCTTTTAGATATATTGATTATACTAAAGTTAAAGCGCAATTGGCGAATGCAATTACTTTAGTCAACTTAAGTTTTGGGGTTATTGCCCTGATCTTAATCTCGAAAGACCTTTCACATATGAGTCTGGTCTTCATTTTTCTAGCTGCCTTATTCGATCGATTTGACGGTATGACTGCACGTCATTTCCATACAGAATCCGCTTTCGGTAAAGAGCTGGATTCCCTCAGTGATATTATTTCTTTCGGTATTGCACCAGCACTTTTAATCTATCACTCCGCGTTGTCTGATATGTTGTGGGTTGGAATTGCAGCGGTCATTATTTATATTGCATGCGGCGCTGTACGACTTGCTCGTTATAATGTTGAAGAGTTCGACGGAGTGTTCCGTGGAGTTCCAATTACTGCGGCGGGTGTTATTTTAACAGCTTTATATTTTGCAATTCCGTATGTTGGTGCACCATATCTTGTTATTGCCATGCTTGTTCTTTCATGGGCGATGGTCAGCAACTTTAAAATTTCAAAAGTTTAATAGTAGGCCTCTTCACTAACCGTTTCTATATGAAATGTTAGGGGAGAGGCTTTTAATTGAAGAGGCTGCATACATATGATATACTTTTTTTCGTTAAAAAATGGAGGCGTACCCAAGAGGCTGAAGGGGGCTGACTCGAAATCAGCTAGGGCGTGCAAGCGTCGCGGGGGTTCAAATCCTCTCGCCTCCGCCATACATATCGTAAAACCGTCTTCGTAAATGTGCGAGGCGGTTTTTTTACTACAAATGATGGTGTCCGGTTCGTTTCATTCTATGTGTAAATCTGCTATTCTAAGAGTAGTGAATATACGAAAAGGGATGATTAAAATGGCTGGACCTGCTTTGAAACAATTACACTCTCATCGGGCAATCCATGAAGGGGGTCTTTCGGGCGCAATCGGGAAGACGGAAATGCTGATTGACTTTCTTCAACAAGGAGATCAGAAAAATGCGGAGCGCGCTGCAAATGATTTAGTCGACTACTGGAAGACTCGTGTCATTAGTCATGCAGATGCGGAAGAAGAAGGATTTTATCTTGAAATCGTCAATGAAGACCCTTCGATGGACAAGTCAATTACACAGCTGACCCGTGATCATGATTTAATACGCATTATTGTACGTGATATTGAAGAACTTAGGGAAACAGAAGGAATCAGTCCTACTGTTCTGCAGAAATTCTATGCGCTGCTAGTTGTAAACGAAATCCATAGCCGAGAAGAAGAGAGACTGCTATTTATTGAGAATGCTTCAAAAAGCGAATAATCATCAAATCAATTAAAGGCACGTCATTCGACAAAAGAATGACGTGTTTCCAATGAAAGGAGGCCATTAAATGATGCGTCAAGCACTTGAGGTGCTCTCGGAAAAGTTCGGATATACATCCTTTCGAACGGGACAAGAGCAAGTCATCCAGCATGTAATGGATGGACAGGATGCACTCTGTGTCATGCCGACAGGTGGAGGAAAATCACTGTGTTATCAAGTTCCGGCGATGCTTCTTGAAGGAACGGTCCTCGTCATTTCCCCACTTATCTCTTTAATGAAAGATCAGGTAGATGCCCTCTGGCAGCTTGGCATTCCAGCTGCCTACATCAATAGCACATTATCGACTGAAGAGTACTTTGGTACACTTGAAAACGCCATTGCAGGTCATTATCGTCTTCTCTACATTGCACCTGAACGACTGGAGTCTGAGTCTTTTCTGCGCGAACTGAAACGCATGACGGTCCCTATGATTGCAATTGACGAAGCCCATTGTATTTCTCAATGGGGACACGATTTCAGACCAAGTTACCGCAACATTAGCCGGGTATTGAATTGTTTCGATGATAAACCTGTCTTACTTGCATTAACTGCAACGGCTACTCCGAACGTTCGGGAGGATATCCGGATCCAACTTGGAATCCCGCAAGAACAAACTGTGATGACCGGATTTGAACGTGCGAACCTTGTATTTACAGTTATCAAAGGTGAAAACCGAGAAAAGTTCATCAAAGAGTATGTGGAAAAAAACAAAGGTGAGGCTGGAATTATCTATGCAGCTACTCGGAAAGCGGTTGAAAGTATTTCGGACTTACTTAGACGTTCAGGATATGAAGTGGCGAAATACCATGGCGGCATGTCAGATATTGAGCGAGGTCAAGAGCAAGAACGCTTTTTAAATGATGAAGCCACGGTAATGGTTGCGACCAACGCTTTCGGTATGGGTATTGATAAATCGAACATCCGATACGTCATTCATTATCAGATGCCGAAAAATATGGAGAGCTATTATCAAGAAGCAGGACGTGCCGGACGGGATGGTCTTGACAGTGATTGTGTACTTCTGTTCGCATCACAAGATATTCAGACACAGCGGTTTCTAATTGACCAATCGTTGGATACTTCGCGTATCCCTGCTGAACTTGAAAAGCTGCAAGGCATGATCGATTATTGTCATACGGAAAACTGTCTGCAACAATATATCGTGACCTATTTTGGCGAGAAAGACGCGCCTAAGTGTGGTCGATGTGCGAATTGTACAGATACACGGGAACAGATGGATGTCACATTAGAAGCCCAAAAAGTGCTGTCGTGTGTGATTCGTATGGGACAGCGGTTTGGTAAGACGATGATTGCACAAGTGCTCACAGGCTCCAGGAACAAAAAGCTGTTGGACTTTAAATTTAATGAGTTGACGACATACGGGTTATTGAAGGAGAAGAATGCCAAGGAAGTTTCGGATTTCATCGAGTTTCTGATCTCAGCAAACTGTCTGCAAGTGGAGAACGGACAGTTTCCTACAATCCGGGTAGCAGAACGCGGCAGGGAAGTGCTGCTTGGCAATGATAAAATTCTGCGTAAAGGTTCGTTCGTATCGAAACAGCTTACAGAGAACGATCCGCTGTTCGAACAGCTTCGTCAATTGAGGCGTACGCTTGCTCAAGAGGCTGGTGTTCCGCCGTTTGTCGTGTTCTCAGATAAGACGCTGAAAGATATGGCTATGAAGAAGCCTGCGACATCCGCAGAGTTTTTAGATGTGGTGGGGGTAGGTCAAACGAAGCTGGAGATTTATGGAGAAGCGTTCATAGAGGAAATCCAAGCTTTTCAGCTTCAGGAAATTTGAATTTCTTTAAAGCTTTCAGAATACGAAAAGCGACGTCACATTATAGACGTCGCTTTTTTCAATCGATGTAACTATCGGCTAACTACTGTCTGTTTTTTAAATAATCCATAGATCGTGAAAGCTGCGACGAACAGCAAAAGAACACCCGTAAACATGAATGCACCTTGAGAACTCAAATTCAATGCGCCGATAGTGTACGATCCTGCGACAACGCCCATTGAGAAAAATGCATAGAAATAACCGTATGCTTTACCGCGATAGGCAGCCTCGGATGAATCGATGAGCAATGAGTTGATGGAAGGGAAAAGAAACGCGAATCCAACGCCGTATACCGCCATTGTTCCGTACAGGCTTCCCAATTCATCTGCCCGGCTTAGAAGCAACATACTAGCGCCCATTAAAGAAATTCCGAATGCTAATGTAATCATCGGTTTAACATGGTCAAAAATACGGTTGATCGGCAATAGAAATACAAGGATTGCGACAATCCCGAATGTACTTAAAAGTGTCCCGGTTGTTTTGGTGTCAAAGCCCAATGCTTCGACTTTCAATGGGAGGATCAATGCTAATACACCTTGAGAAAACATCAGGAAAAATGCACCAGCAAAGGCACGCTGGATACCTGGGTGACGGAACATGGAGCCTACCATTTTTTCTTTCGGTTTGTCATTTGGTTTTTTGACGCGTTTCACAGATCGTAATAGTAAAAACGCTAAAATCGCCAAAATAAGCATAATGACACCATTTACAAACATGATGGAAGGAGTACTTACTTTAGATGCAACAATACCGCTATAAGCGGGACCTGCTATCGCAGCCATTCCAACAAATGCTCCTGAAATTGCAACACTTTTCCCGCGTTTTTCAGGCTCAGCCCGATTGGCCAGGAATGTAAATGCAGCAGGGATGATCAAACCGTTCGTAAATCCGTGCGCGAAACGGACTGCTACAAGCAGCCAAGCAGCATGGACCGTGGAATAGAGCGTCAGCGCAAATGCGTTCGTCAATAGTCCAATCAGTAAAATGATGAACGGCCCTCTTTTATCTGTAACAAACCCCGAGATAACATTTCCGAACACATTCGCAAGTGAGTATGTACCAACAACTAGTCCAGCCACAAATGTGGAAGCGCCAAGTGACAATGCAAATGGACTCATAATAGGCAGCTGTGAAAACAAATCAAAAAAAGAAAAGAAAACGATTAAATAAACAAAGAATCGCATACATACGCCTCGTTTCAAGAATTCAATAACCCTATTTATTTTAACATGATGATGTTTTAAATCAATGAACTCGGCAGTTAGGGTCTGAAAAACATTGGAATGTGTGACAAATTTGTTGAAAGTCTAAATTGAAAGAAAAAAATAGCAATCTCATCGAAGAAACTGTAAAATGACGAATAGTCAAACAAAAAAGGGGAATGAGACATGGGAGAAAAAATGAGAATCGGAATCGCCGGTTACGGAAATCTTGGCAAAGGCGTTGAATACGCGATTTCCCAACAACCTGATATGGAATTAGTCGGGATTTTCACTCGCAGAGATCCGAGTACCTTACACCCTATAGGAGAAAAGGTTACGGTCTATCCACTTGCAGACGCAGATCAGTATGTACATGACATTGACGTCATGATTCTATGTGGCGGATCACGTGCAGACTTACCTGAACAAGGACCAGCACTTGCAAAATTGTTCACGACAGTCGACAGTTTCGATACACATGCAAAAATCCCTGATTATTTCGCTGCGCTTGATGAAGCAGCTTCAGCTGCCGGGACAACTGCTGTTCTTTCGGTAGGTTGGGATCCAGGTTTGTTTTCAGTGAATCGTTTGTATGGAGAGTCAGTTCTCGCTGACGGGGCAACTTACACGTTCTGGGGGAAAGGCCTGAGCCAAGGTCATTCTGATGCAGTCCGCCGTATTCCAGGTGTTCAGAATGCTGTCCAGTACACAATTCCTTCTGAAGATGCGATGGCAAAAGTCCGTGCGGGTGAACAGCCGGAACTGACGACAAGTGAAAAACATACTCGCGAATGCTACGTAGTTCTAGAAGCGGACGCCGATGCGGCGGTTGTCGAAGAAACGATTTGTACAATGCCGGATTATTTCGCTGACTATTCAACCACCGTGAATTTCATCTCAGAAAAAGAACTTCAAGAAAAACATAGTGCGATGCCACATGGCGGATTCGTCATTCGCAGCGGTAAGACTGGAGAAAACACGAACCAAGTGATGGAATACTCGTTAAAACTGGATAGCAATCCTGAATTCACGTCAAGTGTTTTAACCGCGTATGCGCGCGCTGCACACAAATTATCAGTGTCAGGACAGCATGGTGCAAAGACTGTGTTCGACATTGCACCTGGTCTGCTTTCACCTAAAGATCCAGCCGAGCTCCGCAAAGAATTATTGTGAGAATGCACTGGATACTTTGAATACACCGGAACTTGTACTATACTAATAACAACTTTACTTAGGGGGTCGAAAGATTTGGTTAAAATGGACGACACGCTGCAAATGCTTAAAGAATTAACAGATGCAAAGGGAACAGGTGGAAACGAACGGGAACCCCGTGACGTGATGAAAAAATATATCGAGCCATTTGCTGACGAAATTGACCAAGACGGTCTAGGTTCACTTATCGCAAAACATACAGGCGATGCAGACGGTCCAAAAGTTATGGTCGCGGGTCACCTTGACGAAGTCGGCTTCATGATTTCACGTATTGACGATAAAGGATATTTAAGCTTCCAAACAATTGGCGGCTGGTGGTCACAAGTCATGCTTGCCCAACGTGTGACAATCGTGACGCGTAAAGGCGATTCAATTACAGGAATTATCGGATCTAAACCACCGCACATTCTGCCTGCTGAAGTGCGTAACAAACCTGTCGACATTAAAGATATGTTCATCGATATCGGGGCAGAGTCACGTGAACAAGCAATGGAATGGGGCGTAACACCTGGGGATATGGTAGTTCCTTATTTCGAATTCACAGTGATGAACAATGAAAAGTACTTGCTTGCAAAAGCTTGGGATAACCGCATTGGCTGCGCAATTGCGATCGATGTCATGAAAGAACTGAACAAACAAGGACATCCGAATACGCTGTTCAGCGTTGGTGCTGTTCAAGAAGAGGTTGGCTTGCGTGGTGCTGGAACAGCAGCAGCAAAAATCAAGCCTGACATCGGTATTGCAGTGGACGTAGGTATTGCCGGTGATACACCAGGAGTTACTGCAAAAGAAGCTGCTGCGAAAATGGGAGATGGCCCGCAAGTCATTCTCTACGACGCATCAATGGTTGGCCATAAAGGCTTACGTGATTTCGTTGTCGACATTGCAGAAGAAAACAAGATTCCTTATCAGTTCGATTCCATGTCAGGCGGCGGAACAGATGCTGGATCCATCCATTTGAGCGGCAATGGTGTACCGTCGATTGCAATTACAGTTGCAACTCGCTATATCCATAGTAATGCTGCTATGCTACATCGTGATGACTACGAAAATGCTGTTAAACTCATTGTAGAAGTGATTAAAAAGCTGGATCGTGAAGCGGTTAATAAGATTACTTTTGAATAAGTAGGGAAGAGACAGACCAGATGAGGTCTGTCTTTTTTAATTTCACGTTATGTATAAAAATACAGTTGACTTTATTATTATTCATATTTATACTGTGAATAACCAATTTTATTCATGGAGGATGATTTTATGACGAGCGCATTCGAACTCAAACTTATAGAGAAGCAATTGAAGGGTAAAGACTTTCTTGAAATTGAAGATTTCACATTTGAGGAACTTGACTACATGCTGGAAAAAGCAGCAAAAATGAAGAAAGACTTTCTTGCAGGGGCATCTTCGAATGCGCTCGAAGGGAAAACATTAGGGATGGTTTTTGAAAAAAACTCTACACGTACACGAATCTCGTTTGACGTGGGGATGTTTCAATTAGGCGGTCATTCGCTAATGATGAATCCAAACGAACTCCAAATTGGCCGAGGTGAGTCAATTGCAGATACAGCAAAAGTCTTCTCGGAATTTCTTGATGGTGTGATGATTCGCGCAAATTCTCATGAAATGGTTCAAGAATTTGCGGATAATGCATCGATACCAGTCATTAATGGACTTACGGATAAATTCCATCCATGCCAGGCGTTGGCGGATTTGTTGACGATTCAAGAAGTTAAAGGGAACTTGTCAGGTCTGAAATTATCCTATATTGGAGATGGGAATAATGTCGCGCACTCGCTGCTGATGGCGGCTGCAAAAATGGGGATCCATACTGTGATTGCAACTCCTGTCGGCTATGAAATGGATGATGAAATTGCAAAAAGAATCGGCAAAGCGGCAGCACATTCACATGTTACATTCACACAGACGACCGATCCGGTAGTTGCTGCGAAAAATGCAGATATTTTATATACGGATGTTTGGGTAAGTATGGGGGATGATGAGCAACAAGAGCAGCGCCTAGCAGATTTCGAAGGATTTGAGATTAACGATGAACTCGCTTCGCATGCAAATTCAGACTATACGTTTATGCATTGCTTACCTGCCCATCGTGCTCAAGAAGTATCTGCTTCAGTCATTGACGGAGACCACTCCGTTGTATTTCATCAAGCTGGAAATCGCATGCATGCTCAAAAGGCTCTGTTGGCTTCATTATTGTAAATCAACTTGCAGAATAACACGGAACAAAAAAGGATCGTGATGCACCTTCGAGGTGCATTCCGATCCTTTTTTAGTTGGATTATTGCGCAGCAAATGCCTGCTCAAGTTCCCCTGTAATCTTCATCTTTTCCTGATCATCTGCGCGTTGCCACAATTTCTCGAAAAACACGCCTAAGCCAGGAAGCAGATGCTCTTCGCCGCGCTGAATTGCGTCATCCACAACTCCGCGAATATCTTGCGACTTGTTATCGGTCATATTAGCCGTGATCGCATCTCTGATTTGAAAATTCATTCATCTGACCTCCTTTCTGCGTACATGAGATAAGTATCGCCAAGTGCACGTGTCTTTGATACACTAAAAAGAAAAAAAGGAAGTTATCCTACCCTATGAAACGAATAGAATCTACACAAAACGCACTAGTAAAGCATTGGAAAAAGCTTGTAACCACACGGAAAGAACGTGAACGCTCCGAAGAATTCATTGTGGAAGGCCATCATTTAGTCGAAGAAGCGTTAAAAATAGAAGGATCTGTGCTGCACATCATGTTTCGTGAAGATGTTGAAATTCCGTTCGAATTGGAAGAGTCATCAGTACAAGTCATTGAAATGACGAAAGCAGTGGCTGCTGAAATTTCTGAGACGGAGCACCCGCAAGGAATCTTTGCTCATTGCAAACAGCCGATCCCTTCAGAAGATGCTTATCCTTCATGGAATCGTTTGTTAATGATTGACGCGGTTCAAGACCCGGGCAACATTGGAACAATGATCCGGACAGCAGACGCTGCTGGAATGGATGCTGTCATTCTTGGGAAAGGCTGTGCAGATCCGTTTAACCCGAAAACCGTTCGTTCAGGACAAGGTTCCCATTTCCACATTCCAATCGTAAAAGGTGAACTAAGCGATTGGGTAGATCGTGCGAAAGACGGCGGCCTTCAAGTGATTGGAACAGGTCTTCAACAAGCTCAAGATCATTTCACAGTAGAAGCAACTTCTTCTTTTGCGTTAATCGTTGGAAACGAAGGCGCTGGCGTTTCGGATGAATTTCTTGCTAAGGCGGATACGATTGTAAAGATTCCGATGTATGGGAAAGCGGAATCTTTGAACGTCGCGGTTGCTGCGGGCATCCTGTTGTACACATACGCACGCCGTTAAGCTGTTCAAGTATTGAAGTGTGATGCGGATTCCGCTATACTAATGGAGTATACAAGCACGACAAATGTAAAAGTGTTGACCGGGAAGAGGCAGCAGAATAGTAGATGCTAGGGAATCCATACCTTGACTGGAAGTATGGATCATCGAAACTGTTACCGTTCACCCCGCGAGCTGCCGTCAGGACCAGCAGATTGCTTGCTGTAAAGATGTGCCGGCTACGGACCGTTATTCCGAAGTTGAGAGATCATGTGCAATACTGGCATGATAATCAGGGTGGTACCGCGAATTCGTCCTCGTCCCTATTTTAGGGGACGAGTTTTTTATTTTGTTAAGCTATGTTGCAACGGGGTTGATTTGCGCTTCAGGCGGACGCTTTCCTAGGGGCTTGATTTCAGCTTCCTCGGCGCTTCGCTTCTGCGGGGTCTTCGATCTTCGCTGATCCCTCAGAAGTCGTCGCCTTCCGCTCCAATCAACGGTGTAGATCTACCATAAACCGTTCATTCAACAAAGCTATTTTGAAAGGGGAATGACAATGGAGCAGCAGCTGGAACAGTTAAAACAAGAAGCACTGCAGAAAATTGAAGCCGCAGCGTCAGTGAAAGAACTGAATGACGTGCGTGTTGCATATTTAGGAAAAAAAGGACCGATTACGGACCTTCTTAAAGGAATGGGGAAACTCCCGGCAGACGAACGTCCAAAAATGGGCGCGCTCGTCAATGTTGTGCGTGAAACCGTAACGACTTCGCTTGAAGAAAAAATGGAATTGCTCGAGCAGCAAGCCGTTAATGAAAAACTTGAAAAAGAAACAATCGACATTTCACTTCCAGGCAGACCCGTTAAACTCGGTAATCATCATCCATTGACGCGTGTCGTTGAGGAAATCGAAGACTTCTTCATCAGCATGGGATACGAAGTCGCTGAAGGTCCCGAAGTTGAACAAGACTACTTTAACTTCGAAGCGTTGAACCTTCCAAAAGGTCACCCAGCACGCGACATGCAAGATTCATTCTACATTACTGAAGACGTATTGCTTCGTACACATACCTCTCCAGTTCAAGCACGTACAATGGCTGCCAAAAAAGGTGAGCCGATTAAAATCATTTGTCCAGGTAAAGTGTACCGCCGTGATAATGATGACGCGACGCATTCACATCAATTTACTCAAATCGAAGGACTAGTGGTTGGTGAAGACATTCGTATGAGTGACTTGAAAGGAACACTTTCTTTGTTTGCAAAAAAGATGTTCGGAGAAGAGCGCGAGATTCGTCTTCGTCCAAGTTTCTTCCCGTTCACTGAGCCATCAGTGGAAATGGATATTTCTTGCTTTAAATGTGGCGGGTCAGGATGTAACGTTTGTAAGAAAACGGGCTGGATTGAAATTTTAGGTGCAGGAATGGTGCACCCGAATGTACTGGAAATGGCAGGATATGATCCGACAGTATTTACTGGTTTCGCATTCGGAATGGGACCTGAACGAATTGCGATGCTGAAATATGGCGTTGAAGACATTCGTCATTTCTTTACGAACGATATGAGATTCATTTCACAATTTAACCGCACAGAAGTGTAAGGAGGAGAACCCATGTACGTTTCAACTAAATGGTTAGAAAACTATGTAGATACAAAAGGTATCGCACCTGCGGATCTTGCTGAAAAGATTACACGTGCGGGAATTGAAGTCGATTCAATTATCGATCGTTCTGAAGGATTGACGAACATCGTCGTTGGACATGTAGAGTCATGTGAAAAGCATCCAGAGGCCGACAAATTGAATATTTGCCAAGTTAATGTTGGTGAAGAAACCGTTCAAATTATTTGTGGTGCTCCGAACGTAGCTGCAGGACAAAACATTATCGCCGCTCTGCCGGGCGCAAAATTGCCAGGCGGCATGAAGATTAAGAAAGCAAAACTTCGCGGAGAAGTATCAAACGGTATGATTTGTTCACTTCAAGAGCTGGGTGTAGAAGGTAAAACTGTTGCTAAAGCTTACGCTGAAGGAATTTATGTACTACCTGAAGATGCTGTTCCTGGAACAGATGCGCTTTCTGTCATCGGTTTAGACGACGTTATTCTGGAATTCGACTTAACGCCGAACCGCTCGGATGCATTGAGTATGTTAGGAGTTGCGTATGAAGTCGGCGCGATTTTATCTGAAGAAGTTAACCTACCGAAGATTGAATATACAGCTTCTGCAGAAAGAGCGCAGGATGTATTATCACTGAAGGTTGAAGCAGTGGAAGACAATCCGATGTATGTAGCAAAAGTCGTGAAAAACGTCCAAGTTGCGGAATCTCCGCTTTGGCTTCAAAACTATTTGATGGCTGCAGGTGTGCGTCCGCACAACAACGTGGTCGACATTACGAATTTCGTATTGCTTGAATACGGTCAGCCGCTGCATGCGTTCGATTACGATCGTTTGGCGACAAAAGAAATCGTTGTCCGTCACGCTGTTGAAGGTGAAAAAATGACAACTTTGGACGATGTAGAGCGTACTTTGCATGCGGATCAGCTTGTCATCACAAATGGCAAAGAGCCTGTAGCACTCGCGGGAGTTATGGGCGGAGCGAATTCTGAAGTACATGACGGAACAACGACCGTTGTGATTGAATCCGCATACTTTGCTCCAGCATCTGTACGAAAAACTTCTAAGGAAGTAGGCTTGCGCAGTGATGCGAGTACACGTTTTGAAAAAGGCGTAGACCCGAATCGAGTGGCAGAAGCAGCAGAACGTGCAGCGCAACTTATGGCTGAACTTGCTGGCGGAGAAGTGTTGGCTGGATCAGTCCAATTCGATCAGTTGGACAAAGGATCAGTTCGCATTATCTTGTCACCGGATTACGTGAATCAGCGTCTAGGAATGAAGATTCCAATGGACGAAATGGTTACGATTTTAGAACGTCTCCAAATCCCTGTAGAAGCAGCGAATGGCCAATTGGTCGTAGACGCGCCTACACGCAGACAAGATTTGCGCATTAAAGAGGATTTGATAGAAGAAATTGCACGCCTTTATGGGTACGATGAAATCCCAATGACACTGCCTGTCGGCGAGAGTGTTCCAGGAGGATTAAACAGTTCCCAAGAAAAACGCCGGCTCGTTCGTCGTTATTTAGAGAGTGCTGGATTGTATCAAGCGATTACGTACTCACTAACTTCCCGTGCGGAATCCCAAAGCTTTGCACTGGAGACAGCACCAGTGACTGAACTGCTGATGCCAATGAGTGAAGACCGCAGCGTATTGCGTCAAAGTTTGCTTCCGCATTTGTTGGATGCGACGACGTATAACGTGGCGCGACGCATTGACACGGTTTCATTATATGAGACGGGTTCCGTGTTCTTAGGGACACAAGAAGATGGATTACCGAAAGAAGTCGGTCATGTTGCCGCTGTTATTACAGGCAAGTGGGTCGACCATGCGTGGCAGCAAGAAAATAAGAAAGTCGACTTCTTTGTGATGAAGGGAATCGTCGAAGGAATGATGGAGACTCTTGGGTTAACAGAGAGAGTGACCTATGCGAAGGCGACACACGATGGCTTGCATCCTGGCAGAACTGCGGATGTCTTATTGAATGGTAAAGTTGTCGGTGTGCTTGGTCAATTGCACCCATCTGAACAGAAGAAACGTGATTTGAAAGAAACGTATGTAATGGAGATGAATATGTCTCGTTTGCTCGCAGAACAGACGGAAGCGTTAGTATATGCGCAAGTTCCACGCTATCCATCGATGTCTCGTGATATTGCGCTTGTTGTTTCTAAAGAAGTATCAGCTGGAAGCTTGATCGAAATCATTCAAGATGCTGGCGGTAAGTTATTGAAAGATGTCGCGGTCTTCGATTTGTACGGAGGAGACAAAGTGGAAGAGGGAACGAAATCGCTTGCGTTCTCATTGAAGTATTTCGATGCGGAGCGGACGCTGACTGACGAAGAAGTGGTCACACGTCACGATAAGGTGCTTGCAGCATTGAAGGAGAAATCCGGAGCTGTGTTACGAGGATAATTGGCAGAATGAAAAGCAGAGGGAAATCTGGCGGATGCCGGTTTTCCCCCTGCTTTTTTGTATTGGAGTGGAAGAATGGCGGTTCAGGTTTGTCGGGAATCCGTTCAATCGTGTGGGAAAGTGATCAAGCGGGTGGGGAATCCGCTCAAGCGAGCGTGGAAAGTGATCAAGCTGGTGGGGACGGCAACCCGCCCGATTTGAAGCGCAACCCGCCCGGATAATGCGGGAACCCGATCATTCCGGTGAGGTACCCGCCCGATTGAAGGTTCAACCCGCCCGATTCCTCGGACTAAGCGCCCGATTCCTCGGACTAAGCGCTCGATCTCCTCGGACTAAGCGCCCGATCCCCCGAGCTAAGCGCTCAATTACCTACGCCAAGTCCTAAAAACCCCTGGGCCACAAACACACAACCCCTCAGACAACCAGCCCAACTCATCCCACCAACTCAACCACGCTTCTTAGCAGCCAAAGCGGCCGCCTTCTTCGCATTCGCAAAATGCCATTTCGTCATCGATCGTAAAAACGGCTCGCCTTTCGCCAGCAGGATTGAAGCGGCGGTTTCATCCACTTTCTTACTCGCGCCTTTCGGGAGTGTGCGGCCCGCTAACCCGCTCAATCGATCCATTTCATCCAGAAACGCAACGCGCGCGATAATGGAAGCTGCCGCAACCGCAACATGTAACCCTTCCGCTTTCGTCGCGAACAACACATTCTCGCGAACTATTTCAGGTTCGTTTTTCAAATGATTATAATACACACCGCGCTCTGCAAATTGATCGATTAAAATATAATCCGGACGTTCGTCATCCATTTTCCGTAACACGTGGCGAATTGCTTGGTTGTGCAGCAACGCTTTAATCTTTCCTTGTGACCAACCTTTTGCTTGCACGCGATTGTATTTTTCATTCTCCAGCGTAAGAACACTGTATGTTAGCACAGACTTTAAATCAGGAGCGATAGTTCGCATATAAGGATCTGTTAACAATTTCGAATCTTTCACTCCAAGCTCTGCTAGTAAAGGAATCTGATCAGCACGCACAAAACAAGCGCATACCGTGACAGGTCCGAAAAAATCGCCTGTGCCGGTTTCATCTGATCCAATTACAGATAGAGTTTCCAGCCTTTCAGGGAGAGGAGTGCTTTTTACAGTAGGTTTTTTACCAGCAGCACTGGAAACTTCCGCAGAACCCCATTTCGAAGCCTCTTCTTCAGCACTGCCTCCTTGAAATAGAACCTTGCCAGAGCGATACGCTGTAATTGAAGCTTTCGCTGTCTTCGCAGCAAATACAACACCTGGAGCATTCCGTTTCACTTCATCACTCGCATAATACGATTTCAGTGCTTTCAATTGTTCAGCAGACATCATAAGTACAGTATTCGCCATTCAATTCTTCCTTTCTATCTAGACGTGAAGATCGTATTTGGTTAGTATACCTTGTATAAGGGAAAGCACAAAAATGAACGGCTAGCAATGCCTTTGTTCACAAAACTTCCATTTTCGTGGTATGATTAACTTCATAGTTTTTTCGGCAGGAGGTTATGGCAGTGGGAGAAGAAAAAAAGACACGCATCACGGTTGATATATACGGTCAGACGTATACGATTGTCGGAACTGATTCATCTGCACACGTTCGGCAAGTCGCAACACTTGTCGATGATCGAATGCGGGAAATTCGTGGTATGAATCCATACTTGGATACGACTAAAGTTGCTGTGTTAACAGCTGTCAATAGTGTGCACGATTACTTGAAGTTGCAAGCTGAAAAAGAATTGTTAGAACAAGAATTGAAAAAGTTGAAGGGTTGACGGCTGCTCATGTTAGATATCATAATATTGTTTTTGTTACTCGGTGGACTGATTACAGGATTTAGAAGAGGACTGCTTGTACAAGTCTTACATATGACTGGTTTTATCATTTCGTTTGTCGTTGCGTATACGTACTACAAACAGCTCGCAGACAAATTTGTACTATGGATTCCCTATCCTGGAGTTACCGCAGAATCCAAGTTGAGTTGGTCATTCGGTGAATTGGATTTGGACCAGACATTCTACAGACTGCTGGCATTTTTACTTATTTTCTTTGTGGTGAAGTTTTTACTTCAACTCATTGTCTCCATGTTTGACTTCTTGAAACACCTGCCTGTCCTTGGATTCATTTCACGTTTCTTCGGCGCAGCATTAGGATTTGTGGAGTTTTACGTGATTATTTTATTACTCATCAGTTTCTTAGCGTTACTGCCGATTGAATTCATTCAAAAATTGATCGATTCATCACTGCTCTCTAAAACGATGTTTGAACACACACCTGTGATCTCAAGCGCGGTTAAAGAATGGTGGTACGTCTATACTAAATAAGGCTGAGCGGCTTCCCCCTAGCAGGTGGGAAGCTTTTGTTCAGTCAGGGCATTGAACAACGAGGAGGTTTTTAGGATGAACAAAAAAGTGATCATACAAACACTCGAAAAAATAGCACTCTATATGGAATTATTAGGAGAAAATCATTTCAAGGTAGGAGCCTTCCGGAAGGCTGCAAACGTTCTTGAACAAGATCCGCGAAGCCTTGCAGAAATGGATGATATCTTAAGTTTGAAGGGAATCGGTAAAGGGACTGGCGCTGTCATTGAAGATTTGCTTGAAAAAGGCGAATCCAATTTGCTGCTGGAACTGCAGGAAACCGTTCCAGCAGGTATGATTCCACTGCTCGAAATACCAGGTCTTGGCGGAAAACGAATCGCAAAGCTCCATGAAGCACTCGGAATCGACTCTGTAGAATCGCTTAAAGCTGCTTGTGAAACCAATGAGGTCAGTAAACTTTCAGGGTTCGGTAAAAAAACGGAAGAAAAATTATTGAGCGAGATCCAACAGCTATCTGAACGGAAAACGTCATTTCCACTGTGGCAAATGGTAGGCTTAGTCGGACAGGTCGAACCGATTTTGGATGAAATCGAAGAGATCAGTAAATATTCCGTAGCGGGCAGTTACCGCAGAACAAAGGAACAAAGCAGCGACATGGATTTCATCCTAGTCACTGATACACCTTCCATTGTCCGTGATAAATTACTAAACTTGCTGCCTGTTAAAGAGACAATTGCGGCAGGGGATGCAAAGCTATCAGTCACGTTAGAACTGGATGACCTGATTGACGTCGACTTCCGATTTGTCACAGATGCTCAATATGCGAGTGCACTGCATCACTTCACAGGATCGAAAGACCACAATGTAAAAATGCGTCAGCTTGCTAAATCGCGTGGAGAAAAGATTAGTGAGTATGGCGTTGAGCAAGAAGACGGCACTGTCTTGACATTCGAGTCTGAAGAAGACTTTTTCGCTCATTTCGACTTGCCTTTCATACAGCCGAACTTGCGTCAAAATGGAAGAGAACTCGATCGCCTTAAGGAGTTAGACGGATTAGTAACACTGAGCGATATTCGCGGAGATTTCCACATGCATACCACAGCTTCAGACGGCGGGTACTCCATCCGTGAAATGGCGGACGCGTGTCGTGCCCGCGGCTATTCGCACATGGTCATTACCGACCATTCGCACTATTTGAAAGTCGCAAATGGGTTAACTCCTGAACGTTTACTTAGTCAATTGAAAGAAATCCGTGAAATTAACGAAGAGTACACAGATATAGAAATCTTCAGCGGCACGGAAATGGACATATTACCTGACGGAACACTCGATTTTGACGATGATGTACTAGCGCAGTTAGATTTCGTCATCGCATCCATCCATTCAAGCTTTAATAAGTCACAAGAGAAAATTATGGAAAGATTGCATTCTGCGATGAAAAATCCACATGTCGATATGATCGCCCATCCAACGGGCCGCATCATCGGAAAACGGGAAGGCTATAATCCCGATGTACCACAACTGATTAAATGGGCAGCACAGTATGGAAAACTATTAGAGTTAAACGCAAGTCCATATCGTTTGGATTTGGACAAAGAGTATTTGGAAATGGCCCAAGAAGCGGGCGTGTCCATCGCCATCAATACCGATGCCCACGCAACTGAGCAACTCGAAGTCATGTCGATTGGAGTTGCCTATGCTCAGAAGGCATGGCTGAAAAAAGATACCGTTGTCAATACATGGTCACTCGACCGTTTTAAACGGGAAATCGTCGATAAGTGAAAGGAAGGGATCCATATTGGATTCACGCGTACTGAAAACACTCGAATTTGATAAAGTCCTAGCACTGGCTGCACAACAATGTACGTTCCCTGCCGGCCGTGCTGAAATGGAAAAACTAAAGCCGAACACTGATTTTGCGACAGTCGAACGTCTGCTTCAAGAGACAGACGAAGGTCTCGCTATCCTGCGGGTCCGCGGGAATGTCCCGATGGGTGGAATAACAGATATCCGTCCACACGCGAGACGTGCCCAAATCGGCGGGACATTAAGCGCTCAAGAACTGATGGAAACGGCATCTACCATTCGTGCTAGCCGGATATTCCGCCAGTTCATAGAAGGTGTCGTGCAAGACGAGGAAGTGGAAATTCCACTATTCGTTGACATCAAAGATAACTTGCCAATCGTGACAGGTCTAGAGCACGAAATCAATGCCGCCATCGATGAAAATGGTCGAGTATTGGATAGCGCTTCAAGCGCACTTCGTTCAGTCCGACAAAGTCTTCGGATTCAAGAAGGCAGAGTACGGGAAAAATTAGAAAGTATCATCCGTGGACGCAATGCAGCTAAAATGCTGTCAGATACCATCATCACGATGCGAAACGATCGATACGTAATTCCGGTGAAGTCGGAATACCGCAGCCATTACGGCGGTGTCATTCATGACTCTTCTTCTTCAGGCCAAACGGTTTACATTGAGCCAGATGCAGTCGTTCAAGCGAACAATGAGATCCGAACGCTGAAATCACGTGAAAAAGAAGAAATCGATAAAATTTTGCGGGAGCTATCAGCAAAAGTTCAAGAATATGCCCATGATTTATTTGTATTGGTGGACCAGCTCGTTGCGGTCGATGTCATTTTAGCGAAAGCGAAATACGGTCAAGCCAATCGGTGTACGAAACCTGCAGTTAACCAAGAAGGGTATATGCGACTTGCTAAAGCGAGACATCCATTGCTTCCCATTGAAGAAGCGGTTGCTAATACAATTGAATTTGGAGACGACATTACAACAATCGTCATTACAGGACCGAATACAGGAGGTAAAACCGTTACATTGAAAACGGTTGGGCTGTGTACGTTAATGGCACAAGCTGGATTGCCAATTCCTGTGCTGGACGGTTCTGAGATCGCTGTATTCGGATCCGTATTTGCTGATATTGGGGATGAACAATCGATTGAACAAAGTCTCAGTACGTTTTCATCTCACATGGTCAATATTGTCGACATCCTCAAAAACTTCGATCAGGATTCCCTGATCATATTTGACGAGCTAGGATCGGGTACGGATCCTCAAGAGGGAGCGGCACTTGCCATCTCCATTTTGGATGAAGTGCACGGCACTGGTGCAAGAGTTATGGCAACAACACATTATCCAGAGTTGAAAGCTTATAGTTACAATCGTGAAGGTGTTGCAAACGCGAGTGTGGAGTTCAACGTAGACACGTTAAGTCCAACATATCGCTTGCTGATTGGTGTACCCGGTCGAAGTAATGCGTTTGAAATTTCAAAGCGACTTGGACTAGGAGATCATTTAATAGAACGCGCGAAGTCCTTTACAGGAACGGACCGCGGTGAAGTGGATTCAATGATTGCTTCACTTGAATCGAGTCGGGTTCAGTCTGAAAAAGATGCCGAAGCAACACATGCATTGCTATTGGAAACAGAGACGCTGAAAAAAGAACTTGCCGAAAAGCTCGCTGAAAACGAAAGCATGCAATCTCGTTTGGAAGAAAAAGCGAAGGAGAAAGCGAAGAAGATTGTAGAAGAAGCACGGCTTGAATCTGAAGCCATCATTTCAGATCTCCGAGCGCTGCGTATGACTGCAGGGGCTTCTGTAAAAGAACATGAACTGATCGAAGCACGAAAGCGACTTGAAAATGCTTCACCAAAAGAAGCCCAGAAAAAAGCGCCGAAAGCAAAAGCTGCTCCGCGGCCGCTTCAAGTTGGCGATGAAGTGAAAGTGTTAAGTTATGGTCAAAAAGGGACGTTGATTGACAAAGTATCCGATACGGAATGGGTTGTACAGATTGGAATCTTGAAGATGAAACTCGAGCAATCGGGACTCGAGTTTGTGAAACCTGAAAAAGAAAAGAAAATGGTGGCTTCGACTGCAATTCGCGGGCGGGATCAGCATGTAAAAATGGAGCTCGATTTGCGGGGAGAGCGCTACGAAGATGCAATCCGCAGAACAGAAAAGTATTTGGATGACGCGTTATTATCCAATTACCATCAAGTGTCAATCATTCACGGAAAAGGAACAGGAGCGCTTCGACAAGGCATTCAAACCTATTTAAAAAAGCATTCCCGTGTGAAGAATTTCCGTTTTGGTGATGCTGGTGAAGGCGGGATGGGTGTGACTGTCGTCGAGTTGAAATAACTTACTCTGAAAGTGAAACCTTTTTGAACTTCATCCGTACTCGTTAGGATATCATCGAAAAGGGGCCAGCGACTTATGTCTAACACTGATTTTTGGAATCATCCTTTAGTAGAAACAACGGGCTATTTCAGTACAGTTGTACTTTGTCTTATTGTCTCAATGGTCATCTTTGAGATTGTAACGAAGTACAAGAACTGGGAAGAAATAAAAAAAGGAAACCTTGCTGTTGCCTTTGCCACAGGCGGAAAAATATTCGGTGTCGCAAATATTTTCAGATATTCAATCGAACAACATAATTCGCTTCCACAAATGATCGGGTGGGGAATGTTCGGATTTACTTTACTCATCTTTGCATACGTGCTGTTTGAGTTCTTGACACCCATGTTTAAAGTGGATGAAGAAATTGCTCAAGATAATCGTTCCGTTGGATTTATTTCAATGGTGATTTCAATAGGTCTGTCTTTTGTTATCGGCGCAAGCATATCATAAAAGACATTCAGTAGGAGACGATCTATCAAATGGAAAAACTAGCTAAAATCTTACTCGCACTCTGTGTGGTATTCATCGCCATAGGTATTTGGTGGATGTTTAAACAAACCCCGTAACCATCTAGGTTTCGGGGTTTCAATTTCCTATAATAACAGACATTGTAAACGCATTCATTTTTCGTTATACTTAGTAAAGAATGAATATTCTATGAATATACTATTGAAAAGGAGGCTGTTATGATGACGAACAAACCTTGGCTTTCTCAATATCCGTCAGAAATTCCTGCAAAAGTGGATTATGAACCGATCCCGCTGCAAGAGTTTTTGACGCGTTCTGCATCGAAGTATCCACAAAAAACATCGATGCACTTTTTAGGTAAAGATGTAACGTATCAGGAATTTTATGGTTCTGCATTAAAATTTGCGAATTATTTACAAAAACTAGGCATTGGAAAAGGCGACCGCGTGGCAATTATGCTGCCAAATTGTCCGCAGAATGCAATTGCGTATTACGGAATCCTATACGCGGGCGGAATAGTAGTACAAACGAATCCCTTGTACACAGAGCGTGAAGTTTCTTATCTTATGTCCGATTCCGGTGCAAAAGCCATTATAACTCTCGATTTATTATTCCCTAGAGTGTCGTCCATCATGAAAGAAACAAAATTAGAAAATATTATTGTTACGAGCATTAAAGACTTTTTACCATTCCCGAAAAATCTACTTTATCCATTTGTTCAAAAGAAAGAGAATGGAATTGTCGTAAAGGTCGAGCATCGTGGTGTGCATCATCTATATACAGAGATTATGAAGTCTGCACAAGCAGAGCCGATTCCATTAGATTTTAATTTTGACGAAGATCTTGCCTTGCTGCAATACACTGGAGGCACGACGGGTCCGCCTAAAGGTGTGATGCTCACACACAAAAACCTGATTGCGAACGCTGCAATGTGTAATGCATGGCTTTATAAAGCGAAAGAGGGAGAAGAAGTCTACATGGGAATTCTGCCATTCTTCCATGTATACGGAATGACGACCGTGCTGATCGTTTCCGTCATGTCCGCAAACAAGATGGTACTCATTCCTAAGTTCGATTTTAAAACGGCGCTCAAAGAAATCGATAAGCAAAAGCCGACTCTCTTTCCCGGGGCTCCAACAATCTATATCGGATTGCTTAACCATCCCGATGTTGGAAAGTACGATTTATCCTCCATAAAAGCATGTTTGAGTGGTTCTGCTGCACTGCCGATAGATGTTCAGGAGAAGTTCGAAAAAGTGACAGGCGGCAAACTTGTTGAAGGATACGGACTTACTGAAACATCACCAGTGGCTATTGCGAACTTTGTTTGGGAAGGTCAGCGGAAGCGGGGCTCGATCGGTGTTCCTTGGCCGAATACAGATGTTGCGATTTTACCGCCTGACTCGTCAGTAAACATGAAAACTGGAGAAGTTGGCGAGATTGCTATTAAAGGGCCTCAAGTGATGAGAGGTTATTGGAATCGGCCGGAAGAAACGGACGAAAGCTTCAGAGATGGCTGGTTCTTAACTGGAGACTTAGGCTATATGGACGAAGATGGGTTCTTCTATGTTGTGGATCGGAAGAAAGATATGATTATTGCAAGCGGGTTTAACATTTCACCTCGTGAAGTAGAAGAAGTGTTATATGAAAATGATGCCATTCAAGAATGTGTCGTTGCCGGAATTCCTGATCCATACCGAGGCGAGACAGTGAAAGCCTATATCGTCTTGAAAGAAGGTAAATCGGTTACAGAAGAAGAATTAGATAAGTATTGCCGAGCGAATATGGCTTCTTTTAAAATTCCGCGTATTTACGAATTCAGAGACGAATTGCCGAAGACTGCTGTGGGTAAAATTTTACGAAGAGCATTGGTCGATGAAGAGAAAAAGAAAGCCGAACAGAAGCTTACTTCTTAACTAAAATGCTTGACTATTAACTTAATAGGAATTAATATGAAAATATGAATGAACCATCATTCATATTTTCTTTTTATGGTGGTGAGAAAAACTGAAGCGTGAAAAACCGAAATATAAAAAAATAGTCGATGCAGCTGTATCTATTATTGCACAAAACGGGTACCATCAAGCACAAGTTTCGAAAATTGCTAAAGAGGCGGGAGTCGCAGACGGTACAATCTATTTGTACTTTAAAAACAAAGAAGACATCCTAATCTCGGTATTTCAAGAAAAGATGGCAGTATTTGTAGACTACGTAAAAGAAATTCTCGACATGGATCTGCCAACTTCAGAAAAACTTTTTAAAATGATTGAAAACCATTTTAGAGTGTTAAGTGAAGATCATAATTTGGCGATCGTCACTCAGCTGGAACTGCGGCAATCGAGCAAAGAATTGCGTTTTCGTATTAACGAGGTGTTGAAAGAATACTTAGGTCTCCTCGATGCATTGCTGCGTGAGGGGATAGAAAACGGGGAATTTTCACCTGACCTTGACATCCGTCTCGCAAGACAAATGGTTTTCGGCACAATCGATGAGACATCAACATCGTGGGTCATGAACGACCAAAAGTACAACCTGCAAGAACTGGCTCCGAGAGTCCACAAACTACTACTCTCTGGCATGAAGGGGTGACTGCCAGTCATTGAGCATTTTAAACTAAATTGTCGCAACAAAGTGGTAAATCTTTATTTTTAAGAAACTATTGTGCTATCATTGAAGGCGCTTCCATTTCTACAAATCATCATTGAAAACCGTACTAAAAAGGATGGGATGACATGGAGTTTTTGAAAGTCTCGATTGACCAAGGGGTCGCAGTCGCAACGATTAACCGCCCTCCTGCAAACGCTCTTTCTAGAGGACTTATTCTAGAAGTTGGCGAACTACTGGAACAACTGAAAGACATTGACGAAGTACGAGTCATCGTTCTTCACGGGGAAGGTAAATTCTTCTCAGCTGGCGCTGATATTAAAGAATTCACAACGGTTACCTCGGGATCCGAATTCTCAAAACTATCAGCAGACGGACAACGCATTTTTGAACAAGTTGAAACGTATCATAAACCAGTGATTGCAGCTATACACGGTGCAGCACTCGGTGGTGGACTAGAACTTGCAATGTCATGTCACATGCGTTTTGTAACTGAAAACGCTAAACTCGGTCTACCTGAATTACAGCTTGGTCTCATTCCTGGCTTTGCTGGAACTCAACGACTGCCAAGATACGTAGGGAAAGCGAAAGCGGCAGAAATGCTGCTGACAAGCGACCCCATCACAGGTCTTGAAGCAGTAAAATGGGGACTCGCGAACCGCGTCTTTGCTGAAGACGTGCTGCTATCCGAAACGATGGCAATCGCACACAAAATCGCACTTAAAAGTCCCGTCGCTATGAAGGCTGCACTGTCGATGCTTCAGTTTACAAAAGATGGGGCATACCATAAAGGCGTAACGGCGGAAGCGGATTCGTTTGGAGAAGTATTTGTATCAGAAGATGCCAAAGAAGGCATTCAAGCATTTATAGAAAAACGTGAACCTAAATTTAATGGACGATAATACGTCAAGGAGGTCTGCAGTATGAACATTTATGCTTTAGTAAAACGTACTTTTGACACAGAGGAAAAAATCGTTGTGAAAAACGGTGCCATTCAAGACGATGGTGCGGAATTCATCATCAACCCATATGACGAGTATGCTGTTGAAGAAGCCATCCAAGTTCGTGACGAACACGGTGGAGAAGTAACAGTACTTTCAATCGGTGGAGAAGAAGCTGAAAAGCAACTCCGTACTGCACTTGCAATGGGCGCAGACAAAGCCGTATTGATTAATACAGAAGATGACCTGGATGAGATGGATGAATTCTCAGCAGCTAAAATAATCTCTGAATACTTAAAAGATAAAGATGCCGATCTAATCATCGCAGGAAACGTTGCGATTGACGGTGGATCAGGTCAAGTCGGCCCGCGTGTCGCAGAACTTCTTGGCATTAACTACGTGACGACAATCACTGATTTGAAGATTGACGGGACATCTGCAACACTTGTGCGCGACGTTGAAGGGGACTCTGAAACGATTGAAACGTCATTGCCGCTTCTCGTAACAGCTCAACAAGGATTGAATGAGCCTCGTTACCCATCTCTTCCAGGAATCATGAAGGCGAAGAAAAAGCCACTTGAAGAATTGGAACTGGATGATTTGGATCTTGATGAAGACGACGTCGAAGCAAAAACAAAGACTGTCGACATCTTCATGCCACCGGAAAAAGCAGCAGGACGAGTGCTCGAAGGTGACATTTCTGACCAGGTAAGTGAGCTAGTAAACTTATTAAACAAAGAAGCGAAAGTTATATAATACCGGCAATTTAAACCGTTCTAGGAGGGACTCTACATGTCAAAAAATGTGTTAGTACTTGGCGAAACTCGTGAAGGCGAATTACGGAACGTCTCATTTGAAACAATTGCAGCAGCAAAAACGATTTCAGGTGGCGGATCTGTCACAGCGGTACTCGTTGGAGATTCAGTAGAAAATCTTGCTCAAGAGATGATTCAATACGGTGCAGACCGTGTTGTTACAGTGGAACACCCACACTTGAAGCAATATACGTCTGATGGCTTCAGCCAAGCATTCATGGCTGTTTATGAGCAAGAAAAGCCTGATGCGATTGTATTGGGTCACACAGCAATGGGGAAAGACCTTTCACCAAAGCTTGCTAGTAAACTAGGCTCAGGACTTATCTCAGATGTTACGAAGATTGAAGGAGAAGGCGATTCTGCAGAGTTCATCCGCCCGATCTACTCAGGTAAAGCATTTGAAAAAGTACAAAGCAAGAGCGGACTTTTGTTCTTTACAATTCGTCCGAATAACATCGAGCCACTTGCAAAAGACGAAAGCCGTTCAGGCGATGTCTCATCTTTGTCAGTAGACATTACAAACCTTCGCTCTGTTATTGCAAACGTAGTGCGCAAGTCAACAGATGGCGTCGACTTGTCTGAAGCAAAAGTCATTATTGCAGGCGGCCGCGGTGTAAAGAGTGAAGACGGTTTCAAACCACTTGAAGAACTTGCTAGTTTGCTAGGCGGAGCAGTTGGTGCATCACGCGGAGCGTGTGACGCAGATTACTGTGACTACTCATTGCAAATTGGTCAAACTGGTAAAGTGGTAACTCCTGACTTGTACATTGCAGTTGGTATTTCAGGCGCAATTCAGCACATGGCTGGAATGTCGAACTCCAAAGTGATCGTAGCCATCAACAAAGATCCTGAAGCAAATATCTTTAAAGTGGCTGACTATGGAATTGTTGGCGATCTCTTTGAAGTAGTGCCGATGATGATTGAAGAAGTGAAAAAACTAAAAGGTACAACGGTTTAACAATCCGTACTTGTTAAAATTAGAATGTAAGCAGGGGCGCAATTATTGCCTCTGCTTTCTCTATATAGAGGTTTAGGGGGCAAATTTTTTGAAGTAAGCAGATACTTCGCCTGTTTTTTCTCTGCATGATATAATGAATTTATAGTTGTTATCTATAAAGGAGGACTTACTCAATGGCTATTTTAAATGCTACTGATGCGGATTTCGCAGAACAAACAAATGATGGTGTTGTACTTGTTGACTTTTGGGCACCATGGTGTGGACCTTGTAAGATGATTGCTCCAGTTCTAGAAGAGTTGGATGGCGAAATCGAAGGAAAAGCAAAAATCGTTAAAGTGAACGTGGACGATAACCAAGAAACAGCAAGCAAATTTGGCATTATGTCGATTCCAACGTTGCTCGTTATGAAAAATGGCGAGACAGTTGATAAAGTAGTCGGCTTCCGTCCTAAAGAAGAGCTCGCTAAACTAGTTGACCAACACGCATAAGTTTACGAATCCAAACCGGGTCCCTTTTTCTAGAGGAACCCGGTTTTTTAGCAGGTGATTATAAATGAATGAACTCATCCAACATAAGTTGTCCATTCTTCCGGACGAACCGGGCTGTTATTTGATGAAAGATAGACAGGGTACCGTCATTTATGTCGGGAAGGCAAAAGTGTTAAAAAACCGTGTGCGGAGCTATTTTACGGGGTCGCATGATGCGAAAACTCAACGGCTTGTAACGGAAATAGAAGACTTTGAAACGATTATTACTTCATCCAACATAGAAGCATTGATATTGGAATTGAATCTTATTAAGCAATACGATCCAAAGTACAATATCATGCTCAAAGACGACAAGACGTATCCTTATTTGAAGCTAACGGCTGAACGGCATCCGAAACTGATTGTCACGCGCATCGTGAAAAAAGATAAGGGCCGCTATTTTGGTCCGTATCCAAATGTTACAGCTGCAACGGAGACGAAAAAGTTGTTGGACCGTCTGTATCCTTATCGGAAATGCCATATGCTTCCGGATCGAGTCTGTTTGTACTATCATATGGGCCAATGCCTCGCACCGTGCGTTTATGATGTACCAAAAGACACGTACAAAGAAATGACAGATGACATCGCCCGGTTTTTAAATGGCGGCTATAAGTCTATGAAAAAAGAGCTTACTGAAAAAATGAGTGCCGCAGCAGAAAATCTTGAATTTGAACGGGCCACTGAATATCGCGATCAAATCTCAAATATCGAAACCGTTATGGAAAAACAAACGATGACGATGCATGACTTTAAAAACCGGGATATCTTTGGATACGCTGTAGAAAAAGGCTGGATGTGTGTCCAAGTATTTTTCGTCAGACAAGGTAAATTGATAGAGCGCGATGTGTCATTATTTCCAGTTTATCAAGATCCTGAAGAGGAATTATTAACGTTTATCGGCCAATTTTACGATAAACTCGCGCACATTAAACCAAGTGAAGTTTTACTTCCACCAGGAATTGACCAGGAGATTGTACAGCAGCTGCTCGACATTCATGTGTACATTCCGCAACGTGGTAAAAAGAAGGATTTAGTGCAGTTAGCGAATAAGAATGCTGCCATCTCACTTAAACAGAAATTCCAGCTAATCGATCGGCAAGAAGAGCGGACTATCGGTGCATGCGAAGAATTAGGTGATGCTATGAATATTTCGATTCCACTTCGTATCGAAGCATTTGATAACTCGCATACCCATGGAGTAGAGCCGGTTTCGGCGATGGTTTCTTTTGTCGACGGCAAACCGAATCGCAAAGACTATCGTAAATATAAAACGAAAACAGCGGCCGCCCATGATGATTACGGAGCGATGCGTGAAGTGATTCGCCGGCGGTATACTCGTGTGTTAAAAGATGAACTTCCTTTACCGGATTTAGTCGTCATAGATGGCGGAAAAGGACAGATGGGGATAGCGCGTGAAGTCATAGAAGATGAACTTGGATTATCCATCCCGATTGCCGGCCTCGCAAAAGACGATAAGCACCAAACAGCGGAGCTGCTCTACGGATATCCACCTGAAATCATTCCTCTGAAACGTTCGAGTGAAGCATTTTATTTGCTGCAGCGCATTCAAGACGAAGTTCACCGTTTCGCGATTACATTTCACAGGCAGCGGCGAGATACTGGAACTCTCGTTTCAGCATTGGACGGTCTACCCGGGGTAGGACCGAAGCGCAAACAGAAATTGTTAAAACACTTTGGCTCCGTAAAGAAAATTAAAACAGCGACCGAAGAACAATTAGTAGAAGCAGGACTCCCAAAAGCTGTCGCTGAAAGTGTCGCGACTTATTTTAAGGAGAAAACCAATGCAAGTGAACCAGCTAAAGAATAATGCAAAAGAACGGGCAGCCGCCCGTTCTTTTTGTTTGGTTTCGTACGAGTTTTTTCTATTACAATAGAGTCGAGTTTAAGTGTGGGGCTATATGGTTGAGGAAAGCGCTCATAAAAGTTGAGAAGTGATCATAAAGCGTGAAATGCGCTCATAAAAGTTGAGAAGTGCTCATAAAACGCGGAAAGCGCTCATAAAAGTGGAGAAGTGCTCATAAAGCGGAGAATGCGCTCATAAAAGTTGAGAAGTGCTCATAAAGCGTGGAAAGTGCTCATAAAAATTGAGAAGTGATCATAAAACGCGAAAAGTGCTCATAAAAATTGAAAAAAGCTCATAAAGCGTGGAATGCGCTCATGAAATTTAAAAAATGCTCTTAAAGCGCAGAAAGCGCTCATAAAAGTTGAGAAGTGATCATAAACGGCTGGAATCGCTCATAAAAGTTGTAAAAACTGCACAAAAATCATTCCCTAACCCAATGCACCACTTATCCCTCTACCTAAATCCAACCTTAAACACAAAAAACTGGATCAACAGCACATTGGCCGTCAACCCAGCAATCATTTAATTATCAATCTCATAGGTTTCATCCCAACGGACTTGTAAAATCATCTCGCCGGTTTCTTCATTACGGGATCCGTAACATTCAGTCAGGCAGCCATTGGCGATTTGATACTGTTGCGCTAAGAAACCTGACTCTAGACGAACTGACTCTCGTGTAGCAGGTGAAATAATCCGTTCGGTCAATAAATAATCGGTCTCTTCTTTTCCAGTAGAGGAAATCACTAATTTACCCCAGCCGGCTTCTTTAAAGAATTCGGGGATTTCGTCTATGGAATAGAGGGGGAATTTACGGGCGATATCTTTGCCTGCCCAATACAAAATATCCTCTTCATGTTTTCCCAGAATGCCAGGAATTACATGGTCTCTCAGTAGCTCGTAGCCGAACCGGGTCGGCTCTGTAGTAGAATCATGTGCCAAAACGCGAGCATCCCTTTCGTCATTATCAAATTACTTCGATAGGTATGTCAGTAAATTTGTACTAAGGTGCTTTTTATGAAGCGAGTCACCTTGACCTTCCTAATATGGAGGAGTACAATGTACATGTTATTATATTGTAACATGAAGAGGCGGACCGTCAATCTTTCCACTGCAGTTTAAGCAGGGAAATGATGACACCGGCTCATAAATAAGGGAGGGTTAATCACTTGGTGAGAGAATCAGAGTTCTATTGGCGCCGACTGCATTCATTACTTGGAATTATTCCAATCGGTTTGTTTGTCACGCAACACTTGATCATCAACCATTTTGCTACAAGAGGTGCTGAATCGTTTAACACAGCGGCGCATTTTATTGAAAACCTGCCGTTCATTTACTTCCTCGAATGGTTCGTCATCTACATACCACTCATGTTTCACGCATTTTATGGAGTGTATCTAGCATTCACTTCAAAAAACAACGTGCGACGTTATGGGACATTCCGTAACTGGATGTTTATGCTGCAGCGTATTACAGGAGTATTCCTTGTAATCTTCATCGCTTGGCACATTTACGAGACGCGCATCCAGAAATTATTTGGTGCAGAAGTGAACTACGATATGATGGCAGAGATTTTCTCTAATCCATTCATGGTTGTATTTTATGCACTTGGTATTCTTGCAGCAACATTCCACTTGGCTAACGGCGTTTGGTCATTCCTCGTTACTTGGGGCTTGGCGCAATCACCACGTTCACAAAAGATCGTTACTTATGTAACACTAATCATTTTTGTCGTTCTTTCTGTAATCGGAATGCAAGCACTATTCGCATTCATGTAAGTCATATTATGTAACTATGTAAAACTTGAGGAGTGAAACAATAATGTCAAAAGGTAGAGTGATTGTCGTTGGTGGCGGTCTAGCCGGCCTCATGGCGACCATCAAGGCATCAGAAGAAGGCGTTGGAGTCGATTTGTTTTCCCTCGTTCCCGTGAAACGTTCTCACTCTGTTTGTGCACAGGGCGGTATTAACGGCGCTGTTAACACAAAAGGGGAAGGCGATTCTCCTTGGATTCACTTCGACGATACAATTTACGGAGGCGACTTCCTAGCGAACCAGCCTCCGGTTAAAGCAATGGCAGATGCTGCACCAGGCATCATTCACTTGCTCGACCGTATGGGCGTAATGTTCAACCGTACACCGGAAGGTCTTCTTGACTTCCGTCGTTTCGGAGGAACTATGCACCACCGTACAGCTTATGCAGGTGCTACAACTGGACAACAGCTTCTTTATGCATTGGACGAGCAAGTTCGTGCGCAAGAAGTTGCTGGATTGGTTCAGAAGTATGAACACTGGGAATTCCTTGGCGTTATCATAGATGACGATGGAGTTTGTCGTGGTATCAAAGCACAAAACCTTAGAACGATGGAAATCAAAGCATTCCCTGGTGATGCTGTGATCATGGCAACTGGCGGACCTGGAATTATCTTTGGTAAGTCAACGAACTCTGTTATTAACACAGGTTCTGCAGCTTCGATCGTATATCAGCAAGGTGCAAAATATGCAAACGGAGAATTCATTCAAATTCACCCAACTGCAATTCCTGGAGACGACAAACTTCGTCTTATGAGTGAATCTGCACGTGGTGAAGGCGGCCGAATTTGGACATATAAAGACGGTAAGCCTTGGTACTTCCTAGAGGAAAAATATCCAGCATACGGTAACCTAGTACCGCGTGACGTTGCAACTCGTGAAATTTTTGACGTGTGTGTGAACCAGCGTCTCGGTATAAACGGTGAGAACATGGTTTATCTGGACTTGTCTCACAAAGATCCGCATGAGCTAGATGTTAAGCTAGGTGGAATCATCGAAATCTATGAGAAGTTTACAGGGGATGACCCACGTAAAGTTCCAATGAAGATCTTCCCAGCGGTACACTATTCCATGGGCGGACTTTGGGTAGATTACGAACAGCATACGTCAATTCCTGGATTGTTTGCTGCGGGTGAATGTGATTATTCACAACACGGCGGTAACCGTCTAGGTGCGAACTCACTTCTTTCTGCTATATATGGCGGGATGCTAGCTGGACCGGAAGCTGTTAAATACATGAAGGGTCTGAAGCACTCTGCGGACGACATGCCTTCTAAGATCTTTGACGATGCTGTGAAGGAAGAGCAAGCGAAATGGGATGCGATTCTTAACATGAAGGGTACTGAGAACGCGTATGTCATTCACCGCGAACTTGGTGAACTTATGACTGAGAACGTAACTGTAGTTCGTTACAACGACCGTCTGGAAGCAACGGATAAAAAGATTCAGGAATTACTTGAGCGTTGGAAAAACATTGACATGACGGATACACAGCAGTGGTCTAACCAAGGCGCAACATTCACTCGCCAGTTGAAGAACATGTTATACTTAGCTAGAGTAATCACATTAGGTGCACTTAACCGTAACGAAAGTCGCGGTGCGCATTATAAGCCTGACTTCCCGAAACGTGATGATGAAAACTTCTTGAAAACTACAATCGCAACGTTTGACGGTGAGTCTGCACCGATTTTAACGTACGAAGACGTGGATATTTCTCTACTTCCTCCTCGTGAACGCGATTATTCTAAATCGTAAGATCGATAATTACCTATCGAAAGGAGATTGACGGAAATGAGTGAACAACAAACAGCTGTTCAAGAACCAGCAGTTTCCACAAAAACTGTAATTTTCGAAATCCAGCGGCAAGATACACCAGAATCTAAGCCGTACATGGAATCTTTCGAAATTCCATATAAAGCTAACATGAACGTCATTTCTGCTTTAATGGAAATCCGACGTAACCCAGTCAACAAGGATGGCCAGAAAACAACTCCTATTAACTGGGACATGAACTGTCTTGAGGAAGTTTGTGGAGCATGTTCAATGGTTATCAACGGACGTCCGCGCCAGTCGTGTACAGCGTTGGTTGACCAATTAGAGCAACCTATTAAATTAGAACCGATGCGTACATTCCCAGTTGTTCGTGACTTGGTTGTCGATCGTGAAGGCATGTTTGACTCTCTTAAGAAGATCAAAGCATGGATTCCGATTGATGGTACGTATGACCTTGGTGAAGGTCCTCGTATGCCTGAGCGTAAGCGCCAATGGGCATATGAACTTTCAAAATGTATGACGTGCGGTGTTTGTCTTGAAGCGTGTCCGAATGTAAACGACAGCACGAACTTCATGGGGCCATTTGCGCTTTCACAAGTTCGTTTGTTCAATACACATCCAACGGGTGCGCAAAATAAGGACGAGCGTTTAGCAGCTTTGATGACAGACGGGGGGATTGCGGAGTGCGGTAACTCACAAAACTGTGTAGTTGCGTGTCCAAAAGGAATTCCATTGACGACTTCAATTGCAGCTATGAACCGTGCGACGACTGTTCAAATGTTCAAAAACTTCTTCGGAAGTGACCATATGGTAGACTGATCTATACTAGAAAACTGTCTGGAAATTCAGCGAGAGCTGACTTTCTGGGCAGTTTTTTTGTGCGATAAATTCTAGAATAGTGATCACCCATTTCAACAACAGGGATGTTTTCGAAAAGCAGAATAACTACTTATTATCTGACTCGTTTGATATAATGAAAAAATGAATGACGATTCACTTATTAGACTGGAGGAGACTGGATTGAAGCAGACGTATATTGAAGATTTCAAGGAATGGGAAGAGGGGTTTCGGTTTTCGGTACCGATGCGGGTTCGTTTTTCGGAAACGGATATGTTTGGGCATTTGAATAATACGGTAACATTTGCTTATTTTGAGCAGGCGCGGATTGATTATCTAAAAAGTTTAGGACTGATGAATGATTGGCTGGATCCGTCAGGAGAGCGAATTCCGGTCGTTGCGGATTTGCAGTGTGATTATATGAAGCAAGTATTTTTTGATGAGTCAATTGATGTATATGTAAAAGCAAATTCCATCGGCAGAAGTTCAGTCGATATTCATTATATGGCGAAGAATGCGAAGGGAGAAGTAGTCTTCACGGGACGAGGTGCTATGGTTCAAATTTCGAAGCAGACAGGGTCTGGGGTTGCCTGGACAGAAGAGGAAAAAGAGTTGTTCCACGTGCGAACTAGGAATTGAGCCGGCACAGCCTTACCCTATTTCGAATACTGTAAAGGGAAACCGAATAGGAGGGGCGCGTCTTGATGGAGGAGTTAAACAATCGTTCTGTCCTTACAGGCAGAGAGCGTGAGATTTTCACATTGCTTATTGCAGATCATACTACAAAAGAAATTGCGAGTAAGCTAGGAATCAGCGAGAAAACAGTTCGCAATCACATTTCGAATACAATTCAAAAACTAGGTGTTTCGGGTCGAGCGCAAGCAATGATTGAGTTGCTTCGACTGGGCGAACTAAGTTTGGATTAATTCTCTTGTACATTTATTAAGGCTGCGGAATTTCTGCAGCCTTTTTCTAGTTTATACAGCTGCGTAAATTATCCGACCACTCATCGCTCATAATTTCTATCTAAGGTATAAAGCCGATGTGTGTGATAAACTAAGATAGAAAATAATTATCCTTAACTTTCTATTTCATCGCAATCCTATACAAGAGGAGGTATCTCATTGAAAACGATTACTAAAAAAAGAATGAAAGCATATGGTATCGATATGGCGATTACAATGATTGCAATTGGTGCGACTGAATACTTTCTGCGAAAAAAAGTGAAGAGCGAAGCGGTTCATGCGCTTATCACGCCGTCGGTCATTACGTATTCCCTAGAATGTGTACAGTTGCTCAATAGTGGACAAACTGTAGGATATAAAAAGATGGGATTGGTATTGAAGGACCAAAACGGCATGGACTTGACTACGTACCAACTCATGAAACGGATTTTTTATCGTGATAGTATCAACGGATTCAAGTTACTTGCCAATCGATCTGAGTTTGAACAAGACGAAGGAGAAAGACTACCGCACGATGTTTTTGCAGGAACGATTGTCAAAGAAGTGTAAGTGAAATTCAACATTAAATTAGTTACAACAGCGAAACGAATGTGTACACTGAAAGAGTAGACATAACAGATAGCTATTGATTGTTACATGCAATAGGCAGAAATTGAAAACAAACTGATGATTTGGAGCTGGTATCATTGACAGATAAAGTCACAGCGAATCTTGATGAAATTAATCATATGGAAAAAGATTTGCGTTACATTGCGGCAATTATTAAGCAACAAGGACGCAAGATTCTTAGCAATTATACGATTACACCACCTCAATTCGTTGCATTGCAATGGTTATTTGAGCATGGGGATATGACTATTGGCGATCTTTCGAACAAAATGTATTTGGCATTTAGTACAACAACGGATCTCGTGGATCGTATGGAGAAAAACGAACTGGTAAAACGGGTGCGGGATGAAAAAGATCGCCGCGTTGTGCGTATCCACCTGTTAGCTGAAGGAGAACGCGTGATTCAAGAAGTAATCGATAAGCGGCGCGAATACCTGCAAGACATTGTAAAAGATTTTAATGCTGAAGAATTGACGACGTTTACTGAACTACTTTCGAAGTTACATGTGGAGATGAGATCTGAATAACATGAACCAATTAGAAGAGTTGCCAATCGGTATTATCGATTCAGGAGTCGGTGGTTTGACCGTTATGGACGAACTGCTGAAACGGTTGCCGAACGAACAGTTTTTGTACATAGGAGATGACGCCCGGTGCCCATACGGTAACCGGTCTCCCCAAGAAGTCGTCAAGTTCACCCATGAATTGATCGACACGCTAAACCGGTTTGGCGTTAAAATGGTCGTCATTGCGTGTAATACCGCCACCGCATTTGCCCTAAAACAAGTACAGCCGTTGTTTGACTTTCCCATTATTGGTGTCATTCAACCTGGGGCTCATACCGCTGTTCAAACATCCATGACGCAACAAATTGTTGTATTGGGTACAAGCGGGACTGTGAACAGTCAGGCATACGACCAAGCGATTCTGGCCATGTCACCAAATGCTCGTATTTTCGGGCTGGCCTGTCCTGAATTTGTGCCAATCGTAGAACGGGGTGTGTACAAATTAGAGGAAGCAGATCTAGTCGTTAAAGAAACACTAGCCCCGTTAGCGAAAAAGACTTTCGATACGGTTATATTAGGCTGCACCCATTTTCCGCTGCTGTCGCATTTCATCCAGTACCATTTGCCTGCTGGAACGGCGCTTATTACATCGGGTTCAGCAACAGCAGACACTGCGATACTTATTTTGGATGAATTGCAGCTTCATAGAAAAGTATCGCAAGAGAGACATTCCACGTTTTACACGACAGGCAGTCTTGAACATTTTGAGTTTATCGTGAAAGATTGGCTGCAAATAACGGAACCTGATGTACGGAAATTGGTGCTTTAAACCTTTAAAGTTTTTAGGGAAACCGCAGCAAACGAACGAGTCATTTTTACCCGGCATGCAAATTGCCGGGTTTTTGCGTGGGTTTGAATGGTTATGATAAGATGGATGGATGAACAGAAAGAAGGAATATAAATGAGACATGATGGACGTGCAATGGACGCACTTAGAGATGTGCAGATTGAAAAAGATTATTTAATACACCCTGAAGGATCGGTGTTAATCACCGTTGGCAATACAAAAGTGATTTGTACAGCTTCAGTAGAAGATCGGGTGCCGCCGTTTTTGCGCGGCAGCGGAAAAGGCTGGGTTACTGCTGAGTACTCCATGCTTCCTAGAGCGACAGGGCAGCGTACACAGCGTGAAGCGTCTAAAGGAAAGATTGGCGGACGTACTATGGAGATCCAGCGTCTGATTGGCAGAGCATTGCGCGCTGTAATCGACTTGGAAGCACTTGGAGAGCGGACAATTTGGATTGACTGTGACGTAATCCAAGCAGATGGCGGAACGCGTACAGCGTCGATTACAGGGGCATTTGTTGCGATGGCGCTTGCAACCGAAGGTATCGCAGAGAAAAAGAAATTAAAATCATTTCCAATTCATCAATATCTAGCAGCAACAAGCGTCGGCAAGTCGGAAGAAGGAGAACTCATTCTCGATTTGAATTACATTGAAGATTCATCTGCTGCTGTGGATATGAATGTAGTGATGACAAGCGCAGGTGAATTTGTTGAGCTGCAAGGTACAGGAGAAGAATCGACGTTCAATCGGAAAGAAATGAACGGATTATTGGATCTTGCCGAAAACGGAATCCATCAATTGATTGATTTACAAAAACAAGCACTCGGTCCAATCTGTGATTTGATAGAATCCAAAGAGGAGGCTGCACAATGAAAGAAGTGTTAGTTGCAACGAACAATAAAGGAAAAGTGAAAGATTTCGAAGAACTTTTCAAGCCCCATGGCATTCAAGTGATTTCGTTAAAAGATTTGGATGAGCCAATTGAAGTGGAAGAAACAGGAACTACTTTTGAAGAAAATGCGATTCTTAAAGCTGAAGAGACAGCAAAGATTTTAGGCAAATGGGTCATCTCGGATGACAGCGGGCTTGAGATCGATGCATTAAACGGCGAACCAGGGGTCTACTCGGCTCGGTACGCCGGCGAACCGAAGGATGACGAAGCCAATATCGATAAAGTGCTAGAAGGGCTTACAGGCGTTCCTGAGGGCTCTCGTCATGCCCGATTCCGATGTGTTCTTGCGATTGCCGGACCGGGTCTTGAAACACAGACATTCTCAGGCAGCTGTGATGGCTCAATTGCTTTTGAACGAAAGGGTGAGCATGGATTTGGATATGACCCGATTTTCCATGTGCCATCTGAAGGAAAAGCGATGGCTGAACTGACACCATCTGAAAAAGCAGCAATTTCCCATCGTGGAGAAGCGATGCGCAAATTTGAAAAAGAACTGCCTAACTTAATCGGCAAAGCGGGCGATCGTTCATGAAACTAGTCGTGATGAGTGATTCACACGGAGACACCGACACCATTGAAGCCATTCTTACTCGAGAAACGGACGCGGATGCAATCTTCCATTGTGGAGATAGTGAGCTGGCGTCGAATTTGGAACTGCTGCAAAATCTGCACATCGTCCAAGGAAATTGCGATTGGGGCGCTGCGTTTCAAGATTCCGCACTCGTCGATGTGGCGAAGGAACGAGTACTAATGGTTCACGGTCATCAGCATAGCGTCAAACAATCCCTGATGCAGTTGAAATACGCTGCCCAAGAAACGAATGCAAATATCGTTTTATTCGGCCATTCCCACTTGTACGGTGCGGAGCTCCAAAACGGTGTGCTCTTCGTCAATCCAGGCAGCACAACACAGCCGAGAGGGCATCGGGACGCGACGTATGCAGTGATTGAAAAAGACGAGTCCATCATTGTGACATTCTTGGATCCATTAACCGGAAACGTGGTAGAAGAAGCGAATTTCACAATAAAATAAATTTGTGTTGACTTCTTTTCAATCGTTGCCTATAATAAAACCTGTCGTTCAAATCATTTTATGTATTTGACGCAGTTGTCTCAGTAGCTCAGCCGGATAGAGCAATGCCCTTCTAAGGCATCGGTCGGGGGTTCGAATCCCTCCTGGGACGTTATAAAAGCGGTACAAACCGCGGTATATCAACCTTCTAATGACGAAGAGAGTAACGGTCTATGAGCGGTCACACTACGCACATATGAGCGCTTGCCTTCTAACTCGTCGTTAGGAGGTTTTTTTGCGTTGTCTAAGAAAAGAAACGGATTGGCCGTCAATGCGGACTTGTCGAGTATGTTTAACGCAGAGAATGACGTCAATATGCCCGCGGTAAATCGAAAAGCCGCGCTGTCTATCGAAAAGGCGCTAGAAATCGTTGTCCGTCAGATGCGTGCAAGCGGATTACGTGAGCGGACGGTAAGTGACTACGAAACGTACGTAATGGACTTCGTAATAAAGACAGACGTCGAATACTTGCTCGCTATTGATGCCGATACAATTTACGACTGGCTATCGTCTATGAACGTCAAGCCAACGACTAAGCGCGTTCGTTTAAAGTGTTTCTGCGCGTTTCTCGGAAAGTGTTTCAACAACGGCTGGCTCACGGATATGTTTTGGAAGAATATTCGCATACGTGTCGATGAAGAAGTTAAGGAAGGCGCAACGGAAGAAGATGTATTTAATATTCTGCGCTTGCTCGACTTATCGCGCTTCATTGAATTGAGGGACGCGGCGGCGATTCTCACGATCCACCAAACAGGCATACGACTAGCCACGTTATCGGCGCTTGAAGAACGACACGTAGACTTAGAAAACTGTCTGTTGCGTATCGAGGGCGCCTTATTGAAGAATCGTAAGGTTATATTGTTGCCGTTCGATGGTAGGTTGCAAAAGTTATTCGAGGTGTTATTCGAGCAGAATCGGATAATTCGCGAAGAAAAGGGCGTTCAGAATGAGTACGTATTTATTACTCAATCCGGCGAAAGTGTTTTTAATGAAAACTCGCCTAAATCAAACGCAATAGCTAAACGGCTGAACTTTTACAAGCGGACGTATGGAATTAAGAATATTAATCCACACGGTCTACGCAGAGGATTCGCCAAAGACATATACAGACGCAGCAAAGGCGATCTTGCGCTTGTTAGTAAGGCGTTAGGGCATTCGGACTTTGCAGTAACAGCAAGATATTTACATTTAGAACCGGAAGAAGTAGCGGATAAGCTACGTGAATTTAGATAAACAAAAAGAGGCCAAGCGTTGGAGCGCCTAACCTCTACAATTACATATGATTACACTAAGTTCGCGCAAAGTGTATGTACCTTCATTATATCGAAAAAAATTCGATGATGCAAGGTCTATTAAGTGCACCCTTTTTTAGTGTCAATCCGACGTGGAAACGCCTACTAATACGTCGTTAATCTAACCTTGACCGGTTACGTCGAGCCGCCGCAATAAATCCGACTATATCGCCCGCTAAGACGTTCCTTGTTGCGTTGGGTGACGAATGGGCGAGGACGGCCCTATAACGGTCTGGCTAGGTTTACCGGCGTGTTACGGCACGGGTAAACGTATTCTGTTATCGACGTGGACGGTAAAGCGGCGGGAATACGTGGATTGAAAAATCCCGATACAACAAGGGCATACGAGAAACCTCGGCCGTCACTATGACGCTGATTGATCGCAGTTATCGTTACTTTATTTTCAACTACGATTCTATTCGTTTTTGAAAGTAAGGTAACGAATCCGCGCCGATTTCCTGAACCGAGCAGCTATTCTGCTGATTTGAAAAGCGGAAAGTCAAGGAATAAGTACATAAAGATTAATTGAATATGAAACCTTTTGAACGATAAATGAATCGAATTTAGATTTTCGTGGCGTTTGATTTACGTTTATCTTTTTCACTATGAAGTTTATCTATCTCTATTATCCATTGTTTTTTAAATTCTTTTACTCTAGCTTTATAGTTGTCAGTAGTTATTATATTCTTATCCAACAAATGCTGTATGTGTTGTAGTTTCTTTTTATACTCGTCTGTTAAATAGTTCAAGGATCGATTATACTCTTCATCAACTTCTGGCTTAGCGACCTTCATTTCAACTTGTCGCTTCTTATGATCTTCTTCAATCCTTTCCACAATAACGTTAAAATCTTTCTTGTCTTTAATATTATTTACAATTTTAGGTATTTGGGTAAGTAAGGCGATAATAATTATGCTAGATATAAGAAGTACAGCTAAATCATCATCAATCCCCTCGGCACCAGAAGATAATCTCGCCACCCCCATAATACCGAAAGCGATATAAACAAAAACTTTCTTATTACTCTCTTTCATTAAAAGAATAACAATAATTGCGATTACGACAAAAATACCTGTAATGATATCCATCTTCATTCTCCTTTAAATATTTTTTATTTTTAAAATGTCAATCATGCACAATCCAATTATACCACTTAAATTTGTTTGACTTACCACTTTATATCAATCAATTTGAGTATTCAAAAAAGTGTTTAATATTTAAGTTAAATTATAAAAACCCCGACGCAGAATTACGTCAGGGCTTCGTCACTTCGTATTAAAACTTAACATTATACGGATTAGCTAAGTTCATGATTTCGCTTTCCAGTTCAAACGTGAGCAGCTGCGTTATATCCGTAATATCTAACGCCCAAGCTATTTTCTCGAGCGTGGGAATATGAAGGCGCTCGATGTTACCACGTGTAAGCTGCGAGATTGTCGCTTGTCTAACGTCTGCCATTTCCGCTAGTTGCATTTGCGTTAGCCCGCGTTCGTCCATACGTTGCTTTAGATGGAGAATGACACGTAGCTTATCTTGTGCTTCGTTCTCTAAATCCGCCTCGGTCATTATGAGATCGGGTAGAGCGTCCTTGCCAACTTTAAAGGGCTTTTCATCTGCCATAATGTCACCTGCTTTTTAGATTATATTTATACTTTATACTCTTATACGTTTAAATGCAAATTAGTTATTGACTTCTATTTTAGCCGATGTTATATTGATTATACTCCTAAGCGTTTACGAGTTTTTAAAGCGGGTATACATAAATAAGAGCGTTTTTTATTTACTACCTTTATACTCCTATGCGTTTAATAGTATAATTAGAAAAGGGGAATTTACATGACAAACAATCAAATCACTTACAAGCGGACAGCAATCGGCTGGTTCAACGTAACACTAGTAGAAACTGGAGCAATCATTAACGTATCGCCAGTGGTCTTTTACGAAGCAACAGAAGCGAGCAATCGAACAAAGACCGGCTGTACGGAATTAACGAACGAACAATACAGACGCATTATGAGTGATCGTTGGACTCGTGTAATTAGTATGGACGACGTAAAGCGAACAATCTAAGAACGTCGCTCGGTGCCGTGTGGGTGCGCCAACATCTGCGGGCTAAGTGGAATCGTAACCGCGCCAACGGGACGAGGACAGCCGGAAACGGCGCAGCGTAGCGAGGATATTATGCAATTGTGTCGGAATTGTGAACGGTTATATTACAGTTGTGTTACAAATGCGTTTTGATGGGTGTCTTTTAGTCGATTACGTACCTTTAGGGGTGGGAAGAGATAGCGCTTTTTATTTACATACGCAGCTATCTAATATAAGCAAAGGAGTTGATCCATATTCTAAACGCAGACAATCTCGCAACCGTCCGCTCATTCCACGGCCTAACACAACGACAACTGGCCGACCTATTGGACGTATCACAGCCGTACATTGCGCAAGTAGAGGCAGGCGCGCGCCCTATGACGGACAACCTCAACGCCAAGATAACGACCGCCATCGATTTATCGCCGGACAAACTGGCGCAGATCGTTGCGTTACAGGCACAGATAGACAAAATAACGCTAAACTACGGAAAAGTCGCTTGTATCAACGGTTAGGCGCATTAGTAGGACGGACGTCAAGGCAGTGTATTTCCGGCGGCGTCCGAAATCTTTTAATAAAACGCAAAAAAGACGCTACAAATGCTAAACAATCGCAAATGTACGCCGATATTATACTTAGGTGTGTCTATTTTCGCCTATAGTGTATCCAAATTATCACTGTAACGCAAGTATAACACGGTGGACGGCGGAGTGCAAGCGAAATTACACAAAGGAGCGGATTACATGACGGACAGAAAGAACGTCGAGCGCTGCGTATTGAGTTTACGAGTAGCACGCGCATTAATCGAGCAAGGGTTTCCGGTCGTGGACATAGCGACATCGCACAAGTTAGAGGGCAAAGTCGTTGTTAAGTTCGATGCGACAGCGGAATTAGATGCGGCGCTTGATAAAATACGGGCGGAATTTAGGCGAGAGGTTACTTAAATGTTTACGGATCAATAGACGGATGAGAAAAAACGGACACTTCGCTATATAAGGTCTATATAACGATATGTCCACTTTTTACGAAACTCGCGGATAAAATTCATTTTAGACGCAACGGGTTTGACTTTAGGCTGTTTACAGCAAACGCAATAAACGAGATTAGCAGTTCAAGAGATACCGTCAAAAGGCTTTCGCCTTTATGCCGGGGCTTACGTTACACAAAACGCCTACCACGTATTTAGAACCTATCGCATATATCTATTGCTGGTCTTTCTTTCCAAGCGGAAAAGGCGGATTGACACGGTACTGATCCGTAAACATCAACGATACTAATTCTACTAAAAGGGGACGATTTACCATGACGACATTTAACAAGGTATTACAGGACGGACGCCAACCGATGGAACTCGATGCGCTGATTGAACTTGATAACGATTCGTTGCGCGGTATTTATGCGGAGGCCTCTTTGCTTGCCCGGCACTGGCGCAAGGACTTAACGACGAACCACAACGTACACAACATAACGGACGACGAGGAGCAGTTTGCCACGATGACCTTTAACGCATGGTTACGTGATATGAAAATGGACAGGCCGGTCATTATTGGAGCACCGCCTGCGTTCGGCAAATCGGCAATGCTTGCGACATTCTTGCGTATTATGTGTGCGCAGTATCCTGATAATTTTGGCGCGGTGGTTGTAAAAGAGCGCGTGGCTGAAATCGAAGCCTTACGTAATCAGATTAACGATTATTGCGGAGCGCCCCGTGCATTTACGATTAAGAGTTTCGACGCCGAGCAAGACAACCGACTGGACTACGAGGAGCAGTTTCATAAGCAGAAGAATTACAACGTAGTTCTCATGACGACGAAGCAACTAGAACGACAGGCGATGCGGGATAGTTTGAGTAATTTCACGGAATTTATCATGGAGGATGGCCGTAGCTTGCGACGATCCTTGCTACTAATTGACGAGAAACCGTCGCTAGTATTGTCGCATACGTTGTCCGCGCGGAACTTAAACGACTTTATGAGTGACGTTCTCGAAGTCAGCCGTGACCGTAAAGGAAAGCTGAAAAGCTATTACAATCGCGTGCGCCAGCTAGTAGACGAGTTGCGAGCATTGCTAGAATCGCCGGAAACAGAAGTAGGCGAACTTTCAGCGATTGAGCCGCGCTTTACGGTGCCAGTCCGTTTAGTACGCGACTTTGCAGAGGCTTACGGTCATGACCGCATGACGACGTTGCGTGCAGTTGAGCGTGTAATCAATGCGGGCGGCGAGTATAACGCATTTCAAAGCGTTGGCGTTGTTACAAGTACGCACGTTATTCACTACAAATACACGCTATTTAATACGTACATTTTAGACGGTACTGGAGCGACTGATCCTGACTATATGTCGAGCGATTTCCATATCGTGCAGCCGGACGCCTTGCTCGATTATAGCAACGTGACATTTAGAGTTTGCGACAGTTATAACTTATCGCGGACGGCACTACGCCAGTCGCCGCAGTCAGTCGAGGCCGTAGTCGAAATGACACGTGAAATTATTGCGAATCATGTAGGACAAAAAACGCTAGTTGTCAGCTATGCAGAAAATACGGAAGGCTTGAGCGAGGCATTGTCGCCGGAAATCGCAACGGGGAAGGCGAGAATTAAACACTTTGACGGTGGACGCGGGAGTAATGACTACGTAGACTGCGACAATGCTATTTATATCGGCTCGCTATTCAAAGGCACTCCATACTACACAACTGCGTCACAGGCGGTCATAGGCGACCGTGTGAGCGTCGAACTCGAACGAGGACATACTATGACAGCTTCGGGGCTGACGTTCAATGACGATCGAGTGGAACAGTTCAAACGTGCGGATATTGCGGTCAATATTGTTCAGGAAACGAACCGGTTGCGAGCGAGTAGAAAGCCCGGCAGAGTTACGATTTATTTATTTAACCGTGACGTGGAAATGATAGAGATTGTCCGTAATCATTACCCGCTGGCTAAATTCGAGGAGTTTACACCGTTGCAGAAGTTGACGGGGAAAAAGACAGCTATCGACTCTATTATCGACTACTTTGCAGCGATGAAGTCCGGCGAGCGAGTGAAGCAATCTGCAATATACAAAGAGTTAGAGATTAGTAGTAAAACTTTCAGTAGACAGGCGGATACAGAAAAGTTTAAGCAGGCAATGGTTAAATACGGAGTTATTAAAGAAAAGACATTTTACACAAAAGAATGAGTCAAAAATCAACTATAAAAATTCAACTAAAGGGGAAATCATTCATGAAAACAAATAAGACTACTAATCCAGCAATCGACTACTCAAATATGCCGAGACTAAAGGCGTTTCATTCGGTCAATTACGGAGGTGACTTCACGCAGCGGAAAATTGAGGGGTGCGAGCAATACGCTAACGTCACGGATATGCAGTTAAAACGTGCGCCACGGACGACACAGGAAGGCGCAGCCCGCGATATGATTACGATGATCGAGCGAGCCGAGCAGTCGTTAATCCGTGCTAACCCGCCTATCAATTGCAAGGGCTACGTAGAGCGCGCAGACTACTCGATTATGTCGTTATACAGCGATTACAAGGACAAGATAGAGTACGGTTTGGCTAATTGGTCGGACTATCGTGCAGAACGCAAGAAATGGTGCCAGTGCCGTTATATGTACTGCTTAAATATGTTCCCGATTGAACGCGATAACTTTAAACGCAAGCCAGCCAAGCGGAAAGACGCTCGATACTGTTGCGATGATTGCCGCGTAGCACAAAAAGACGCTGACAAACGCTACAAAGCGACCGGATCATACTTGCCTGTCTACTATTACATGCCGAAATTGACGGAAACAGTTAACGATGAAGCGCGTTTATATGAGAGTGCGACGGCGGCAGACGAAATTGAGCGACAGATTGACAAGCGCAAGACGGAACGTCCTGTAAAAATGAAGCGGACAGACGGCGGGGGCACTCGCGGCGGTGTAATTAAGAAGTATAAATCACTCGCGGAGGCTGAAAAAGGGTATGCCGAGCAAGACCGGACAGGGTGGACGAAAATAAGTTGATTTAATTGCATAAACTTTCGTGAAAACTTGACAAGAGCCGTGGAGATAATCCCATATATAGTAAGAGGGTAGAGTGCAAAGCCCTTTATTTTTAGGGCAACTATAAACAATTAGGAGGGTGAGCGATGAATAATGAGCGATTCAAACAAATTAGGCACAGTCACGAAATGACACAGGAGCAATTTGCTGCATTTTTGGGAATGGGCCGATCGACTGTTGCAAATATTGAAGCCGGTAGAACGCCTGTAAGTGACAGAACTAGAGCACGTCTTGCAAAAGTGATGGACGTTTCTCAGGTTCTTTCTTTTTTTGACGATATAAATAAAATTGAAAAGGTTTTCCCAATTAAATAGTACCATGTCAATTTTAATAAGTCAAGGAGTTGATTTTATGACTGAAAAAGAGCGTACAGACGCGCTTATCGCGTACTTGCACGCACTAGTTACGGTACAAAGCGGCACGAGCGTAAGAGTTTTTGCAGAAATACAGCGAGTAATCGCGCTACTAGAAAGTAAATTGCAGTAAAAATACGAATGAATGAGGAGAATGATCGAATGAAAACTATTATCGGAATTATTAAGAGGCTAAAAGCAATTGACGCAAAGATTAACGCAGTAACAGGCGGTGGCCGCTCATGACTACAAAGCCAAACGTAAAAACTTGCCCGAAATGCCACGGAGAAAAGCCGCTAGAGAAGTTCATGTATGCGGACAAGCTACGCAGCTATTGCAACAATTGCGAACGCCAGCAGACGAAGTGGCGTATTGCCCGACCGGAGAACCGCTTACGAACCGCATTAAAGGACGCAAAACGGAGCGCAGCCAAGTATGGAGCAGTCGATACGCTCACACTCGACGATTTACGCTACCTATTCACGGTCGCGAACGGTCGATGCGCATATAGTGGCGCATTTATGAGCGCACCAAGCGTTGAACACGTTAAGCCCTTGTCAAAAGGCGGTACTAACTCGGTCGATAATATTTTAATCGTTGAAAACGCGCTCAACAAAACGAAAAAAGATGGCGATCCGGCAGAGTTTATCGACCAGCACTACGGCTTTGCAGTCACCCGCGAAATAATCGAATTACTGGCAGCAAGGCGCGGCATCGACTTTGACGTAGTTTATGCCGAGTTTGAGGACGCGCAAGCCGAGTACAGCAACGAGTTTTATCGCAAGTTGATCGGCGGTGCTGGACGATGATCGAACTATACGAGCAGCAACAGCGGGAACTACAAACACAGTTTGCGGATTTTACGGCGGTCATGACGGCGCGTCTACTAGGGCGGGAATTGACGCCGCTAGAATCGGACTATCTAAGGGGGAATACGAATGAGCAGCGACAAACAGACGTATACGGTCGAGGTTGAGTTTATGGAGTTTTGTAAAGAAGGACGCACGGGCGGTGTCTACCCGATAATTTATCGCGGTGACGACTACGCAATCTGCTACGACGAATCAAAAGCCCGCTCATTCCACGTCACGCTCGGAGGGTTGCCCGATGCAGACGATTGAGCGGGGCGTTACGGTCAGCTATCCGCCCTCAGCAAGGCACAGCGACAAGCCCGGCGAACCTATGACGACGTTCAAGCTGACGGAAATGAAAGACGAGGCTATCGAGCGCTACGGGCTTAGAAAGTACGTCGAGCGGGGCGGTGACTACGATGATAAACCGCGAAGTTAGTAGCTACGTAAAAAAGAATTGCGCCAACTACGACCGCGACGGCTTATGCCATTTTGAAACGGACAGCACGGGCGGTCGCTTGTGTCCGCTAATTTACGACCTCGGCAAAAAGTGTAAATACGCAGAGCAAGCGGTCATTCCCGGCGACTCTACTATTGAGGCGATATACAACGCGGGCAAGGTCGGAGCAACTGCCGATATGTGCGAGCGCTGCCGGTCGCCATTTGAGCGGACGAACAACCGGCAGAAATATTGTGAGCGATGTGCTGCGATTGTGCGCGCTGAAAAGGAAGCCCGACGCAAACGAGAATATCGACTTGCGGACGCGCTGAAACGCAAGGACTAACGGGCGCATTTAGGACGCCTAACGTGCGTTTAAAGGCGGTTTACGCCGCGTACATCGGCGATAAGTAAGTGAGGGGTGTACTTGTTAGGGGTACGTCTATTTGACGTTCTAAATGCGGACAGGAGGGTGTGCGATGGAAGTCGTAAGATATGCCGTTATCGTGGCGTGGACGGAAACGGGCGAGAAGGCTTACAGCTTGCTAGGACTGGACGACGACTATAAGCCGGTTGCAATCGAGCCTGTATACGTTGGGAATGCGTCACAGGTCGATATGTTGCGGCACTGGCTCAACAAGGTAAACGGACAGCGTGAGCAAGGACAGCAAGCGATTGTCTTTACGAATATGAAGGCAGCACGGCAGAAGAGCGCTCACGTAATGGATTTTGAGCATATTCACGTTAAATATAGTAGTGAGTTTACGAGAAAATACGCAATGGCGATGCAAGTCGCGCTAGATACAGCAAAAAAGGGAGAAGATCGTACATGAAAACAGCAGACAAAACTAAACGGCCGGCACGCAACACACGCAAGCCGGTTGCACCCAAGCAATATAACCGCGCCGGAATCGAAATCCAAGGAGAAAGAGAGCCGCGCACTAGAGTATTTCCTAAAGGTGAGCGCGATGCCTAAAATATATTGGAATAACGTCACATCGGAGATTTACGCAGACTACCCGTCAGGTAGAACGCGCACAATACCGCTGCCGGACGACATTGACACAACAGAATTAGCTTACGTTTTACAGTCCGATACTCTCCGCGCAGTTATTGATGCGCTGGATAGGGGGCGTCAACGTGAATGCTAAAGCAATCCAACGTGTACTGGACGACAAACGAGCGAAAGAAAAGCGTATGCGATTAGCACGGGTCGAGGCGGAAACACACGCATACCAACCGCCCAAAGCACCGGAAATCGACCTAACTAAAGCGGCCGCAGACGCGAAAGCAATCGGCACGGTAAAGGCACGCGCAGAATACGCAAAATTAAAACGGAAAGCAGGCGGCTAAAATGAAACACTTTGCAACGGTAAACATTGAAAGGCTCGACAATCTACGGCTGCTAGTCGCAAATATACACGCGGAGGAATCGGGTGCGCTTGTAAATCAAATTATCGTCGAGTATGAAGGTATCACAGCGGCGTTGCTGACGTTGATTGACGCAGATGTGAGCCACGTATTGACGAGTGATCGTAGTCTGTACGCAAAGATACTGGCAGACTCTCAAATGAGCGCGGAATTGAAACATAAGAGTGTCACGACCGACACGGCCAGCGCGGTTGAAACCAACGCGGAGATATTGCGAGAACTGTACGGGACGGAGAAAGACGAACCGGAAACACACAAGCAGCCTAGCGTTTGGCGAATATGGCTTGCGTCACACCTACAAAAAATAACGAATATAATCGGGGGCATAAAACAATGACAAACTTTATCGAATTTAACACATACGAAGATTATTTAACGCAAAATACGGAGCGCGCACAGGCGGTCGATAAGTTTAGACAGCGTGAACGCGACGCCTTGCAAGCACACGCAGAACTGAAAGCGGAGTACGAAAAAGTTATCGCGGACAGCGTAGCAAGCGGCAAGGACGCGACTAAACAACTAGACGCACTTGACGCTAAGATTGCAGAGGCCGAGCGTGTGTATATCCGACGCCAGCAGGAGTTAGCGGTAGCACACGCAGCCAAGCCGACCGGCCTAAAGACAACGGACGTAATCGAGGCACAGCGCGAATGGGCGGGCAAAGTTGACGCAGAGCACGTCGCCCCGTTCCTAGAAAAGATGCAGAAAGCACGCGAATTAATTGCCGAGGCTGTCGGTGAGTTTAACGATGCCGAGCGCGAGTACGGCGGCTATATCGAAGAAATTAAGCACGTATACAAGACCGCAAGAGCCAACGGCGACACGCGCAGCCTTATGTATCCGGTAAACCCGTTTAATAGGACGAGCGTGCAACAACAGGCGGATAAGATCGAGGACACTCTAAACGGAAAGGGAGCGAACTAATGATTAATCACACGGTTAAAACGACACTACAGCGCAAAATGGACAACGGAGAACGCATTACTGACGAAGATATTGTACAGGCCGCGGAGTACGCAAAGGCTTACGGCGGTACGCAATCGCTCGCATTGTATGCGTCGGTAAAACGCGCAGCGGCGCAACAGCAAGACGAAGAATAAACGCAATAAGCTGCGATGAAGGTAGCGAGGTTTGGAAGCCTTGCCGCATGGAGCAGTCGAATAATATCCCTTGAGCGTATGGCCTTGTCAGCCGTGCGCTTATTTGTGTTTTAAAAATAGTAGAAACGGAGTGGGTCGAATGATTATCAAATACAATCCAATTTTAATTACCGAGGACGAGCACGTAATGGAACGCGCAAATGATGCAGTTAAGACGATTGAGGACGTGGATATTAGCAGTTACAAAGTAGACGCTAACACGCTCGCACGTCTTTTCAACGAAGCGGAATACAAGCGATTTAACGACGATGCGGCACTACGATACGCAGCGCTCAAAGCTAAGTTTATCGAACGTATGCAAGGAATCGAATAGAATGGGGCGTATGGCTTAACGGCTGTACGTCCTTTTTTTGTGCGTAAATATAGCGCAAGTATGGCGCGGAGAAATGGACGGAACACAAGCCGGACTAACAGGCGCAATATGGACGGTCGCCTAACGGGGCATATATAGAAGGAAAGTATACGGTGCGTGCGTTAGTTGGCGTCAGTAGAGGCTGCGGTTAGTTGCGTTTATTTGCGGGAAAGGGGCGTAGATGGACGGACACCCTAAACGCTTTGACGAAATAGGCGGCATGACATACGACTGTCAAGGCGATTTGCTTGACGGACATAACCGGATAACGGCGATACCTTATAGAAGGAACTCGGATAGGATACGCAGCCAGTCCGTGAGGTGGCGTGTCTGATTGCGTCATGGTTACGAGGGATTACGGGGAAAGGGGCTGGATTGGACGGACGCTTGCCGAACTCATAGGGTGCGCGCTACTTTACATAGTCTTACTTAATCAACGACAAGGCACGGGACGGAGCGTCCTTATAAAGTCGGACTGTCGCCCCTGTCCGTTATAAGTACAGTCTAAGCGGACACTTTGCGAAAGGTCATTCTATTGGCGTTCGAGTGTCCGCTTTACATGTCCGTTATATCGTGGTATCATTAGCGTACAATCAAAACAGAACGGGGGAAACGCTATGATATACGGATATGCACGGGTGTCTACGACGGGGCAGAACCTAGCGACGCAGCTTGATAAGTTAAAGGCGGCTGGCTGCGAACAGATTATCGAGGAGAAAGTAATCGGGGTAGCTACGAAGAAGGAGCGGCTTGATTCGTTGCTGAACGACTTGCAGGGCGGCGACACGCTCATAGTAACGCGCATGGATCGGTTAGGACGGGATACTATACAACTACTTTCCTTAGTCGAAGAACTCGAACAACGGAACGTGTTTCTAGTTATCCTAGACATCAATATAGACACGCGGACACCGACGGGGAAGTTCTTTCTAACGATTATGTCCGGCTTTGCTGAACTAGACCGGACGATGATAAAGGAAAAGACAGCGGCCGGCATCGCGCTCGCTAAGAAGCAAGGGAAGTACAAGGGGCGGCCTACTAAGTTTACGGATAAGAACCCGGCACTACTGCACGCGCTCGACCTGTACGCCAACACGTCCAAGACGGTAAAGGAGATATGCTCTATATCATCGGTTGGCCGTACAACCCTATACGACGCCATTAAGGAACGGAACATTGTACGCGGTGGCAACGCTAAGTAGTCGCTCATACACACGGCGTTAAGCGTCCGTAATGAACGTTAAGCAATCGAATAGCCAGCGACTTTGACACGTTTAATCGCGTGTCTTTTTTGTCGTTTAAACGGGCGCAATTCAAGCCGCTAGAGTATCGTTCAGAGGCCACACAAGCGCCTACACGAAGTGGGGGAGGGGGGGTATACCTAAGTCTATGAACGTTGCAACGCCGCGCTAAACGTCTGATAGCGTGTCTTGTTTCGCCTGTGTATTCGTTGTGTTGTCGATGAATGAAATGTATTTAAACGCAAGCAAACAAAACGAATTGAAACGCTTTTCATTCGTTCAAACAACGCCAACAAGCGAACGAATCGACGGACAGGGGCGGGAAAGTGTTTCGGAAATCGGAATACCCCCAACGCCCCCGTCCGAATACCCCAAAACTGGTGTGTCGTAAATCCGCGCAACTTTTTTTCACTTGGGGGTTAGGCAGTCAAATCGAAATTAATTTTTCGTAGTATTTTTAAACTCGGGTAGTCGCGGAAAATATTCGCTATATCAAAATATCACTTTGACCTCTGCGTTATTTCCACTTACTTATAAACGTACCCACGCCGTCTGCCATCGACTGCGCTCCGTCCTTCACTTCGCTGACAATGTACGTCATGAGGTGCGTCCAAGTCAGTTCTTCTTCATACGGATTATTCTTTCGCAGATAACGCATGACCTTCTTTAATTCTTCCATACGCCGCTCGTCAAGTTCGCGTTTTAAGTAGTCCCGCACGTAGTCGTTAAGAAACTCGCTATTCCGTATGGCAGCGTCCAATAGTAAAGCCGTAGCGCGTGACGGGCTGACGTCCAAGGCGTATGCCAGTGTTGCGATATGTTCGTAATCGTGCGCCTTAAAGCGGATTGAGATACGTTCCGTCTTGCCCGCGGCTACTTTGCGCTGCAATGAGGGCCGGCTAATATCGCCCATATAAACGGTCTGCCCTAATCGTAAATCACGGCGGAAATTAAGCGCGAGGTAGCCGATAACCTTCTTCGAGGTCAATCCGCTAATACAGATAGCCTCCGCGACGTCCTTAACGGGTGTGTCCGTAATATACGATAGGCGATGGATCGTGTCTTTTAAAACAATCGAAATAGTTGGCGCTGATTGCCGTTTCTTATCGCTCCGCTGCTTACGCTTAACGCCCTTCCCCACTTGCATATTATCGTCCCTTCTCCGGTTTTTCCCTGCTAACGTGTATTCGTGTAACAGACTTACCACTACGATATGTCGGGGAGTGGGGCGGTATGCTTGCCGTTGTATAAGACGCAGCAAGCCCGTCCATACTGCGAGTATCATAGTTTTTGGAGGCGTTAGATATGGCGAAACAATCAAAGGCGGAGATAGCGCGCGAGGAAGCACGTAAGATTATGGATCACGGACGCAAAATAGGCTTGCCGACTAAGCCGCGCAAACGTAAGTAAGCCGGCCGGTAGTGCTATGTAGTGCGTAGTCATACGGTTAATCGGATTGTGTATAGCATAGTATATCATCGTCATACAGACGCTTCACAAGCGATTCTAACGCTCCTAATAAGTGACGTGCGGTCAATCATCCGCTAGTCATCGTTGGGGGCGTTTTAGTGTGGTTTTCGTTACCTTTACGGCACTACTGCGCCACATATGCCTTCTATTATATACTACCGAAATTTGCCCGCTTTTTATATCCGTCAATCATACTCAATATGCGGACTTTTAAAAGGGTTAATTCCGCTTATTTTAGACCGCTCTACTATCCGTTAAACTGCGATAGAAGGGTGGTGATCCTATGCGAATAGATACGTATTACACGACGACAGATTTATCAGAAGTAAGCATGACGAGCACAACGACAATCAAGTTAATTGCGAAGAAATTCAGCGAATCAATCGTAAATTTCGGCGCGAAATATAATAATGAGTGGCGCTTTAACTTCCGTGAAATGTCGAGTATTAAATACGTCATAGATAACGGACGGCAATACAAGCAAGACGACGCAGTAGAAAAAGCGCTAATGTTATTTTACGGAATTGATTGCAAACGGGAATATGAACGTATATAATTGGAGTATCGAGAAGTTAAGAAGGCGGTCGCAAGTGCGTAATCTATGACCGCTCACACTTCGTCATATGAACGGATATACTACGTCAGACTTAGCGGTCGGGGGTTCGAATCCCTCCTGGGACGTAATAGAATATCCAAACAATAAAACACGTTAACCCTTTTGCAATGCATGAAAGGATTAACGTGTTTTATTATATATTCAACGATGTATTGGATTAGGAATCCAAAAACAAAAGAATGATAAAAGGTAGCTTTGTCGATATGAAATGCTACCTATTTAACCCTGCCAGTTCCTCTTCAGTCAAATGCCGCCACTGACCAACCTCCAATGAACCAAGCTCAATATGCTTTATACGCACACGCTGCAAGTGAGTCACAGTATAGTGAAAACGTCTGCACATTTTTCGGATCTGTCGATTCAATCCTTGAGAAAGGATGATGCGAAACGTATAGTCATCTAGCTGAGTTACGGGGCAATCCATAGTTTTCATATATCCCTTAATTCTAGGAATATAAATGTCTACACCGTTTGACAAATCATCCATGAAAGCAGCCGTGATTTTTTTATCAACTGTGACAATATATTCTTTTTCTTGTTTATTCTCTTGTTTCATTAACTCATTCACAATACTTCCATCATTGGTTAATAATATAAGGCCTTCTGTTTCCTTATCCAGACGTCCAACTGGAAAAATACGTTCAGAGTAGCCAACGAAGTCGATGATATTATTCGCAATAGCAGGAGATGCTGTACAAATAATGCCGCGGGGTTTGTTGAGCAGTATATATACCTTTTGAGAAGTATGGAGGATTCGTTGGCCTTCAATTTCGACATGATCATTCACTTTAACGAAGAAAACATGAGGTGCGGTTTTGCCGTTTACTAAAACTTTTTCAGCAGTTATAAACCGCTCCGCTTGTCGTCTGGAACAGTATCCAGAACACGCAATATATTGATTCAACCTCAAGTTTTTCGCTCCTTATCCCACTTTACGTTCACTATATTCCAACATTGACTACACCAATTTCCTCAAGAAGACTTTGCTTGTATTTACATATTATGCGCAAATTCCTTGGAATCTGTTCAGTAGATCGTCTAATTCATGACTGCATTTTACTGTGCTTGGATGTGTAAATCCGAATCGGTCTGCTTTCTTATACATAATAATCCTTTTTACTTTAATTCTAAACAATAAAAACTCTTTTTTGACACCGTTATTCATTTTTATTCCCCCAAAAATAAGATTACGCTTCAAGTCATGTAGGTTTTTCTTGTTGGTATAGAAGCAACTTTCTTATCATATATAACTAGAAATGAAAAGGTTGTCGGATTTTGGATAGTAGAAAAGATTTTCTTGAGTTGTGACGATAGTGTGTATAATGTTGAAGTATTCAAACACCTTAAAGTACTGATTCATTTCAGGATAGATCCGCTTTGTGCCAAAAACAGTCGTATAACTCGAGCTTAAAGAAACGGAAGGAGATAGAGTCAACAAAATTCATGAAAGACCGTTGGGAGCCAGATCTAGTTTATCACTTGTGAACGTCCACTCGTTTTTCACTCAGCAGCTCACTGACTGTACCGAGCTGAAGTTCTTTCTTTTCGATCCCTTTGATGATCGCATCCAATCCTTCTGCGCTCGGCTTTGTCGGATGCATGAGGACCATGGATCCGTTTTCCACTTTCGCTACCACGCGCGCCACCATCTCGGAAGTCTCAGGCTGTTTCCAGTCTACGGTGTCAACCGTCCAAAGAATCGTTTTCATCTTCAATTCATCGGCCACTTGGAGAGTCGTCTCATTAAAACTTCCGCTCGGAGGAGCGAACCATGTCGGCTTTGCACCGATCGCAGCTTCAATGACCTCATTCGTTTTCGATAGCTCAAACACGGTCTTTTCTCGTGAACTGTTCGCGAGGTCGGGATGGCTATAGGCATGATTGCCGATTTCATGCCCTTCTAGGCTGATCATCGTGAGAATGTCGGGATTCCGTTTCACCCAGCTGCCGTCAAAGAAAAAAGTGGCTTTGACATCAGCTGTTTTCAGCGTCTTCAACATACTCGGAATGTGCTCCTCCCCCCAAGCAACGTTGACCAATAAAGCCGCCATCGGTTTCGCTGGATTTCCTTTGTAAATAGGGGACGGGGGAAGTTCCTTTAAATGGACGTTCGGAGAGACTTCTTTAAAGACAAAACGACTCGCAGTGAAGTCGTTTTCATCGAGCATATTCTGATAGGATTTCTTAATGTCCACTGCTAGCCCATTGTACCCCGGAATGGCTTTCCAGATAGGGTCGATCTTTGCATCGATTGGGGCGACTTCGAATTCCTTGGCATACGATTGTATGGCTGCGTAATCGTCCTCCGTCCCAGCGTCAGAAGGTGAGGGATTGGATGAAGCCGCCATCGTATCGGTAAGTTCAGGCTTCTTTTCATTGCCCAGAATCATGATCGTGACGCAAGTGATGAGCACAAGTACCAGTAGAAGAAATCGTTTCATAAGATCCACCCGTTTCCTAGTTGTCGTAATTCCATCTTGGTGTGCCCTTAAATGGGGGATTCATACCTAAACCGAACGTTCTGGCCTGCGGACAAGTCGTGTACTTCTAACCGGTCTGACGGAGACGTGCCATACTCGGGTTCGTCCTGATTGACATCGGAGTGGGTTGAATTTATAGTTGACCTACAAGTTGATATCGTACACTTCCGTTAAGGGGAGTAGCTGCTACAGTAGAAGCCGTCAATACGGGATCAGAATCCTCGGTTATACTGGCAACATTTGTTGTTTGCGAGACCTTACCATCTATTTGGTGAGGTCTTTTCTATTTGCAGACCTTATGACCAATTGCTGGTTGTGAGGTCTGTTTTATTTTTTTACGAGGAACGAAAGGGGTATTCTATGAACAACTATCCAGCTTTAGTGGACTCAATTTGTGTGGACAAGAAGAATCGGTTACTTAGTTATGACCCCTCATTGAAACTTATTGGCATCGGAAGAAGCGCATTTGTCTTCAGAATTGAGACGTCCGATCTGGCGATAAAAGTATTCTTTCCTGATTTTGAATACATTACAGAAGAAGAGGTGGCGATCTATAACGTACTTCAAGACAGTCCTTATTTTCCTTCCATTTACGAAAATGGACCGAATTATATCGTCATGGATTACATCGAAGGGGATACGTTCTTTCGATGTCTGACAAATGGAAGACGGATTACATCCGATCATCTTGAGGAAGTCGACACCGCCTTATCATGGGCATCCGATTCGGGCTTAAACCCCTCTGACATCCACTTACGCAATATTTTCATGACACCTGATGGAAGTATCAAACTCATCGACGTCGCGCGTTACAAACAAACGAAAACATGCAGACAATGGAGGGATCTGAAAAAAGCACATGCTGAAATTTACAGCAAACCCTTCTTCGCCAAAAAGATGCCGAAGCTTTTCCTGAATACCTTGGCGTTCATTTATAAAAAAGGGTGGATTCCCACGTATCGAGTATGAAGGATCTCTCTCGGTTCGTGTTTTAGGAACTTAAATGACGTAACGAGAACTCATCGTTTCGATCAACAGATTTCTTCAGAAACATGAAAAAGCAGAGCGGCTAAAGTATCAGCCACTCTGCTTCTATGAAATTTGAATTGCTTTTGCGATATTGTTCGTCTCGTCCGGGCACTACCGGGATGTCAGTGACGATTTTCTTTCGATTCAGACTCCAAACGATGAAACTTCAAATCATGATCCGCGGTCTTATGATTCACGTATGTGAAGTCCGCTTCCAGTCTCTTGAAGCCTTCACGAGTTTCATTAAAACGCTGTGTCATTTCTTCACGCGTGCCCCGCTGTCCAGTTTGCAGAAGTTGAAGTGCCGTCTTCGTTTCTGCACGGAATTCTTTCAGCTCGGTTTCCAACCCGCCTATGCGTTGGTCCATACCTTCAAACCGCTGATCTATGCCATCAAAGCGCTGGTCCATGACATCAAAGCGTTGATCCATTCGATCCAACCGTTTATGGATGGGCTGAAGTGAATCATCCAAGACGGATTTCAACGTATTGATGAACTCCTGTTCCATAGTTATCCTCCTTTCCTTTGTGTTTGTTGACTCATTTATACCCGATAAAATCCATTAGGTTCGACTCGAATGTTTCCAATTAGTAGTACGACAAGAATACCACAGTTTGCGATTATTCTACATAGAAGCTGACCTTTTCTCACCTTAATTTCTAAAGGTGCAACTTCTTCCATGAACAGCTATGATTAAAGGAGCGGAACATGCATCAGTTCGAAAAGGAGTGACGCTATATGCAAAGTTACATAGTGATGCAAGGACGTACCTATCAGGAAGAGAAGGACTTGGGCATCCTCTGGTCGCTTCAGCTTGACGCTGCCGGAAATCCGCAGCATTTCTGGGAGCGCATGAAAGAAGTGATGCCAGGAGACCGGGTCTTCCATTACGTAAAAGGAGACATTGTCGCAGTCAGTGTCGCAAAAACAAGCTATCGGGAAGAGCGCAAGCCATCTACGATCGAGTTGCCGGGCAGTGAAGACGAAAAGGGTTATCTGGTTGAAACCGACTACTACGAACTCGAAAAGCCATTGACCATTCTCGATGCGTTCGATGAACTTTTGCCGTTGCTGCCCCTGAAGTATTCACCATTTCAAGAAAACGGCAACGGAAACCAAGGCTATCTCTATCCGAGCAACGAAGAACTGACGATCAAGCTGGTCGAGCTGATCGGCGATTTGAATAGTTACGAAATCGATGAAGAACAGCTCGAGTTCGTCATGGGAACCGTGCGGCGAACCGAACACGACTTCCTTACGCCGATACTCGCTGAAACTGAAGCTGAAGCGAAAACAAAAGTACGTCTCGGCCACCAGCGTTTCCGAAACGAACTCCTGCCGTTATGGGATAATAAGTGCGCACTCTGTGACATCGGGCTGCCCGAGCTCCTTCAGGCAAGTTATGCAAAGCCATGGAAAGACAGCACCAACAGCGAACGGCTCGATCCGAACAACGGCATCCTCCTTTGCCGGAACCATGACGCGCTGTATACGAATGGAATGATCGCGTTTGACGGACAAGGGAAAATCCATATTTCATCGAGTATTGAAGAAGAGGATTTTGGAAAGTTAGGGCTGCATGGGAAGATGCGGGTGAATCGGACGGAAGGGAATAAGCCTTTTTTGAAGTGGCATAAGCGACACATCTTTAAAGAATAAGGAGTTTATAAAAGTCCGGATCTGTTGATTTTACAAACAGATTCGGATTTTTTTTTGATGAAAAATCGGGGGAGTTGATCGGTTGTCATGCTGTTGATTTAACAAGTATTGTGACAACTTAATATTACTGGTAAGATGTGGATAGAGATAGAATCCTTCAGTAAGCTGGTGATTATATGATTATTTATGAGTCCACTAAAGAGCAATTTGTTGGAGATGTCGTCAATGAGCTCCTTGTAGATCGTTTATACAATTCTTATCAAAAGAAAATAGGCAGGACGAGCAAAGCGGAAATACGTTCTTGGGAAAACTCTCTTCAAAAGATGTCTAATGTCATGCAGGACGACGACATTCCGAAAGATGCAGCAGTCGCAATTGAATTTAACATCCCGAACACATCCAAACGAGTTGATTTCTTGATTGCAGGGAATGACGGTGCACAAGATCATGTTGTAATTGTTGAGTTGAAACAATGGGAGGATGTCGAGAAAGTTCCGACTCGGGATGGGGTTGTTCGTACGTATATCGGAAAAGGCCATCGGGAAGTGGTTCACCCTTCTTACCAGGCTTGGTCGTATGCTGCACTTATCGAAGACTTCAATGAGAACGTACAGCAGCAGGAAATTCAATTGAAGCCGTGTGCGTACTTGCATAACTACAGGAAGACAGAGGACGACCCTTTAACAGATGTTCACTATGCTCCCCATATGGAGAAAGCACCGGTTTTCTCAAAAGGGAAAATTCTAAAGTTGAGAGCGTTCATTAAAAAATATATTCGTATTGGGGATCAAAACCGATTAATCTATCAGATTGAAAACGGTAAAATCCGTCCTTCGAAATCATTACAGGACACGTTGAATAACATGCTGAAAGGCAACGATGAGTTCATCATGATCGATGAACAGAAAGTTTTCTATGAAGAAGCGTTTCACTTAGCGCTCAATAGTGTCCGGACAGATACTAAGCAAGTCATGATTGTGGAAGGTGGTCCTGGAACAGGGAAATCTGTTCTGGCCATCAATCTTCTCGTGAAATTGATTGACCAGGATCTTGTGGCGATGTACGTGACGAAAAATGCCGCCCCGCGTAATATCTATTCAACCAAGCTGAAGAGGGACTTCAAGAAATCGCATATTGATAATCTATTCAAAGGCTCTGGCAGTTTCACTGAAGCAACACTCAACGAATTCGATATTCTGATTGTCGATGAAGCACATCGCTTGAATGAGAAGTCCGGAATGTTTCAAAATAAGGGAGAAAACCAAGTAAAAGAATTGATAAAAGGTTCCCATTTCACTATCTTTTTCATCGATGAATATCAGAAAGTGACATTGAGCGATATTGGCAGCAAGGAAACCATTGAAAAATATGCCTCAGAGTTCGGCGCAGAAGTGATCTCTAGGAAATTGGTCTCCCAGTTCCGTTGTGATGGATCGGATGGCTACATCGCCTGGCTCGACGATGTATTGGAAATCAGGGACACAGCGAATACGAACGACATGGGGATGGACTACGATTTCCGGATTTTTGACGATCCGAACAAGATGCTCGGAGAAATCGAGAAATTGAATGAACGAAATAACAAATCTCGTATGATGGCGGGCTACTGTTGGGAATGGCCGAAACCGAATCGTCTCGACGTCGAACACTTTGACATCACTTTGCCAGAACACGACTTTGGCATTAGCTGGAATATCGAGAACACGTGGGCCATAGAAAGTTCTTCAGTCCGAGAAGCAGGATGTATTCATACTGCACAAGGGCTGGAGTTTGATTATGTAGGTGTCATTATTGGCGATGATCTCCGAATGGAGAATGGCCAGCTTGTCACGGACTTCACGAAGCGAGCGAAAACGGACCAGTCGCTAAAAGGCATCAAGAAACTCGCAAAAGAAGACCCGGAGAAAGCACATGCACTGGCAGATCCGATTATCCGGAATACATATCGAACCCTGATGACTCGGGGTCAGAAGGGATGCTTTGTCTATTGTACGAATCCCGAATTGCAAGGGTATTTGAAAGAGCGGTTGGAGACGGTGAAGATGTATCAGAGGAAGAGGGAAAAGGATTTGTATTTGGTCGATGAGAGTGAGGAGTATTGAAAAACTTGAGATTACCAAGAACGATGCCTGTGTAAAAACGAGCATCAATGGTTGAACAAACATATTCGGAATTACAGTAGAAATAACAGCCAACGGATAAAATACAAGTGAAAAATAGGAGTGTCTAGTTAAATGGAAAATACTAAACGAGATTATTCCAAGTACTTTACGGACAAGAAGTTTTGGGATAAGGTTCTGAAATTCGGTAAAAGTGCTGGAGTGAAAGTAACATACACAGCCTTAATACTCTATTATACAATACAAAAACCATTAGTTCCTGCTAAAGCGAAAGCAGTAGTGTATGGTGCATTGGGCTATTTCATATTTCCTTTGGATCTAATTCCAGATGTAATTCCAGTAGCAGGGTATGCAGATGATATAGGTATGCTTCTTGGAGCTTTAGCCATAATTGCAATGTATATAGATACAGATTCTAAACAACAAGCTCGAAATAAGATCGTCGAATGGTTTGGTGAAAGTGTAATAGATGAAGTTGCCTCTATTGATGAAGAAATTGAAAAGAAAAAGAGTGAAGACAGTAAATCCTGATGAAGGAGAGCTTCTGAAAACGATTTAAGACACAGCTATGTAGGAGAGATTCAGGCTTCAAAAGCTGTAAGTGTCTGAATAAAATCGGTGCCTGTGTAAGACACGACTCTAGAACAATTCCAAATAGTGTCCGAATCGTGCGATGCACAGTAGTCGCCCCCCTTAAAATGGACATAAGAGATGTTATAGTTGTGGGAACATACTGTCACGGGAGGGGTTCATTTTGGAATTCATAAAAAAGGGCAGGAAGAGAATATTATCTTTTG
>NZ_JAUBDH010000006.1:0-191870 GCF_033253705.1 Sporosarcina aquimarina
AAGCTCAGTTGTCTGGTAATGATGGCGAAGAGGTCACACCCGTTCCCATACCGAACACGGAAGTTAAGTTCTTCAGCGCCGATGGTAGTAGGGGGCTTCCCCCTGTGAGAGTAGGACGTTGCCAGGCAAGTTTTATTTTATTATTTGGTCCCGTGGTGTAGCGGTTAACATGCCTGCCTGTCACGCAGGAGATCGCCGGTTCGATCCCGGTCGGGACCGCCATTTAATTTAAACTTACAAACCGATTCGGGGATTTCCCTGGATCGGTTTTTTTATATTTATATGCATAGAGTGTGCGGTTCTACTTAATTTCCGTTACACTGATAACATCACTAGAAAAGGATCGGATTCTCTTATGAAGAAACACATTCATGTCACTTCGGTTTTGGAAACCATCCAGCTTGCCGAACAATTGGCTCAGCTGCTTTCGCCGCCAGATGTCATTACGCTAGAAGGGGATTTAGGCGCAGGAAAAACGACGTTCACTCAAGCGTTGGCAAAAAGCCTGGGCGTTACGCGTACTGTTAGCAGCCCTACTTTCACGATTATTAAACAATATGAAGGGACTACTCATCCTTTGAACCATTTAGATGTCTATCGCTTAGCGGACAGTGATGAGGACTTAGGATGGGACGAACTTTTTTATGGGGATGCGATTTCCATTGTGGAATGGGCACAGTATATTGAACCGGAGCTGCCGGAAAATCGTTTAGGCATCAAAATTACGCGAACCGGTGATACAGCGCGTCTGATTGAATTAGAACCCATCGGAAGTCATTTTATTAAGATTTGTGAGGCGATATCCCAATGATTTGGTTAGGAATTGATACATCCAATGCACCGTTATCCGTTGCGCTCGTACAAGATGGGCGAATTTTGTGCGAACAAACGTCAACTTTTTCAAAAACTCATTCGATCCAAGCAATGCCAGCTATTGAATGTCTTTTAAGTGATGCCAACTTAAGACCAACCGATTTAGAAGCCATTGCGGTGTCTGAAGGACCGGGTTCTTATACAGGCGTTCGAATTGGCGTTACTCTCGCTAAAACGCTCGCATGGACATTGGGAATTCCATTAGTTGGTGTTTCCAGCTTAGCCGTTCTTGCTGCGAATGCCGTGCCGTTTGAAGGTGTGATTTGTCCATTATTCGATGCACGGCGCGGAAATGTATTTAGTGGTGTATACAAATCTAAAGGTGAAAAACTTCATCCTATTTGGGAAGATCGCCATGGTTCACTGGAGCAATTGCTGTCTGACGTATCGTTCATTAACCAGCCGGTTTTGTTTATTGGACAAGATGTAGACATTCATAAAACAGCTATTAGTGCAGGACTAGGTGATCAAGCGGTATTTGCACCATTTCCACAACAGCTGCCGCGTGCTTCGCAATTGATAGATTTGGCTGAGCAGCGTATTCCGGCTTCTGATGTTCATCGGTTTGTTCCGAACTACCGTCGAATGACTGAAGCTGAAACAAATTGGCTCAATGAGCAAAAAACAGGTGAAGTTGAATGATTGACTCTATTGTATATCGCCCAATGCTTGCAAAAGATATTGACGATGTCGTTGCTACAGAAGTTGAAGTGTTTACCACGCCGTGGTCAGCTGAAGTATTTGAACATGAACTTACTGGCAATGACTATGCGACGTATATCGTAGCGGAATATGAACATGAAGTTGTAGGACACGTAGGGATGTGGGTCGTCCTTGATGAATGTCATATAACGAACGTAGCTGTACGTAAAAGTCGACAGGGGAATGGAATAGGGGAAGCGCTTATGCGCCAGGCTATGGACCTTTGTCGAAATAATGGGGTACGGGCGATGTCTCTTGAAGTACGTGTTACGAACGAAACTGCACAAAACTTATATCGTAAGCTTGGCTTTCAGCCGGGCGGTATTCGTAAAAACTATTATTCTGACGACCATGAAGATGCGCTCGTCATGTGGGTGGAATTGATATGAAACGAGACGTATATATTTTAGGAATTGAAACAAGCTGTGATGAAACTGCAGCTTCGGTTGTTAAAAATGGTTCAGAGATTATTTCGAATGTGGTGGCTTCTCAAATTGAGAGCCAGAAGCGGTTCGGAGGCGTCGTGCCTGAAATTGCTTCGCGTCACCATGTGGAAGAAATCACTCTGGTTATTGAAAAAGCGCTGCAAGATGCAGAGTTGGCTCCTGAGGAGTTAGATGCTGTAGCCGTTACTGAAGGTCCGGGACTCGTAGGCGCACTGCTTGTAGGGATTAACGCCGCAAAAGCATTTGCGTTTGCGAACAGTCTCCCAATTATCGGTGTTCATCATATCGCTGGCCATATCTATGCCAATCAGTTGATGCAGCCGATGGAATTTCCATTGTTGGCGCTGATTGTCTCAGGCGGGCATACTGAAATGGTCATCATGAAAGACCATGGTTCGTTTGAACTTATCGGGGAAACGCGTGATGATGCAGCAGGTGAAGCATACGACAAAGTGGCCCGTGTACTTGGTTTACCTTATCCAGGAGGTCCACACGTAGATCAGTTGGCGCTAGCTAGTACGTCAGCTGTGGAGTTCCCAATTGCTTGGCTTGAGAAAGATTCATATGATTTCAGTTTTAGCGGATTGAAATCATCTGTCATTAACTATAAACACAACTTAGAGCAACGTGGTGAAACGTTAGACGCTGAAGCAGTCGCAGCCGGATTCCAGAAAAGTGTTGTGGAAGTACTGACAGTAAAAGCAGTAAAAGCTGCCAAAGAGTATAATGTGAAGCAAGTGATTGCAGCAGGCGGTGTGGCTGCAAACAAAGGCTTAAGATCATCATTGGAAGTCGCTTTTGCACAAGAAGACATTCCATTTTCTGTTCCGCCGATTTCGCTGTGTACAGATAATGCTGCAATGATTGCCGCAGCAGGCACTCAAATGTTTTTAAGCGGCGTACGGAGTGAGTTGTCGATGAATGGAAGACCCGGTATGCAGTTAACTTCATGGAACGAGTAAGCTTAACACGAAATTCGTCAAATTCAGACGAATTTCGTTTTTTTTTGATAACGAGAATATTTCATTTGTCAATAGAGAACATTCGTACTTATGCACAATTTGTGGATAGTTTGTGCATAAGACCACGACTAGTTGATAAAATAGGTTACTAGAATGGATAACTATGTGGATTAAAAATGATGTTTGTGTGGATAACGTGGATAACTTTGTGAATTGCGATAAAACCGCTGTTGGCAGTGTGGAAAAGATTGTGGGTAACTAATTATCGATAATGTCGAACTCAGAAGGACAACTGTTGACCCGTGACGGATTCTACGGTTTTCTGCAGATCTTCAATATTTTTGTCCAACCGAGACAACTCATAAGAAAAAGCAGCGAATCGCTCCGCTGCTTTTATCTTTTAAACTGTTTCTATTTCTTCCTGTAGTTCTAGCCATTCATCTGCCAGTGAATCGTGATCAGTTTGTAACTCATCGATTGTTGCTTGAAGTTCCATGAGCTTTACATGGTCATCTGCATACTCAGGCCGGACTAATTCACCTTGCAGCTGCGCAATCTGTTCATCTAACTCAGCCATTTTTGTTTCTGACTGTTCGATTGCACGCTTTAACCTTCGTTCTTGTTTCTGCCGTTCTTTATCCACTTCTTGGGGTTTACTCTTTACTGCCGCTGCAGGTTGCTGCGCAGCTAGGGATTCCGCAAGCAGTTCTTCTTGTTCAGCCTTCTTTTCAACAAAGTAGTCATAGTCTCCGAGGTATTCCACGGCACCTGAATCACTAAGGTCAAATACTTTTGTTGCAATCCGGTTGATGAAATACCGGTCGTGGGAGACGAATAGAATCGTTCCTGGGAAGTCATCTAATGCGTTTTCAAGAACTTCCTTACTGTCGAGATCCAAATGGTTTGTCGGCTCATCGAGTACTAGCGTATTCGACTTCTCCAGCATTAGTTTTGCAAGTGAAAGACGTGCTTTCTCCCCGCCCGAAAGTGATTGCACAGGTTTACCTACATCATCGCCAGTAAACAGGAAGCGTCCGAGCAACGTCCGGATGTCTTTTTCATTCATCAACGGCCAGTCATCCCAAATTTCTTGAAGGACCGTACCTGAACCAACTAACGTGGCCTGATTCTGATCGTAATACCCAAACTGGACGTTGGTACCATAACGGATTTCGCCTGCTAACAACTCTTGTCTTTTCACGATAGTTTTTAATAGTGTCGACTTGCCAACACCATTCGGACCGAGTATCGCAATCCGATCTTGTTTGTATATGCGCATATCGATATTCGCTGACACGGGGTTCCCGTTATACCCAACCGCAGCCTTTTCGATGGCAAGTACATCATTCCCACTCGGTCTGTCGATTGTAAACGAGAAGTTCGCAGATTTTTCATCGCCATCCGGCGAGTCCATCCACTCGGTTCTTTCTAATTGTTTACGACGGCTTTTCGCCATTTTACTAGTAGAAGCACGTGCAATATTTTTTTGGATGAAATCTTCGAGCTTTGCTTTCTCGCTCGATTCTCTTTCAAACAGTTTACGATCTTTTTCATAGTTCTTCGCTTTTTCGTCCAAATAGGCGCTGTAGTTCCCTGTGAAGCGCGAGACTTTACGTCGTGAGACTTCGTAAACCAAGGTAACAACTTGGTCAAGGAAGTATCTATCGTGCGACACGATGAGGAGAGCCCCTTCATACGATTTTAAATACGTTTCTAACCAGCTGAGTGTTTCGATGTCGAGATGGTTAGTCGGCTCATCGAGAATCAGCAGGTCAGGTTTGCTTAACAACATCTTGGCTAGTGCAAGACGCGTTTTTTGACCGCCTGAAAGAAGGTCAACAGGCTTCTCATAATCGTCAGGGAAGAAGCGCATACCATGCAGGATGGAACGCGTGTCCGACTCGTATTGGTAGCCTCCGCTGTCTTTGAATTCGACTTGCAGCGAATCATATTCGCCCATGATGCGGCCTGAAGTAGCAGGATCGTTGTAGACTTCAGGGTCTGCCATCTGGGCCTCTAGAGCACGCAGACGACGTTCCATTGCTTGCAGCGGTTCAAATACGGTCATCATCTCTTGCCATACAGTCAGCTCGGAATCGAGCCCGCTATGCTGTTCAAGATATCCGACACGAATCCCTTTAGGAACTATGATATCCCCAGAATCCGCAGTTAGTTCACCAGCAATTATTTTTAATAGGGTGGATTTTCCGGCCCCGTTTCTTCCAACAAGTGCGACACGGTCCCTATGCTGGACTTCCAATTTCACATTTTCAATTATGTCAGTGCCTGAAAACGACTTCGTTACACCGTTCACTTGCAAGATAATCATCGTTTCACCTCTATTTTCATTCTTCTTAAGTTTACTGGAACGGACGTGGCGGTGCAAACACTGGCTTTACAACCACACCTAAGTCCTGTAGGATAGAAGCGATTCGATACAGCAGCAGGAGGTTTACGATGGCTGAAGAACAAGTTAAAATTCCCCAGGCAACGTCAAAACGCTTGCCGTTGTACTATCGATTTTTACAAAATTTCGCGAATAGCGGGAAGAAACGTGTTTCTTCAAGCGAACTTAGCGAGGCCATGAAGATCGATGCAGCGACCATTCGTCGCGATTTTTCACATTTTGGTGCACTCGGCCGTAAAGGCTACGGTTACGATGTGGATCATCTTGTCGGCTTTTTTAGAAAGACACTCGACCAAGACGAAGCAACAGATGTTGCCTTGATAGGCGTTGGAAGTCTCGGTCATGCGTTCATGAAATACAATTTCCACAAGAATCATAATACACGTATCGTCATTGCGTTTGACCCGAAAGCGCCGCATGAAGGGAAGATGGTGGCAGATATACCTGTCTATCATCCGGATATGATTGAAGAGAAACTGACGGAACTTGGGATTGAAATGGTGATTTTAACCGTTCCTTCGCGTGCTGCCCAGAAAGTAACCGATCGTCTTGTTGAGGTAGGCGTTAAAGGAATCCTCAACTTCACAACAATCCCGCTAACGGTGCCAGAGTCCATAAGGGTTCACACAATTGACTTGTCTGTTGAGTTGCAATCTCTTATCTATTTCATAAAAAATGACGTAAAAGATTCACAATTATAAGCCTGCATGGATAGTCAATTCGTGCAAAATGATGTAGAATAGACATATTCAGAGGGAGGTGTCCGAGATGTCACCAGGTATTGGAAGTCTACTTATTATTGCTGTCATTGCCCTTCTCATTTTCGGACCGAAAAAGTTGCCTGAAATCGGCAAAGCATTCGGTTCTTCACTAAGAGAGTTTAAAAATGCGACAAAGGGTCTTGTAGAAGACGACGACGCAAAAACAGATGTTAAAAAAGTGGAAGACAAGAAAGAAGTGCTCTAAGTTAGGATGTCTGTCCAATGGAAGAACGTACGCTAACCATTATTGAACATATAGAAGAAATTAGAAAACGGCTGATTACGATCGTCGTTTTCTTTGCAGTTTCAGTCATTGGAGGATTTTTGCTGGCAAAGCCGCTCATTAAATTCTTGCAATCCAATGGACCTGCTGCAGATTTACCGTTAAATGCATTTAACGTGATTGATCCGATTGCCATCTACTTAAAGGTAGTGGTGTTCATCGGGATTATCATTATTTTACCGATTATTATGTACCAATTTTGGGCGTTCGTTTCTCCGGGACTGTTAGATACGGAACGACGGGTGACGCTCAGCTATATCCCTTTTGCATTCTTCCTGTTCTTATCGGGAATTGCATTTTCCTACTTTGTATTACTGCCGTATGTCATTCAATTTATGGAAACTCTTTCCGCAGATCTGGGGATTACGCAAACAATCGGCATCAATCAATACTTCTCGTTCCTGTTCCAAATCTTGCTGCCGTTTGGATTCGTGTTTCAATTACCCGTGGTGTTATTATTCTTATCCCGTCTGGGCTTTTTGAATCCGAATGTCTTGACGAAATTCAGGAAAGTCGCGTACTTTGTCCTGTTCGTCATTGCAGCCTTCATAACGCCACCTGATTTGGTATCGCATTTGTTTGTCACACTTCCATTGTTCTTGCTATACGAAGTGAGTATTATCATTGCTCGTGTCGGGTACAAGAAGTTCTTGAAAGCGGAACAATTGCGCATTAAAGAAGAGGAAGAGGCAGAACGTGAGCGGTTGTTTGCAGAAGCAAAAGCTGAACAGCAGCGCCAGATTGATGAAGTGAATGCACGCATGAATAACGAGGACAACTAAAAAGACTTGCTGGCCGGGTTCCGGTTCGCAAGTCTTTTTTTTGTTATCTATACACCGTTTACCAAAAGTGCTGGAACAATGTGATTACAGACTCTTGGAGCTTTTGCAGTTCCAAGATTTTATCTTTATTCAGCGTGACAATCATGACAAATCCATTCATAAGCATGTGCGCAATCATAGGTGTCCAAATCCGCTTGGTTTTATAGTATATATAGGAAAATACAAGACCTGGCATGAGATAGACGAGAATGTGCTCGAGTTCGTTGTGAACAGCTGCAAAGATAAGCGCGCTGGCAAGAGCCGCGATCCAGAAGTTGGTTTTCGTATAGATCCCGCCGAATACAACACGGCGAAATACGATTTCTTCAAGTATCGGTGCGAAAAGAACGATACAGATGATTAAGATCGGTGCGACTTCAGCTACTTTTGTAAGTCGAGCCGTATTGTCTGAGCCATTCGTAATGCCAATAGCTTGCTCAATGTATCCGGCGAGCATTTGTCCAAGTAAGGCTAAGAAAAAACCGAGCACACCCCAAACAATGGATTTTGAAATAGGGGCTTTCTTTCCTTTAAAGACTGTCCAAAATTTCTTATCGGTTCGGATGACCAGTAAGAAGGCGATGATCGCTAAAACATTTGCAATGAATAAACCCCAAGCCGTCCCTTGAAAAGCGGCTTCTTTCGTTTCAAGTCCATTTGCAGCGAATAGTTTAATCATCCCTTGTGCAATCGGCAAACTGCCGAATTGCATCGCGATATATAAAAGGAGGATGGTTATGTAGAGCATCCAAGGTTTGATCGTTTTTTGTTTCAAAAAAATCGTTCCTTTCCATCTAAGTATTGATAAGTGTATCGGTTTTATAAAAGAAGCGCAAAGAGTAAGAAATAACGATTTGTTTTACTTGCAATTCAGTCACTGATTTATTATGATAGTAACTGTGTTAGCACTCCTGTTAAGTGAGTGCTAAATAAGAAAAAAGAAGAACCGTTAGAGGAGGGTGTTTCATTTGTTGAAACCATTAGGTGATCGTATTGTAATTGAACTAATCGAAGTGGAAGAGAAAACGTCAAGCGGCATCGTATTACCAGATTCCGCAAAAGAAAAACCGCAAGAAGGTAAAGTCATTGCAGTCGGTACAGGCCGCGTTCTCGAAAACGGCCAGCGTGTCGAGCTTGAAGTAAAAGAAGGCGACCGCATCATCTTCTCAAAATATGCAGGTACTGAAGTTAAATATGAGGGCAACGAATACTTAATTTTACGTGAGAGCGACATTCTAGCAACTATCTAAGAATGCGCATCACTTTTAAAAACGAACAAATATTAGGAGGGACTCATTCATTATGGCGAAAGAAATTAAATTCAATGAAGACGCACGCAGCGCAATGTTGCGCGGTGTCGATACATTAGCAGATGCTGTAAAAGTAACACTCGGACCAAAAGGACGTAACGTGGTTCTTGAAAAAAGTTTCGGTTCACCACTTATCACGAATGACGGCGTAACGATTGCAAAAGAAATCGAACTCGAAGACGCATTTGAAAACATGGGTGCAAAACTTGTTGCTGAAGTCGCTTCAAAAACAAACGAAATCGCGGGTGACGGTACGACAACTGCAACGGTTCTTGCGCAAGCCATGATCCGTGAAGGATTGAAGAACGTTACTGCGGGTGCGAACCCTGTTGGAATCCGTAAAGGAATCGAGTCAGCAGTAGCAACAGCAGTTGAAGAATTGAAAGGTATTTCCGATGAAATCGAAAGCAAGCAAGAAATTGCACAAGTTGCTGCAATCTCTTCTGGCGACGAAGAAGTCGGTAACCTCATTGCTGAAGCAATGGAGCGCGTTGGAAACGACGGCGTTATTACACTTGAAGAATCTAAAGGCTTCACGACAGAGCTTGACGTTGTAGAAGGTATGCAATTCGACCGTGGATATGCATCTGCATATATGGCAACGGATACAGATAAGATGGAAGCGGTTCTCGACAATCCATATATCTTGATTACAGATAAAAAGATTAATAATATCCAAGAAATCCTTCCGGTACTTGAGCAAGTCGTTCAACAAGGCAAGCCGTTGTTGATGATCGCTGAAGACGTTGAAGGCGAAGCACTTGCGACACTTGTGGTGAACAAGTTACGCGGTACGTTCAATGCAGTTGCAGTAAAAGCCCCTGGATTCGGAGATCGTCGTAAAGCAATGCTTGAAGACATCGCGATTCTAACAGGCGGAGAAGTGATTACAGAAGACATCGGGCTTGACTTGAAGTCTACTGAAATTACACAACTTGGACGCGCTTCTAAAGTTGTTGTGACAAAAGACAACACAACAATTGTTGAAGGAACAGGTGATGCGGATACAATCGCAGCACGCGTTGGTCAAATCCGTTCACAGCTTGAAGAGTCTACTTCTGAGTTCGACAAAGAGAAACTACAAGAACGTCTAGCGAAACTTGCTGGCGGTGTAGCAGTGATCAAAGTCGGCGCAGCAACTGAAACAGAATTGAAAGAACGCAAACTTCGCATCGAAGACGCACTGAACTCAACACGCGCAGCAGTTGAAGAAGGTATCGTTTCTGGTGGGGGAACAGCGCTTATCAACGTATACAAAAAAGTGGAAACTTTGCTTGAAGGCGTAGAAGGCGACGTCGCTACAGGCGTGAAAATCGTCCTTCGTGCACTCGAAGAGCCAGTACGTCAGATCGCTACAAACGCAGGTCTTGAAGGTTCAATCGTCGTAGATCGCTTGAAGCGTGAAGAAGTCGGCATCGGCTTCAACGCAGCAAACGGCGAGTGGGTCAACATGGTCCAAGCGGGTATCGTGGATCCAACAAAAGTAACGCGTTCCGCACTACAAAACGCAGCATCTGTTGCAGCGATGTTCCTATCGACTGAAGCAGTAGTTGCGAACTTACCAGAACCAGCTGGTGCAGGCGGCATGCCTGACATGGGCGGTATGGGTGGAATGGGCGGCATGATGTAAGTCAGCCGTCTTCAATAGAAAACGTCAATTCCTTTTGGGGAGTTGGCGTTTTTTATTTAGATAAAATCGGGGGTGGGTGGACGGTTGTTGATCTGCGTTTCAGGTACGCGCTCTCCGCGAGCTTGCCCTTAGCCGAAGATACAACTCCCGAACAATTTTAAATAAACACGAAGGTTTGTTGCACATGTAGCTAGTATCATTCATACTTAATCATTTTTCCTGCTCATTGTAATGGAAGTGAATTAAAACTTCTTTGTTGACTTATTATTTTAATGATGCTAATTTATATTAAGGATAACAGGAGTCCTTAATATCTCTTTAATAAATGGAAAGGAGAATCAGAATGAAATACTCAAATGCCACAAATTATGCTTTGCACACGATGGTGTATTTAATTCATTTGCCACAAGGTAACACGGTAGGGGTTCAGGAGTTGGCGAAAATTCAAAAGCTGTCTCCGACATATCTGTCAAAAATTCTAACCAAGCTGACAAAAGCGGGGTTGATCGAATCGACACCAGGAGTAAAGGGCGGCTATAAAATTTCCAGGTTTCAAAATGAAGTTTCGTTTTTTGATGTCATCAAAGCGATTGAGGGAGACACCAACCTGTTTGATTGTTCAATTCACCATGAAGGGTGCCTGATCGAAGAAACGATGCAGCAAGCAGAAGAAAATATGAAAAAAGAACTCCAGTCAAAGCTTCTCATTGATATTGTTAAAAAAGCAGAGGCCGAACGTTCGGTGGAAACGAACCAGTAAAAGCAACGGAAGGAGATGGACAAATGTTATTGGATTGTGCAGTGATTGGCGGAGGACCAGCGGGGCTGAATGCTTCTTTGGTTCTCGGAAGGTCAAGAAGGAAAACTATTCTGTTCGATGATAACAAGCCCAGAAATGCCGTGACTTCGGAATCCCACGGGTTTATCACGCGTGATGGTATCAACCCACAGGAATTGAAACGAATTGCCCGGGAAGAATTGGGCAATTATCCCGACGTTAAAATCGAAAAGCAGCGGGTGCTGAGCGTAGCCAAGAAAAATGGCGTATTCCAGATCACAGCTGAGGACGGAGGAATCCATAATGCTAAAAAGGTCATACTAGCGACGGGATTCAAGGAAGTTCTGCCGGATATCCAATCAATAAAAGAGTTTTACGGAACCAGTTTGTTTAGCTGTCCATTTTGCGACGGCTGGGAATTGAGAGACCGTCCCCTTGCGGTGATCTCAGAAAATCAGCCAGCTTTTCATCTGGCGAAAGTAGTATCGAACTGGACGGATAATTTGATAGTGTGCACCAATGGTAAAAGAACGCTTTCTGCAGATGAAAAAGTAATACTTGAAAGCAAGGGGATAAAAGTTTACGAGAAAAAGATTCGTTCGTTAATCGGTGAAAAGGGGTGCCTGCAAAAAATCGAGTTTGATGGCGGAGAAGCGGTGCTGAGCGACGGTGGATTTGTCCTGCCGGAATGGGTGCAAGCAACTGACATTGGTATACAGTTAGGATGCAACCTGAACGAGCGTGGAGGCATTGAAACAGATAGTTGGAAAAAGACAACCGTTGAGGGTCTTTATGCATGTGGTGATACTTTGATGGCCGGGCCGTCTCAATTGATTCTTGCTGCTGGAGAAGGCAGTATGGCTGCAATCAGCATTAATGGAGCACTGATTGAAGAAAAGTTTAGGGAATAGAATGACCTGGATAATTGATTAAGCAAAAAAGGTAGGCCAATCTGTAGCCAGGCAACTTACTTAGTTAGGGAATAGACATTCCAATGATTTATATAAGTTTCAAAAAAATTTATGTCAATTGTAGATAAAGAATACCTTTAATGGTTTTAATGTAAACAAACAGAATTCTGCTGGATTTAGGCAGGAACACGAAATAAGAATCACGGAAGGACTCCTCAGAAGGAGAAGAACAGTTTGTACTCTTTCAACAATATCCTGACGCATTACAGGCCAGTGTTTGTTTCTTACTTCTAATTTTTTATACACGAAGAAAGGGAAGGGTTTATTGCAGAGGGAACAATGCCGTAGATTTTTGTAGATGGTAAAGGTTAATCCGTCTCTATCATGAAGTGTCAGGATTCTGATGCTGAATCCATCAAACGCTGGATTAATGAAGAAGGATCTCTTTGTAGGGAAGGTTATGCGGCTCTTTAATTTTTTTGATAGCAATGTTTGAATCGCACACGTTATAGCAAGGCAAGTCAGAGAAACACTATTGACATAAGTATCCAAATTTAAATTAAGATCGTAAAGGTTTTAGAAAACAGTAATCAAAGGAGAATTTATCATGAATCAAAAATTACAGAAAAAGATCCAAAATTTAGAGAGCATAAAACGACTTCCAGCAGAGGAGTTCTTTAAATTCCTACAGCTTAATAAAGAAGACGAACTCTTAGATCTTGGAGCGGGAGCAGGATATATAAGCCTTTCTATTGCTGACTATGTGAAAAAAGTTGTGGCGTTTGATTTTGATAAGGATGTTTTAGATTATCTAGAAAACAAAGCCAAAGATAAAGGAATAACAAACATAGAAACAGCTGCCGGAGATTTTAAAGCAATGCCCTTAGCTAGCAATAAATTTGATAAAGCTGTCGCTTCAATATCATTGCATGAAGTTCCCCCACTTTCATTGGTTTTAAGTGAAATTCACAGGGTGCTAAAGGATAAAGGAATATTTTTATGTATCGATCTAGAGAAAACAGATCACCCCACAGGGCCAAGAGTTCCTTCTCAGGAAATGGAGGCGGAAATTCGCAAAGCAGGTTTCAGCATCAAAGAAACAGTTCATTCACCAACACCGATTGCTAATCAACCTGTTTATATTATTGTGGCACAGAAAAATAATTAAAAGAAAAACTAGTCATTAAGGTCACAACTTAATGGCTAGTTTTATTATAAAGAATAACTGCCTATATAAGACACAACTCCAAAACGATTTTAAATAGTATTCAAGTTGTAAGGTGCACAGACGACGATTTTTTATTATCAGAACAAATAGATTGCTTCTGTACTTTAGGATGCGTAAGGTTAGAAATATAGTATAGGAGGGGTTACCTTGAAGAATATTACATTAAATAATGGCATCGCTATGCCGATCATTGGAAGTGGTACAAATACGTACGGGAAAGAAGGGAACGAGTATAGAGGTGCTTTAAGAGGAGACACGCAAGAAGTCGACTGGGCGATTGACAATGGGTACCGTCATTTTGACTCTGCTCAAGTGTATAACAATGAAGAAGTGCTTGGACAAGGCATTGCGAACTCGCAACTTCCGCGTGAGGATTTTTTTATCACGACTAAGCTAAATACCTTCGAGGGGTTTGCTGGTGCGGATTGGGCTCATGCTGAAATTGAAAAGAGTTTAGAGAAACTGCAAACAGATACAATCGATCTATTTCTTCTTCACAACCCTTGGGATAACCCTACTGAGATGCTCGAAGCTTGGGGAATTTTAGAAGACTATTATAAGCGCGGTGTGTTTAAGGCAATTGGAGTTTCGAACTTTAAGGAAGAACACCTCGATTTACTTCTTGACAATGCCGCTGTGCGACCAGCAGTGAATCAAATAAAATCTCAAGTCGGCACATGGAATGAAGCGTTGATTGCGTATAATAAGAAAAATAATATTGACACTGTCGCATGGTCGCCACTCGGCGGAATCGATGAACAAGCTAAGCAGACTTTAGAGGAAATCGGAAACCAGTACGGAAAAACGTTTGCACAAGTTGTGTTGCGTTACAACATTGAGCGTAATGTGATCGTCATTCCTAAGTCACATAATAAAGAGCGCCAAGCACAAAGTTTAGCGATTTTTGACTTTGAACTTACAGAAAACGATCGTGAATTAATTAGCAAATTATAAAAAGCCATTCCCTCCACAAAAGCGGAGGAAATGGCTTTTCTTCATGAAGCGCAAAACTCCTTGTTACAGTTTTGCCCAACGTTCTTCTAACCAGTTCATGAAATTTTCACCTTTGTCGCCTTCATACGCATCATATACATCTAAACGCATACGTTTTAGTTTATCTGCAAAGTCTGCCACTGTATGGTCCTTAGGCAAGCTTTTTTTCACTCTTAAAAAAATCTTGTCAGTACCTTTGATAATATCAAAACGCGCAGGCGATGGCTTCTCAACGTCCTCACCGAACGCTATAAGTGCTTCATAGGCTGCTAATTGCACCTTGCTGACAGTATCGTGCTGCATACGATTTTTCAGTAAATCTATGACTTTTTCATGTTGATAAGCAGATAACACTTCGACTGCGTTTAATCGTTCTCGCCAGCTAGAAGTATAATTGGCCTGTTTTTTTAATGTATCGTACTGTTCAGGTAATGTTGTTTCAAACTGTTTCAAGTGATTGCACCTCTTTTTTTAACTGAATGAAAAATGAATTCTTCTTCTGCCTCTCTTAGTATACGTTGTCTGGATGACAATAGCGATGCCTCGTTGGAGAAAATCTATTAAATCGTTATCTGTACAAGACATAACTACAAAGCATTTCCAAATAGTGTTCGAATTGAACGGTGCACAGGCGTGACCATCTGCATTTCCTTGTAAACGAATTTTTAATATCACTATTCACCCTGTACTTTTATATCTATACTAGAAGAAGCGAACTAAAAAGGAGCGGATTACTTTGGGGGACATCCAAACGCGCAATAATGTTAAGGTCTCGGGTCAAGGGGAACAAACAATTTTACTTGCTCATGGTTTCGGTTGCGATCAGAGTATGTGGCATTACATCGTACCTGAGTTAGCGAAACAGTACCGAATTGTGTTATTCGATTATGTTGGCGCTGGAAATTCAGAGATCTTGGCCTATGAGTCTGAAAAATATAGTACCGCACATGGCTATAAGCAAGACATCTTAGATATTATAGACGAGTTGGAATTGAAAGATATTCACTTTGTAGGTCATTCTGTCAGTTCGATGATTGGGATGTTAGCCGCCATCGAGAGACCAGAAAGCTTCAACAAGTTTGTTATGGTTGGCCCTTCCCCATGCTACATCAACGAGCCGGGATATGTCGGAGGTTTTGAAAAAAGCGATATTTCGGAACTGTTGACGATGATGGAGATGAATTTCACAGGATGGGCTAGCTACCTAGCGCCCATTGTTACGGATCCTGAGAAAAGTCCCCAGCACACGAAAGATTTGGAGAACAGTTTTGCTTCCGTAGATCCTCAAATTGCGAGAGAGTTTGCGGAAATGACTTTTCTGTCCGATCATCGGGAGAGCTTAGCGCTGATGACCATTCCCACTTTGATACTTCAGTGCTCTGAAGATAGTATTGTTCCGCTTGAAGTAGGGGAGTATTTACATGAGCATTTATCAGGAAGCCTATTGAAGGTAATGAATGTGAAAGGTCATTATCCTCAAATAAGCGAACCGTTGAAAACTAGAGAGCTGATAGAAACGTTTTTACGCCATAAATGTTGAAGGGGACGATTTTTAGTGGACGAACGCTTAAGTGAGGCGCCTTGTGGTTTTATCAGTATGGACCCGAGCGGTTCAATCCTTGAAGTAAATAATCGTTGCCTGAACTGGCTCGGGTATATGGAGAAGGACCTTATAGGAAAGCATGTAGAGGCCCTTTTAACCAACGTTAACCGGATGCTCATCCATACCTACTTTTTTCCGACCATCCAGCTGCACGGGGCTGTGGAAGAGTTTTATATTAATTTGAAGAACTCTGATGGAGATTCCATCCCGGTTCTATTGAATGCGAGCCGTTCTATGAGAAAGGAAAAAGAAGTGATTGATTGTATGTTCATCCAGATGAAGCAGCGCATCAATTACGAAATGGAATTACGCTCACTTCAGAAAACAACAGAAGAAGCATTTACTCAATTAGAGAAAATTTACATGGAAATCGCAAAGAAACAAGCGGAAATCTTAGACATGAATGATGAGCTCTTAAAACTGTCTAATACAGATAAGCTTACGGGAATTCCGAACAGACGCTTTTTCCAGGAAGAAATGGAATATCATATGAACCGATTCACTAAAGAGGGAATTGTGTCTTCGTTATTAATGGTGGATATTGATCACTTCAAAAGGGTAAATGATACATACGGTCATCTTGCGGGAGATCGAGTGCTAGTTCAACTAGCGGGACTTCTGAGACAGGAAATTTGTAAAGAAGACTGCGTTGCGCGTTTGGGCGGTGAAGAATTTGTCATTATTCTTCCGAATACCGAAGCTGAAGAAGCCATGAAACTGGCGGTTAAGCTCAATAACGCAATAGCTGCTGCCAACTGGGAAATTATTGATCACTTAACGGTTAGTATCGGCGCAGCGACATTTACAGGAAATGATAATGAAACAACTATTGTAAATCATGCCGATCAGGCGTTGTACCAAGCTAAAGAAATCGGCCGCAATTGCGCAATTCATTTTGATGACTTAGATTTACGTTCCTAAAAAAGAGCTGCTGATTAGCGCATTCATCAATAAAATTCATTCAATACCCTCCATCTTCGATTGAAACGGAGGATTCAGGGTATAGACTATTGGAAGTATATTTTACAAAATCATGTAAGCGTACTAATCACAAGGAGTGTGTCTGAAATGAAAGCAATCGTAATTGAACAATATGGCGGTTCGGAACAGTTGGTGGAGAAAGACCTGCCAAAACCGGAGATTCAAAATCAGCAAGTGTTAATTGAAATGCATGCCACGTCTATTAATCCGATTGACTGGAAAGTACGGGAGGGGTATATGAAAGACGCGATGCCTTTTGAATTTCCGTTGATCTTAGGTTGGGATGCAGCGGGAGTAATCAGTGAAGTCGGAAGCAAAGTCACTCAGTTTAAAAAAGGGGACTTTGTATTCTCACGTCCTGCCATGGAAAACGGGACCTACAGCGAGTATGTGGCGGTCGACGAAGACTTAGTGGCGTTAAAGCCAGATCATCTTAGCTTTGAAGAAGCAGCCTCCGTACCGTTGGCAGGTTTGACGGCTTGGCAATGCCTGGTTGACTTTGGACAAGTGAAAAAAGGAGATAAGGTACTTATCCATGCGGGATCTGGCGGTGTAGGCAGCTATGCCATACAGATTGCCAAAAGCTTCGGAGCAACCGTTTTTTCTACAGCCAGCAGTAAAAATGAAGCATTTTTGAAAGAGCTCGGTGTGGATGAATTTATTGATTATAAAACCACTGATTTTGCAGATGTTGCAAAGGACGTTGACTTGGTAGTGGACACCATGGGCGGTGAAATTTTAGAAAAGAGCTTGGACGTCGTGAAAAAAGGCGGACGCCTCGTTTCAATCGCAGGTGAGCCAAATGCCGAGAAAGCGGAAGCCAATGGCATCACAGCGGAATCTCTATGGCTGAATCCGAATGGGAAACAGCTCGCAGAACTCGGAGAACTGATGGAAAAAGGACAAGTTAAACCACATATCGGTCATACATTCCCGTTAACAGAAGATGGATTGCGTGAAGCACACGATCTAAGTGCAACGCATCATGCAAAAGGTAAAATTGTCATTAAGATTAAGTGAAAAGAACCTGTGCACAAAACACTCATGAATGTTTAAACAAACACTAAATTTGTGGGGCAGGTACTTGTAAAAAGCAGCAAAGAGAGCCAGTGGCTTGTCTTTGCTGCTTTTTCCATTAAAATTTCTTCCGGAAGAAGGGAGTTTTTTTCAAAGCGATGGACAGCGGGATGGCAATCAGCAACCCGACGCCGCATTGAATGAGATCTCCTGGAATGGATGCGAGGGGTGCCGCCCAATTGTTGTACATGATGGCTTGCCCGATGTAGTACACGGCGAGCATGACCGGTATGGATGCAACGGCTGCTAGGATGTTGAGCAGGGTGTTTTCTCCTTGTTGGCCATTCGACCATGCGATTTTTCCGACGATGTAGCCTTGCAAGGCACGCGCGATGATCGTCGTGGGCGCCCAGATCATCCAGCCGCCGAAAATATCGAACATGCCCATTCCGATTGCTCCAGCAAGCGCTCCCTTTTTAGGGCCGAATAGAATGGCAACGGTGAAAAGCGCTGCTGTCCCTAAATGGATGAGGCCGCCTTGTCCGATCGGAAGCTTGATGTTGATGAAGACTGTGGACAATAATACAATGGTCGACAGGATAGCTGTCAGCACTAAATCCAACGTGTTTGTGCGTATTTGGGTCGATGTTTGGCGTTCTACTCTTTGCATGGGGAATCCATCTCCTCGCGTTATGGAAAGTTGATAATTCTTATTTTACTGAATGGCTGACCATCATAAAAGTGCCAGTTTGATTAAAGTGTTAGAGGTCAGTCGTGTGAGGAGGAAATTGAAATTTGCTGTATGCGTGGTTTCTCTTTCTTATGGTACGATGGAAGAAGTGAACGTATCGAAGAGTTAGGTGGGGGATTTATTGAAAAAAGTTGCGATCATCCAGGACATGTCTTCCTTTGGAAAGTGCTCGCTCACAGCGGCCATCCCCGTGTTATCTGTCATGGGGGTGCAGGCAGTACCTCTGCCGACTGCCATTTTAACGTCCCAGACAGAGTATCCGAGCTATTTTTGTGAAGATTTAACGGCTAAGATGCCTCATTTCACAGACGAGTGGCACAAGATGGGCGCTGCATTTGATGGGATTCATACGGGGTTTGTGACAGGAAAAGAGCAGATTGAAAATATTTTTTCTTTTTTACATACATTCTATAAGGAAGAGACAACGCTTCTCGTGGACCCGGTAATGGGGGACAGGGGACACATGTATGATGTGTTTACTGGGGAGTTGATCGGCTATATGAAGGAACTGGCGAAGCGTGCAGATGTCATTACACCGAATGTGACAGAATGTTGTTTATTGACAGGTCTGTCGTATGACAAACTGCAAACGTATCGGTCGAATGAGGAGTATGTAGCCGCCGTTGAGGACGCCGGTCGGCAGCTGCAGTCAGACACCGACGCAAAGGTCATCATCACTGGGTTGAATCCCCCGGCCCCATTAGGAAAAAGACGCATCGGCAACATGTACATCGATGGTGACCGCTCTTATACGAGATTTCAAGAGTATAACGGCAAGAGTTATTCAGGAACCGGGGATCTGTTCGCCTCTGTCGTGATGGGCGGTATGATGCGCGACCAGACCCCTGTAGAAACCATGGAGCTTGCAGATGAATTTTTAACTGCTGCCATCCAGTCGACATCCGAAGAGCAGATTCCCACTGTGGCCGGCGTGAATTTTGAATCGCATTTGAGGATGTTGCTGTAAAGTAGGCTTCTTGTACACAGTCGGCAAATCGAGCGTAAAGCACCCGTGTGAGAATATCACTTCTCATTCAGGTGCTTTTTGAATAATACAACAAAAAACATATAATAAGAGTTAGAGGAGTGAAACAAACAACTTAGTACTTTCCAGAAAGGATCGTGCTTATGAAAGGCCTACGGAAGATTGTCGAGGAAAGCTAGGATTCTATGAGTTTCTGGAAATATTGAGTCGCGTCCCGAGCACGAGACGATGAAATCGTGGGCGCGCGGGCAGTTGTATCGTGAGTTCGATCTAGACGTTGCAAATGCAATTTTCATTACGGGATATCAGGATGAGGAGAACAACGGCAGGAAGTTGCTTGCTTTCGTAGATGAGGAATCTCAGTCGCTTGAATTGAATGGGACAGCTCATAACGTGAAATGCCGGATTGGCAAATACGGACTTTCTGCGCATGCTGATGCAAACAAAATGGATCGGTTCATCCGCACGCTCGAACCTACATACACGTTGCTTGTTCATGGTGATGATGAGGCAAGGCAACGGTTGAGTGAGGTGCTGGATACACGGTACAACCCGATTCTAGTAGAGAACGGAGAGACCTGTCCGTTTGACAAACGGACTTCCGGCAAAGGGGTAAAAGGAAAGCGGTACACTCCAGTGAATAGTCACGCTCAGTTGAAGTCAAAAGTGGGACAAGTCGTCCTGTACCAAAAGGAAATGGGCGGTGCGTGGAAATTTGCGATCTGTACAGGTATTCATCCGAAAACGAATACACTTCATTGCCAAACGTTTAAAGGCAAATCGGTCCGGTTGCAGATGATCGAAGTAACCGATTTTTTAGGGAATTGGAATGGTCCGATCGATGAATTGAAACAGGCAGCGCAAGACGTTACTGCGTTCAGCCGACCATTTGTGGAAGTGTTAAACTGGAATCTTGCGGAGATAGGAAATCATTCGTTTGACCAGTAGGTGGAGATTCTCGGGATTTCGGATATAGAAGATCGGATTGCGCTTGCAATCAGCCTCCAAGCCCTTCCCGAAGAAAACCAAAGCCGTTCTGAAGGGACAACGTTCTATAAGCTGACGGAGGAAACAAAACGCAAACTGAAAGAACTGGACTTGCCGATTCAAGGGTTGCGGATGAACCAAATGGCAGCGATGGAAACGGTGCGGCAGTGTTTTCCGAGGAACCTAGGTTTTTACGGTGCGGTGTTCAAGGATTGGGCACTCAAGAAGAAACAATTGTTGTATCGTTCGATTTTCCAGATGTCGTCACTGACAAAGAAAGGGAAGTGTATCGAACTCTGACGAAGCAGGAAACAGGATGGGATCTCGAATACTCCAATTCCGTCCGACAAGACTTGCTTCAGCAAATGGTATCTACAAAATAATCCTATCTGTCTGGGAAATTAACAATCTAATAACGAATTCATTAGAGTAAGGTTTTTCTCTTGTGAAATTTTTCCGGCATATTTGAATTCAAGTCCGTCCAAACTGCAAGTTCTTCAATAACTGACCTTTCTCCATTTTAGGAATACAAGTGAACGTGTCGACAGCTGATAAGGCAGCCTATATCCTTTACTATGAGTTTTTGTATGAGACATGCAACACGAATTCAAATCGTGTTGTATTTTTTTTTGCACTTGCTGTTGAAAATTAGAGAAGAAGAAGGGAAAGCTTTAACTGTGATTGACTCGGGAGAAGATTATAGATTTGTAAGCAAAACGAAAATTGGAGGAGTTTTATGAGGAAAGACTTTTGGAAGACGATCCGTGAAAAGATAGATTGGCCGGTATTTCTATTTAGTGGCGGTATATTAGTAGCATTCGTGCTGTTTTCAATTCTTAAAGTAGAGCAGGTTAGCAATTTTGTGAATAAGGGATTTGACCTGTCTATTCATTACTTCGGAGCGTATTGGCAATTGCTCATGATAGCGACCTTTGGTGTAGGTGCAATATTGGCCTTTTCAAAGTACGGTAAAGTCCGTCTGGGCGATGTGAAGAAGCCTGAAATGTCTTATTTTAAATGGTTAGCCGTAATTTTGACAACCGGGTTAGGAGCGGGCGGTGTCTTTTGGGCAGCGGCAGAACCTATGTATTATTTTCTAGACGTGCCTCCCATGCATAAAGGGATTGAAGGCGGCACTGTTGACGCGATTGGGCCAGCATTGGCTCAAAGTTACATGTCATGGGGCTTCACCGCATGGTCTGTATATGGGGCGATCAGTTCCATTATTTTGATATACGCACATAAACATAAAGGAATGCCATTGAAGCCGAGGACTCTTTTGTATCCTATTTTAAAAGAGAGAATTTTAACGAGTAAATGGGGCACGGCTGCTGATGTATTTTGTATCATAGGTGCTGCTGCTGGTACAATCGGACCGATTGGTTTTCTCGGACTACAAGTAAGCTATGGAGTCAATTCGATTTTTGGCATTCCGGATACATTCGTGACACAGCTCTCAATCATCGTTATTTTGACAGGAGTCGTACTCGTATCGACCCTTACAGGTATCGAGAAGGGAATTCAATTTTTAAGTAAGCTGAATGTGAATTTAGTGGCGGTGATTGCGGTCTTCCTGATTGTGTTTGGTCCGGGCCTGTTCATCGTCAACACGTTCATGTCTTCCTTTGGTACGTATATTAGTGATTTCGTAAGCATTAGTACATTCCGTGGGGACGAGGCATGGCTTGGAAGCTGGATGCTCTTCTTCTTCGGATGGTTCATAGGGTTTGGTCCAATGGTGGCGTTATTCGTCGCAAGAATATCCAATGGTAGAAAAATCCGTGAAATATTTGTAGTAGTTGCGATAATAGCACCTATCGTTACAAACTTTTGGTTCACGGTACTTGGCGGAACGGGGATCTTCTACGAATTAAAAAATGCAGGCTCTGTCAGCGGTCCGTTGAATGAAGGCGGATTGCCGAGTGCAATCATTGCCATAGCCGAACAAATGCCGTTAGGATTCATCATGCCGACTGTCTTCTTGATTTTAACGACACTATTTGTAGTGACAACAGTAGACTCCATGTCGTATTCAATCTCCATGGCCGTGACAGGAGATGGAAATCCTCCAAAAGCCATACGTGTATTTTGGGCGATTATCATGGCCGCAATCGCCGCTATACTAATCGAAATCGGTGGTGGAGGAATCGGAGCTTTGCAGTCGTTTGTCGTCATCGCTGCAGTTCCAGTATCCATTCTTTTGCTCCCGGTCATATGGCACGCACCAAAAGTGGCAAAGTTATTGGCAATTGAGCAAGGGATAGTCAAGAAAGAATAGTGTGGTGCGCTTTTCTTATTAAAAGGATAGTCGTCTTATATGGAAGCTATCCTAACTAACACAACCAATTTATATAATTAGTGCCTATCACTAAGCTAACTTTCTAAACTTAAAGAGTGTTAACCCCTAGTATTGGGGTTAACGCTTATTTTGCATTGAAGGTGCTGACTATCCCCACGGTGCGAAGTACGTTGACTATAGAAAAAGAGTACTTGTAAGAGAGGGATGAGAGATGATGCAGCAAGGGGCTGACCGTGAGTAAACTAGCCTGAATGATAGGTATACTGTTCGGAAATGGTTAGCCCTACGAAATGTGGAAGTTGAATACAGAAAAGCTCAACGTCAACGCGTTCATGTCATCATTCGGCACGTACATCAGTGATTTTGTAAGTATCAGCACGTTTGAGGGGACGAGGAATAGCTGGGCCTTCGGCTGGTTCATAGGGTCCGGCCCATTGTGGGCACTGTTCGTCACAAGAATCTCCAACGGGAGGATGACGCGGGAAATCCTTTTAGTGGTCGCTGTAATTGCGCCAGTCATCACGAACTTCTAGTTCACAGTACTTGGAGGAACGGGCATCTTCTACAATGTGAAGAATGCAGGTTCTATCAGCGGCCCCCTTGAATGAAGGCGGATTGCCGTGAGCGATCATCGCCATCGCGGAACAGATGCCGCTCGGGGCAATCATGCCTTCGGTGTTCCTGTTTTTGACCACACTTTAGTAGTGAGGACAGTGGTCTCCATGTCGTATTCCATCTCGATGGCTGTGACGGGTGACGGGAATCCACCAAAAACGATTCGTGTTTTCTGGGCGATCATCATGGCTGTAATCGCCACCATCCTCATCAAAATAGGCGGGTGAATCAGGGCACTGCAGTCATCAGTTGTCATCGCTGCAGTTTCCGGATCGATTCTTCTGATCCTGGTAGTATGGTATACACCAAAAGTGACTAAAACACCGGGAATCGAACAAGATATCGTAGAAGATGACCACTCAATTGTAAAAGCTGCAGGCAGGACAGGGATCCATAAGTGACTCATGAAAGCTGACTAAAACGTATTGCCTTCGTGTGATACATTTTTTTTGCTGACTTCAGGTGATTGGGCTGAACCTTCGTCAAAACAGGCAGACATCTATACATAACAGTCAAGCAACCCACTTAATCTGCTAGACTGACAGGTCGCCAGCTTCCTGCTGGATACCTGGGGCATGTGTGCTATCCCTTCGAATAGGTTTGATTTGCAGCCGAACTGTCAATAGAATGAGTAAAGAATGGAGGGAATCGAGGGTGGAATTCGGAATGATCCTAATCAAGTTAGTCAGCGGTTTCCTGGCTTTGGTGATCTGCATGAAACTCACAGGCGCAAAAGGTGTCTCTAATCTGACTCCCATCGACTTCATATGGAGTATTCTACTTTCGGAAATCGTCGGGAATGGTCTTTACGACGAAAAAGTGAAATGGTACTACGTCCTGTTGACACTATTAGTATAGTGTCTGCTAAAAGTTCTGTTTGACAAGATGATGTACAAATCGGATAAGCTTGAAAGAATGCTCACAGGAGATAGGGATCATATCATCATAGACGGTGAACTGGATGAAATGGAAATGAAAGACAACCGGCTGGACCTAAGAGAGCTAAGCCATGCACTGCGTAAACAGGGCATTTTTTCCTTGGATGAAATCGATCAGGCGTTCCTCGAGAAAGATGGGACGGTGACCGTGCAGAAGAAGGAAGAATTCGAGACGGCGACAAAGGGAGATCTGATGTGTACAAAAGAGACACCTGACGCAAAATGAGCGGAAGGCGGGTCGGCTAAATACGTAATGGACAAGGACAATTGAAATGATTGCGGAAATTTTGAATCAGGCGATCACTGCACAAGCGGCATGAGATAGACCAACCGCCGCTGAGCCGGAATATCAACCAGAAGTGAATATGGCTGTGCACTAGCGTCGTAAGTGATAACTGCCTATGTATGACGCAATTCGTGAAATCTTATCAGTTACAAGAAGGTTTCTGCTGGTTGATATAGTGTTCAACCGCTTCATAAACAGCTGGAGCTGCGTGCTGTCTGACTTGATCGAGCAATTCAGCGGGGTCCTGGAACGGCAGCGTCTCTTCCGTACCGCTCCCTTTGCTGTGGAACCGCTTGTCATTAATCGAGTACGTACCATCGTCTGTCACTTTTGCAATGAGCAGCGCTTTGTTGAATGAAGACTCCGGGCTATGGTGGATCTGATGTTTCACATGGTCAATATGTGACCATTCAATCTCATCGGGATACAGCCCGTAACGTCGTTTCCAGCCGCTGTCTGTCAGTTGTTCGAATACCATGGTGCCTTTTTCGGTCGTGCCCGTCCGCAGCCGGAAAGTACCGGCAGGCGAAGTGACGGGATCGCCATCCAATGCGACGGGTTGCATGGCGAGGTTGCTGCCAAAACCACTATCGATAAGATACAGAACGCCACCATATTCGAGAAGGTTGACGACATGAGTACGGTCAAGAGTATAACTATTGCGGGGTTGTACCCAGATTGTAGCAGCGGCGAGTTGGACGGGAAAGCCAAGATCCCGGAGTACGAGATATAACAGACCATTGAGCTCGTAACACAAACCGCCGCGTCCACGTATGATCATTTTATCCTGAAGGTATTGCTCGGTGATCGGTTCTTCATTCGTAAGCAGGACGTCAAGGTTTTCAAATTCGAACTGCTGTGCAAAAAACTTCTGGACCTGACTGATCTGTTCCAGCATGGAGCCAGTCCGTTCCAGCTGGTTGAGGATTGAGATTGTCATTTTGCGTTACATCCTTTCGGTTGATGGTGGCTGTATGATGCGGATACAATAATTATAATCCATGATTCCGACGAGTGCTGCGAACTGTTTTAAGGGAGACTGCATGTACAATTTTTAATACAGGTCGTATGAAGAGCTGGGTGCTTCCGATTATAAAGAGAATGATTCCAGCAGTCTTAAGTGATTCGAAGAAGAAAAATACACTACCGACGACGAATTCTAATCCGAGCAGTAATTCGTTGAAGATAAAGATATATTGATAATTTTTGTTGAAGAAAATAATATGCTTGCCGACTTCTACTTCATATTCCTGTTGTTTATTCACTAGCTTGGGCATCTATATTCCCTCCTTATTCTCCAATTCCCTCCACAATTCCTTGTAAACGAATTTTATTGTCCCTATTCACCCTGTACTTTTATATTTATACTTAAACCCTTACGCTGTAAGACAAAACTTCAATACGATTCTTAAGCGTGTTCTAGTTGAACCAGGATACGCTCATCTTTATCGTTGCATCAGAAATTCAATTCACGCGTAACTCTACTACTAATTTTGATTGATGTATTGGTTATTGTATTATAAAAAATAAAACTTCTGTATAAATGAATATACTATGAAAATAAAGGAGGATTACATGACCTGGAGCAAATTGAAGAAAAGTCTGGAGAGTTTTCTCTGTCCCGCGTTAAGTGGAAGAGTTGAATACCTCGCAAGCAGCTATCATTATTTCCCTGACAAATCAGGAGCTTGTTATATTGCGGTGGATAAGAAGAAAGTGTTTAATATGCGTGACACAACTACCTCAATCAGATGGTTTCAGACGGAGCTGGAAATTAAGAATGCTTTAGATATTCAAATTCCTATCAGCAGTGAGGAAATTGAAGCGTTAAGAAACGAAACCAACGCGTTAGTTCCGGAGGATCGTCTACTAGTAATGGCTAGGAGTAGAAAGTTATCAGAATACGCAAAAGAGATGATGTTTGCACAGTCATCATTGAGTAAATCAAACTTTAACGTAGCAGCTAATAAGTTTTTAACTACACCTATAGAAGAAAGCATAGAGAGCAATGATATCCTATTGAATATTCTAGCTTTAGTGGACAGACGGGTAGGGAAAAAACGATTAGTAAACATGACGGAGAAGATGAAGTTAAAGCATCCAATAGTGCAGTACTTTTATGAACTGCGTCTCAGTACGTTGTGATAAAAAGATTGTACCCACTTGCAATATAGGATCGTCACAATATAAGCCAGTTGTCTAAACTCAAAAAGCGTCCACTCCTATTGTGGAAGCTTTTGTGCTTTTGAGCAGTTTCCAAGACTATCTCTCTTCAATTTGAAAAACAAACTAATTGACCGTGAAAAAGAGACGTGTTATTATTACTTTGAATTCAAGATAATTTATTCTTCATAACTAGTTTAGGATAAATTAGACTGGAAGAATTACTTACACGTAGGTATGGAACGCAGTTGGGCGTTAGGATAATTAGTAAACAAATTAGCTTGTAAGTTCGAGCTATTTATTTTTTGCTTATATATCCTTAATTCAAGATATTTTTATAAAGTGAAAAGGGGAGCATAACATGAACGGATTAAAAGGGATTCACCATGTAACAGCGATTACGAGCAGTGCTGAAAAAAATTATGAGTTTTTCACATATACATTAGGTATGCGGCTAGTAAAGAAAACGGTGAATCAGGATGATATTCAGACGTATCATCTGTTTTTTGCAGATGATGTTGGATCAGCAGGTACAGATATGACATTTTTTGATTTCCCTGGAATTCCAAAAGGGGTTCATGGAACAAATGAAATTTACAAAACTGCTTTTCGTGTCCCGACAGATGCAGCATTGGAATACTGGATAAAGCGCTTTGATAAGCATGAAGTGAAGCACACGGGAATCCAAGAAGTTTTCGGCAAAAACACCATTTCGTTTACCGATTTTGATGACCAGTACTATATGCTGATTTCAGATGAGCACAATTCTGGTGTCGAATCAGGCACCCCTTGGCAGCATGGTCCTGTACCTCTTGAGTATGCGATAACAGGGTTAGGTCCAATCCATATTCGGATTGCACAGTTTGACTACTTCAAAGAGCTGCTTGAAAAGGTCATGCTGTTTAAAGAAATCTCAGCGGAAGGTTCTCTGCACTTGTTTGAAGTCGGAGAAGGCGGAAATGGTGCTCAAGTAATCGTAGAGCACAATACGTCACTTCCAGATGGCCGTCAAGGGTACGGAACGGTGCACCACGCCGCTTTCCGAGTAGAGGATACGGATGTGCTGAATGAGTGGATTGAGCGCTTGCAATCGTTCGGCTTGAATAATTCCGGTTATGTAGATCGATTTTTCTTTGAATCTTTATATGCCCGTGTAGCACCAGGAATTCTTTTTGAGTGGGCGACAGACGGACCTGGATTCTTGGGGGATGAACCTTATGAAACCGTTGGTGAAATGTTATCATTACCTCCATTTTTAGAAGAGAAGCGCGAACAGATTGAATCGGTTGTTCGGCCTATCAACACGGTACGCAGCACGATCGAGATAGAAAAAGAGTACTTGTAAAAAGGGGGACCCGATCATGCGGCATATTTTCAAAAAAGGAACGAATGAAAAGAAACCAGTATTGCTATTGTTGCACGGCACAGGCGGTACGGAGCAAGACTTGCTTTCGTTAGCAGAACTAGTTGACCCTGAAGCGTCTGTGCTCAGTGTACGTGGAAATGTATTAGAAAATGGCATGCCCCGCTTCTTTAAACGTTTAGCTGAAGGTGTATTTGACGAAGAAGATTTAGTCTTCCGAACAAAAGAGCTGAGAGGCTTCTTAGCACAAGCAGCAATAGACTATCAATTCGATCCGTTAAACGTTGTAGCTATCGGCTATTCAAATGGGGCTAATATTGCAGCGAGTCTGCTGTTCCACTATGCTGATGCCCTAAAAGGAGCTATTTTGCATCATCCGATGGTACCGATACGTAATATCCCGATGCCAGATTTAACAGGGGTACCCGTATTTATCGGTGCGGGAGCAAACGATTCGATTTGTCCTAAGGAAGAGTCGATGGAACTGCAGAAACTGCTGGAAGAAGCGGGCGCATCTGATGAACTTCACTGGGAGCATGCGGGTCATCAGCTGACAACGACGGAAGTGCAAGCTGCAAAAGCCTGGTATGAACAAACCTTTAGGTAAATAAGCGATGAATCATGATGGATGAAGTGATCTGTTTAACTAGGTAAGAAACAAAGAAACACAAATTCAAGAGAATCAACTATATAATGGAGGAATTTCAAATGACAAAATGGACAGTAGATCAATCGCACTCAACAGTAGGCTTTGAAGTGAAACATATGATGGTATCCAAAGTAAGAGGTCAGTTTGACGCGTATACGTCAACAATCGACGCAGCAGACTTAACGGATCTTTCGAATGCTTCGATTGCTTTTAATTTCGATGTTGCAAGCATTAACACGCATTCCGCAGACCGGGATAATCACCTGAAATCAGCAGACTTCTTTGATGTAGAGAACTTTCCGGAAATCACATTCCGTTCCACTGCTATCGTAAAAGAAGGGGATGACTATAAAGTAACGGGTGACTTAACGATTAAAGACGTTACGAAACCGGTAACTTTTGACGTGGAATTTGGCGGTAAAGGTCTGGATCCATGGGGGAATGAAGTATATGGTTTCGAAGCAGAAACGAAGATTAACAGAGAAGAGTTTGGTCTGACTTGGAACACAGCGCTTGAAACAGGCGGCGTACTCGTTGGCAGAGATATCAAAATCAAAGTTGAATTGGAAGTAAACCCCGCATCTTAAATCACTAGCAGATCTAACTGTTTTGTATTGTAAATATAGGTTAGTAGAGCGTCAACTTCATTTGTGAAGTTGGCGTTTTTTCTTTTAAAATAGATTTCGGACACATTCACAGGATGAAAAACGACAAAGCACACGATACGGATTACTACAATCAGTTCTCCAAAGCATTCATCATTTCACACGACTCTAATGAAGTGAAAAGTAAAGTCAGAGGGATCCGAATGGGTAAACCCCATGTGCAGCTGCAGCGATAGACGAAGTATCTGTTGAACGACACTTTTGAATGGTTTATGAGTAATTAAAGAGATATAGTTGAAAGCCCGCCGACTAAGTCCGAGGAAAGTGGAATGTACAGGTGGGTGTTTTGCAATTCAATAGATCTGTGCGAATACTTCACGATAATAGCCCCCTCTTTCCACATACACGCGAGTCATGTAAAATAGATAACGTCATGTGAATGGCGGATTGTTAGTTATTGATGTCATGAAATTTTGGCGTAAGAATTTTGAATTCCAGTATAAATACAATGTGATTTTGAGATGAAGGGTTGACCTGGCATCCCATAATGAGAGGATTGGAAGATTAACATGAAAGAGAATTTTTGGCGTGATTTACCACGACCGTTTTTTATATTAGCACCAATGGAAGATGTGACAAATGTTGTATTTCGCCATGTTGTGGCGGAAGCAGCAAGACCCGATGTGTTTTTTACGGAGTTTACGAATACTGAAAGCTATTGTCATCCTGAGGGGATTTTCAGTGTGCGCGGACGTTTGACGTTTACAGAAGACGAACAGCCAATGGTTGCACATATTTGGGGGAATAAGCCCGAACACTTCCGTGATATGAGTATCGGGATGGCGGAACAAGGATTTAAAGGCATCGATATTAACATGGGCTGTCCTGTTCCGAATGTCGCTGCGAAAGGAAAAGGCAGCGGGCTCATCAATTATCCGGATAACGCGGCTGAAATTATTCAAGCTGCGAAAGCAGGCGGGTTGCCGGTCAGCGTGAAGACACGGCTTGGCTACACGGATGTAGAAGAATGGCATGGCTGGTTACGACATGTACTCGAACAAGACATCGCCAATTTGTCGATTCACTTACGTACCCGAAAAGAAATGAGTAATTTTGAAGCGCATTGGGAACTCATCCCTGACATCAAGAAACTTCGTGATGAAATTGCACCGGATACGTTGTTGACGATTAACGGGGATATCCTCGATCGCCAAATGGGAATGGAACTTGCCGAGAAATACGGTATCGATGGCGTTATGATTGGACGAGGCATCTTTAAAAATCCGTTCGCTTTCGAAAAAGAGCCGAGAGAACACAGCAGTAAGGAATTGATGGATCTTTTAAGACTGCAGCTCGACCTTCATGACAAATATTCAAAAGAAATCGAGGAACTTCCATTCAAACCGCTTCGCCGCTTCTTTAAGATCTATGTAAAAGGAATGCGGGGAGCAGGTGAATTGAGAAACCAATTGATGAGCACGGAAACGACAGACGAAGTACGTAAAATACTCGACGAATTTGAGATGCAGAATACGGAAGAACTTACCGAGTAAGTTGAATTTAACTGTCTTTAGTCTGTAACTACAAAGCGCACTCGCACTGTGTACATACACATCGCGGGTGCGCTTTTCCTATCAGTTACCTCTTTCACTTCTCAATTAGCGATTGCAATGCCTTTTGGCAATGCGTTCAATTAAAACCACTCCCGCAAATAGAATGATGAATAGCAGGATATGATTTGAAATAGACTTTTCCAGATGCAGATTATTGAAGAAATAGAGAACTAGAACGCTCCAGATCGCCATCACTATAATTGTCAATTAAACACCTTCCAATCTCAGAGTTGAAGGTACCTATATACGCCGTCACAAGTTTAAGATATAAGGTATACTACTGCTAAGGATACAGAGGAGAGTGAACATATGCCAGATTTTCTGCAAAATTATTTTGATGGGCTCACAGAAAGTGTGTTTTCCACATTGAAAACACCCGACGCTTATTTGAATAAGATTGCGCTCACTGCAATCATTATTGTAATCGGTATTTTACTTTATATGTTATTGAAGAAGATTGTAACTCGAAATGAAAGTGATTTTAAACGGCGAATCCGGACTCGTAAGTTTTTGAAAAACACGATGTCGACATTGACGCTTCTGTCTGTGCTGTTTATATGGGTACAGGCCATTAATGTACTAATTTTAATCGCCTTGTTATCGGGTGTATTCATTGCGTTCATGGTTAGAGGGCTTACAACGAATATTACAGCATACTTCGTCATCCGCTACCGAAAGTATTTTGAAATCGGGCACCGTATTGAAATCAATAACATCATCGGGGATGTAATTGACATCACGCCTATTAACGTCAAAATGCTGGAAGTGCGTGGTGGGCTGTCCTCAGATTCCAATACAGGACGCATTATCAAGCTGCCGAATAGTATCATTTTCGATGAATCCATTGAAGTGTTGGGCATCGCGAATAAATTCGTTTGGCACGAACTCAAGTACGTCTTGTCATTTGATAGTGATTGGGAAGCCGCTGAAAAGATTATGACAGAAGCAGGAGAACTCTATTTTGAAGAAACAGTACTGCCTCAACTTAAAGAAACCAATGGGCACCTGCCTGCAGACCCAGCAGCGCTGCGTCCAGTCTTTTCAGTGGATACAAATGACGCCGGAATCGTGCTGATTGTCCGCTATCTCGTCGATTACATTCAAGGGACAAGTGTGAAAACTTATTTGCAGAGAAAGATTTTACCTCAACTTATTACTCATCCCAAAATCGAATTTGCGATTGCTGAAGTGAAATTGTTCCGTGGATAATCGTGCTGTCTGTTAGGATGCTTCAAAAGGAAAACAAAAGAGCCTTTCATCTAACAGGGATGAAAGGCTCTTTGTCGTTTTTTTTCGTACAGCAGGCACTTATTTAGATTCATAATACTCCTTAGAATTGACGTAGAAGTGATACAGCATTCCTAAAAATATTGCTAACCAAGCGGCGCCTGCAATGAAAATCATAATCTTTGGAATGACAAGCAGGAATGGCATCTGCAAGGCTTTAGATAACTGAAAAGTGCTAGTCGTATACATGGCCAGTGGGAATGCCATTCCCCATAGTTGGGGGTCGTAATTCAATGGATATCGGTGATAAAGATGCCGCCAAATCATCAGGATGAACAGCAATGGAATCCACCATGTCCCTGTAATCCAAAAGAACAAAGTAAATCCTTTTAGGAAAGGTGTTAACTCGATAAGGAAAGGCAGCTCTTTAGCATGCAAAAGAAGTGTGGATCCCGCCAAGGTAGTAATTGCGACAGCGCCCATGTTGATCCAATAGGGTGGGGTGAGGTCTGAAAGTTTCAGTTTCAAGAAAGTGAAACGATAAAAAATGAGCGTGATAATATTTAAATACAGCATACATCCGAGTAGAAACATGCAAAGAGTACCGAACAAAAGTATGTCATTGCCATGCAAGACGTATGCGGATAGCAGCGTACCAAGGATAGAAATGGACTGTGTAGCAACAGCAGCAATCAGCCAAGCTCCATTTATCCCTTCAACAAGGGCCGGTTTGTGTTTTCGGATGGTGACAGCTGTAAAGAATACATACATAATGATGACCCATAGAAAAATTCCGAGATACCACAGGTATTTTGCAATTTGAACATTCTCTGTAAGGATAATGAGCTGGCTGCCGTAAACACAAGTTCCTGCAACGAGTGTAAAAAATCCAGGTCCATTCTCATGACTGGTAATATCTGCTGCGAATTTCGGGAAAAAGTATACGAGCCGAAGGATGGTAAGTATCCATAAAAAAATATATGCAGCGGTATTCATGTATAATAACGAAATGGATAGACTTTCTATTCCAAGTAAATGCAGAGCAATCGATAATGCTCCTGTTGCCATTATAAAAGCGAAATAACCGGAGAAGAAATTGACTACTGTATATTTTAATAAGTTCAAAGTAAGCACTCCTTGTACTGTCAAATGATTTCAGTACGATAACTATACATGCATTATACACCAATACCCTATCCAGTTAACCAAAGTTATCGGAATGGGTTTAGTATATCAGTATAATTTTCAATACAGTTATCCATAATCGACACTTGAATCACTGCAAGTTTCAATATGCATTCAGTTTAAAAACCATGAATAGAAAAGGAAGTTGCTGTTATTATGAAAACAATGTTATCTGAAGGATTGATCGTACGACATGCGGTGTCCCATGATGCAACTGCCATCGTTGAGTTTTATAATCGGGTAGGTGGAGAAACAGATTATCTGTCTTTTGGCGAAGGCGAATACCCTCAGTCGAAAGAGGAAACTAGACAGTCCATAGACGTAGGGCAAGATACTGCTGGGAGCTGTATTCTTCTTTTGATGAAGGAAGAGGAAATTATCGGAATTGGAACGATCGATTCAAGTACTAAATCCAGATTCCGTCATGTCGGTGTACTGGGCATTGTCATTTCCGAACTTCACACGGGCAAAGGACTTGGCCGCATTCTTATGAATGCGTTAATCAGCTGGTGCAAAGAGAATGACCAGATTGAAAAAATCACGCTTGTAACCAGAAGTGATAATGAGCGGGCGATCGCTCTATATGAAAAACTTGGATTTGAACGTGAAGGTGTATTCCAGAAAGATTCTTTCGATGGAAATAGATATTACGACAGCTTGTCGATGGCGCTGTTCATATAATACGAAAAAACCTTCTGCTCAGTCTATCGGGCAGAAGGCTTTTTGCATGAACTTACGAATCTAACGGCTGAGCTTTCTTTTTCGGATTGCGGATTGCGAAGGAAAGCAATAAGCCGCACGCTGCAATACATCCCGCTACGATGAATGCGACGTTGACCCCATGAATGGCGCCGTCAATTGACTTGTCGCTCGCTGCAGTAATTGTAATCGTTACAAGCACTGCCGTACCGACGGCTCCTGATATCTGACGGAACGTATTGTTCATAGCCGTTCCGTGAGAAATTAAGTGATTTGGCAGCTGATTCAAACCAAGCGTAGTGGATGGCATCATAATCATGGCGATACCAAACATCCGGATAGCATTCAAAACTGCCAAATAGGTGAATGTTGTGTCATGAGACAGATTTCCGAACATAAACGTAGTGATGGTCAATATAACGAATCCGGAACGCAATAACCATTTCGCCCCGTATTTGTCGAACAGCGTTCCTGTCACAGGGTTCATGATGCCCATGACAATTGCTCCAGGCAACAGCATAAGACCGGAGTGCAAGGCATTGAAGCCGAGCAGATTCTGCATGAACAATGGCAAAATGACTGTTGTTGCAATCATAGAAGCAAATACGATCATACCAAGACCCGTCGCAATTGAAAAAATGTTGTATTTGAATACTCGGAACTCAAGGATAGGTTCTTCAAGTTTTAGCTGTCGATTGATGAACCAGAAGAGAGTTACTGCACCTATAATAAGAGAGATGATTGTATTCGGGCTAAGCCAGCCTAAATTACCAGCAACGCTGAATCCGTAAAGGAGACCTCCAAATCCCAAAGTGGAGAGTACAATTGAAAGGTAGTCCACCTTCGGATTTGTTTGTTCTGTAATATTTTTGAGCAAAAAAGAAGCTGCGATAATGATAACAACTGCGATAGGGAAAACTACATAAAACACACTGCGCCAAGGGTAGTGATCGACTAGATAGCCTGACAAACTCGGTCCGATGGCGGGTGCGAAAGCGATGACAAGGCCAAACATCCCCATCGCTTTACCACGTTGCGAAATTGGGAAAATCAGAAACATGATTGTCTGCAAAAGCGGCATCATGATACCGGCCCCTGCGCCTTGTAATACGCGTCCTACTAGCAACAAGGAAAAGGTAGGAGAAAGAGCAGCGATGAGAGTACCTGCGGCAAATGTCCCCATAGCCGTCAGGAACAAATTACGAGTAGTGAATTTTCCAATGAGGAACGCAGTAATCGGAATCATGATTCCGTTCACGAGCATAAAAATCGACTGCAGCCACTGCACAGTACTTTCACTAATGTTAAGATCTTTCATAATCGGAGGCAGAGCTGTTGCGAGAAGTGTCTGGTTCAAAATAGTTATGAATGCACCCGACAATAATACAGCGAGAAGTGGAATGTGTTTTTTAAAATCGAATGTTTGGGAATTCCCTAGTGTTTGTGAATTGACCATTAGTTTTTTCATCACCTCATTTTAAATTAGCAAATCCTTACGTACATCTTTACATGAATTCCGGACCTGATATTCCTTTCATGATAGAGGTTTCCACGTAAAACCTCAATTATGTTGTTTAAAGACGTAAAGATAGGAAACTGCTTCTTTCTAGATTCAAAAGAGAATAAGAGGAAATAAGCGCTATAGAGGTTGGAGTCCCTGAAATGGTTGAAACGGGTTCAGGAATCGCAATTTAGTTCGCATGAATCTGAAAAGAAGGAAAGAGGGCAGATAGATTTAAAGATATAGTCATTGCAGTCCTTTCTTTAATTTGTCGAGTATTCAACGTGACATCTTTATTGTTATTTATCGTAGCAGACGTTCAATAGAAGCGAAAGAACAGAAGGACATGGTTTTCAAGTCATTGTGTGTTCTACGCAAAAATTTGTCGTTATTTCCCGGGAAATGTTCAAGGACTTTGTCGTTTACTAAGATAGAAGAATATTGTTTGTCGATATCCAACAGATCACTAGTGAAACAGAAGAACACTGATGAGGTGTTATCGAATAGGCAGGCAATAAGTAGTCATGTTGCTTATCCAGTGACTGAGGAAACATCAACTGGAAACTTATACAACGAATTGGTGTATACATACGTATCGAAATCCATTATCAAACTTTGACATTCTTCTGTACTTCTGTGAATTTTCTTTTAGTTCGTAATGAATACTCTTTCAAGATATTTAATTATGGCCGATATAAAGAATAAGTGTAGTAGTATACTTGAAAGAGAATCTAAAGAAACGATTGTTAACTATAAACGGATTCGAGGGGAAACAGATGTTTAAAAGTAAAAGTAAGCCAATAAAAGAAACTAACTATCAAAACGAACTAACTGCTTTAAAAGAAAGTCAGGCTATCAAGGAAGAGCAAGACCAGATTCGGATGTTGGAATTGAGGGATGAATTAGCTGCAGCTGTAGTTCAGCATGAAAAAGTCAATGGACAACATGGCGTCTTAGGGGATGCAGTGGGGAAAATTGAAGAACGATTTGAGAATATTGGTCAGCTTAGTGAACAAACAACGCAAAAATCGGAAGAATTATTTTTGAAAGGCTCTTCTTTGGAGAGTCAGTCCGTGACGATGGTTGCAGAAGCCGTTGAAGGAACTCAAGAGGTCCATTCAACTGCAGAAATTATAAAAAGTCTAGGCAGTCAAATTACAGCTTCTGAAAAGAACATGGCGAATTTAAGTGCACGCTCCGATGAAATTCAATCGATTGTCGGGGTAATCGAAGGAATTGCAACACAAACAAACTTACTAGCATTGAATGCTTCTATTGAAGCAGCGCGTGCCGGGGAGTCTGGATTAGGGTTCTCAGTCGTTGCACAGGAAGTGAGAAAATTAGCAGAAAGTACTGCGAAAAGTACTGCAAGTATCCAGGCACTTACTTCGTCACTGCGTGATGAGATTAAGCAGGCGCTGGATGCTACACGAACTAGTGCTGACCTTGTGGACAAAGGCGTTCAAGTAAGTTTTGCGACAGCAGAAAAAATTGAACGCATTTTAAATACAATCGAAAAGAGCCAAGGAGATATCGGTTCTATCCAAAAAATGATTGAAGAACAAAAACAACTTTCTGCGGAAGTGAAAAGTGAACTTCTGGATGCTAAAACCCTCTTTTCGCAAGCTCATGGGCTTATAGTCGAGCATATTGAAGATGCAAAAGAAGTAGATAATCGACTTGAAAACGGAATTCGTCAACTCACGTTGGGGGAAGAATAAACCGGTTCATACAAATAAGGCACATCCGTCCGTTGGATGTGCCTTATTTGTGTGTAAAAGAGGGATTTTAAAAGTACTTACGGACTTAGGGAAAACTCTCTCTCTTTTGAATCGGCTCGCATAGGATGGGTGTATATCAATGAGAAAGGAATTGAAAAATGTCCACAGTTCCTGTTATGTACGTCTATCTTTATTGCGTTCCTGCATTTTGCTGGCCAAATGGAATGCCTTCTTACAACGGAGTCTTTCCGAAAAGTGCTGAGAAAACGATATCCGATACTTCGCGCCATGAACTAGAGAAGGAGCGAATCCTATTAACAGATTATGGTCGAAAACCATTTGTCGTCAATATCGAGGAAGCGGCTAAACAGAATGACTATTTCCGTACGACACTCTGGACGGGATCCAATTTACAAGTCACGCTAATGAATTTGAATCCCGGAGAAAGTGTAGGACTGGAAATACATCCCGACGTCGACCAATTCCTGCGTTTAGAGCAAGGCACCGGATTGGTTCAAATGGGTTCTAGTAAAGATTATTTAAGCTATCAACGGGTCGTAAGTGACGACTATGCAATCGTTGTACCTGCAGGAATTTGGCATAACTTAACGAATACAGGGGAGATCCCCCTAAAGCTATATTCCATATATGCACCGCCGGAACATCCATTCGGAACAATCCATCGGACAAAAGCGGATGATATAGACGAATAGTAAACCGGTCCCAGCAACTAGGGGACCGGTCGTTTTCCATGTCATTTTCCACCCTTATCCAGAAACAGGTTACTTCAATTGAAAGAAGGGTAGAAGACCTAAACATGATGATTAAAGGAGTCTTGTAGAATGATGAACGTATTTGTATTAGGCGGAACCGGTTTGTTAGGAATGGCAACGATTAAAGAGTTGCTAAGTAAAGGATATGGAGTTTCTACAATTGCGAGGAACAAAGAAGTGATGGACGATGTGATGCCAGAACAAGTAAAAGAGCGATTCATAGGAGATATAAATGAGTTGACTGACGAGCAGGTACTGGATTTGTTAAATGGAAAAGATGTATTTGTCTATGCAGCCGGGCTCGATGAACGGACACTTCCTGAAGCACCTGCGGTAAGGTTTTACTATGTAAAGAATGTATTGCCAACTCAGCGTCTCGCTCGACTTGCACGTCAAGCAGGTATGAAGAAGTTTGTGATCTTTGGTTCGTATCATGCAGAAACAGCTAGTATGTGGCCGGATTTAGCGATGTACGAACAACCTTATGTGAAAACTAGATTGATGCAAGAAGAGATTGCCTTTATGGAAGGTGAAGGTGAGATGGATGTCATGTCACTTCGTTTACCTTATATATTTGGCACCATGCCGAATCGAACACCCCTTTGGAAAAGCTTCTACCCCAGAATTCAAGGTCAAGAACACGTTGAAATACCTGAGGGTGCTACTGCGATGGTCACGACGAAACAGGTGGCGGAAGCTGCGGTCGGGGCATTGGAGAATGGACAACATCGTACCACTTATGCGATTTCAGGAATTAATATGAAATACAAAGAGTTTTACGAAATGATTGCTGAGAGTCTCGGGCAACAGGAAACAGTAATTGAAACCGCTTCTTTAGGGAAGTTGAAGCCATCTGCTGAAAAGACGGATGAAACAGTGGCTGCCCAAGGAAAAGAGTTCGCGATCCATATGGAAAAACAGATTGAAATGCAAGACCGTGATGCTTTTATCGACCCGGAAGAAACGATGTCACTTTTACAGTACAAAGAAGATGACGTGCGAGCTGAAATTACAAATACCTTGGAAGTTTGTGCGCAGGAAGTTCAAAAAGGTGAAAAGATTTACTAAAACGGGTGTGTCCAAAACTGTTTGGGGTAATTAAATAATAAGAATACTTATTTGGGTATTGAAATCCAATTTTGGTCTGATAGAATCGATGGTATTACTTTAGGTTGTAACAACTAACAATCGATCCAGAGGAGGGCGATTATGAATATTGCGGTAGCGGTGGATGGCTCAGAGAGTGCAGTGCGTGCCACGCAACACGCACTAATGCTCGTTAAGTATTTGCCAGAGGCACACTTGGAAATTATTTTTGTGACCGATCTTAATAAGGTGGAAGATGAACGACTTCTTACTCAAAGTCCTAAAAACATGTCTGTTTATCAACGGGAAAACGTCCAGCCTATTGTAAAACTGGCAAGGGAATCTAACGTTGAGCCTAAAGTCACGCTACTGAAAGGGCAAGCGGGTCCGACGATTATCAAATATGTGAATGCAAATGAAGTGGATCAGCTTATAGTAGGAAGCCGCGGCTTGAATGCTTTCAAAGGTCTCGTGTTTGGGAGCGTCAGTGAAAAAGTTGTAAAACGTATGACGTGTCCTGTGACGATTGTAAAATAATCATTAATTTAATAGGAAATAATAGCTGCCCGTCATTTGCTGATTTTTCAGCAGTGACGGGTTTTTATATTTTACAAAATGAGCACTCTTCTAGTTTTTACCACTTCATTTGTTAAACTATTATAAAGTCTAACTAATTCTACACGCATATGTCGTAGACATGACAGGTTACTAAGAAAGTATCTGGAGGAATCATTATGAACAAGTTGTTTTCAAACAATGAGGTGAGTCGGGGATCGGCTGTTGTGGTCGGCGCTTCCCTGTCAGGATTAATGGCAGCAATAGCTCTCGCGGAAGAAGGCATGCAAGTGACGTTACTTGAAAAAGTGGGAAAGGGACACCGTTCTGGTGCAGGGCTTCAAGTCGATGCAGCGGGCTGGAATGCAACTGGCACCGAACGTTTACTTCGTAATCTGGCTTCAGGCGGCAAGCGATCGATTCAGCTCTGGTCATCTATCGAGTCGCGGTTACGCAGAGAAGCAGAAGCGACTTCTAAAATAAACTTAAGGTATGACACAAGGGTAAAGGAAGTTGGACAGGACGGTGAGGCAGCTTGGGTCGTGACTGATCAAAACGAAACAATCCGGGGAGATCTTGTGATTGGTGCAGATGGACATCATAGTTTAGTGCGCCGGTTTGTAGCACCTGACAATGCTGAAGCAAAGTTTGCTGGGTATATGGTGTGGATTGCATCTACTAATGAAGGGGAGCTGCCGAAATTGTTACGGCCCGGTCAAAAACACCCCGAAGTGACGATGCTGGGCAGTGATAGCGGTTTCTTGTTTGGATCGATTATTGATGCGGGTGAAGGGGTAGTAAATCGACGTATTGGGTGTACATGGTACGACAATTCAAGAAATGAGCTACTGCGTAATTTAGGATGTGTGAAAGGAGATGTGGTTCAGCATTCGTTGAATGGACAGGACATTCCTGTGGAGACGATTGATGAACTCATTATGCATGTTACAGCAAGGTGGGAGGAACCGTGGAAGTCCGCAATGCTGCATGCCTTGCATAATCGGACGCTTACTGGAACGCCTATTAAGGAATACGTTCCCAATCGCCTAGTACGCGGCCGTATTGCATTAATCGGTGACGCCGCCCACGTTCCTGCGCCTATTACAGCCAGTGGGTTCAATGCCTCTTTAGAAGATGCTGTTGAATTGGGCAAGTGTGTTTCGAAAGGAATACAAGGAGAATCGGCTGAGAAAGTATTAGTACAGTATGAAAAGGCTCGACTCGGCAGTGTACGAAGAATGGTGCAGTCTGGAAAGATGTACAGCACGTCCTTTGGTCTTTCTGGAGAATAAGAGATACAACTAAGCGCTTCAAAAAAAGCCTGTGTACAAAACCAAGGAATTGGTTTTGACACAGGCTTATCTATTAAATGGATGCTTCGTAAATTGATTTTACTGCTTTTTCTAGTTCGTTATTGAATTCATCGTCTGATTGGTTCGCATTCAAGTCTTGGCTAAGGGCTCTAGAGAAACTTGCTATCAATCCGTCATTCTCTTTTAGTTTTTCGTTCGCAACATCTGTTGAGTATCCGCCAGATAACGCAACAACACGTACAACTCTTGGATGATCGATCAATTCCTTATAAAGGTTCGTCTCTGTTGGGATGGTTACTTTCAGCATAACGTTTTGGCTTTCATCCAGCTGATCCAAATGTTTATGCAGTTCGGTTTTTAACATTGCTTCACAAGCTTTTTTGTCTACGCTGTTAATATCTACTTCAGGCTCGATAATAGGAACAAGCCCGGCCGCGATAATTTGTTTACCTACTTCGAATTGCTGATCAACGACAGCTTTGATACCTGCTTCATTTGGTTCTTTAATGACAGAACGCATTTTAGTTCCAAAAATATGCCGCTCATTTGCGCGCTTTAACGTGTCTTCCAAATCTGTAATTGGTTTCATTAACTGGACGCCGTTTTCTTCATCAGCAAGTCCTTTGTCGATTTTAAGGAAAGGGGCGATGCCTTTCTTTTCTGCTAAATAATCGGCAGTGTACATTCCTTCAATTTCACGATCCATTGTTTGTTCAAACAGAATCGCTCCAAGAATGTGGTCCGAGTTAAACGCAGGAGATGTAATAATACGGGTTCTCATGTCGTGCACTAAAGTAAACATTTCGTCTTCGTTCGTATACGCATCTTCATTCACACCGTAAGCTGCTAATGCTTTTGGGGTACTGCCACCGCTTTGGTCCAATGCTGCGATGAAACCTTTACCGTTTTTCACTTTGTCGAATTGTTTTTCATTCATTCCATTCACTCCTCATTCATAGTAGTATTTTTTAAAATAATCACCTAGATAGAGATTGACGGAAATTCGTCACGATATGACTTAGTTTATCATGAATAGGGTTCATCAAGCCATTAAACAGAATAAGCATACGACTAATTTACTTGTACTTGCTAATCCGTTCTTTTGTTTGTATTCAAACTTTTAACGCTACGCAGGCTTAAGTCCACCTATAGAAAAAAAGAGCTGTAATCGAGAGACTGACCGTTCCTAGCGCAATCCAAAGTATAGCGGCAGGATTCCAGTCAATAACCGTTGCGCTAACACCAACTCCTACAATGAAAGACAAAATGATGATAAACAAATGGAGCATCTCCGCTTTTGCCTCTGCATCTTTATAGAAGATGATTCTATACAAATCATTCATCATATTTCTCGCATTACCAGTCATGATTCCAGTATTGACCGGTGTGGATCGAAACCTCCGGAATGTCGTTAACGCATACCCAGAGAGAATGCCCAATGTAAATACCATGACGTTCAATTGTATCTGAGCTTGGAACATTGCTAATATTAGAAGCAGAATCGCTTGTACATATAGGAATAAACGATATCTGCGAAGGCCAGACTTATTTAAGCGAGCCAAAAGAAACTCTCCTAAAAATGCTCCTACTAAGAAGCCTAGAAAAGACATGACATTGGCGAACGCTTCATATCCACTGCCTGTAACCAATTTAATGCCGTAAGTTACCATATTTCCAGTTTGCGCACTCACGAACACATGATCTAGTTGTAGAAATGTATAGGCATCTATGAATCCCATTAAGAATGCAGAGATGACGGTTAAAACACTTGTGATGCGCTCTGTATGCAGTTGGTCTCTATCCATGTAAAGCCCCTTTCTAAACGTCGCTGTCTTACAGAAAGATGGACAGTGTTTAAATACCCTAATTTGAGTGGTATATCCTCAGAAGCATGAAAGTTTCGTTCAAGTGAGTCCTATCTGCAATATTAATTTGATAAAAAAGTAAACAAAAGTAGATTTATAATCGGAAAAATATAACAATAGATTGATCATTATGGAATATAAAACCATAAATTTAAAATATATGAATATACAACGTGAATCTCGTCTATACTTCATGAGAATCTTAGATTGTCCATATTCAATGGTTTGTGTTATATTTTTGGAATAAATTGAATACTGGTTATGTCAACCAATTAATGGGTTATTGTAAAAGACAGATGGGGAGGTATAAAAATGACAAAACAAGAACCAAAAAACAGTTCAACGGAGCATGCTCAGCATGAACAGGATCTGAGCCGGCGCAAGTTTCTGAAAAACTCAGGATTAGTAGCGGGAGGACTCGTAGGAGGAGGATTATTTGGCGGGCTGCTCACCAAAGGGTTTGACTCGAAAGAAGAAAAAGCAATTGTAGATAAAAAAGAACAGGCCGTTGACGTGCAGGAAGCGAGACAATTTTTCACGCGTCATCAAGACTATCTCGTACTTATGGCAGCAACTGAACAAATTTACCCGGAGGACGAGCATGGTGCAGGGGCTATCAAATTAGGTGTTCCGAATTACATCGATAAGCAATTAGCCGGCCGATGGGGTATCAATGGCAGAGACTATAGAAGCGGACCATATACATCTGACTTGAAGACATATGATTTGCCCGCAGGTCCAGCGGGTGAACAATCCATTTTGGATCGCGGCGATATATTTTTACAAGGTCTGCGGAAAATGGATGAAGAGAGCCAAAAGCGATTCGATACAACCTTTGACAAAGCGGCGGAAGACCAGCAAATTGAAATCTTGCAAGACTTCCAGGATGGAAAAGTGAAAATGAACGGACTTCCATCTTCCCAATTTTTTGCGCTTTTACTCCAATCGACTTTAGAAGGTGCTTATTCTGATCCTCTCTACGGCGGCAACAAAAACATGGAAGGCTGGAAGATGAAAGAATTCCCTGGCGCACAAGCTTCTTATGCAGGGTATATCGAGCAGGACGAATTTAAAAAATTGGATCCAGTTAGTTTAAGAGATTACCAAGGACACTAATTTTATAAAGCGAGAGGAGGAAGTAGCATGGTCAAAAAGTTACCTAAAGTAGATGCGGTTATCGTAGGATCGGGTTGGGCAGGCGGGATTGCTGCTGCGGAATTGACAAAAGCCGGACATAATGTTGTGATTCTGGAACGTGGCCGCGACAAAAAACACGAAGATTTTGTTGGGACAAAAGATGAATTACGCTATTCAAAACGCTATGACTTAATGCAAGATCTCAATAAAGAAACGATTACTTCCCGAAACTCGATGGACAAAGAAGCACTGCCTGTACGAAACAATGCGCAGGCACGACTTGGAAATAATACCGGGGGTGCCGGTGTGCACTGGAACGGGATGACATTCCGCTGGCTCCCGTATGATTTTGAAATTTATAGTAAAACAGTTGAACGTTATGGAAAAGAAAAAATTCCAAAAAACTCCACAATGCAAGACTGGGGCATCACGTATGATGAACTGGAACCTTACTATGATACGTATGAGAAAACAGCAGGCATATCGGGTGAAGAGAATCCAATCGGACCACCGCGTTCGGATAAGTATCCGACTCCGCCAATGAAAGATACTCCGAACATCCGTCTGTTCAAAAAAGCGACAACGGATTTAGGGTACCACCCTTACCACATGCCATCTGCGAATCTATCACAGACATACACAAATCCAGATGGAGAGACAATCAATGGATGTGTATACTGTGCGTTTTGTGAAGAGTATGGATGTGACTTTGGTGCAAAAGCCGATCCGATTGGAACTGTTCTCAAAACCGCAACAAAAACCGGAAAGCTTGAACTGCGTAACGAAGCAAACGTGACGAGAGTGAGCCATAATGGTAAGCGGGCAACTGGATTGGTCTATACGGATACCACCACTGGACAAGAGTTTGAACAGCCGGTTGATATTGTTGTACTGGCAGGTTTCGTATTCACAAACACTAAACTGCTGCTCGTCTCAAAAATTGGTGAACCTTATAATCCGAAGACAGGACAAGGAATCATTGGTAAAAACTTCACTGGACATTTCAATAACTTATCCACCTATATTGGCGCGCGCGGTTTCTTTGAAGACAAGAAATTCAACAACTTCATGGGAACAGGAGCGTTAGGCGCAACAATCGATGATTTTAGCGGAGATAACGAAGATCACACTGATCTCAATTACCTTCATGGGTATGAAGTTCATTACGGTCAGCTAGGAACACGTCCGATTGCAAATTACCAAGTACCTGAAGGGACACCGCTTTGGGGGAAAGAATTCAAGAAACAATCTTTGAAGTATTTCAACCGTAATTTGTTCATTACTGCCCAAAGTGGATTTTTACCTAACAAAACGACATACATGGATTTGGATCCAAAATATAAGGATGCATTAGGCAATCCCCTTCTCCGAGTGACTGTTACGTATGATAAGCAGGATATTGAACGGGCTAAAGCGGGTGTGGCACGATGCGCAGAAATCATGAAAGAAATGGGCGCGGATACGATGAACGTGGACGTTGTTCAGGACGATACCGCATTCGACCATAAGTTTTACACCGATCACTTCTTCGGGGGTGCAATTATGGGGGAAAGTCCTGACAATTCTGCAGTGAATACGTATTCTCAAATGTGGGATATGGAGAATCTGTTTGTAGTGGGCGGATCCTCCTTCCCTCATAACAGTAACTATAATCCAACTGGAACTATTGGGGCATTTGCGTATCGCGCAGCAGAAGGCATGAACAAGTATTTAAAGTCAGGCGGCCTGCTGACACAAGCTGAACTTAAAGATAATGCATAAAGGGTTAGAAAATACCTTCTTGTGATTAAATCATAAAACACTTTCGAAATGATACAATACATGTATCGAATTCGGAAGTGTTTTTTGTGTGTGAAAACGAATTGAAAGAAGGTCCAAAACGAAATTCCCACACGTATAAAAACGCGCGGGAATCTATTTACGGGTGACGATAGTTAAGCACTCAGTTTCTCGTGAATAAGGTCTACGATTTCCTGCCGATGTGCGACTTCTCCAGGCGCCACTACAAAGTTATGCGCTGCACCATTTGAAAGTTTTACAGCGAGACCGTTCGGCACAATGCCTAGCATCTTCGACTTATCAAAGTCAATGATGTCGTGAATGTTGAAAGATACCTCGCCTCTTTGAAGATTAAAGGAATGAGGAATAAATATAAATCGTTCGTTCGTGATGGTTAAGGTACCACCTACATATTCAATCCCTTTACGTAAGTTTGCGGACAGCTTATACTCTACTGTTTCTCCGTCATGAAGTTCCATAACGTTAACTCCTCCTTTTAAAAAGTTCAGTGTCGCAGGTTGCTAGTCAACAGATAGTCCTTGTCAGTGATTTCCCTTTCTATATAGGACTAAACAAGAATGACCGCCGTCAGTTAAATCACTAGTGAACTTGTTCTATCGTTTTACTAGTTGACCTGTAAAAGGAGTTATCCCATTTCGAAAAACTAGTCGCACAGAACAAAAGACAGTTAGAGGGTAAGGATGGGGATGAAAAAAATGAAACTAATTCCGAAGAAATCCGTAAATAAAGGTATAGGAATCAGTCAGGAGGTCAATTATTATGAAGGTTTTATATGCCTTTCTCTCAAGAATCGTATACATGTTTTATATAATGGCAGGAGGATACACAGTTTTCATTATTAGCATTGGTCCAAGAATGAAGGATTTCATCTTTCCTGCAGTTCTGGTAGTCCTGGCATTACTGTGTTCCCTGTGGCTAAAATCATTGGAACGCAAGATTATTGCAAAAGAAATGAATAAGTTTACTATCTAGCCGGAAAAGATAGATTAAGAATAAAAGAGGAGTTTTAAGTATGAAAGTTATGTTAGAAAGTTTGTATGACTTACTGCCTAGACTCGTGTTAGTGTTCTATTTAATGGCCGCTGGGCTAGCCATTTTCATGTTATTGCAAGCTCCGACAATTGAAAATTTCATGTATCCGATAGTTTTGGCTGTTATTGCATTCGCTGCCTCGCGTTTACACAGAGTCATTGCGCGGAAGCTAATTATGGACGAGATCGACAGTTGGGAGGATCGCTAGAATGGATTCTTCCTTCCGAAAATGACAAGAATACTCTTGAAAAAGCCCATTAACTGCATATAAAAACAGCTTCTAATAGGAGAGAAGCTGTTTTAAGTGTTATTTTGCTGGAGTCAGCACTGTCCGCTGAAGAGGGACTCCGCCCATCGCGACATTGTGCTGTTTCACTACGTACCGTTTCCCGTTAATGATATAGTATCCATTGCCTTCGTAATCTACAGTTTTCCCTTGTTTTTTCAACTCTTGTTTTACCGCCTCGGCTTGTTTAGTGAGGTTGGTATACCGTTCATTTAAATCAAGCGTGATATTCCCCTTACGATACCCCATAAGGATATTGAACCCCAGTAACACAACAGCAAGAATTGCGATAGTAACTAGAAAGCTAACCATCTCACTCACTCCTTATTATCTAGGATTCCTCTTTCGAACGAATCCAAACGTAGAATTTTCTGACACCGTCCTAATCTATAGTATAATACAGATATTTACAGAAAGGTAGTGTAGTTATGAAAAGATACGTCAAACTATACCTACTATTTCATCGAAAGCCAGGGGAAGGTTAAGCAGGAAATCGATTATCGGAAGAGGAGCTGTGAAACCCCGCTGTTTGGAAACTTTACAAATATTTTAATTTAAAATACCGCAGTTGCGGCACATCAGAGAACAATATGAAGATAGCGCTGGGATTATGATTGTATCTAGTATTCATCAACATGAACTGCCGATAATGAGAGTCAATGAAGAAATCATTCAGTTTTGTTATGGAACTGGTGCGACGATTGAAGTAGATATTTACAGTGGAGAAAAGGAAGTTTAGAAGACAGTATTGAAAAAGCCGTATTCCAAAGTTTTGAACTTGGAATACGGCTTTTAAATTGAATTATTTAAGCGATGAAATTGCTTCTTTTACTGGTGTATCGCCTGCAATTACTTGGAATTCCTTGCCGATTGTCGAATTGTCTTCTAAGCAGGCAAGGAGCACTTGAGCAATGTCATCCCGAGGTACTTTGTTTGCTTCCACTTTCTCAGCTGCTTCGATTTTACCCGTTGCGTCATCGTTCGTTAACATCCCTGGGTGAACGATTGTATAATCCAGATCCGTTCGGCGAAGCCAGTCGTCTGCATAATGTTTCGCAGCGACATAAGGAGCGAATGATGAATCCGCCTCTTGGATTGCTTCACGAGAAGTATCATACGAACTGATTAAAACGAAACGCTTTACGTTCGCTTGTTTTGCAGCTTCTATGGACTTCACTGCGCCATCCAAGTCAATAAGCATCGTTTTGTCAGGACCCGTTTTCGGTCCGGATCCGGCAGCAAAAACAATCGCATCTGCGCCTTCAGCAGCTTCTGCAATTTTCTTCGTGTCGTCTTCCAAATCTACTAGAACCGTTTCGGCTCCTAACTCTTCAAAATAAGAAGCCTGTTCTTGTTTCCGTATCATCGCTTTAGCTGTTAGCGAATCACTCTTCTGAATTAACGAGACCAGTTCTTTACCGATTTGTCCGTTTGCTCCTATAACTAATACTTTCACACTATCCAACCTTTCTTTCGTTCACGTATTTAATATCTTCATAATCTTTGGCAGAGATGAAGAAATTATATCTATATAATCTATACCCTAATGACAGTACAACTAATCTTTTTCTTAAACAGAGGAGTGGGGAGCAGCTGGAAAGTCCAACTCCTCAGCCTATCTCTTAGATTTTGCAAATCATTAAAAATCCCCTTCATTGCCCACGAGCAAAAGAAGGGGATTGGTGTATGCAATTACTGGATTGCTGGAGTTTCATTCACATGATATCGGCCTTTAGGAATAGTGAAAGGTGATCCTGAGATTGGGTCTTTAATGACCATACAATCCAGTCCGAAAATATCTAAAATGGACTCTGCCGTTATCACTTCTTCTGGATTGCCTTCATAGAGAAGTCTGCCAGACTTAAGTGCGAAAATGTAATCTGCATAGCGAGCCGATAAATTGATGTCGTGAAGTACCATGACAATCGTTGTTCCATGCTTCCGATTTAGATCAGTCAGCAAATCGAGAATTTCGACCTGATACGTGATATCCAAGAAAGTAGTAGGTTCATCGAGAAACAGGATATCTGTTTGTTGTGCAAGTGCCATGGCAATCCACACACGCTGTCGTTGTCCGCCCGAGAGCTCATCAATGTTGCGGTTTGCAAGTTCGGTAATGTCCATGATTTCCATTGCTTCTGCAACGGCTTCATAGTCCTTTGTTGTCCATCCGCTAAGCAATGATTGGTGAGGGTAACGCCCGCGGCCGACTAAATCCGCAACCGTTATGCCTTCCGGGACAATGGGGGATTGCGGAAGCATCCCAAGGACACGTGCCAATTGCTTCGAAGGCATCTTGCTGATGGGTTCGTTATCCAGCAGTACTGCACCGCCGGAAGGCTTGATAAGTCTTGCCATGGTTTTCAGAAGAGTAGACTTCCCACAAGCATTGGAGCCGATGATGACACTGATTTTGTTGCTTGGGATTTCCAAGCTGATTCCGTGAAGAATGGTTTTATGGTCATAGCCTGCTTGAAGCTGATCCGCTTGGAAACGGTGTATAGGTTTCATCATAATTCCCCCTTTCGATTCATGCGGATGAGCAGGTAAATCAGATAAGGAGCACCTAAAATCCCTGTGATGATGCCTGCGGGGTATCGTACGGTAAACGCAAACTGTCCAATAAGATCTGCCGCTAATACCAAGTTCACACCGACAAGTCCGCCGGGAATGACACTGGAAAATCCGGAGCCGACCAATCGTTTTGCGATAGGACCCGATAGGAATGCAACAAATGCAATGGGGCCAGTCATCGCTGTAGCGATTGAAATCATAATGACTGAACTGAGGATGAGCAGCACGCGAGTCATATTTGTTCGGACGCCTAGAGAAGTGGCTGCCTGTTCACCCAATTCCAAGATGTTCAATTGCTTGCTGAGAAGCAGCACAACCGGCGTCAAAATAAGAACTGAGATGAAAAGAGGAGGCAGCTGATCCATTTTAGATCCGTTCAGGCTTCCGCTTAACCAGCGGAATGCAGCTGGCAAATCCTGCTCTGCTCCAATCAGCAGCAGGTATGAAATCATCGCATCAAGCATCGCTTGAATCCCGATTCCGACCAGAATCAGCCGGCCGATTGAAAATGATTTCCCTCTAGATAAAAGATAGATAATCAGGACTGTAACAAGGCCGGCAGCTACTGACACAGCAGAAACGATCGCACCACTAGTGTGCAGAATCACTATACAGAAAACTGCTGCTGCACTGGACCCTGATGTGATCCCAATCACATTCGGGTTAGCAAGGGGATTGCGCAGCATTGTCTGGAAAACGGTGCCTCCAAGTCCGAAAGCAAAGCCCGCGAATAAGCCGGCAAGCATACGGGGCAGCCGGATTGTCGATACAGCGAACGAAGCCCCTGAAATCTGTTCACCTGACAAAGCGCGTACTACTACTCCAACCGGATAAATCGTATTTCCAAGCATTAGCATAGCTCCGCACAGCAGAATTGCCAGGGCGGCAAGGCTGCCTGTTACGAGACGGAAGCGTAGCTGTCTTTTCTTTCTTCCTGTTTGTATGAACTTCAAAGATTCACTTTTCATAATGACCGCACTTTCGATTTCATAGCTAATAGAATTAGGAGCGGAGCGCCGATGAACGCTGTTATGACACCGACCTCCAACTCACCTGGACTTCCTAGCAGCCGGCCTGCAACGTCTGAAAAGGTGAGGATAATGGCACCGGCCAAGGCGGACATCGGAATTACAAACCGAAGATCCGGGCCGAGAATGAGCCGCATGACGTGAGTCGCGAGCAGCCCGATGAAACCGATAGGTCCTGCAAGTGCAGTCGCTGCCCCGCACAGCAAAACTGCACCAAGCGCCGCAATCACTCGAAGAAACCCTGTTCGTACACCGAGGCTGGTCGCTACGTCATCACCAAGAGCCAGTGCATTCAATGCCGGGCCTGAAATGATGGCGAGAAACAACCCGACAATCAAAAAAGGAGCGAAAGTGGAAACTGCGCTCCATGAACCGGACCCGACACTTCCGACTTGCCAAAAGCGGAATTGGTCCATGACGTTAGATCTCGGAATCAGGATCGCTAAAACGAGCGAAGACAGGGCCGCACTGGTGGCGGCTCCTGCCAGGACTAACTTTATAGGGGTGGCCCCGCTTCTTCCGAGAGAACCAATACCAAAAACAAACGCCGCTGTTATCGCAGCCCCAGCAAGCGCAAGCCAGATATATTGGCTTGCAGTGCTGATGTGCAGAAAGGCGATTCCGCAGACAACGAATAGAGAAGCGCCCGTGTTAACGCCCAGTATACTCGGGTCAGCTATCGGGTTTCGAGTGACAGATTGCATGAGGGCACCGGATACTCCTAAGGCCGCTCCACAGAATAAGCTGAACACAGTCCTGGATACTCGTTTCCGGACAACATCCGCTCCGTAAGAGTGAACTTCAGGATGGAACAAACCATCCATGATTTCCTGAAGGCCGACTGATCGTGATCCGTAGGCTAAGGAGGCGATAGAGCTTAATGCAATCAGAACAAGGCTGCCTGCTAATACGACCCAAAAGTATTTAGGGAAGTGGAAATTGAGCGGTTTTTGCTTTGCAATGACTGGATTAGTCATTGACCTTATCCGCGGCGTCCCCTAATAATTTCACATACTCATCGAGAGTGTACGAGATGGATAGGGGATTCGGATTACCAGATGCTGCAAGTGGCGTATTATCTCCGATGAATACGACAGAACCGCGTTCAATCGCAGGAATCTTACCAAACAACGGATCTGCTTTTACAGCTTTGTACAGCTCATCATTGCCATATCCCACGATGATATCCGCATCGTTCAAAAGATCTGCGTTCTCTGCACTGAATTCAAATGAGTAGCTCGCAGGATCAGTGATTTCATCTGTGATGCTCTTAGGATACTCCATACCAAGTTCGTTCAGGAACGCACCGCGGGGGTCAGCTGGTGTGTACAGGTGCAGTTTTGACATATCTTGTGCAGAGAAGTTGACCCAAGCAACTTTCTTCCCTTCAAGCTGTGGATATTGTTCCGCTGCTTTTTTAACTTCCTCTTCCGTGTCTTTTATCAACTGTTCCCCTTCAGCTTTCATACCCATTGCTTCAGAATTCAACAGGACTTGTTCACGCCACGTTGTCGCCCATGGCTTGTCCGGGTATGCAACGACAGGAGCGATTTCACTGAGAGTATCGTAGTCTTCTTGTGTAATTCCTGAGTAGGCTGCAAGAATGACATCCGGCTTAGAATCAGAAATGGCTTCAAAGTCAAGACCGTCCGTATCCTGATAGATATTCGGCTCAGATTCACCAAGTTCTTTCACTTTCTCAGCAGTCCATGGCAGCATGCCGCTGTCATCTTGCACACCGTAATTGGCAGCAGAGAAACCTACAGGGACAACGCCTAACGCAAGAGCGACGTCGTGATTCGCCCATTGCACAGTAGCTACACGTTCCGGTTTGCTGTCAATGACAGTTTCTCCGAAAGCGTGCTGGATAGTGATTGGGTATTCTCCTTTTTCTGAAGCAGATGAATCTGTTGAATTTGTATCGTTATCAGATGATGCATTTTCACCGGATTTAGAATCTGAAGATTTATCTCCAGAACAAGCTGCGAGCATGAGCATTACTAGAGCTGAAATGAGTAAAGCGGTGATTGAGAGTTTGCGTTTTGAATGCATGATTGTACCTTCCTTTTCTGGTCTGATATTTGGGTTTGCATGATAGTCATGTAGAACTTATGGCCTCCTAAACTAACTGATAATGATTATCATTCTCTTTAATTTAAAATAATTTCAAGGTATTGTCAATGAAAAATTGAAAGCGTTTTAAATAATTCTTTATACATAGTCAGCGAATTGTATAAATTCATGGAGCTTACTAATTCGTTTCCAGATTATAGAGTGGTATAGTTGTCACAATGAATTAGACTACAGAAAAAGGAGAGAACACACATGAAAATTGAAATTTGGTCGGATTTTGTATGCCCATTTTGTTATATCGGAAAGCGCAAATTGGAACAGGCTTTGGATGAAATCAAAGGAAAAGATCGCATTGAAATCGAGTTCAAAAGCTACCAATTGGATCCGGATACTCCGAAATATAACGGGCAGGACTTCTATGAAAGTATGGGGGCTAAGTTTGGCGGAGCTGGGAAAGCGAAACAGATGATGGTTTCAATCACCGATCAAGCAAAAGAAGTTGGACTCGAATTCAATTTTGATACGATGAAACCGACAAATACGTTTGATGCACATCGCATGACGAAGTTTGCAAAAGTGCATGGTAAAGACGCTGGATTAGCGGAGAAATTGCTCTATGCTAATTTCACACAATCCAAGGACGTAGGTAACGAAGAAGTTTTAGTCGAACTTGCGGTAGAAGCAGGTTTACCCAAAGAAGAAGCATTAGCTGTTGCGAGTAACCCGGAAGCTTATGCAGATGAGGTACGGGCAGACATTGAAGAAGCGAAACAGCTAGGTGTCACAGGCGTTCCATTCTTCGTGTTCAATCGGAAGTATGCGATTTCAGGTGCACAGCCTAAAGAAGCATTTGTGCAGGCATTGGAGAAAGTCCTGGAAGAAGAAAAGCCAGTATCTGCTTTTGAAAACTTGTCGCCTGATAATGGGACAGATGCAACGTGTGCAGATGACAGCTGTGCGGTTCCATCTGATAAGAATGCAGAATAACGTTACAACTAATCTGGATACATGAAATGGTTCAGTAATTTTCGACGCCAAGTCTGTACATGATATAGTAGAGCAGTAAATAATAAAAGCGAGAAGGCGAATAAATGATTGAAGTAAAAACTTCCGAAATAAGTGATGGCGAGTTCAACAGAGGTGTATTTGCCACATGTGATATCGAAAAAGGTCAGTTGCTGCATGCAGCACCGATTATTTCTTATCCTAACGAGCAACATCAGTATATTGAAAAAACGATTCTGGGCGATTATGCTTTCGAATATGGAGTGAACCATTCCGCTATTCTTTTAGGATACGGCATGCTGTTTAACCATTCCTATGAACCAAATGCCTGGTATGATATCAATTTTGATGATCAGACGTTTGACTTCTTCGCACACAAAGCAATTGCAGCCGGCGAAGAAATTTTCATCAACTACAATGGTGAAGTGGACGATCAGGAGCAGTTGTGGTTCAACCAGGACTATGCGCCAGATGACGCTGAAGCATAAGCAGATAACAAATAGATTGTGAAAAGGCCATTCACACTATGTGTGTAGATGGCTTTTCTGCGTGCAAATGTAAAATGATAGTACACAAGTGATTTCCAAATGATGTATGATATGGATAAAAGATTTCTGAATTCTTTGTCCATGACGGAAGCTAACAGAAATGAGGAAGAATGGAATGTCTGAAAAACTGGGGTTAATCATGGTGCTTCTCCTTCTATTTGTATGTTCAGGCTGTTCTGTATGGAATGCTGTCAGAGGGTGTCCTGATGGAGAGATTGAGTGGATTGATTCGTTAAAGCTGAATGATATTTCGTATACAGGTGATTTCAATGGCGTGTCGACGGAAAGTTCTTTTGAAAAAGGTGACAAAGTGGGTGAAGTGAAGTACATGATGGCGGATCATGCGTGTTCCAATCACAAAGCGCGTAATGGAGATGCTGCCTTTTTACCAGTGGGTACAGAAGTGTATAAGGCGGCGGGGTATCGAACGGATTTCAGGGTGATTGCGGAGGATCGCGTGTTTCAAGTAAGAGAAAATAAGGCCGCTGGAACAATTGGAGAGTTGTATGACATTGAAGGAAAAGTGACGGGAATAAGTTTAGAGAGCGAGGTAGACAATTCACAAATCGCTGAGGTAACTGGAGAACAGACAAAGTCTTTTATAGAAGAGTATTTATCGTTGGATTACGTTGGATATGACAAGGTGATGGATGATGTTGAAGGGAATAATCGTGTGTTTTTGAGAATACATCTTCAGGACGGTTCCTCATTCTTGGAAAGCTATTGGCTTGATAAGAATGTTATTATAACAGGCGCTTATGGTACAGATCGGATGAAATCGATTATTGAAGAAGAGATGCGCCAGTAACGAACTTTTACAGCAGAAGAGGTGTTCTTGTGGAAGAAAAGTATGTCTGCACGTTCATCGCACAACCGCCATTTGATGAAATTGATATTGAGTGCAAGGGAGAAGGTCAAGAACTTCACTTCACCCTTGCGATCGGTTTTTTTTCTGTCCCTTCGTTTCTTTATCAGTTGTCCCGTTTATGGAAAGGGAAAACAGATACTGTTGAAATGGGTGGGTTTGGGAATGCTGTAAACTATTATTTTAAAATAGTAGATAGGCGTTTGCTTATTGAGGAAGAAAGACATTTTACTCATGATGAGAAGAGCCGACATTATGATTTCGATTTTGAATGCTTTGTGAAATCAGTGGACCAAGGCTTGAAAGATTTCATCAAAAAGCAAATGGCTCTGGGTGAATATCCGCTGAAAGTAAACTACAGTCCGCATTTGCTGGAACCTCAAAATATGAAGGAGTATGAGGAGTTTTCTTCACTTATCAATCGGAAAAGGACTATTCTTTAGAATTGGAAATGAAGTTAGTTGAAGACCATGAATTGACTCCCTTTGGAAAGTAGTGATGTGCATGCAGCGACAGGTATCTATAAAAGTGGGAGTTGCTGTTCTATTTGTGTTTCTAATTGGCGGGCTCCTCATTTGGTATTTCATCGAAAAAGAACAATCGTTTACGACTCCGCAGGAAGCTGTCTTAGAAGTGGATCCCGATTTAGTGCTTATTCCTGGATACCAACTGAATAACGAATCTCTTTTCTTTTTCATTAACAGCCAAGAAAATCTAGGGGCTGTATATGCTGAGAAAGGAATACTGGGTTGGAAGGCTGGGATGCTTACGTCTGGAACGAGCAGATTCGATCAAATCGCTGCAAACTTTAATGGCTTTCAAAGCCAAGACAACCTGTACTATGGTGTCGTTGAATTGAAGGATCATCAGTCACTTAGGATGGATGACGTAGAAGTTAGGGCTTTGAATTTAATGATGATGGGAAATGAAATTGCTGAACAGTATAATTTGCGGGGATTGTATATTTGGTATGTGGAACTGGAACCTGCAGGGGAACAGAGAACGCTTCAGCTTATTGATGAAGATACGGGTGAAGTACTTGATGAAATGGTTATCGAGGCCTAGGTGTTGGTGGAATAGTTATGGACGGAGGTACACAAAGTGAATGAATACGGCATGGAATCAATCCTTGGAATCGATTTGAAAAAGATTTTAGTTGATCAGGTTACGCTTTATCAAAGAGGAAGCGGATGGGAATATCTGTGTACGGAACCCGTTCTGCATTTTCAATCACGGGCAGATTCCGAGCGGCCAATATATTGGATTCTCTCTTGGACGGAAACTGAAGAAGGCGATGATCAGTTGCTGATTGACGAGACGCATGATACTGACTCACTTTCTCAATTCCAACGAGTTGAAGGTTTTGGTGAACCATTGATTGTGAGTTCTTCGATTCATCTGGAAAATACACGTGTTCAATGTGTGATTGTGTATGGCTATAAAGATGAAGAAAAAGAATTTTTGACATCTATTGTATTTAAATTAGAAAACGCATATGTAACACTTACCAGCGGACCGGTTTTTACGGTGCGCATGACGAACACGTTTCCGGAAAACATGGATAGGGAACTGTTTAGGGTAGGTGAATAAATGCAGTGAGGGATTAGTTAGTGCGGGTGAACTGGTGAATGTGTGAGTTGGTCATGGCTTGAGGCGAGTTCCCCCTTGCGCAAATTGAGCTGTTTCGTGTATAAGGGGAAAGATTTATAGGTGAAAATCACAAGTTTATGAGCGGAAATTGAGATTTATGATCACAATCACAAGTTTATGAGCGGAAATAGGGATTTATGAGCGAAATCACAAGTTTATGAGCGGAATCCGAGATTTATGATCACAATCACAAGTTTATGAGCGGAATTCGAGATTTATGAGCACAATCACAAGTTTATGAGCGGAAATTGAGATTTATGATCATAATTCTAAGTTTATGAGCAAAATCTCAAGTTTATGAGCGGAAATTGAGATTTATGAGCACAATCACAAGTTTATGAGCGGAATCCGAGATTTATGATCATAATTACAAGTTTATGAGCGGAAATTGGGATTTATGAGCACAATTCTAAGTTTATGAGCGAAATCCGTGGTTTATGAGCGAAATCCGAGATTTATGAGCACAATCACAAGTTTATGAGCGGAAATTGAGATTTATGAGCACGATCACAAGTTTATGAGCGAAATCCGAGATTTATGAGCAAAATCACAAGTTTATGAGCGGAAATTGAGATTTATGAGCGCAATTCTAAGTTTATGAGCGGAATTTGAGATTTATGAGCATAATCACAAGTTTATGAGCGGAAATTGGGATTTATGAGCACAATTCTAAGTTTATGAGCGAAATCCGTGGTTTATGAGCGAAATCCAAGATTTATGAGCACAATCCAGTCTGGAGCCTGGGAAATCAACTAATACACCCACTTGCACCTAAGTTAGGAGTTTTATCAATGAAGAAAATCGCACTTTATGTATTCTGCCTGTTCTTCGCGGGTGCTGGAATCGGACATTTTCTATTGGATTCATTTTTCATTATGGCTATGCCGGAATGGGTGCCGTTCCGGGCAGCCATTGTTTATATTTCAGGTGTCATGGAATTTTTATTGGCACTTGGATTATTCTTTAAGCAGACACGTGAACGGGCAGGCGTTCTAATCGCCATCTTTTTAGTACTCGTGTTTCCGGTGAACATTTACATGGCACTGGCACCAGAGAAGTTCGACTTGTCCCCGACTGCATTATGGATTCGATTGCCGTTGCAACTTGTGCTCATATGGTGGGTACTGAAAGTTAGGAAAGTGAAATGAGTGAAAAGAGGAGACCCGGCATCTAGATGTGCCGGGTTTCCTCTTTTCAATTCTATTGAATGGTTTCTTGTAAATAGACTCCGTGTTCAGTAAAGAACGGTTTCAAGTTTTCTTCCGACACTTGCTGCATGATGCGGATGAAGTCTGCAGTTGTTGCGATACCGAACTGCATCTCATCCACATAGGTTCGCATGCCTTTGAAGAACACATTTTCTCCAAGTAAGTCGTGTAATTCACTTAGCATTTGAGCCCCGCCATCGTACATAGTATTGCCGTAACGATCCGAAGTATCTTCTTGGAATGCAGACACGGGGGAAGTGATGGTATCTTCCAATTCCTCTTCTTCAATCCAGTCAAAATCGGTCGTTTCGTAGTAGGCGGCATAGCTCGCAAACGTGGTCAAAGACTCATCCAGCCAAGGCTCACGGTATTGGTCATTACCGACTAAACTGTAAAACCATTGGTGGGCAATTTCGTGTGCAACTGTAAGACCCAATTCCTCTTCGTCTGATAGCGTCGGAGTATTTATGGTCACGAGTTGAGGATATTCCATACCGCCGTCGAACGTCTGTCCATAATCCGTGCTAACAATCGTGAGTGTATTCCAAGGGTATTCACCATATTTTTCGTTATAAAGGGGCATCGTTTTTTGAGCTGCTTCCAGCATGAGCTGAGCTTGGTTTTCTTCGCCAGGAAGAAAGAGGACGATCATATCAGTCCCTTGAATCCGATCTTGAAGTGACTTGAATCCGGTATTGAACACCGCAGCGAAGTCGCGTACTTGTTTAGCGCTAAACTTGTACGTCAATCCGTCCTTAGTGTGTGAAACACTCTTACGCTCGCCGGTTGCGGCAACTTCCAAACCATCAGGAACTGTGAAGGTCACGTCATAGTCACCTGTTATTGAATAAAATGATTCTCCATCTGCGTAGTAGGGATGCGTATTCCATTCATGCGCATCATACACCGCCAAAATGGGGAACCAGTTGCCAAGGGAGACTTGGCGCTCCGACCAGCCAAAGCGGTGCTGGAGTTCGGGAATCTGGACATTAAAATCCATCTCGATAGTTGTCATTTCATCGTGTTTTAATAAAAATCCTGACAATGACAATACTGTATCTTCAATGGTGAATGAAACCTCTTCACCGTTTACATGAACAGTTTGTATGTCGATAGAGCCTTCTTCAAATTCATCAGCATTCGGCCATAGGTTGAAATAGAGGTCTTCTAGCTGGTCTTCTACATTGTTTTCAAACGCCACTTGTAGGTGAGTGTTCAGTTGATGGCGGTCTTCGTCATAGTCCGCTTCAATTTTATAATCTGGGGATACAGGTCCGTAGGTAATGGAATCAGTTGATAGTTCACTAGTGGAATAAGAGGTTGAACTGGTCGGCTGAGTAACAGATTTTTGGCTGCAGCCCGTCAAAACAAAAAGAGAACTGAGTACAAGTATGATTAGTTTGTTCATGAAGTTAGAAATTCCTTTCTATCGGACTTTAAAGAATATCGTAGCACGCGGGCGGGTCGGATACATAGTTTTACACTGTTTGGAATAAGGATAAACAAATCTAATATGTTAAGAATACTTTACATAATGTTAAGTATAGTGTACATTTTAACAAAGAGGTGTCACCATGCTGAACAATCGATTGAAAGAGTTGCGAGCGCGTCGTAACTGTACACAAATAGAATTGGCCAAACAAGCTGGCGTCACACGGCAGACGATTGGATTCATCGAAAAAGGGGAGTTTTCACCATCAGTTACACTGTCACTGAAACTGGCAAAGGCGCTTGACTGTGATATTAATGAAATCTTTTGGTTGGAAGGGGAGATAGACAATGAGGAATGATATGCGATTGACGTATCCGCTTTGGCAAATGGCTGGGATTTTAATTATTTTGGGATTCGTTCTATTAGTCGGATATGCTGGAACAGTAAAGACATTTCCAGAAGGTGGATTCGAATTTGAGATTAGCCTAAGTAGTTATTCAAGTATCTTCATACTTGTGATGTTAGCAGCGGTCTTTCTTTACCTGATTCTATTTGTTTTTAATATCGCGAAACACAATAAGAGAATGCCAAAACACAAAATATCCATGACCACCTATAAGCCACAAGAGTATTTAGAAGACGACGAACTATTTCAAGATTTAACAAAACAGGCGACAAAAAAAGTGTATACGTATTTTGCCTGGGCGCTGCCAATTATGGCAGCTGTCTATATGTTGTTACCGATTAGTAAAACATGGATGATTGCAGGGATTTTAATTCTTGCAGCAGGCCAGTATTGGATTTTCTATTGGACTATCAAGAAATTCATGTCATCAGTGGATTGAAAATAATGTTGAAAAACGAGTATTCCTTTTTTAGGATACTCGTTTTTTTGATCAATTAAAATTCTTTTTTCCACAATGGTGCAAACCATTTCACACCACGTCGGTTGACGGGAAGTACTTTCATGTCCGCTACTAAATGACTAATGTAACCAGCCAGTCCTGCAGCCATCATCCCTTCAATTGGCCATTCCATATAAAGATACTTCAGAATCAGTGCATAAAATGCGACGCCCAGCAGTGAATGGGTGTAGGAACGATGGGGCAGAAAGGATGCGAATACGATGTAACTTCCTGCGAGTATGATTCCGATGGATTCATCCAATACGAATCCAAGCAACAAGACCAGGATTCCCGTTATCGTGAGCATTCGTCGCTGGGTGATGAGCCGGGATACAATCAGAAGTGCGAGACCAATCGCACCGTATATGTAAATATCCTGACTCATCCCCTCTGTCATCACTTGGTAAATGAGTGTAAGTAAAATCACGAAGCCTGCAGTTTCCATCAGTACTTTACTAACTTTTTTCGATAAAGTAATGGAGTTACTGGCAAGTCCATTTGTGTCTAAATCAGGTGCGACCCCAGAGATCCCGCCAATGCCTGCGCAAATTAGAAGCGTGGTTAGGTCTGGTTGTGTACTGTATCCGGCAATTGCGCCAACCGCAATCCCGATACTTAAGTGTGAACTGCCTTTCATCTGAAACCCTCTTTAACTGTAAGTTTGACTTTCCTAATAGATAATAGAACGTATATTCTATGAAGGTGCTTTTCTAGTATAAACGATTATTTGAAAGAGTCCAGGATGAAATCATTAATCGGATAGAACAGGGAATAAGGGGGACTCAGCGGGGTCGTCATTCACCGTGTATAGGCAAGATTTTCATCGATTAGTTTGATTAGGTCTATACTTAAAATAGAAGTTGCAGGGCTATTGGTGCGTTAGGAGTTGAGGAAATACGAAATGGAACTTATACAAAGAGGGACAAAAGATTATAAACATACGAATTGGGCATTGTTTGCGGCGGGCTTCATCACCTTTGCGAACCTGTATATAACGCAGCCGCTTCTTCCTGAGTTCTCGGGGGAATTTCATATATCCCCGGCATTTGCGAGTTTGTCGTTGTCTGTCACGACATTCGCATTAGCCATCAGTCTGGTGATTGTAAGTTCGTTATCAGAAGCGTGGGGACGAAAACGATTAATGACGATTTCTATCTTTGCGTCGTCTATTTTAACTCTTGCCCTGGCATTTTCCCCGACTTTTGAAACGCTTCTTATCTTGCGGATTGCGCAAGGGATTACTTTTGCAGGCCTGCCCGCTATTGCGATGGCATATTTAGGAGAAGAGATGCATCCGAAAGATCTGGGTGTTGCGATGGGACTCTATATTAGCGGGAACTCCGTCGGGGGATTAGCGGGTCGGATCATGATGGGAACGTTGACAGACTTATACAGCTGGCAAATCGGGATGATTGTTATCGGAGTATTGAGTTTGATGATCAGTGCCTATTTTGTGGTGGCATTGCCGAGTTCGAAACACTTCGCTGCACGGGAACTTCAACTCGGAAATCTATGGAAGTCATTGGTGTCCCATTTGAAGGACCCCGCATGCTGAACTTGTATGGAATCGGATTCTTTCTTATGGCCAGTTTTGTCATGCTGTACAATTACATTGGATTTAAATTGCTGGCTCCGCCCTATTCGTTAAGCACAACAATTGTCGGATGGATTTTTATTGTCTACTTGGTGGGGACGGTTAGCTCGACGTGGTTTGGGAAGTTGGCGAATACGTATGGCCGCCGGAATATATTACTGACCGGTACAGTTCTAATGTTGACTGGTGCACTCATCACACTGAATGTCAGTCTGACGTTAAAGATTGTAGGGATTGTAATCTTTACATTTGGCTTTTTCGGCAGTCATTCGATTGCGAGCGGATGGGTGAGCCAGCGTGCGAAACATGACAAAGCCCAAGCGTCTTCTTTATATTTATTTTTCTATTATTTCGGTTCAAGCGTTGGCGGTACAGCAGGCGGTTTTTTCTGGTCATACTTCGGCTGGTTTGGTGTTGTCGGCCTCATCACATTCTTTCTTATGCTTGCCATCGTACTGATTCGGCTGCTAAGTTTGAAGAAGAAAGATTGAACTGCCGTAGCACGAACATTCAAATTGGATGTTTTGTATTTTCATTTGACTGTGCTATACTAGTCAACAAGTTAATAGATCGGGTTTGAGCTACTGAGAGACCTCAAGAAATAATTGCAGTTAATGCGATTGTTTTCTTGGGGTCTCTTTTTTGTTGTTTAAACTTGGATACAAAGAGGAGACGAGACAGATGACAACATTTTCAGCATTGAATCGAAACGAACTATTCAGCCAGTTGAAGTCAGACCAGTTTGACGTGGTAGTAATCGGCGGGGGGATTACAGGAGCTGGAATTGCATTAGATGCAGCCGCGCGTGGAATGAAAACAGCGCTTGTTGAAATGCAAGACTTTGCCTCCGGTACATCGAGCCGTTCTACAAAACTAGTACATGGCGGACTGCGATATTTGAAACAATTCGAAATCAAAGAAGTGGCGGAGCTTGGAAAAGAGCGGGCAATTGTCTATGAGAATGGACCCCATGTAACAACTCCTGAATGGATGTTGCTGCCCTTCCACAAAGGAGGCACATTCGGTCCTTATTCCACAGCTCTTGGACTAAAAGTGTATGACTTTTTAGCGGGTGTGAAACGCTCAGAGCGAAGAAAAATGCTGAACCTGGACCAGACAATTCAAAAAGCCCCGCTCATTAAAAGACAGGGACTTCAAGGAAGCGGATATTATGTTGAGTACCGTACGGACGATGCACGCCTTACAATTGAAGTGGCAAAAGCTGCAGCTTCAAAAGGTGCGACACTTGTAAACTATGCAAAAGCGGAATCGTTCCTATATGACGAGTCCAACAAAATTGAAGGTGTACAAGTGCGGGATATGCTGACTGGAGAGATGACAGCCATTCATGCTTCGAAAGTGATCAATGCTGCAGGTCCATGGGTAGATGAAGTGAAAGAAATTGACGGGCATTCCAATGGGAAACAACTTATCCTTTCAAAAGGTATCCACTTAGTGTTCGACCAAAGTGTATTTCCTCTGCATCAGGCAATTTACTTTGACACACCCGATAAGCGCATGATTTTCGCGGTACCACGTGATGGGAAAGCATATGTCGGGACCACAGATACGTTTTTTGATGGTGACCCAAAAGAAATGCAAATTACGGAGGAAGACCGTACGTACATTTTAGATGCAATCCACTACATGTTCCTAGAAGTCTCAGTGTCTGAGAAAGACGTAGAATCGAGTTGGGCGGGGGTACGTCCGCTTATCCATGAAGATGGAAAGAATCCTTCTGAGATTTCACGGAAAGATGAAATTTGGGAGTCGGAACGAGGGTTAATTACCATTGCAGGCGGAAAGCTGACTGGGTATCGTAAAATGGCGGAGACCGTAGTCAACAAGATTGCACAGCTCCTTCAACAAGAAAAAGGAATGACGTTCAGACGTTGCAGTACGAAAAAAATCCCCATCTCTGGCGGTGATTTCGGCGGATCTGAGAATTATAATCGCTATATGGACCAAGCAGTGAAGCGCGGACAGCTGCTTGGATTTACAGAAAGAGAAAGCAGACACTTAGCTGCGTTATATGGCACGAATGTCGATGAAGTCTTTATGATTCCTTACGATGAAAACCATACAATGCCACGAATTTTGTACGTGAAACTGCGCTATGCCATTGAAAAGGAAATGACCGTCAAACCAACGGATTTCTTCATTCGTCGGACAGGTGATCTCTATTTCAACATAAAAAATGTTGAGGATGCAAAGAAGGATGTACTAAACGAAATGGCACGCGTTTTCAATTGGACGGCTATAGAAGACCAACGCTATGAAAAAGAATTGGATAATGAGATGAGAAAAGCGACTTCTGTTGTCCAAGTAAGATAGTATAAAGCTATACTGATATATGGGGGTACAACAAATGCCTTTTCACAATCAAAAAATCTTACCAGCTGCCCGCACGTTAAAACAGTTTGAGCAGATGTTAGACAGTCCATTCGAATATGTAGTGTTACTAGAAGTGCATATTAGTAATTTGAAAACAGTGAAGCGTGAAGCAGATAAGAGATGCAAAAAACTTATCATTCACGCGGATCTTATTCAAGGGCTGAAAACAGATAATTACGCTGCAGACTTTTTGTGTAATGATATTCGACCTGCAGGTATTATCTCTACCCGTTCCAATATGATAATGAAGGCAAAAGCCAAAAACATCCTTGCCATTCAACGCATGTTTTTACTCGATACGATTGCGTTGGAAAAGAGTTATTCACTGATTGATCAGACCCAGCCAGATTTCATTGAAATGTTACCTGGTGTGATCCCTGAACTGATAGAAGAGGTCTATGAACGCACAGGCATTCCAATTATTAACGGCGGTCTCATTCGAACTGAAAAGCACATTGAAGATGCGCTTGCAGCAGGTGCTGTTGCAGTTACAACCTCTGGTCGTGAACTATGGAAGTCATTTGAGGAAAAGAGAACTTTCTGAATCTATTGTTGACAGACCCATGAAACCGCTTTATACTTGGGGACAAGTTCATAAAACGTGGTTGAGTTGAGGAGTCCACAATTAAAATCTTGCGTCCGGCAAGATTTTAATTGTGGACTTTTTTTGTGCGCTTGTCTCAATGATCCATGTCATTAAATATAAGTAGGGGGAGAATGGTATGACTCCATTTGCAGGAGAGTTGATTGGAACGATGATTTTAATTTTGTTCGGCGGCGGTGTAGTCGGCGGCGTCGCTCTAAAAAAATCGAAGGCGGAAGGCTCGGGATGGATTGTGATTACAGTCGGCTGGGGATTAGCGGTTGCACTTGGCGTTTATGCAGTCGGCCAAGCGAGTGGTGCACACTTAAATCCAGCTGTGACAATTGGATTAGCAACAATCGGTGATTTCCCTTGGGCGGATGTGCCGTCATATATCCTTGCACAAATGATTGGTGCGATACTTGGAGCTGTATTGGTTTATTTTCAATACTTGCCTCATTGGAAAGAAACAGAAGATCCAATCGCAAAACGAGATGTATTTGCAACAACTCCGGCGATTCGGCATCCGCTATCCAACCTAACGAGTGAAGTCATCGGAACGTTCATTTTGTTACTTGGGTTATTATCAATCGGTGCCAACGAATTTACCGAAGGACTTAACCCCCTTATTGTCGGTGCGCTAATTATCGCAATTGGGCTGTCCCTTGGCGGTACGACAGGCTATGCGATTAACCCGGCACGTGATCTTGGACCAAGAATTGCACACTTTTTCTTGCCAATCCCTAAAAAAGGGTCATCCGGCTGGCGTTATGCATGGGTTCCAGTAGTGGGACCGATTTTAGGAGGAACGATGGGGGCACTATTTTATAAGCAATTCTTTATTGGCGAAAATAGTATCGCATTCTGGATAGTGGGTGCTGTTGTGCTGGCATTACTAGTAGCAGCACAGTACTCGATTCGAAAAGAGACAAGTTCAGAGAGTGTTGAAACGACAACTAGACATGCAACAACACACAAGTTTTGAAATGTACACGTATAGGAGGAAGAGATCATGACTGAAAAATATATTATGGCGTTAGACCAAGGGACTACGAGTTCACGAGCAATATTGTTTGACAAAAAGGGTAAAATCTTTCACTCGGCACAACAGGAATTCACACAGCATTTTCCGAAATCAGGCTGGGTTGAACACAATGCTGACGGAATTTGGAGCTCTATTCTTTCCGTAATCGCTGGTGTTCTGTCAGAAAAGAATATTTCAGCAGAACAAATTGAAGGAATCGGCATTACGAACCAGCGGGAAACGACAGTAGTATGGGACAAGCACACGGGAAATCCAATTTACAATGCGATCGTCTGGCAATCCCGTCAAACAGCAGAAATTTGTGAAGAGTTGAAAGAAAGCGGTTACAACGACCTTTTCAGAGAAAAGACCGGATTGCTCATTGATGCCTATTTTTCTGGAACAAAAGTGAAATGGATTTTAGATAATGTAGAAGGGGCTAGAGAAAAAGCTGAAAATGGGGACCTGTTATTTGGAACAATTGATACGTGGATTGTTTGGAAGCTGTCTGGAGGAACGACACACGTAACGGATTATTCGAATGCATCCAGAACGTTAATGTACAATATCCACGAATTGAAATGGGATGAAGAGCTTTTAGAAATTCTAGGTGTCCCAGATTCAATGCTACCTGAAGTCCGTCCTTCGTCAGAAATCTATACACATGCAGATCCGGAACAATTTTTCGGACATGCTGTACCGATTGCAGGAATCGCTGGGGATCAGCAGGCTGCTTTGTTCGGACAAGCCTGCTTTGAAACTGGCATGGTGAAAAACACCTATGGTACCGGCTGCTTCATGCTAATGAATACAGGAGACAAAGCAGTGAAATCAGATCACGGACTGTTGACGACAATTGCTTGGGGCGTTGATGGTAAAGTTCAATATGCCTTAGAAGGAAGTATTTTCGTTGCAGGTTCTGCCATCCAATGGCTGCGTGATGGACTGCGCATGTTCCGTCATTCTTCAGACAGTGAACAGTATGCTTCTAGGGTAGAATCGGCAGACGGTGTATATGTTGTCCCCGCTTTTGTCGGACTTGGAACTCCATATTGGGACAGCGATGTGCGCGGTGCTGTATTTGGGTTAACACGCGGCACAACAAAAGAGCATTTCGTTCGCGCGACATTAGAGTCACTTGCCTACCAAACCAAGGACGTCTTGGATGTCATGGAAATTGATTCTGGGATTTCATTGAAAACGATGCGAGTAGATGGCGGAGCGGTTGAGAATAATTTCCTTATGCAGTTCCAGTCAGATCTATTGAATGTACCAGTTGAGCGTCCTTCTATTAACGAAACAACAGCACTTGGCGCTGCGTATTTAGCAGGACTTGCGGTCGGATTTTGGAAAGACTGTACTGAAATCGCTGCCCATTGGTCATTAGATCGTCCATTTGAGCCTGCGATGGAGCAAGAAGAACGAGACCACCTTTATAGTGGATGGCAGAAAGCCGTGAAAGCGGCAACTATGTTTAAATAAGTGGAGCAAGCAGCCGGAGACTCTTCCGGCTGCTTTTTTTTGTGGATTCGGCTGTGCAGACAATTCTCTCATAATCTACTCGTCTTTTATGTCTTTCAAGTGGGAATCTCTTAATTTCCACATTGTCATAATAACTGGATGTGCATTAATAAACGATAGTTATTTATTGATAATCGATAAATAGTAGTGTACTATTACATCTATACTAGACAAATGATGTGCTTTCTATGAAACGCGAAACATTATTTTTAAAGGTGACGCTTGTAATCATGGCGCTGCCGATTCTCGCACTTTGTATCTTTGTAGTTCCACAAATCGCAGAGTTCTTTGCAGAACTTGTTCCTAACTGGGCGTTTTTGCGCTATCCGTTTCTAGTAGGACTGTATGCGGCGGCACTCATTTACTTCGCAGCCCTTTATCAGACGATGAAACTATTAACATATATTGATAAGGACACTGCATTTTCAGAGGCTTCAGTTAGCGTATTGAAGAACATCAAACTTTGCGCGATCTTAATAGGCACACTCTTTGTGTTGTTCATGCCGCTGATTTTCTTAATGGGAGATGCTGATGATGCGCCTGGGGTCATCGTAATTGGCATAGGAATACTATTTGGCTCCGTTGTCATCGCCGTATTTGCAGCTGTCCTGCAGAAATTATTACACAATGCAATCGACATAAAATCTGAAAATGACTTGACGGTGTGAGGTGAATCCTATGTCAATTATTATAAATATCGATGTTATGCTCGCAAAAAGGAAGATGAGTGTTACGGAGTTGTCCGAAAAAGTAGGGATCACGATGGCGAATCTGTCCATATTAAAAAATGGTAAAGCGAAAGCTGTTCGATTTTCTACGTTAGAAGGGATTTGCAAGGCGCTGGACTGTCAGCCAGGAGACATTTTAGAGTACCGAAGTGAAGAGGACCATCAAGAGGGCTAATGAATGGAGAGAGATCGCGTCTCTTGATGCTGGTTATTGTCAGTTTCTTGATAGTCGCAACACTAAAACAAATAAAGCGAAAACTTCCTGTTTCTAGATTGAAGTAAACCCTTAAAAAAAGACATCGACGTGAATCCTGTCGATGTCTTTTTTCGTTATTTATTTGCTTCCTTTTTAGGTATCAAACGCTCTGGTCCCATGAAGAACACAGCAATGATTGAAATGGCTACGGGAATGAGCGCCCATAAAAATGTCGTGGAGATTGACGTGGACATTGCATTCGTGAAGATTTCCAAAATGTCAGATGGAATCGATTTACGTGTTTCAGGCAAGAAAACATTTTGGATATTTCCAATCGATTCAACCCCGCCGGCACCATCACCAGGCATTTTTGCAAAACCAGAAGTAAGTCCGCTTGCTAACAGCTTTGTTTGAATCGCACCGAAAATCGTGATTCCAAGAGCTAGACCGAACGAACGGAAAAAGGAGTTCGTTGAGTTGGCCGAACCGCGATGTCGGAAATCCATTTTGTGAACAGAAGACGCCGGCAATAATGAGAATGAAAACCCAACACCGAATCCGACAAATACCATGTAAATGGAAAGCAGTGTACGTGCTGTATCAGGCGTGATTGTGCTCATCAGAATCATGCCGATTGAATAGGCAATAACGGATAGAACCATGATTCGGCGATAGGACGTTTTCGTTTGAAGAATCCCCCCAAGCGCACTCCCCACAACCGTACCGATCAGCATTGGCATTAACACGATGCCCGCATTCGTTGCAGACCCGCCGTATACAGCTTGTACAAAAATAGGAATAAAGATTGTCAGACAAATGAACGTTGCCCCGTAAAGAAAAGCAAGTACTTGGGAAGAAGCAAAGAGACGGTTTTTGAACATCCAAAACGAAATAATTGGCTCTTTAGCTCGTGTTTCCGCCCAAATGAAGACTGCGAAAAATAATACAAAAATGCTGAACAAAGAAATACTTTGCCAAGAAGACCAAGCAAATTGTTTTCCACCAAATTCAAGACCAAACATGAGACTAACCACAGCCGTGACGAGGGAAATTGCGCCTAACCAGTCAATTGTCTGTTTGATAGGTTTTGTTGCTTCTTTATAAAACCGCAGGATCAATAATAATGATACCAAACCGATAGGGATATTGACGTAAAAAACCCAATGCCAGCTGAATGTTTCCGTAATCCAAGCACCGAGCAGAGGTCCGATGACACTGGATGCCCCGAAAACAGCACCTAAGAGGCCAGTCATTTTCCCGCGCTTTTCAGGGGGGAAGACGTCAAAGACGATGGTAAAGGCTATAGGCAGCAGTGCACCGCCGCCAATCCCTTGAATGGCACGGAAGACAGCTAATTGTGGAACGGATTGTGCCACGCCGCAAAGGGCCGATCCAATCATGAATACAATAATACCAAATATGAAAAAGCGTTTGCGTCCAAACATGTCGGAAAGCTTACCGAAAATCGGCATCCCCGCCAGAACCGCGACTGCATACGCAGAAGTGATCCATACATAACTGTCGACGCCGCCTAAATCTCCTAAAATTGAACCTAATGCAGTTGCGACAATTGTATTATCCATCGCCGACATCAAAATGCCCAGAAGGATTCCAGCGAGTACAAGTCTTAATGTACGTTGTTCTTCCATTCTAATTCCTCCTATATTTCATGTACCCGCAAGCAGTTTTGCTTATGAACTTTCCTATAATAGCACTATTTCAGATTCCTGACACTATAGAAATTTACAAGCGTCAGATGCAGTTCCTGAACTTTAACAGGGTCTCTATTTACGATTCATAATTACAGTAACCAAAGCGCATACTATCGATACTTAACTGATATAAGGAGCGGATGGAAAATGACTGCGATAGAACAAGGCCTGTCCATTTTCGCCTTGGGCGGCCTGAATGAGATTGGAAAGAACATGTATGTTGTGCAAGTGGAAGAAGATATTTTTGTGGTCGATTGCGGGGCCAAGTTTCCGGATGAAAGCTTGCTTGGTATCGATTTGATCATCCAAGACATTTCGTACTTGCAGGAAAACAAAGAACACGTCAAAGCTTTAATTATCACCCATGGGCATGAGGATCATATCGGGGGCATTCCATACTTTTTGAAACAGTTGAATCTGCCCGTGTATGCCACCGACCTGACGCTTGGACTAATTGAAATCAAATTGAAAGAACATGGATTGCTAAGAGCGACTGAACTGCACTTGATTGACGATAAATCCAATCTTTCCTTTGGTATTGTGAACATCACCTTTTTCAGGACGAATCACAGTATTCCCGATTGTGTTGGAATTGTATTCCATACACCGGTCGGGGTGGTTGTTCATACAGGTGATTTCAAATTCGATTTGACGCCGGTCAACAACGATCCGCCCGACATTCATAAGATGGCAAAAATCGGTGACGAAGGTGTACTCGTGTTGCTATCAGAGAGCACGAACGCTGAGCGTCCTGGTTTTAATCCTTCTGAAATGGCGGTCGGCAGCCATATTGATGAAGCGTTTCGAAATGCGCAGCAGAAGGTCTTCGTCTCCACATTTGCATCGAACGTACACCGTGTTCAGCAAGTGGTCAATGCAGCGGAAAAAACAGGACGGAAGTTAGTGCTGCTTGGCAGAAGCATGTTGAACGTTGTTAAGGTGGCCTCGGAACTTGGACATTTGGTCATTCCGGAGGGCATGATCATCGAGCCTTATCAAATGAAGAAAATGGATCCGCGTGCGGTTGCCATTCTTTGCACAGGGAGCCAAGGAGAACCTCTTGCTGCGTTATCCCGACTTGCCAGCTCAAACTCGAGGCACGCAGAAGTCCATCCTGGCGATACGGTCATTTTAGCCTCGTCGCCGATTCCAGGAAACGAAACGAATGTTTCCCGCATTATTGATCAGCTATTTATGCTGAAAGCGAATGTAATCTATGGCTCAGAAGAGGGAATGCATGTATCTGGACATGCTCGTCAGGAAGAACTGAAGCTTATGCTGACGCTTATGAAACCGAAATATTTCATTCCAATCCATGGTGAATATCGAATGCTTTATAAGCATAGGCAATTGGCCGAATCCGTCGGGGTGGAGCATGACAACATCTTCATCGTTAAAAATGGGGATGTAGTAGATTTCGATGGTGTATCTGCCCGACAGACGCGTAAAGTGAAAGCAGGCCGGGTTTTTGTCGATGGCTTAGGTGTAGGGGATGTAGGAAATATGGTGCTTCGCGATCGAAGACTGCTTTCTGAAGAAGGCATGCTTGTCATTCTAGTTACGGTTAGTAAAGAGACGGGGCAGCTATTGTCCGAACCTGACACGATTTCACGAGGTTTTGTGTATAAACCGGATGCAAAAGAACTGATCGAAGAGGTGAACGAAACGGTCCACATGTCTGTCGACAAGTTCAAAGGCAACATAGGCAGCGATGGTACGGTCATGAGACAGGAAATTAAGAAGTCGGTAGAAACGCTTTTGTTCGAACGCACGAAACGTAGGCCGATGATTTTGGTGTTCATTATTGAAATATAGATGACGAAAAAATAATAAGCAGGAACGCAGAAGAGCCGGATGAATCGTCGGCTCTTTTTTAAATAGAGTACTCTATAAACCAAATACATATAAATCCTATTTTTGGGGCATGCTAATTTAAAAGACATTGTTGAATGAGGGGATAGATATGCGAGTTGAGCGGTCAACAGAGTGGAAAGAAGGGTTATTAGAACGTCTCGAGAATCGCAAAGAGTGGGATAATTGGACGCTCTATCAGATGTGTTATGACATGGAGCGGGCAAAATTGATTCCAGAATTTCATGGACTTCAATCGCCTAAGCATTTACCGAATCTTACACCATATGATCATCAGCTTGAAGCAGCACAGACAGTGATTGAACGGATGAATGGAAAAGCTATTTTAGCAGATGAAGTAGGACTCGGAAAAACGATTGAAGCAGGGCTTGTCTTAAAAGAATATCTCATCAGAGGACTTGTAAAAAAAGCACTCATTTTAGCTCCGGCTTCTTTAACGAATCAATGGATTGAAGAGCTGAACCAAAAGTTCCACATTCCAGCAATTGCCTACAACAAAAAATACAACTTGGACCACTGCCCGATTGTTGTGACGAGTATTGACATGGCGAAGCGAAGTCCGCATAAAGAAATGATCTGCCAGCAAGAATTTGATTTGGTCATTATCGATGAAGCCCATAAACTGAAGAACCCTAAAACGAAAAACTATGAATTTGTCCAGCAATTGAAGAAAAAGTTTTGCTTATTGTTAACGGCAACCCCAATTCAGAATGATGTGTTTGAACTGTTTAACTTGATTTCTTTGCTTAAGCCTGGGCATTTAGGGAACCTTGAAACCTTTCAAAGTGTGTTTTCTGCAAGTAAGCATCATGTCGAAGAAGATGAGTTCTTGAAGGAACTCATCCAGCAAGTGATGGTACGGAACATCAGACACGAGACAGGAATTGAATGGACGAATCGCCTTGTAGAAATTATGCCGCTCGAGTTTACTGAGCAAGAACGAGCTGTCTACTCGATGATTTCTAAGATTCCTGTATCGGATTCGTTTACGTTGCTCACACTTCAGCGTGAAATGTGCAGCAGTCAGCTGGCCACGGTGCTGACGTTAGAGAAATTACATCAAGCTGCGACTCAACCAGAAGTTCGAATCCAGATAGAGGAGATTTTGTTGAAGCTGACGGAACTAGGGGTCCATTCAAAGGCAAAAAAAGCTGTGGAACTCATTCAACAAGCGAATGACAAAGTAATCATATTCACTGAATATCGTGCGACACAAGCCTATTTGCAAGCGGTCCTGCATGGCAAAGGCATCACAAGTCTATTGTTCAATGGAAAATTCAGCAAAAACAAGCGCGAGTGGATGAAGCAGTTATTCCAAGGTGATGCACAAGTGCTGATCGCAACCGAGTCGGGAAGTGAAGGGATTAACCTGCAGTTTTGCCATCATGTCATCAATTACGACTTACCGTGGAATCCCATGAAACTCGAGCAGCGAATTGGACGCGTTCATAGACTAGGACAGACACAAGATGTGCATATATATAATTTGGCAGTTCAAGACACAGTTGAAGACAAAATGGTGGAATTACTGGAACGGAAGATTGGTGTGTTTGAAAAAGTGGTCGGGGAATTAGATCATATCTTAACAGATGGCAAGAGGTCTATCTCTTGAGTAGTTTTGTGAATGGAGGCTATCTATGCGCCAGCAAGAAATTCATCAGTACATCCAGCGGTTTTTCCATGAAAACCAATGTAGGGTACTTGACGAAAGCTATGATCATATGACGGTTCAATTAACAATCGACATGGATAAACGCATTATGAATCGTCCATATTACTGGAGTTATGTTGAAAGTGGAGGTGTAGAACCGAATCCGGCTAAGCTTACATTGCTCACAAATCCGAGTCAGTTCTCAGCCTCGTTAGCAGGAGAGCGAATCCATTTCGGTTCACCAAGACTTCATCAGCTGTTTCAAGTGACGAAAGAACAAGGAGCCTTTGTTCAATTGTATGAGAAACCTGGTCAAAATCAGGTGACCCAAGTCACGTTAACGCCATGGCTCGGAGTAAATTATAAAATAACGTATTCCAGTGATCGGACAAAAGAAATGCTGTATTCGTTAGGGATGAATTTAATGAATGGTGCAGTCATTGATGGGTTTCAAGAGTCTGTCCGAAAACTAGATTTAGCACCATCGGTATCTGCGAATACTTACTACCTGCCTTATAATATACCTCCAATGCGCGCCTTAAACCGACTTGAAGATGTGATGGAAAACGTTGTGAATCAGGATGATCACACGTGGGTGGAGGAAGCAAAGCAACGCCAAGTGAGGGACTTACGAGTATTGGATTACTTTTACACGGGAGTGGAGGATGTGCCTGAAAGTTATGAGATGGAGAAAAAATCCATTGAGGAACAGTATGAAACGACAATCAGGATTGAAATCATTAATGGTGGATTGTTTTATTTGAACACGTCGTTAGTATGATTTCTATGGATATCAAAACAATATAGAATCTAATCAGAAAATACTGTATAGTCATCCTTAACTAGTAAAAGGAGGGGTGACCATGACATTATTGTATTTGAATTCTTCTCTGTAAACGAAAAAATACAGGAGGAATCTAAATGACACAATCATGGGTTGAACCCTTTTATCGGAAGCAATTTGAGTGGATGGATTAGGAATTGGAATTAGATAACTTGAATCCAGAGCCATTTAATGAGTTTTTTAACAACTAATTGTCTTGCCGCGGCTATGAATTAGAGTTTGTTGACTCAATATAAAGAATGATCTTTTCATAAAAAACAGAGAGCTTGCCATATGCAAGCTCTCTTTGTCAATTTTAGTCAAGATCGCAAGACCCGTCATCTTCTGATGATACCCAGATGTGCGACCAGTTTTCGATTTCTTTTAGCACAGGTTCCAAGGAGTGACCTTTTTCGGTTAAGGAGTATTCAATGATCACTGGAGTTTCAGGGAATACTTCCCGTTTAACAACACCTTGGCTTTCGAGATCCTTCAAACGATCGGACAAGACTTTGCCGCTAATTCCAACTGCAGACTGAATTTCACTAAACCTTTGAGTTCCTGTTAGTAGTTGGTAAATTACCAAACCCGTCCATCTTTGACTAAGGAGTGAGATGGCTTTTTCGAATTTTGGACAAATCGTTGATTGTTTCATGGGATATACACCTCTTTCCGTACAGTATACCATAGAAAACATCGGAATTACAAAGTGAAATGAAAGTACTTGACGATACTTATTACCTTATGTATAGTTAGTTACATAAGGTAATCAACTTATGAAACGAAAAATGAAACATTGCTTGCGATAATATTCGAATGGTTCTAAAACAAGAAGGAGAGAAGGATTGTCATGAATTTTCATACGAAACCTACGACATTTGTTGGTCATGTCCAAATTAAAGTGGAAAACCTGAAGCGGTCGGTATCCTTCTACCAAGACATTCTTGGTTTCAATATCCTAGAGCAAACTACTTCGTCCGTGAAGCTTACAACAGACGGGAAGACTAGCATTTTGTCGTTGGAGCAACCGGACAATGTTGCTCCGAAGCAGGGCAGAACTACCGGGTTGTATCATTTTGCAATTCTATTGCCAAAGAGAGCGGATTTGGCGAATCTCGTGAGCCATTTATCCAAACAAGGTATTCCAGTAGCATCTTCCGATCACCTTGTCAGTGAAGCGCTGTACCTTAATGACCTAGATGGAAACGGGATTGAAGTCTATATTGACCGTTCTCCTTCTGAATGGGTTTGGCAAGAGGAAGAAGTAACGATGACAGTAGATCCTCTTGATTTTGATAAACTGTTGGCTGTTTCTAGTCCCGAGTCGACATGGCAAGGAATGCCGGTAGGAACAGTGATGGGGCATATCCATTTACATGTTTCTGAATTGGTGAAAACTGAAGAGTTCTATGTAAAAGGGTTAGGACTCGATGTCGTCAACCGTTTTGGCAGGCAGACATTGTTCCTTTCTTCTGGGAAATACCACCATCACATAGGAGTCAACATATGGAATGGGGAGGGAGCGCCACAACCGTCCCAAAATAGTGTAGGTCTTCAATCCTTTACACTCGTGTTACCTGATGGAGATACCCGTTTGGAAGTCATCGAGAATATCAAACGGATTGGGGGAAGTGTTATAGAAGATGGCCATCACTCTATCACATCCGATCCTTCAGGAAATCGAATCCTTTTAGACATATAAGTAGGTTGTCTCACAAAAAGAAAGAATAGGTTGGTGTCAATTAAATGAGTTTTTTCTCAAAAATATTTACTAAACAATCCAAGGAGGAAGTTAAAATGAATACAATGAATATCGGAATTATTTTAGGGAGTACACGTCAAGGTCGGGTTAGCCCACAAGTAGGAGAATGGGTGAAAGGAATTGCAGACAAACGTGGGGATGCCAATTATGAAATTATTGATATTGCAGAATTCCAGTTGCCGTTCATGGGAACGACGGATGGAACTGAGCCGGGAATTACGGCTTGGAATGACAAACTTGCTAGCTTGGATGGTTTTGTATTTGTTGTCGCAGAATACAATCATAGTATTTCAGGAGCGCTGAAAAATGCATTGGATCTTGCGCGCGAAGCATGGAATAACAAAGCAGCTGGGATTGTGAGTTATGGTTCAACAGGCGGGGCTCGGGCAGCAGAACATTTAAGAGGTATTATGGGGGAACTAATGATTGCAGATGTGCGTACCCATCCTACGCTCTCGCTCTTTACTGATTTTGAAAACGGATCGGTATTGAAGCCACAAGAATTACATTTGGATAATGTGAATTTGATGCTCGATCAAGTCATTGCTTGGAGCGGTGCGTTAAAAACACTTAGATAACAGCGTTAGATCTGAAAAAAGGTTTAGTAAAGCTCTGAGCATTTTGCTTAGAGCTTTTTTGTATTCATCTTTGAAAAACACTTACATCATTCGTGAAAGTTCTTCTCTAGTAAAACAGACTGGTTGGTATGCCGAAAGAATGTTGTACTGTCATTCTTCTTGAAGAAAACACAATAAGACGTTCACAGTCATCGAATTGAATGGTTTATAAAAGCTGGTTCTGCTAATTAGGCGGAATCAGCTTTTTTGCGTCAATCATCTTTCATAGACTCATCATCAAATAAGATTAGAACACTTAAACCTGGGTAAATTAAGTAATATCAATGACTTGTGTAACGTTACCTTTTTGGGTGAAAGCGGATGCCTGTCCTCAATTTATGAGGGCTTAGTAGCCTGAACAGCCATTGGTTAGGAATGCAAGGAAAAGGAGGAGCCCAGTTTGAAGAAAAACTATGATTTGATTGTAATCGGTACAGGGACAGCAGGTTCTAGTACTGCTCAAGCTTGTAAAAAAGCGGGTTGGACTGTGGCCATTATTGATAGACGTACATATGGTGGTACATGTCCTCAACGTGGATGTGACCCCAAAAAAGTGTTGGTAGGAGCAGCCGAATGGATTGATTGGAAGGAGAGAATGGCAGGAAAAGGACTTTCAGGAGATTCACGAATTGATTGGAAAGACTTGATGGCGTTTAAGAAAACGTTCACGGAGCCGATTCCTGACAACACCGAAAAGAAATTTAAGGAGCTCGGGATTGATGGTTATCATGGAAAGGCAAAGTTCGAATCTGATACGCAAATCCGAGTAGGCGATGATGTGATTACTGGGAAGAAAATCGTCATTGCAACAGGCGCAGAGCCAGTCAAATTAGGACTAGATGGTGAGGACTTGATGATTCACAGCGATGACTTCCTCGACCTTGAAGAATTGCCGAAGAAGATTATCTTTGCAGGTGGAGGCTACATTTCAATGGAATTTGCGCATCTCGCTGCACGGGTCGGTTCGGAAGTTGAAGTCATCCATGGTGGAGAACGACCTCTTGAACAATTCGATCCAGATTTAGTCGATCTTCTTGTAAAACGTTCTGAACAGGTCGGCATTAAAATTCACTTAAATACGCGTGTTAAGTCTGTAGAAAAGAACGGAAAAACGTTTACGGTACTAGGAGAAAAAGACGGTGCAAAGCAAACCTTTACAGGCGATTTAGTTGTCCATGGATTGGGTCGCGCACCTGCACTCGATATTGATCCTGAAAAAGGACATGTTCATCTTGGTGATAAGGGTGGCGTTCAGGTCAATGAATACCTGCAAAGTGTTAGCAACCCTAATGTGTACGCAGCAGGGGACTCAGCCGAGACCTCAGCACCGCCGCTTACTCCAATTTCTTCAAGGGATTCAGCTGCAGTTATCCAAAACTTACTTCATGGCAACCACACGCCAATTGTCTATCCAGTTGTGCCGTCAGTTGCGTTCACTGTCCCCAAAATCGGTTCCGTCGGTATGACAGAAGAAGAAGCTAAAAAATCCAACCTCAAAACCAAAGTGACGTACCGGGAAATAACGGATTGGTTTACGTTTAAACGGACAAACGAACAAGCCGCTGCATTCAAACTCATTACGGATACTGAGAGAGGAACTGTCCTGGGTGCGCATATTTTAAGCGACAATGCAGATGATCTCATCAACCATTTTTCCACAGCCATTCGTCTAGAGTTAACTTTTGAAGAAATGAAGAAAACGATTTTTGCTTACCCTACAGGAGCATCCGATATTGGTTCCATGTTGAATGAAGTTAATTAAAGCACCCCTTATCATTAAACTTTTGTACAGAAGAGCATTGCTGCTTAGCAGTGCTTTTTTGCATTCATCGCATTATACAATAATAGAAATCTTTCCAGTCTTGCTGGATGATACGAGTAAAAGCAGCAGCAAACAATGAGGTAGGGCTATTGAAGAAAAATAAAGAAAACTAAGAAATTAAATTCAGAAAACCTTTAGTTGAGGTCTAGTCCTCAAGCTGAAGGTTTTTCACTTTTAGAGCTACTGCAATGGCCATACTGAATACTATTTGAAAGTCGGCCTTGTAACTGAAAACAACCTCTGCTATATTGTAAATGATAATGAGAATCGTTATCAACAAATTGTGTTCAGTTGAATACATACATAGGGAGAGAATAATTTGATGAACAAAAAGTATTGGTTAATGGCGGTAAGTGCGCTATTAGCACTGAGTTTAAGTGCATGCTCAGAGAATGAGGATACTGCATCTTCAGGAGATACAGAAAAAGCAAATGCTGCTGAAGTGACAACGAAAGTAAAGGGTACTGAAAAAAAGGATGCAGCAGATGAGAATGCAACGGAACAAACGATAACCTATTTAGGTGAAGACTATGTACTGCCTGCCAAAGTGGATAGTATTGTTGCAGCAAGCTTGGAGTCAATGGAAGATGCAGCAATCCTAGGAGTGAAACCGGTTGGTGTACTTGCGGTAGGTGATGCAATTCCTGAATACTTAGCAAGTGATCTTGAAGGGGCTTCACTAGTAGGTGACAAATTCGCACCAAACAACGAAGCCATCTTAGCTCTTGATCCCGATGTTATTCTGGGGTCATCAAAACACGGTGAAGACGTAGTTGCGGCTATGAATAAAATTCAAACGATGATTCCGTACTCTCACTTGTCTGCGAACTGGGAGGAGAACTTACAACTGTTAGGAAAACTTACAGGTAAGGAGTCCGAAGCAGATGAAATCATCAAAGATTATAATGCTAAAGCTGCAGAAGCTAAAGAAAAGATTGGAGATTCATTTAACGATAAAACAGCTTTAGTATTGCGTATTCGTCAAGGAAGTATTGCGGTGTATTCGGATGATGTCTATTTAAATGCTGTACTCTACTCAGACTTAGGGTTGCCAGTACCGGAAGTTGTATCGAACACAAAAGGCCAAGGGGAACTATCATTGGAAGCATTGGCAGACATCAATCCGGACTACATCTTCTTACAGTTTGATGAGAGTGAGAACGCAGATAACTTAACTGCAAAGGATGATTTGCTAACAAATCCTATCTTTAAGAGCATTACCGCTGCGAAAGAGGATCACGTATTCGTGAACACAATTGCTCCACTTGCACAAGGCGGAACAGCATGGTCTAAAGTTCGATTCTTAGATGCTGCTATTGAAAATCTAGTAAGTGAGTAAGGTGTGATCACGTAAAATGAAAAAGACAAATTGGATAGCGATTAGTATATTAAGTGTGTCCCCACTATTCATAGTACTAGCCATTGTCTTATCCGTTTTATATGGCGTAAAAGATATAACTGCACTTACGATATGGCAAGCGATTACGCACTTTGATGCAGATAATGTAGACCATAACATTATCATGACATCGCGTTTACCACGCGTAATCGCTGCTTTATTTGTAGGGGCATTTTTAGCGGTTTCGGGTGCAATAATGCAGGGTATCACACGGAACTACCTCGCTTCTCCATCCATCATGGGTGTAAATGACGGATCGACATTTGCTATAACTATCGCAATCGTATTTTTCCCCGGATTATCAAACTACCAAATGATTCTTTTATCCATGCTGGGTTCTGCAATGGGAGCTGGTATTGTATTTGGTTTTGGAATGCTGATACGAGATGGCTTGTCGCCAGTTCGATTGGCGATTATCGGTACAGTCATCGGCTCTTTTTTAAGCAGTGTAGCCGCTGCGATTGCTATGCGCTTTCAAGTGTCTCAGAGTATTAGTTTCTGGTACAACTCCAAAATACATAAAGTGGATCCGGATATGCTTCTGATGGCCATTCCTTTTGGCATATTAGGCTTACTATTGGCAATCAGTGTAGCTAAATCGATAACAATCGCCTCACTTGGTGAAGAAATTGCGATCAATCTAGGACAGCGGACAAAATGGGTGAAATTGATCAGCATGTTCTCTGTTGTGATAGTAACCGGTACAGCTGTTGCATTGGTTGGGAAAATTGGATTTATCGGCTTGATTATCCCCCATGTGACAAGATTTATTGTGGGTGTGGATTATCGATACGTCATACCCTGTGCGGCCGTTATCGGGGCTGTTTTTTTAGCGTTGTGTGACGTGATGAGCCGGTATATCAATTTTCCTTTTGAAACGCCTGTCGGTGTCATTACCGCAATTATTGGCGTGCCGGTCTTCCTGTACTTAATTCGTACGAGAGGAGGGGAACAGCGTGAATAGAAAGGCTTTCTCCCGTTTTACTCTCATGATGTCGATCTTTACCTTGCTTACTTTCGGGGCATTCTATCTCCATGTGACAAACGGTATTTTTGACATGTCAGTCTGGGATGTTTGTAAGACAATTTTACGCATAAATCCTAACGAGAAGTTTGACTTAGTTATTTTTCAATTTCGCTTGCCGCGGATTATCATCGCCGCATTGGTGGGAATTGGTCTCGGTATCGCAGGAACAGTGATTCAAGGGGTTACCAAAAACGGGCTTGCAGACCCCGGAATATTAGGTATCAATTCCGGTGCGGGTGCTTCTATCGTGATCTTTATGTACTTTTTCCAGATGTCATCCATTACTTCTACACAATCTAGTTTTTCTTCCATCCTGATGATGCCGATTTTTGGCTTTGTTGGAGGTGCTCTTGCTGCAGCGCTAATCTATTTGTTCTCGTGGCGCAACGGTGTGCTGGATATGCAGCGGCTGATTCTATCCGGAATTGCTATTAGCAGCGGATTTGGTGCGCTGTCACTCTATATTTCACTTAAGATGAATGCACAAGACTATGAAATGGCAGCTGTTTGGATTGCAGGAAGCATATACAATGCCAATTGGACTTTTGTTGCTTCGATGTTGCCATGGATTCTCATTTTAGGGACGATCATTTATAGAAAAAGCCCATTATTGGATTACTTCCAATTGGAGGAGTCAAGCGCAAAAAGTTTGGGAATCAAAGTGGAAAAAGAAAAGTCCATTTTATTGGTAAGCAGCATCGGTCTAGTCAGCGCTTGTGTCTCCGTTTCAGGCGGTATCGGGTTCATTGGATTAATGGCTCCTCATATTGCAAAACAGCTTGTAGGGTTACAGCACAAATATGTCATGCCGATGAGTGCAGTCATTGGAATGTTCTTACTTATCCTTTCAGATTACATTGCGAAAACAGTATTTGCTCCATCTGAATTATCTGTTGGAATTGTTGTCTCCATTATCGGAATTCCTTACTTTTTATATTTGCTTGTGAAACTGAAAGTATAAAGGTGTTACTACAAAGAAAAGAGGGCTTACAGATGACTGAAAAAGTGACATTAGACCAAACGGATTATTGGAAACTGGATTCGAAATGTATGGAGTATGTATTTGATATTAAAGTGTCGTTTCCAAATACAGAACCTCCAGAAGAAGGGTTCCCGACAATTTATATGCTCGATGGAAATTCACATTTCCAATACGGACGGGACGTTGTACGATTGCAGTCCAGAAATGCACCGAAGACATTTGTTGCACCTGCGATTGTCGTGGGAATTGGACATCATGGAACTGAGAAAGAAGTTTCCAAACAGAGATTTCATGATTTCACACCCTTTGCAGAACAGTATAGTTATCCGGATCGGCTTAAAGCGGTTGGTGGCGAGTTAGGGCCACATGGCGGAGCGGATAAGCTTCTGGACTTTATGGAACAGGAACTGATGCCGGAAATAGCACGCAGATATGTAGTGGATCCTGATTCCCGCACTCTATTTGGACACTCACTTGGCGGTCTATTTGTTCTCTATACTTTATTGACACGCTCACATTTGTTTACGAATTATTTAGCATGCAGTCCTTCGATCTGGTGGAATGATCACGAAATTCTTGAGTATGAAAAGAACTTCCGTGAAAACACGGATATGGACACACCAAAAAATCTCTTCATTGCAGTGGGGGAAGAGGAAGGCTTCATGGTAAACGATGCAAAAGATTTAGTTTCCAACATGGAGTCAAAAAAGTCAGATGAACTCCAAATCGCGTTTTATATTGCACCAGAGGAAAATCATGGTTCAGTAGTGCCAACAATTATGAGCAGAGCAATTCGTTTCAGTAATGGCATTTTCCCTAACTCAGAAGTCCGAACAAGACAGACGCAGAGATAAAGATGAAAGGACGATGAAGGATGGAAGAATTAATCGTGGAACGTGCAGCTATTGGCTATTCCAATGCACTTATTATTGAGGAGTTAAGCCTGTCCATTCCTAAAAACAAAATTACAACGATAATAGGTCCGAATGGCTGTGGGAAATCAACGTTACTTAAAGCTGTCGCTAGAATACTAAAAATGAAGAGTGGTGCGGTGTATCTAGATGGAAATGCGATTCACCGGCTGGACACAAAAGAAGTTGCTAAGAAGATGGCGATTCTTCCACAAACTGCAAATGCTCCAGGGGGATTAAAAGTCTATGAGCTGGTTTCATATGGCCGCTTTCCGCATCAAAAGAGATTAGGATCACTCAAAAAAGAAGATTACGCCGCAATCGATCGTGCTATAGAAGTAACAGGATTAAATGAGTTTAAAGATCGTCCGATTGAAGCGTTATCTGGCGGACAGCGACAAAGAGTGTGGATTGCCATGGCGCTTGCTCAAGAAACCGAAATTTTAGTGTTAGATGAACCGACGACTTATTTGGATATGGCACACCAACTGGATATATTGCTTCTGTTAAAACGCCTCAATGAGGAAGAAGGCCGAACAATTATCATGGTTCTTCATGACCTTAATCACGCATCTAGGTTTTCTGATTACATGATTGCTATGAAAGGCGGAGAGCTAATAACAGAAGGTCCACCTGCTGAAGTGATGACGTGCTTGAATTTACAACAAGTATTCAATATTGATGCAAGTATTGTGAAATGCCCTTTCAGTGAGAATCCAATCTGTTTGTCGTATCAGCTTTGTTGAGGCAGTGAACAAAGCGGAACAATCTATTACACCGGACGCACATGGTGATGGAATGGTGTCCTCTCATCACGATATTTTTAAAGAAAGAAACCGGGAGAAGGTTAAACATTTATATACTGTGAAGAGCTGACCTTTTACATGTGATGGCTATCAAAAACACCAGCAATCCCATTTCGGATGCTGGTGTTTAGCTATTTCCTATGATTGTTAAATTAGATGAACATAGTAACGCAGAAAAAATTTATCAACTGATTGGGATGAGGATTAGTTCTTCGACCAATCTGTATGGAACGTACCTTCTTGGTCCACACGCTCATACGTATGGGCACCAAAATAATCACGCTGTGCTTGGATCAGGTTCGCCGGCAATGTCGCTGTACGGTAACTATCGTAATAAGCGAGCGCACTAGAGAATGCCGGAGTTGGAACGCCTTGCGTAATCGCCAGTCCCAATACTTCACGAAGTGCTGACTGATAGTCACCGACAATTTTCGTGAAATACGGATCGACTAACAAGTTCGGCAGCTCTGGGTTCTGATCGAATGCATCTTTGATATTTTGCAGGAATTGTGCACGGATGATGCATCCTCCGCGGAAAATCATCGCAACTTCGCCATAAGGAATGTCCCAGTCATACTCTTTAGACGCAGCACGCATTTGAGCGAAGCCTTGTGCATACGAACAAATTTTGCTCATATACAATGCTTTTCGAATCGCTTCAATCATCGCTTTTCGATCACCTGAAAATGGCGCGGCTTCAGGTCCTGTCAATAATTGACTTGCAGCGACACGCTCATCCTTAATGGAAGAGATGAACCGTGCAAAAACGGACTCGGTTACAATCGGAAGTGAAATCCCTAAGTCCAATGCATTTTGACTTGTCCACTTACCTGTCCCTTTTTGTCCGGCCTTATCTAAAATCTGATAGAGTAGCGGATTACCTGTCTCTTCATCCATCTTCGCAAAAATTTCAGAAGTGATTTCAATCAGGTAGCTATTCAGTTCACCAGCGTTCCACTCAGCAAATGTGTCATGTAACTCTGCAGACGTCATTCCAAGAGCATGTTTCATGAGGAAGTATGCTTCAGAAATCAGCTGCATATCCCCGTATTCAATCCCGTTATGGACCATTTTTACATAATGGCCAGCACCTTCAGGACCCATGTGGGCACTGCAAGGAGTCCCATCCACTTGGGCAGAAATTGCATCAAAGATTGGTTTTACTTGATCATAGGCTTCTTTCGGACCGCCTGGCATAAGAGAAGGACCAAATCGAGCTCCTTCTTCACCGCCGGATACACCTGTTCCGATGAAATGGATGCCAGAAGCTTGTAACTCTGCTGTTCTGCGGTTTGTATCTTCAAAGAAGGTGTTCCCGCCATCTATCAAAATATCGCCCGATGCGAGGTGGGGAAGAAGTGACTGTATAACAGAATCCGTCGTTTCTCCAGCTTTCACCATCATCAAGATTTTACGAGGCGTTGCAATGGACGCAACAAACGCTTCTAAAGTCGAAGCACCCATAATCTTTTTGCCTTCAGCTTCGTTTGAGATGAATTTTTCTGTTCGATCTGTCCAATAGTCATAGACCGCGACTGGGAATCCTTTGCTTTCCATATTCAAAGCTAAGTTTAAGCCCATGACACCTAGACCAATTACACCGATTTGCTGTGTACCCATACTCGTCCTCCGTTCTAGTTTCACTCGCCAGAAATCTTTTCTAAGCGATCTTCCAGCTGATTTCGCTCTTCTTCAAATCCTTCTTTTCCAAGTAATGCAAACATGTTGATTTTGTATGCTTCTACACCAGGCTGGTCAAATGGATTCACGCCGAGCAGTGTTGCACTGATTGCACATGCCTTTTCAAAGAAATAGACAAGTTCGCCAAACGTATATTCATTCAACTCGTCCAACTCAATAAGTAAGTTTGGAACGCCGCCGTCAATGTGCGCAAGAGTTGTGCCTAGTGCTGCCTTCTTGTTCACTTCGTCCATTGTTTTTCCAGAAAGAAAATTCAATCCGTCCATGTTGTTTTCATCAGCCTGTATTGTCCGCTCAACGGACGACTTTTTAATTTGTATGGCTGTTTCGATGAATAGACGGCGACCTTCTTGGACGTATTGGCCAATCGAATGCAAATCTGTAGTGAAGTTAACAGAAGCAGGGAAAAGCCCTTTGGAGTCTTTCCCTTCACTTTCTCCGAAAAGTTGTTTCCACCATTCTGCGACATACCTTAAACTGGGTTCATACGCTACGAGTAATTCTATGGATTTCCCTTTGTTGTTAAATATATTGCGTACCGCCGCATACTGATAGCATCCGTTTGTTGTCATGTCAGGATTATTGTACTGATGATACGCAGATGCTGCGCCTGCCATCATAGCGTCAATATCCAATCCAGCAACAGCGATAGGTAGGAGTCCTACTGGAGTCAGAACAGAATACCGTCCACCGATGTTTTCAGGAATAACGAACGTTTCAAAACCTTCTTCTGTCGCTAAATTCCGAAGTGCTCCTTCTGTTTTGTCCGTTGTGACGTAAATTCGATTCCGTGTTTCCTCAACTCCGTATTTCTTCTCCATGAACTCACGGAAAATGCGGAAAGCCAATGCAGGTTCAGTCGTGGTACCGGACTTGGAAATCACGTTAATTGAAATATCCTTACCTTCTAAGACCTGAAGCAGGTGTTCAATATAAGTGGAACTAATATTTTGTCCTGCAAAGTACACTTCCGTAGTGCCTTCCATTTGGTTATGAAATGTATGGGAAAGTGCTTCAATTGCCGCTTTTGCCCCTAAATACGATCCGCCGATTCCAATGACTATCAAGGCATCTGATTGTTCTTGAATCTTTTTTGCAGCTGATTTCAAGCGTTCGAACTCATCTTTGTCGTACTGGATTGGCCATTCCACCCATCCAAGATAATCAGATCCGGGTCCTTGATGAGTGTGGATTTGGTGATGGGCTTGCTTGACGAATTGACTGAGGTTCTCCATTTCGGTTTTCTTCATGAAGGACATTGCGTTTTTATAATCAAATGTAACTGACATGTATTGTATCTCCTTTTAGGTTGAAAGGTAGTCTGATTACCACCACTTAAAATGATCAGCTGCTAGGAGCTGTCTTGCTTCTCTTGGTCCAGTTGAGCCCGCAGAGTAGGTGACTAAAGGCAATTCGTTTTCCTTGAATGCTTCGAGGAGGGGCTGTATCCATTGCCAAGACAATTCAACTTCTTTCCAATTGGCAAAGAATGTAGCGTTGCCAAGCATAGCATCATGCAAAAGTACCTCGTATGCTTCCGGCTGGTTATTCGAATTTGAAGTGAATGTGATCGTAGAAGGTTCAAACCGATCTGTAGAAGGATTCTTCATATTCACCTGCAGTGAGATACTCTCATTTGGACTAATTTCAAGAATTAACAGATTCGGTGCAAGTCCTTCAGGTGTGTAATCGTCTATCTCCGCCGGACGTTCTTTAAATTCAAAAACGATACGGGTTGATTTTTTATCTAACCGTTTGCCTGTCCGAAGATAGAAGGGAATGCCATTCCAGAATTCATTGTCGATAAACAATCGTGCTGCGATATACGTATCGTTCATAGATGACTGAGGGACGCCGGGCTCTTCTCGATATGCGGGCACATCAATGCCGAATACATCCCCTTCAACGTATTGAGCGCGTATTAAGTTATCTTGCAAGGTTTCACCTTGAATTGGGCGTAACGCCTTCATGATTTCCACTTTTTTAGTCCGGATTTCTTCGGGTTGTGCTTTTCGCGGCAGATGAAGTGCTGTCATCATCACTAGCTGCAGCATATGGTTTTGAACCATGTCGCGAATTGCACCGGCTTTGTCGTAATAAGGAGCTCGTGACTCCACGCCCACAGTTTCACTTGCTGTAATTTGTACATTTGCAATGAGTTGATGGTTGAATAGTGAATCCAGTACAGGATTCACGAGAATCAGCGTTTCCAAATTTTGCACCATTGGTTTGCCGAGGTAATGGTCGATTCTATAGATTTCATCCTCATGGAATGCGGTTCGCAGCTTTTCGTTTAACTCTCGTGCAGATGCTAAATCACTGCCAAAAGGCTTTTCGACGATGAGGCGCTTCCAGCCAGTCGTTTGGCTGACGCCGCTTGTTGTGAGATTCGATGTAATCACATCTATCAAGCTGGGTGCAACGGACAAGTAGAATAGCCGGTTTTGAGGAAGGCTTAACTCGTTTTCCCGTTGTTCGATAAGGCCGTTTAGCTTTTTGTACGAGTCAGTTTCAGTTGCGTCAAACGTACAGTAGCGAAAAGAGGTTAAGAACTGTTGGAGTCCTTTGTCATGAACAGGGCCTCTGGAGTAATTGCGAAGCGATTGTTCCACCTTTGTTTGAAACACATCGTCTGTGTAAGGGGTGCGGCCTAATCCGATAACAGAAAAAGTTTCGGGCATTTTGTTTTCAATATACAAATTATATAAAGCGGGGTATAACTTTCGTTTAGCTAGGTCACCTGTAGCGCCAAATAAGACAATCGTCATGCCAGTGACGTTTTGTTCGTTGTTCTCTTCTTTTTTTGAAGAGGGATCGTTGGAAAGCATTTAGTTTTCCTCCATAAAGTGAGATAGTTGTGGGTACAATAAAATTGCATCAGTTCCTAGTATAAGTTTTATGGTCGAGAAATGTAAGTGCATAAATAGTAAACAGAACTTTCAAGAATCATTATTAACATGTTTAGTTACTTTTATGTAAATTCCTGCCGGATATCGAATCGAAATGTAGACAAGGGCAGACCGATGTGCAAGGATTACACTAGAGAATAACGCAAAATAATTTAGAATAGGTGGTTGTTCGTAATGAAAATGTATGATGTAACAAGTTCAATTTACAAAGGAATGACAGTGTATAAGAATAAGCCCGAAAAACAGCCTAAAGTGAATCGGGTGACCAATGGCTATGTAACGGAAACGAGACTTGAACTTGATGTCCACACAGGAACGCATATTGATGCACCGCTGCACATGAAAGTCGATGGCGAAACATTCGAATCCATCTCATTAGATTCTTTAGTGGGTGATTGTAAGGTGTTTGACCTTACTCAGGTCAAGGATGGCGTCACGAAGGCGGATTTAGAAGGATTCGATATTCAAAAAGATGATTTCGTATTGCTTAAAACAAAGAATTCTTTTGAAGAGTCGTTTGATTTCGATTTTGTATATTTAGCTGCGGATGGCGCTGAATATTTAGCGGAAATTGGGGTGCGCGGAATTGGCATTGATGCCCTAGGAGTCGAACGCAGCCAAGAGGGGCATCCTACGCACAAAACATTATTTGCGCATGACATCATTATTATCGAAGGATTGCGCTTAAAAGACGTGGAACCGAAATCATATTTCATGGTCGCAGCACCCATTAAACTCGTTGGAACAGACGCATCTCCAGCGAGGGTGTTGTTGTTCGAAGACATGAATATTACTTTCTAATTAAAAAAGACAAACGAAGCAGTAAACTTCGGTTGTCTTTTTTATTTGGATGTACTTAGTTTTCAAGTGACAGATCATTTGGAAAAACTAATCCGATCTGTTTTCGGATTTCATCCGCCACTTTCATGGTCGATATTGAATTGTAATAGGAGTTCACATTTGACTCGAGCTGACCCCGCTGAACTAAGTCTACAAACTCTTTCGCTTCATAATACATGGAAGGGTAAGGCATCTCGACTGTTAAGTTCTCCATCGTTCCGTCATTGTACTGGATCTCTACGTGTTCAGGAGACGAGGTTTTCGAAATCAGCATTGTCCCGTTCTCCCCTTGGATCTCCCAAGGAATCGAAGACTGGGACACTTTGGAGAAGGAGACAACCGCATCTATTCCTTCGTAAGTGAGCACAGCACTCCCGTGACTGTCGACGCCGGACTCAAGCAGCGAACCAGTTGCTTTTACTTCCAGTGGCGCGCCTAACAAAGTGATCAATGGGTAAAGACAGTAGACACCAAGATCCATTAGCGCGCCATTGGCAAACTCAGGTTTAAACGCGTTTAAGACCGTCCCTGCTTTATATTGGTCATATCTAGAGGAATATTGGGAGAAGCCTGCAAAGTATTTTCGAATCGGTCCGATTTTATGCAAGTTCTCTTGAATAACTGTGAAATTAGGAAGGAATGTAGATTTCATAGCTTCCATCACCAACACATTATTTTTTTTTGCAGTGTCAAACATCTGCTGGACTTCCTGTGCATTCGCAGCCAGCGGCTTTTCGCATAACACATGTTTTCCATGCTGTAAAAACAAAATGGCTTGTGCAGCATGAAGTGAATTGGGGGATGCGATGTATACTGCATCGATCACGTCGCTGGATGCCATTTCTTCTAAATCTGTAAACGAATGAGGAATGCTGTATTGGGCTGCAAATTCTGCTGCCCGTTCATTTGTTCTGGAGTAGACAGCTGCCAGATTAAACTCTTCAATGTGAGTTGCTGCATCTAAGAATCGTTCTGTAATCCAATTTGTACCGATAATACCGAATCTGATCATTGTGTCACCTCTACTATACTTAATAGACTTAAGCCTACCACTTTTTTAACGTAACTCCAAAAAGAAAAGGACCCATTGAATTCGCGGGTCCGATGCGCAGATTTAAATGGTTGGGTCATCATTAGAAGTTTGTATAGAGGTGCCCGACTTATTTCATCGAAGATGGACCAATCACAGTGTGTGGCTTCACCTGTGAAATCACACTCTCCCACTGACTTTTGTCGATTCCATATGTGTAAGGTGCAACGTCAGGAGGCGTCAGTGCTAACAAATCGGAACCGAAAACGGCTTCTGGCACGCCAACGTTGAAAATCCCTTGCAGATGGGTGTCATCTGTATGAGCCAGCTGATAGTGCCACCAGCCTTGCGGGATGTTGACTACTTGACCAGGAGTGATGCGGTAATGTTGGAACTCCTTCGTTCCGATATTCATCATGGAAATCGTAGCTGATCCGGATACACAATAGGTGAGCTCGGAACCGTTCGGGTGATAATGCGGTTCTATGATGCTATTTTCGCTTAGAAAGATATCTAACATCGACACACCGTGCAAGGAATTCAATTGATCATGGCTTACGATATTAATGTAATTCTTGCTGTCTTTTACGAAAAATTTGTGGTCATTGACATCCGCAGCATACTGAGGTGCTGCCCGGTCTTCTAAAACCATTCATTTCATCTCCTCTATCTAAATACTGCTAGCAATCGTTACAGAGTATGCGCCCTGGTAGATAAGAGTGATTTTCAGTCAGATAAAATCTAACGAAAAATTTTCGCGATAACGATGTAACTTTACGGCATGTGAACCGACTACTTAGGATAGAACCAAATAGGTAACGTATTAAGGAGGATTCTATGAAAAAATTAGCAGCAATTGCGGTAGTGTTCATGGCAGTCTTGATGGCGGCTTGTGGAAATCAGGATAAAGACAATACAGGAAAAGAACAAAACGCAGAACCTGAATTCGCAGACATAATCACTAACATTAAAGAACAGGTTGCAAAGGATATGGAAGTCGAAAATGTAAACGATTTAAACCAATATTACCAAGAAGTCAATCTGACCGAACGTGAAGATGGAGATTCAGCCTCAGATATTTGGGTTGAAAAGATGAAAGTGAATCCTGAGTTGCTGGCAAATGGAACTGTACTGGCTGCTCTCATGAACGTCAATGCAGATGAAATCATCGTGCTAGAAGCGAAAGATGAAGATCAGGTGGACGAATTGAAGTCATCACTTGAAAACGAACTGGCTGCACAAGACCAAACGTGGAAACAATACTTACCTGAGCAATATGAAAAAGTGAAGAACAATAAAATCGTCACAAAAGGGAAATTCCTATTGTATGTGACGTATACAAATCCAGAAGAAATCGAAAAAACATTCAACGAGAGTTTCTGACAAACGAAAAAGGCACATTGTGTGCCTTTTTCTAATTGGATAGGTGAGGAGGACCGTGTATGGTATTTAGCAGTTTAACATTTCTTTTTTTCTTTTTGCCTGCAGCGCTTTTACTCTATTACACTAGTCCGCGGTCCTTCAAAAACTTTACATTGCTTGGCATTAGTCTATTTTTCTACGCATGGGGAGAACCCATATACATAGCACTCATGATTTTTTCTGCACTGACGGATTACATACATGGCCGTATTATCGGACGGTTTAGGGAACAACGGCCGCTTTATGCAAAGCTCGGACTCCTCTCTTCACTTGTTGTTAATTTGGCGGTTTTATCATTTTTCAAGTACGCGGACTTCTTAATTGAAAGCGTCAATTCTATTACGGGGATAGGTATTGAGCCATTGAATTTACCACTGCCGATTGGTATTTCCTTTTATACGTTTCAAACGATGTCTTATGCAATCGATGTGTACCGAGGGAAAGTGCGGCCGCAAAAAAATATTGTCACGTTTGCCCTTTATGTCTCCTTATTCCCTCAGCTGATTGCTGGACCTATTGTGCGGTATGAAATCATTGAGAAGGAATTGATGAATCGGACGTTTCAATTGGGACAATTTGCTGACGGTGTACGAATATTCATCATTGGACTCGGTAAGAAGGTCTTGATAGCCAATACAATTGGTCAGTTGTGGGCTAGTGTAGAGAGCAATGGGATTTCAGAACTTACCGTATTAACTGCATGGCTTGGTATTATTGCGTTTGCATTTCAAATTTACTTTGACTTCAGCGGCTATTCTGACATGGCAATTGGTCTTGGAAAAATGTTTGGATTCAGTTTCCCGAAAAACTTTAACTATCCCTATATCGCGAAGAATGCCTCAGAGTTTTGGCGGCGCTGGCATATCACGCTTGGTTCCTGGTTTCGGGATTACGTCTACATTCCGCTTGGGGGCAATCGGAAGGGGCAGTTTGTACTCTATCGAAATTTGTTCATTGTCTGGGGATTGACGGGATTATGGCATGGAGCAAGCTGGAATTATGTATTATGGGGATTGTATTTCGGAGTGTTGATAGGGATTGAGCGTGCAGGTCTGCTTAAATGGCTTGATAAGCTCCCGCGCTTTGTTCAGCATGGGTATTTACTCATCGCTATCCTATTCAGCTGGGTGCTGTTCGTCTTTGAAGACATAGGGGAGGCAATACGCTATGCACAAGTGATGGTCGGATTGAGCGGCCATTCGCTTTACAATACAGCATTTTTATATGATTTATATACGAATGGTATTTTACTTATTGTTGCAGGGCTTCTATCAACCCCATTGTTTACAAACCTATGGAAACAATGTGCCGAACGCTTTGAAATCATTCGAAACGAATGGGTTCAAACAGCTTTGCAAGTGTTCTTTTTCATGGCAATTCTGTTCTTATCGACTGCCTACTTAGTCGACGATTCATTTAATCCATTCTTGTACTTCCGTTTTTAACACAGACTGAAACTCAAATAGGATAGGAGGGCAAGCTTCGTGAAGCGATTGAATACTATACTCATTATCGTATTTTCCGTTTTCATCGGCGGGATTGCCTGTATGAATCTACTGGCGGATGATCAGCAGTTTTCACAGGCTGAAAACCGTCCGCTCATGCAATTCCCTAAAGTATCACTTGAAAGGATTACGTCAGGGGCATTTACAAAAGATGTAGAAACGTACTTAAGTGATCAATTCGTTCATAAACGTTTTTGGACTAGCATGAAAGCATCTGCTCAAAAGGCGGCTTTGAAAAAAGACAACAATGGTGTATATTTCGGACAAGATGGCTATTTGTTCGAGAAGTTTGAAGCACCGTCACAGCAACTCGATTCAAACAGTGAGAGTATCTCGCAGTTCCTCCAGAAGACGAAAGGCATCACAGTATATGGGCTGCTTGCGCCAACGTCTATTAAAGTGTATCCTGAAAAGCTGCCGAAATTCGCAACGACAGCTAGTGAAGCAGCGGCGATTCAACGTGTCAAAGAACAAGTGACAGAGGATATGGAATGGATAGACGCCACAGCTGCTTTACAAAATGCTAAAGCTGGGCCAATCTATTTCCGTACAGATCATCACTGGACGCCTTATGGTGCGTATATCGCGTACCAGGCGACAATGGAGAAAATGGGAATGACGCCGTACTCCTTAGATGAGTTTACGATTCGAACTGTATCTGAAAACTTCCGGGGGACCTATGATGCGAAGGCAAATGATCCTTTCTTGTCAGCGGATGAAATCAACATATTTGAGCCGAAATTCGATGTATCCTATGATGTCGACATCGACGATGGTCAGTCAAAGATGGATTCACTGTATGCATGGGAGTTTCTTGAGAAACGTGATCAGTATTCGTTGTTTTTAGGTGGCAATCATCGTGCCGTAACGATACATTCCAATGTGAATAATGGACGGAAACTGATGATTATCAAAGACTCGTATGCCCATTCGTTAGTTCCTTTTTTAGCAAATCACTTTGAAGAAATTTATATGGTCGATTTAAGATATGACCATCGAAATATGGCTCAAATTGCTCAAGATAAAGGTATTCAAGACGTGTTATTTGTGTATAATATCGCCAATTTCGCAGAAGACCAAAATTTGATTTGGCTGCGTCGATAAAAAGTACAGAGAAAAGCCAGGACGCTGTTCAAAGCGTCCCGGCTTTTCTCTCGTTATATGAAATTATTTTGATGCATGCATCGCTTCTTTTACTTCTTGAATCTGTTCAATGTGTCTCAATTCATGATATCCAACGAAGGGAATGTATTGAGCCAAACTCATTTCACCAAATACAGGATGGGGATAGGATTTAGCCTCCAGTTGATCGGCAGGTACTGTATTTTCGATTTTTTGAAGTCCATTATGTGATTCGTTTAGTTTACTTTTCAGCTCCTCCAGTTTACAAAATGTATCGCCGGGTCGTGCGAAGTCTGGAGCTTCAACTTTTTGCGTGCGATCGACTGTGCGTTCAATTGGTTTGTCAGAAGTAGAATGATGTTCACCTGAACCCAATTGTGATTGAATGGTTTTAGCGACACCGCCTTCCATTAAATATAAATGTTCTAGTATTTGTCGTACGGACCATTTATCCTCAGAAGGTTTCCAATTCACCTCGTCATCCGTTAGTCCAGCCACCTCTTCTAGTAACTTTTCCCGTGCATCGTCATTGACCTTCATCGACTCACTCCTTACTATCTAATACCTTAATATACCATCTATATAAGATTTCAAACCTTTATGCATCGTTATGAAGCAGAGAAGCCTTATAATAGTAGGATGCAGAGTACATACTCATCAAGTGGGGTATGAATAGAAGACTGTAATTCAACCATCAAGAGGGTGAAGAAGTGGAGATTTTTGAAGTCATATTACTTATGCTGAGTGCAGTTTTTGTTTCAAACGTACTCAATCGTTTTTTACCTGCTATTGCAGTTCCGCTAATCCAAGTAGCACTTGGCATTGTACTAGCAATTCCATTGACAGATCACTCTATTAAGTTAAGTCCAGAATTGTTTTTACTGCTATTCATTGCGCCAATCCTCTTCAATGACGGAGTGAATGTTGACAAGAAAGCCTTATGGAGAGAACGTAAATCGGTTCTGTCGCTTTCTTTAGGATTAGTATTTGTAACGGTCGGACTGCTGGGCGGGTTTATCCATTTCATACTTCCCTCACTTCCATTGGCGGCTGCGTTTGCTTTAGCAGCTGCACTTGCTCCTACAGATGCAGTCGCTGTTAGCGCGTTAGCGGAGAAGGTGAAAATCCCTCATAAAATTCGGCATACACTTGAAGGGGAATCACTCATTAATGATGCATCCGGCCTGGTATCCTTTCAATTCGCATTAGCAGCACTTTTGACCGGAACGTTTTCACTGTTAGAAGCGAGTACTACATTCGTGCTGATTTCAGCGGGAGGGATTCTGCTCGGTGCAGTATTAAGTTTCATGAAGATATTGCTGATGAGATGGCTGCGGACGCTTGGTATCGAAAATAGTATTTCGTTCATTCTCATGGAAGTTTTGCTTCCGTTTCTTATTTTCGTTATTGCGGAGGCTGTTGGGGTTAATGGAATTTTAGCAGTCGTAAGTGGTGGTATTGTTCACTCTATGTCTTATAAGCGATTCAATCCTGAAGTTGCACAAATGAGACTGCTATCTAGAAACACTTGGTCAGTGATTACGTTTAGTTTGAATGGTATTGTCTTCGTGCTGTTAGGAACTCAGTTGCCTAAAATTGTTCAGGCTCTTCTGATTGATTCCACCGTGAAAATAATGATGGTCATAGGATATATCCTGGCGATTACATTTGTACTTTTGGCATTAAGGTTTGTTTGGATTATCATCTTCAATAACTTCCAAAATACAACAGAGTCGAGCAGCAAACGCCGAGTTGTTGACACGCTTCTGTACACAATCTCTGGAGTTAGAGGCACCATTACATTGGTAAGTGTATTATCCTTGCCTTTGTTCTTAAAAGATGGAACGCCTTTTGCAGAACGTGATTTACTCCTATTCATTGCAAGTGGCGTTATTTTACTTACACTGCTGCTCGCAAATTTCACATTACATTTGTTTGCACCAAGAGTAGAAGACGTCTCGTTGCAAAATGATCATACATTTGAAATCGGAATGCTGCGCAACGTGAAAAAAGAATTACGGAAACATCGGACAGATGAAAACAAACGGGTCATCGGACGGGTGATCAAGATGTACAATGATCGAATCTTTTCGCTTACCAATCTTAATGATTTGAACAAGAGCGAACGCAAGATCCGTCAGCTTATTCTGGAATGGCAATTGGAAAACACGGAAAAATTGTTGAAACAAGACTTGGTGCGTATTCAATTGGCGTTTCCATATTTGAGAAGGATAAATACAAGGTTGTACCGCTTAACAAAAAATAAGGAGTTTGCTTTCAAGTCGTTTTACAGTAAATTACTAAAGCGGCAACTCAGGAGTGTACATGTCAAACCGCTAACTATAGAACAGCGAAAAGAACAAAGAAGAATTCTTTTTCAAAGCAATGGTCAATTCGTCACAGCAAAACTGAAGGATCTCGAACAAGGGGAGTTCTCACCGGAGCTTGTCGAAGCGTTCTTACTGAACTATGAAAGGATGGGAGGGCTGGGCCTTCAAAGAGAAGCGCTCGATCATTTGCATGAATGGATTGACTACGCTCTGCAAACTGAAAGAACGTACATTCATACTGCGTTTGAAAAAGGAGACATCACTAGGAGCGAAATGAAACAATATCGAGAAAACTTGCTTGCGATTGAAAATAGTCTTCAGCTGTAAAAGTTAGACAGTTGAACAACTTGTAAAAAGGCTGCTAGGCTGCGAATAATCGCGGCCTAGCAGCCTTTTCGATTTAAAAAAGATTAAGCTTTCGCGCCTTCTTTTTTAGGTTGTGTAAGGAGACCTGGTTCTTTCAAGTATTTAATGACACCTTCTGAAGCGCGGTAGGAAAGTGCACCGATTGTTGCTGTAGGGTGATGACCGCCGAATTGTGGGAATGCCGATCCGCCAACGACGAATAGATTTTCCATATCCCATAGCTGCAAGTAGTTGTTGATAGCAGATGTTTCTGGATCTTCACCCATACTTACACCGCCTGCATAGTGTCCGCCATCATAAACATGGTCGAATTCCTCAGGGATTTCATCTGGATCGACAATGTCCGCACCCATTTTTTCCATGATTTCTGTACATTTTTCAATACCGAACTTTGCCATCGCTTTATCATGATCTGTGTATTTGTTCGTGATTCGTAGAAGTGGATCGCCGAACTCATCTGTATACGTAGGATCGAGTGACGTATAGTTGTGCCACCATGACATAACTGCTGGTGTATACCAAGCGACTAAACTGCGGTTCGTATAGTGGATGGATTTCTCTTTGAAATCCGGACCCCAATTTTTTGTGCCTTTTGGTACACTGTTTCGCGCAATTGGACCATGTCCATATTGACGTAATTCAATTCCGCCGCCATTGATGAAGTCAAGGTCAGTGTGGTCGAAATTATCGCCGGCGAAATCGCTCATTGTACCGCCGAGTGCTCCGGCTCCCATGAATAAGTTGAACTTCTTGTCCTCGAAAAAGCCGCGGGCTCCGAGGAATGTGATGCCGAATTGACCATTGAAGTTACGCCCGATGACGCCTTTACGAGTTTTCGGATCGTATTGCTCACCGATTTTAGAAAGCATCAAAAGTCGGTTGTTTGTGAACGAGAATGCACCAAGAACGACAACGTCTGCGGGTTGGATGTACTCTAAACCTGTACGAAGATCGACATACATTACGCCCGTCGCTTTACCGTTTTCGTGCAGTACACGGCGAACTAGAGAGTGCGTACGGATTTCACAGTTGCCTGTTTTAACCGCTGTCGGTATGACAGTGACGAGTGGGTCTGACTTCGCTCCAAAGTCACAGCCATATTCCGTACAGAATGAACAGAACATACATTGAGCAATCGTTTCACCGTCTGGGTTTTTGTATGATTGGGATAGATTCGCAGATGCAACTTGATACGGATGATAGCCCATTTTTTTAGTAGTATCTTTAAACAAGCGCACTGCAGGTGATTCCTTTATGGGGGGGTTTGGATAGTCACTAGAGCGTTTGTCTCCTAGAGGATCGGGCTCTCCTGAAATACCAGCCGTTTTCTCCCACTTATCATAGTAAGGTTCCATTTCGTCGTACGTAATTCCCCAGTCACGAATGATCATGCCCTCTGGGATTTTCTTTTCGCCATAACGTTCAATCGTTTTAGAGCGGATTTCGAAGTCAATCGGTCTCCAGCGATATGTCGCACCGGCCCAGTGGACACTGCCTCCGCCTAAATCGGTCCCTGCCATCATTTCACTTCTAGTACGGACAGGCAGCGCCTCTTCGTCTAATGTATTTCTTGACGTAATCGTTTCGGGAGCCAAATTTTGCATCATTTCATAGCGATCTGAAAAGCGAAGTTCGTCTTTTACCCCCACATAGTCCTGACGATCGACAGGCTTACCACGTTCAAGTGTTACGACCTTATGACCTGCTTTTGCAGCTTCGGCAGAAACGATACCTCCAGCCCAGCCACTACCTACAACAACAACGTCTACTTTTTCTAATTTTTTAGCCATTTAGTTTCCTCCTAGCCCCACATTTCTTGGTAATCGCGTAGGCTTTCTTGTTTCATAACTGCGAACTCGTCATCTTCAATTTGTCCAAGATACCCCATGCGAGGTCCCGGGTACTCGACCATTTTCCACCCAGCCATATCGCGGTTTCCACCATAGACAGGGTCTGAATAAGCCCCTTCGATAGTCGTTTTCAATAATAGACTGAAAAAGACGGTTGAATGGATTCCGTTCATGCGAACTTTTCCTTCTTGCATCTTTGTCAAAATTTCATCCATCTGTTCGCCTTCAAGCTCAAAGAACTTTTTCTTATGATTCGATTGCGCTGACTCTTGAAGGACCTTGATGCCCTCTCTGAAAATCTCGCCGCGATTCATACGTGTCTGATAACGCGGAGAGGGAGCTGCTACTTGAGTAACAGAGTTAGGACCTTGCTTATTCTGATCCGTGTTCAGATTCTCGTAATAAGCTGCCTCCTGGTTTTGAGGGAAGGGGCCTTTCATATATTCCTTAGCGTTAGAACCCCAGTCACTAGCTAGTTGACGGTCGATGAAATAAGGAACGCCAAGTCCGATCGCTCCTGGACCTATTTTGTCTTCAGGATACAGTCTTTCCACTGCTGCAGATAGTGTTTCGAAATCTTCACTTCTACTGAAGAACGTGCGTGCTTCGGCATCATTCGTTGTTTCTTTTGCCGCCTTTTTTTCTTCTTTCGGCTTTTTCATCTGACTGCCGATAAGTCCTCCGAATAAGCCGCCGCCCACGATACCGCCGGCTACAAGTCCGGAATTTTTCAAGAAGTTACGGCGACTCATTCCACTTTTTTTGGTGCCTTTTGGTTCTTGTGTTTCTGCCATTATAGTTTCCTCCTTTTAAAATGATTGTAGATACAGTGCATTCTTTCACAGAACTGTCCAAGTGTGACAGGAAGCGAAGTTCAAAACTTAATTGAGAAATAACAATAAAAATAAAATAAGGCCATCCATCAAAAAAAGAACTTATTAAGAAAGTGCTAGCAAGGTATAAATCTACAACAACAAAGTATAACTATCTTTCAGTCAAATATCTCGGTTATCGAAACAAAGTATTCAATATACCTATAAATATGGATTTGTAAGGGTTTAACTGGTAAAAAAAGAGATACGTTATTTTGCAATAATAAAGGGGGGTTGCAACGAAGAATGCAGATACAATACCCTTTTTATGAATTGTTTAACCTCAATTGCTAGATTGATTAATTGGAGGATACAAAAAATCTGACCCGTTGTTACTGGGTCAGATTATGGATTCTGAATTATTTCCGTGAATGGACGTGTTGGCCTTGAACCCACACGTCGCGGATGTTTTCTGGACGGACCAAATACATCATCTTTTGGAACACATCGAGTAACGGCTCTGCCGTATCAAACAACGGAAGCTTTGCCGTTGCGATTTGCGTATCTATGCGCTGGACGTCCCAGGCGTACCCTTCTTTCAGGCGGCCAATCGGTAAACTTAGACTAGCACCGCCTCCAGCTGTCACGAGATGAAATGCCTCTGCAATTGTTATTCGTGAATTGCTGACACCGCGTTCTTCAGGACTAACCCGAGAATTCACGCCGTCTTCAAGCATGCGCGAAGACATGACCGCTTGACGTGAATTGTCATATAGGCTTGGAGAGAACCCGCCTGAAATGTCAGAACCAAGTCCAATGTCGACCCCCATTTTAGCAAAGTGGGCAATTGGAATGACACTGTTCGCGAAGTACGCGTTCGAGATCGGACAGTGTGCAATCGCGCTTCCTGTCTCTGCAAATAGCTCTGCATCTTCATCAGAAAGGAAATTACTATGAGCCATTACAGACTTATCCTGAAGTAAACCGAAGTCATGCAATGCTTGCGCATCATTTTTACCAAAACGCTGCTGGACATGTTGGTGAGCCCAATCACTTTCACTGCAATGTGATTGGATATGAGTGTCATACTTTGCAGCAAGCGCGCCGAGACCTTCGAGTACTTCGTCCGAACAAGTAGGGATGAAACGCGGTGTAACGACTGGATACACGCCTTGCTTCGCGGTCTTCGCGATTTCCTTCACTTTGAGGATGAAGTCTTCCGTATCCTTTAGTGCCATCTGCGTATCTAAGTCCCGGTAGAAGTCCGGACATTCTTCATGCAAATCCATGACGACTTTGCCGACTAAACCGCGCTGACCCCGTTTTGCACAAATGTCTGCAAGCAAGACGCTCGCTTCTTTGTGGACCGTTGCGAAGTAAAGTGCTGTAGTTGTTCCGTTTGCAAGGAGTGTATCCACGACATCTTCATAGACCATTTTGGCATAGTCAACATCCGCAAACTTCGCTTCAGAAGGAAAGGTATACGTACTTAACCAATCATGAAGGGGAATGTCCAATGCTGTACCCGCCTGTGCCCATTGCGAAGCGTGAATGTGTAAGTCGACAAATCCCGGAAGCAAATAAGAACCTTCTGCAATGTGTTCAAAAGCATCGTTGTCCTTATATGTATTCAGGATCGCTGTATAATCCGAATCCTCAGGATGGACAATACGGTCGATTATCCCATTATCGTCAATACAAAACAGGCAATCTTTCAAGACGGTTACCTCTTTAGGTGATTGGCTTGTAAAAGCAGTTGCATAAAAAACTTGTGCATACATGAATTGTGCAGCTCCTTTTCTGATTGGCTTCCAAAAGTCATTATAACAGTACAGCTTGACGTTTAGTGAAGTCGATTTCCCCGTAGTAGGCATTTTTCACAAGTAAGTTAGGACCTAGACAGCGAACAGCGGGGCAATGGCAGCTGACTGACTTTGCTAGGGGATGCTGCTGCCATGCATCATACATTGCTGGAAGGTTACCCTGCTGGATATTCCCTAAAGGGGGAACGTCGCCGAAGTCGGTTACAATCACGTCTCCTGTAAAGATATTGACGTTGAGTCGAGAGCGGCCATCGGGATCATTGCGGACCGAGACATTTGTGCTTCTGTTTAGTTCAGCTAACAATTCTTGGTCTTCCAGGTTCGGGCTGCATGAATAGAATGGAAGAGTCCCAAACAGCATCCAAGTAGAAGGATCCCGGAACTGAAGGATGTCTTTTATGGCTGTGCGCGTCTCCTCCAGTGTAAGAACTTCGAGTGTTGAAGCGAAATCGCTTGGGTACATGGGATGGATTTCGTGTCTAGCGCACTTCATTTCATTGACTACTTGTTCGTGAATCTTTTGTAAGTGGGGAAGTGTTCTATTGTTCAACATCGTTTCCGCAGAAACCATAACACCCAAGTCTGCGAGAGCCCGACTGTTTTCAATCATGCGGCTGAATTGCTCAGCGCGCTTTTCAAATGAAGGGACACGTTCCATATTCGCAAATCCGCCTTCAGCAAAGTCCTCAACGGTTCCCCAGTTATGTGAAATATGCAGTACATCTAAATAAGGAGCGATCGCCTCGTAGCGATCGAGAGGCATGGTTAAATTGGAGTTCATCTGTGTCCGTACTCCGCGCTCATGTGCATATTTCAATAAGGGCAGAACGTAGAGCTCGACAGAACGTTTAGAAAACATCGGCTCGCCGCCTGTTAAACTAATGGTGCGCAAGTGTGGAATTTCTTCTAAACGCTGGATTAGTAATTCAATAGGGAGTGCATCCGGATCTTTCGGTTGGAGCATGTAGCCAACGGCACAGTGCTCACATCTCATATTACATAAATAAGTTGTTGTGAATTCAATACTTGAAAGCACTTGATGTCCATGAGTATCCACATCTAGGTAAGCTTCCCATGGATCTTGTGCAATTCTTTTGTCGATTAAAACCATATGTAAAAACTCCTGTCGTCTAATTGTACGAAGATAAGTATGCGCTGAAAACAGCTTGAATACAATGAACGAAAAAAATCGCAGAACAGATTGAAGATTAAGATTAGTATAGATGTCTACTGCCAGTACAAGAAAAGATAGTGAAAACACACACTATCTGCCATAAAGTGATATTTTCTATGAAAACGGGTATTAGGTAGAGAGCAACTTGTAGAAAAAAGAAAGCAGGTGCACAGAATGAAACACTTGTTCATTTCATTCGTCATCCCTTCATACAACGAAGAAGGTAATATAATTCATATGATGAAAGCCTTAAGTGAGATGATGATGTCCAATGGTCATCATTATGAAGTACTGTTTGTGGACGATGGCAGCAGTGATAAGACAATGGATGAAATTCGGGCAGCTTTAATCGAATACCCTGAAGTGGAATATGTATCTTTTACTCGCAACTTTGGTAAAGAAGCTGCGATTTTAGCAGGTCTTGAATACGCAAAAGGAGATGCAGTCATTTTAATGGATGCCGATTTGCAGCATCCTCCTGACTTGATCCCCCAACTGATACGGGGATACGAAGAAGGATATGACCAGGTCATTGCAAAACGCAATCGTGCAGGCGATGCAAAGATCCGTTCGCTTTTGTCACGTGCATATTACTGGGGTGTTAACAAAACAATTGATGTGGAATTACGTGATGGAGAAGGGGACTTCCGTCTGTTGAGCCGGAGGGCTGTCGATTCTCTATTGCAGCTAAGTGAAGGAAATCGCTTCTCTAAAGGGCTGTACTCTTGGATCGGCCTTGAACAAAAGACAATTTGTTATGAAAACGTGGCCCGTAAGCACGGAGAGACAAAATGGTCACTTAAACAGTTACTGAATTATGCAGTGGATGGCGTCGTGTCGTTCAATACAAAACCATTACGCTTGTGCTTTTACACAGGGTTGTTAAGTATGTTTTTGTCAATCGCTTATATCTCTTTTACATTGATTGACATTATGCGAAATGGCGTCGATGTACCCGGGTATTTCACGACAATCTCTGCAGTTCTCTTTCTAGGCGGAGTCCAGCTGCTTTCACTAGGTATTATCGGAGAGTATGTAGGACGGATTTATAATGAAACGAAAAAGCGGCCGCATTATCTTGTTAGACGGACAAGCGCCGAGGTGAAAGGAAAGCAAGCAGCTCATGCCAAAATTCGAAGTTCGTGAATTCATCACATTCGCCATTGTTGGCGTTATTAATACAGCAACCTATTATTCGTTTTATTTACTAGGGTTAAAGACGCTAGGATTGGCGTATATGATCGCGCATTTTAGTGCTGTTGTTTTAAGCATGATTATTTCATTTTTCTTGAATAGTTATATTACCTATAAAGTCAAACCAACTTGGAAAAAGTTTTTGATGTATCCCATTACCCAGCTAGTGAACATCGTTGTTACGGCTATATTGCTGTACATTCTTGTGGATGGACTTCATGTGAATAGTACAATCGCGCCAATCGGGGCGTTGATCATTACGGTTCCTGTAACGTTTGTTGTGACCGGAAAGGTGCTGAAAGCGGCATGATGAAGAAGAGTAACTGGGGATGGCTAATCGCAGTGTGCCTCATGACCGCTGTCATTGCCCATGGCTTCATGTTGTCGGAATGGATGCATGGCCGGTATGTCACAGGTCCAAATGATGGAATGTCACAGATGATTCCATTCAAGTATTTTTTATATGAGTCAATGAATAATGGCAACTTTTTTTACTCGGAGCGTTTTGGCTTTGGCGGCGGGATATTCTCGCAATTGGGCTATTATTTTTCCACGTCTATTCCCTTCTTATTAACAGCTGCTGGAACGGGGCTTTTACAATGGAGTGGGATAATAAATGCGCCAACTCTTCAATATTGGGCGGACGTGACTGTCTTTGTCAGCATGATTCGTCTAACGGCCATCCTGCTTGTCACTGTCTATTACTTCCGGATGATTGGGTTGAAAACTAAATTCGCTTATATAGGTGCAGTCATTTACGGAGTTAGTATTTTGTATTTCCGCCATGTGACGTATTGGGAATTCTTTGCGGACGCCATGCTCTTTTTGCCGATTCTATTAATCGGGGCAGAGCGGATTATCCGTTTTGGAAAGCCGAGCTGGTTCATCGCGGCAGTCGCACTCAGTATGGTCGATAACTTCTATTTTGCGTACATCAACTTTCTGTTAACATTTATTTACATAGGATTTCGCTGGTTCATCCCTTTAGTCGTTGACGAACAGAAAAGAATGCGTCAAATTGTACAGTTTTTAGTGGGTGGGTTAACAGGTGCAGCAATTAGTGCCCCATTTTTCGTTCCCGCGGTTTACGGCTATTTAAATAATTTCCGGCCGCCTTTTGAAGGGGAAATTCCTCTATTTGAGCTGACCGAGAATATTTTATCTGACGGGAAGTTAGTTGTGTTACCAGCAATAGCAGCCGTTTCGTTGTTCTTATATCCTTTATATCAAGATAAGAAGTTCAGGCTTTTTGCGCTGTTGACGATTATTCTTACCATCTTGCACGCAAGTCCTGCGGTCGGGAGTCTGTTTAATGGACTGTCCGCACCTCAGTTCCGCTGGGAACACATGCTGATGCTAGTTGCCGGCGGGCTGACCGCTGTTGCTCTGCAACACTGGAAAGAGCTCCAGTTGAAACACGCAGTCGTTGCAATTGCTGGTGCGTTTACGCTTTACTTAATCGTGGATAACATGAACTTGGAAGGAAAACCGAGTTTGTACGCTGATAGTTTAGTCGTCATGGCGTTCGTCCTATTTGCGGTTGTTCTGCTTTCTAAAATCCCGCAATTGAAGCATTGGGATATTGCGTTATGGGCAGTGGTCGTTGGATCCGTGCTCGTGACCGTGAATTTATTCCAAGAGGAAAAATTGACAGGAAATAATGATAAAGTGAACCAAATTCAGGGTCAAGGAATTCCACAGTCCTTTTTCAAAAGTGACAAATATAACTCTCAAGCGTCTGATGCGCTGATTGATAAGTTGAGTAAAAGTGAATCGGATCCACTCGCACGATTTGACTGGATGATCGGTACACGAAACAACACACCGATCGTTCAGGATTATTTAGGGATGAGTGTGTACTCTAGTATTCTAAACAAAAATCTGCTGCACTTTTACTTGGAAGAGTTAGCAATCGATATGGGCCGGGAAAGTGTGAGCCGGTACGCAGGGCTCGGGGGACGCACGAATTTGTACAGCTTACTGAACGGGGTCTATGCTGTGCGTTCTGAAAAAGGGAATCCTGTCCCATTTGGATTTAGTCATGTGGATGAAAATGGCGACTTGAAAGCTTTCGAAAATCAATACAGATTGCCATTTGTACGCACTGCTAATCGTATATATACAGAAGAAGAGCTTGAGGCAAGTCCTGTCATTGTCCGGGAGCATGCGATGTTGAATGGTGTGATTTTGGATGAGTGGAATGAAAAAACACAATCTCCTCCAGCAGCAGAAAATTTAATAAATCAAGTCACTATAGATCCTGTTAGAGCTACGTATGAAAAGAATCAGCTGGTGGTTACCGGAAAAGATGGCGGAATTGACTTAACCGTATCTGACCGCGGCGTGCTGAAAGAAGACGCGTATGTGTCGTTTCATTTGAAACGGACAACTGCAGACATAGGATTCCATTTGAAAGTGAATGACTATACAACTACTCGGAAACGAACGGATTCCATTTATCGAACGCGTGTCAATGACCTGACAATTCGGGTCCCATCTGAGAATGTGATTCGGATTCGTGTGCCAGAAGGATCTTATACGCTGCGTGATTTAGCGCTGTACACAGAAGATTATAAGGCCTTGGAGGAAGCGAAGAGTGACAGTTTAAAAACGCCGACTCCTGAGGTTAACTGGAAAGGCGGACACGTCGATGTGCGGCTAGATAACGTGAATAACGACCCAATCGCTGTTATGCCAATCCCGTTTGAAAAGGGCTGGACTGTAAAAGTGAATGGCGAAAAACAATCGCTATTGAAAGCCAATTATGCGTTTACGGGCGTTCCAATCGAGCAAGGAACAAATACGATTGAAATGACGTATCGGCCCCCTTATTTTACAGTGTCGCTAATGCTCAGTTTGCTTGGATTAGCTGGAGCAGCATTTTGGTTGGTAATGAGAAAAAAAGCAACTTGATCATAAACTAGTGAAAACGCTCATAAAGCTGGAAGAGGGCTCATAAACTCAGGGAAACGCTCATAAACCTGGAAAAGTGCTCATAAACTAGAGAAAACGCTCATAAAGCTGAAAAAGTGCTCATAAACTAGAGGAAACGCTCATAAAGCTGGAAAAGTGCTCATAAACTAGAGGAAACGCTCATAAAGCTAGAGAAGTGATCATAAACTAGAAAAAACGATCATAAAGCTACAAGAGTGATCATAAACTCAAAAATTTGTTCACAATAAGAAGATAAAATCATCCGCGGACCTAAACGAGTGCCCATAAGAAACAGTCTCGCGACCAATCAGGAACTTCATAAGTTAAATGCTTCGCATGCGCGAAGCATTTCAACATAAAAAAACAGGAGCCTCCATTCAACTGGAAGCTCCTGTTTTCAATTACTTCATCCCAACTACGAGCAGTATCACTCCAGCAACGCCCGCTGCAATGACCCCTATAAAGACCGCATCCATTCGGCTGTAGGACGTCGGATAGAAATACGTTCGGGCAGCGCCCATTTGGTATTGTTTCGCTTCCATTGCAATCGCAATCCGTTGTGCACGGCGAATGCTTTGCGCAAACAAAGGGACCGTGTAGGCTTGAATTCGTTCACCCCACCCTTTCATCCCTCGTGAAAACGTGATACCCCGAACTTTCAACGCATTCGTTCTTACTTGAATCTCCTCAACGACTACAGGCAGCAGCCGAATCGATGCGATGAAACTATACGCATATTTTGAGGGCAGTCGAAATTGCTGCATCATCGCGTAAAAAAACAGGACAGGCTGCACCGTGAGCAAAAAAGTGAAACCGACAAAGCCAAAGGTCAACGATTTCGTTCCGAGCAGCAATCCATGCTGAATACTCTCTTCAGAAATCTTGAGCGGTCCCCATTGCCACAAGACTGCATCCCCTTTACCGAACAGAATCATCGTCCCGGCTGTGGACGCAAATGAAATGACAAGCGGAATCGAAAGTAATGCTAACTTTCGGATAGGATAACCACTGAATCCGTACAGCAAAAGTCCGAATAGGACAGCTAACCAACTGACAAATGGTAAATTTCTGGTGAATAAAGTAATGAGTAAAAGCGATACAAAGATCGCGAATTTTAATGCAGGATTCACTCGATACAACCAAGTTTCCCGATCAGGCGTAAACCAAGCGGGCATCCGTCATACCTCCTAGCTGTATGCATGATACAAGTCTACCTCCGGCAACAGTCCATTGCTCTGTTGCGAAATGGGAAGCGATCTCTAAGTCGTGCGTTACCATAACAATGGTCATTCCGGCTTTTCGTAAAGATTCTAGTTTCTCCAACATGAGAAACGTATTGCGCGCATCCTGACCGAATGTCGGTTCATCCAATAACAAAATGTCCGTTGAAGAAGTGAGTGCAGTCGCCACACTGAGCCGCCGCTTTTGACCGATGGATAATTGATACGGATGACGGTTTCCGGAAGTAGGCAAATTGAATAACTCAATCATTTCCACTGCATGCTGTTCGGCTTTAACTGCCTGGACGCTTTGCAATGAAACCGTCAATTCCTCCGTTATTGAATTCGTTACAAATTGAAGCTCAGGATTTTGAAAGACCAAGCTTAACCCTGCAGGTAACGTTTTACGGCGTTTCTTTTGGACGATCGGTTGTCCATTCACTGTTAAGGAACCAGTCGTTTTCAATAATTGCATGAGAGAAAGAAGAAGAGAGCTCTTTCCAGAACCATTCTCACCTAAAATCGTCACCCATGAACCTTGAGCAATCGATGCACTTTCCACTTGAATAACAGGACTTTTACCTCGATAGCCGCAGAAATCCTCCGCATGAAGAACTTCAAACGTACTTGTGGATGAACGATTGCAAGCGAGCGCTTGATAGTCGTCCGAAGTTAAATAATCCTCCCACACACCTGGGTACCAAATTCCATATTGAATCAGTTCATCCTTGTAATTACTGAAAATCGTGTGAGGCGGCCCATCCGCCAGTATCTTTCCATCATCCGTAAACAGCACAACTCTGTCGATCCAATTGGCGATCTGCTCGATTTTGTGTTCCACAATTACGACAGTTTGTTCCGCAGCTGCCGCTTGAATGGAGGACCATATTTGCTCGGTTCCTTCAGGGTCAAGAAGTGCAGATGGTTCATCCAAAAACAGGACTTCCGGTTCCATCAGCAGGACAGAAGCGAGCGCAAGACGCTGCTTCATGCCTTGGGAGAGTTCCAAAATGGGAACGTGGATCTCTTCCAAGTGAAGTCCCACACGTTCAAGTGACGCCGCGATTAGCGAGGACATCTTTTCTCGCGGAACATTCAAGTTTTCCAGCACAAACGCAAGCTCCTCATCCACAAAGGGCATACAAAACTGCGTGTCGGGATCCTGGAAGACAAACCCCCAAGATTCAGGCAGCTGCAGGGTTTCGGCTTTCATCGGCAGCTCAAAAGAATTGGGGACAATGCCGCTGGCTACTTGCAGCAGCGTGGACTTCCCGCAGCCACTTGGGCCAAGCAGCAATACTTTCTCACCTTTTTGAACAGAGAAAGAGAGGTCTTTGAACAATAATGTGTCCTCTCCAGGAAATTTCAATCGCAGCTTTGTTATCTGGAATGCAGCATTCTCAAGTTCTGTGATTGCGTTTACCATGCTGATCACCGGTCGAGCAGCGAATACTCTTCTTTCGCTACGGGCCGTATTGAATGTGTGACGCCTGTTGCTTCCAAAGCACGAACGATGAGGACTGCAAATACACCCGTAAAGATGAATGCACTGATTACACGCAATCCATACTTGACAATGAGTGCCCAAGTTTCGAGTTCCGCATATCCATAAAACATGTCCAATCCGAAACTTGCAGCGCACGAGAATACGCCAGCAAAACCTGCAATTACGACTGAGAATTTCTTGTAGCGGAACGCAGCAAACAGAACTTCTGCAGCTAATCCTTGTGCGAATCCATAGATCAGGACTTCTAAACCATGTCCGATGAATGCAGAAAGACCTGCACCAGCAATACTTGCAATCAACGCAACACCCGGTTTACGGATGAGCAGGAAAGCAAATACGCCGTTCATGAACCACATTCCATAGAGAAGCTGTCTTGCTACGGGCATTAACGGTTTGACGACGGTATAGAGATCGTCCCAAAACTTCATAAGAATCCCGAATACGACACCGACCATAATCGTTATGAGCAAATCGGTAAATGTTAACTTTTTCAATGAATTGCCACTCCTTTTTGCTTGTTTTCTCACAAAAAAAGACCGTCTGAAAGCGCAGACGGTCGAGGAGTGGGTTCCCGGGTACCCAAATGATCCTCAGATCACGGCTCTCTACGCTGGCATTATCCAGATCAGATGCGGTCAGCAGCGGATTCGTCTGCTATCTCAGCCTGATTCACTCAAGCACCCGTACGGTCAGTTATGTAAGTGATTCGAGTATACAACAGTACCAATTTTCTGGCAACCTCTTAAAAAGTAAATGCATTAAGAGGTTGCCAGAGCAGTATCCAGCCGTTTCCCGAATTTATTTTTCCAATCCTCCGCAAGAGATTCAATCGCTAAAACGCGGCGCAGTCCTTCAACGTCTTTCGGGTTATGGAAGTACGTCGTATTCGCTTCCAGCACAGTTACGCCGTGTGAATTTCTTTCGTGCAATGAAATTTCGCTATCGGCACGTACGTTTCCTTCTTGCAAAACACGGCAGAGGTATCCGGTGAATCCAGTTTCAATCATGTGTTTCATCACAGGATGACCGAGACGCTGGTCGATTGTGTTACACGGGATTCTGCCTTGAGTCAGTTGAATGAGGGCATCGCCCACTTTGTATATATCGCCAATACACACTTCCGACTCTGTCAGCCCAGAGACAGTCAGGTTTTCTCCAAAGGCAGCAGGAGGTAACGTGCAACCGAATTCCTCATTCCAAAGGGGATAATGTTCTGCAGGATACAGACAAACTGCTCGATCCGGGCCGCCGTGATGTTTTTTATCGGCCACATCGTCTTGTTGGAATCCATCGACGGATAGATACGCTTCTGTGATCGTTTGTTTACAAATACCAGAAATTAGTCCGTTTTCACTTGCAGAATCTATTCTTCTCGGTAGCCCTGTTGCTAAAGTTACTAACTGTCTGCTTCCCATTATCTCAATCTCCACCTTAATCAGTTTTTTACAAGTATATCAAACAATAGAAGCAGCAAATAGATAGAAACCAGATTCTTTTAATCTGTTTACGAATAAGAGGAACGGGTAGAAATGTAACAACTATCATAAAGGATGTGAATGTATGAAAGCAGTTACGTTTCAAGGAAAAGAAGCAATGGTGACTAAAGAAGTTCAGGCTCCAAGTATTGAAGAAAAAAGCGATGTGATTGTCCGCATAACGACGAGCGGAATTTGCGGATCAGATTTGCATCTTTACCACGGTGGGATTGTCCCGGAACAAGATTATGTTGTCGGGCACGAGCCGATGGGGATTGTCGAAGAGGTCGGTTCTGAAGTGAAGACGTTGAAGAAAGGTGATCGTGTCGTCATCCCATTCAATATCGGATGCGGCGAGTGTTTCTTCTGTCAGCACGAGATGGAGAGTCAATGTGACAATTCGAACCCACACGGCGAAGTTGGCGGATTGTTCGGTTTTGCTGAACCCAATGGAAACTATCCAGGAGGACAAGCCGAATATTTACGCGTACCATATGCAGACTTCACCGCGTTTAAAGTGCCAGAGAACAGTGAATTGAAAGATGAACAAATTGCACTGCTTTCAGATGTCATTCCTACAGCTTACTGGAGTGTTCTTCACAGCGGTTTGAAAAAGGGAGATACTGCAATTATCCTGGGCTCGGGTCCAATTGGGTTAATGGCGCAGAAGTTTGCTTGGATGAAAGGCGCAAAACGTGTAATTGCTGTAGACCAAGTGGATTATCGCTTAAAGCATGCTGAAAAGACAAACAAAGTAGAGACGTATAACTTTAAAGAACATGATGAAATCGGTAAATTGCTCCATGAAGAAACGAAAGGCGGAGCGGACGTCGTGATCGATTGTGTCGGAATGGATGGCACAGTTCAGCCTGGTGAGCAGTTTGGATCGAAAGAAGATAACCAGTTCGGGACAATCAGCCCGATTGTCACAGCGTCGGAAGTTGTCCGGAAATTCGGTACAGTTCAATTGACGGGTGTCTACGCTACGGAAGCGAATAATTTCCCGCTTGGTGACTTTTTCACGCGGAATGTTTCCCTTAAGATGGGACAGGCTCCTGTCATTCACCTTATGCCTGAGCTCTATAAAAAAATCGAAGCGAATGAGTTTGATCCGACAGATATCATTACGCATAAGGTGAAACTGGAAGATGCGGCGAATGCATATTCGATATTCGACAAAAAAGAAGATGGCTGTATTAAAGTGCTATTCCAGCCTTAAGTTAGAAAAGTGTGATGCTTCATGCATCGCACTTTTTTTGTTCGACCAAATGAGTCTCACCCCCTATAATGAAGACAGAAGAAAGAGTACGTACAAGGAAATGGGGATCCGTTGTGAAGAAGGCAGTTATATTCGATTTTGATGGAACAATCATTGATACAGAGTCCGCTTGGTTCGATATTTATACAGAAATCTTGAAGGAACAGCATGGATTCAATTTAACGCTGGAGGAATTTGTGAAAGTAGTAGGCTCAACGGATGGAGCCTTATTTGACTTCATCGACGAGTCGCTGGATGTGCCGATGGATCGCACTATTTTCCACGATCAGGTCAATTCCCGATTTGAAACCATTCGTGAGCAATTAGCGCTGCGTGATGGATTTTTAGAGACAGCGGAACAACTGAAAAAACGCAATATCAAGCTTGCGGTTGCCAGCAGCTCAAGCCGTAATTGGATTGAAGGTTTTTTAACACAATACGGATTGCTTGAATACTTCCCGATTATAGTATCTGCGGACGACGTGGACGAGGTGAAACCGCATCCTGCAATCTACCAAGTTGCCCTGAACCAACTGGGGATTACTGCAGATGAAGCCATTGCAGTTGAAGACTCCTACAATGGCTCAATCGCGGCAATTAGTGCTGGGATTCATTGTTTGATCATCCCGAATGATGTCACACGATCGTTAACGTTCCATGAAAAAGGCCAACTTATCGAATCATTTGCGGATTTTGACTACAGTCTGCTTGAAAATGAACAAGAAGACGGGATCGCCAAATGACTCGGCATATACTTGCTGTAGACGGCGGCGGTACGAAAACAGCCCTGGTGTTATGCGACGAAAACGGTGTGAAACTGTATGAAACTGCATCAGACGGATCGAATTATCAAGCGATTGGTCAAGCGGCTCTGCGCCGTGTACTGACAAGTGCACTTATGGAAATTTTCGCAGCCTGCCCAGTACCTTCGATTGACGTTGCTGTATTTGCATTGGCCGGAGTTAACACAGAGAAAGACCGAAATACAGTTACTTTCATTATCCAGGACATACTGAACAGTATGCAGCTTAACGTTGCGGATCTTGTAATTGAAAATGATGCGTTTGGAGTTCTTAAAGGACTCGTGCATGAGCAGCCCGGAGTTCTCGCGATTTGCGGAACGGGCGCTATTGCATTTGCACAAGATGAGCATCAGCATATCATTCGTTCAAGTGGCTGGGGACATAGAATAGGAGATGGCGGCAGTGCTTGCTGGATGGGTACAAAAGTCATTGATGCTGTTTTCCGAATGGACGATGGGCGGGGCAGAAAAACCGTGCTGAAAGACAAGACGTTATCCGCGATGGGATTCACAACTGTGGAACAGCTGTTTAATTGGGTAAATGGTGACCAGTATTCCATAGGGGCAGTTGGGAAGTTAACCATTCAACTTTCTGAAGCGGAATCCGAAAAAGATCCAGTCGCCAGTGAAATCGTCGCGAATGCGGTCGCGGAACTAGTCAGTATGGTGGAGGCAGTCATTCACCGTTCGAAGTTACAAGACGTGCCGTGTACGGTTTTCTGTGCCGGAGGAACGATTCAAAACTTCGATGCGTTATTTGAACGAGTAAAGAACACGATTGAAACACGGCAACCGAACAAAACTGTTATTCGAACGGACGAATCCCCAATTGACATCGTCATCAAGCGCGCAATGAATCTGATGGATAAAACCGAATAAAAAAATCACTGAATCGCGGGCGTCAGACTGAAGACGAACTCAAGGAATCTTGGGTGTGTCTTCAGTCTTTTTTTATACAATAAATTCACCATGAAAAACTGATCTTTCTTGCGAATAAGTTTTAATCTTCTGGCACTAACTTGAATGATTCTGAAACTAATAGGGAATAGAGTCGTAGAAGAACTAAGGAGTGATATCGATGAAACGACTTATAATGGGACCTTTACTGCTGTTACTCGTTTTCATTTTCCCGATACAAGCGTTTGCAGACGATTTTACAATCGATGGATTTTCGATTGACGCAACGTTACAAACGGATGGAAACGTCCAAGTGAAAGAAGTATTAACCTATGATTTTGACGGTTCGTTCAATGGGATTACGCGTGAAATCTACCCGAAAAAGGGAAGCGAGATTCAGGATCTTCAAGCGGAAGAGAATGGAAAACCGTTAAAAATCGAAGACGATGATGGTGCTTATAAAATCCATCGGAAAGCGAAAGACGAAACCGTCGTCATTCAGCTGAGCTATACAATACTAAACGGAATTGAACGATATTCCGATATGGGGCAGTTTTATTGGCCGTTCTTTGACGATCGAAATGAGACCGATTTCGGAAATGTATCCATTACAGTCCATCCCCCAGCAGCAACGGACGATGTGATTGCGATGGGATATCATGCGGCTCGCGGCAAAGTCACAACGGAAAGTGACGGAACTGCAATTTTTGACCTTGGTAACGTATCGAGTGGTGAAAATGCGGATATCCGTGTCGGTTATGACGAATCCTTATTCAGCGGAGCGCCGCTTGCCGGAAACAAATCCATTCGTTCAGAGCTCTTGGATGAGCAGCAATCTTTAGCAGCAGCGCAGGCTAAATATGATGACAGGCATGAGCTTACTGGCCGAGTAGCTCCTTATATAGTAGGCGGTGCAGTACTTCTACTTATTCTGATAGGAAGCTATGCACTTCGTCTGCAGCAAAGACGTAAACAGAACGCAGTGCAACAGTATCCGGAAGCCTACTTTGTGCCGGATCCTGTCATGAGTTTGCCGGCAACCCTTAGATACACCGTGCCGCAAGCGGGAGGACCGCAAATTCAAACGACGGCACTTCTTGACTTGCTTCGTAAAGGATACATTGAAAAAGTTGGCGAAGAAGAGTTCCGAGTTGTCAATCGGAATACAGAATATGCACACGAGAGTCTGCTGATTGAATGGTTATTCGACGAGTTTGGAGACGGAGAAAGGTTTTCATATAATGATTTAGACGTGTTACAAGGCGATCCGCTTGTTGTGAAAGAAGATGTGGATAAATTCAGGACGTCACAAGTTGCCTGGGAATCTGCCGTCAGAGATGAAGTTAAGGAGAATCATCTAAAAGGTGATGTGAAAGGTGTACGTCTTCTTTCTATCATCACGGGTCTTCTGCTGATTGCACCGATGATTTGGTTTGGCATATACAATCAGCCGATGTGGTTATTCTTCTTAGTCCTGCCTAGTATGGCACTGATTTTATTGGGGATTTTCTTCAATCCGAAAACTGTAAAAGGATATGGAATATCGCATCAGTGGGAAGCATTTCGAAAACGATTGCCGACTGTATCTGAATCGGACTTGAATGAGCAGCTGGATGATGAGCAAAAGCGTGCTGTCATTTATGGAATTGGGACGAAAACGCTTGAAAACAACAATTATTTTAAATCGAAACAGACGACACAAGCAATTGACGGCGTGCCCGGCTGGTCATACTTTCCAGTAGGGATAATGGCGACACACTATCTAACGAGTGCAGATACTGCGGTTGCTTCTTCTACTTCATCGTCCTCTTCCTCCAGCATGCCTGGCGGAGGTGTAGGAGGCGGCGGTGGCGGGGCTGGAGCATTTTAACAGACCCAGACAAAAGTTGGTCACAACCCGTATTTTTCTCAGAACAATAAGTTAGGTAACGTTTGCGAACCATGATAAGATGGAGAAATATATTATTTTTGGTTCGATACTGGTTGTAGGAGCGTATTAAATGAAAAAATCATCTCTCACTTTGTGGCTGCTGCTGACGAATTTGCTCATTGCCTTTTTAGGAATTGGTCTTGTGATCCCCGTCATGCCTACCTTGATGAATGAATTGCACTTGTCAGGAAAAGTTGTCGGTTACTTAGTTGCCTTTTTTGCTGTCGCACAGCTTTTAGCTTCTCCGTTATCAGGACGATGGGTGGATTCCATTGGACGCAAGAAAATGATCGTTATCGGATTGCTCATGTTCAGTGCATCTGAACTGCTATTTGCTGTCGGTCAAACGCTGAGTGTCCTGTTTGCTTCCCGTATTGTCGGAGGAGTAAGTGCTGCATTCATCATGCCAGCGGTGACGGCGTTCATTGCAGATATTACGACGAACGAAACTCGTGCGAAAGCGCTGGGCTATATGTCTGCGGCAATTTCAACAGGTTTCATATTAGGTCCGGGAATCGGCGGGTTTCTTGCATCCGTCGGTACGCGGGTGCCGTTCTTCTTTGCGGCAGGACTTGCGCTTTTTGCAGCGATTTTCTCTTTCGTTATGCTGAAAGAGCCTGAACGTCAATACGAAGAAACGATGAATACTAAAAAACCGGGCTTCACAAGAGTGTTTGCTCCGATCTATTTCATAGTCTTTGTTGTGATATTTGTATTATCGTTCGGACTGGCTTCTTTTGAATCGATATTCAGTTTGTTTGTTGACCACAAGTTTGGCTTTACACCTGCCGATATCGCAATTATCATAACGGGCAGTGGACTGGTCGGTGCAGTTGCTCAAGTTGTATTGTTCGATCGGCTCGCAAAACGAATGGGAGAAAAGAAACTGATTTTCTATTGTCTGGTTTTGTCCGCTTTTTTGGTGGCCGCGATGACAATCGTCAGTTCATACTTTGCGATTCTAGCCGTTACGATTGTTGTATTCGTTGGGTTTGACTTGATCCGTCCAGCCGCGACGTCATACTTGTCCAAAATTGCGGGGAACGAGCAAGGTTTCGTCGGCGGGATGAACTCAATGTTTACCAGCATCGGAAACATGATTGGTCCGATTGCTGGAGGAATTCTCTTCGATATCGATCTTGACTATCCGTTCTACTTTGCAACGTTTGTCCTGATCATTGGTTCTGTTCTTGCTTATGTGTGGATGCGTCGAGAAGGCGTAACAAAAGACCCTGTGCACCAGCCGTTGTAATCGGTTGGGGCTCAGGGCCTTTTTATAGGAAAAATACTATGAGCTGCGAAGCGATCGCAACAAGAATGAGCGCAAATGGATAAGCAGCTGCATAGGCGATAGCAGGGTCTTCCGAGTCGATTAACTGATTCAATGCACCGAGCGCAGGTGTACTGGTCATCCCGCCCGAAAGTCCGCCTAGCGCGTGGACGACACTTAGTTTCAGAAGTTTCCGTGCAGCGAAATAACCAGCAAATATGGGAACTAGTGTAATCAGAACGCCGCCAAATATGAGTTTGACACCTTCAGTTTGAATCACTTCGACAATTCCGGCACCGGCCGTTGTGCCTGCGCCTGCCAAGAACAATACTAAACCGAGTTCACGGATTACATGATTGGAAGGGCCATAATAACGAACGTGTATCGGGCCGAGCTTACCGAAATGTCCGATGATCAATGCGACAAAAAGAGGCCCGCCTGCGGTACCAAGCTTGATGGTCCCGAGGCCGGGTACCGGAATAGGCACCATTCCAAGCAGAACCCCTAATAAAAGTGTAATACTGATTGAAAAGATATCCAAGTTCGTGATCGTAAGTTTCTTCCGGGCGAATAATTCTTCAACCTCGTCCAATCGCTGTTCTGTACTGACAATCGTCAAAACGTCCCCGCGAATTAAAGGCAAGTTCGGATTTTGTGTCAGTTCAATCCCTTCACGTGTAATGCGGGTAACCGTCGTTCCATGATCTTTTCGTAAACGGAGTTCTTTCAACGTTTTCCCAATGACTTCATCGGAATCGACAGTCACTTTACGAAGGTGAACATTATCTGGATTCTCTAAGTCTGTAGCGACAGGCTTTCCTACATAGGCAGTCAATCCATGCAGTTTCGTTTCGTTACCAACGACTACGATGTGATCTCCCTGTAGCAAAATCGTATCCCCTAAAGCAATCATCGTATGTCCATCACGGATCACGCGGCTGACGACAGCATCGTAAGGAGCGAAATGCAATTCGCTCAAACTGCTTTTGTGAAGCATGGGATTCGTCACTTCAAGCGTCGTGAGAACAGGGGAACCTGCCGTCCGGATCGGATTTACGGTCTCCTCCAAGTCTTTTTGTAAATCGACCTTTCCGATGCGGGGCAGCAGCTGGACAAACAATACGACTGCCAGAACGCCGAATGGATAAGCAATCCCGTAACCGACAGATGCGAGCGGGTCATGTGTGGCCTGCAAGGCAGCAGCTAAACCGGGTGTACTCGTAAGGGCGCCTGTCATGAGACCGACACTTAATGCGGGATTTAAGTCGAGTCCTTTCGCAACAACAATAGTTGTGATTACCGCAAAGAAGATAATCAGCAACGACAAAATGCCGAAGATCAGGCCGCTTGAACGCAGCATACGGAAAAACTTAGGACCTGCCTGCAACCCGATACCGACAATGAACAAACTTAATCCGAAGTTTTGAATTACCGGAGAAATCGCAAATCCGAAATGTCCAAAAACCATTGCAACAAGTAAAACTCCAGCAGCACCTAAGTTCAGTCCTTTGATCGACCAGGACCCAAACCAGGAGCCAAGAAATAAGATAACGAATAACAAAATCAGCGGTTCGTCGAGTAACGAGCGCAGTAATTCCATCCAATCACCTCTAGAAAACAATCTACCCTAAGTATACTGCAACCAACCGGAGGAGTGCAGTGACACGTTTTGGAATTTCAAAATCGAAAAGGTTAGTTAACTTCTTCGACAGGGAAGGTATAGGGATATAGTAGTTATTGTAATACCAGAGAGGAGATTTAAGTATGGGATTTCTATTAATCATTTTCATTGCTCTTGGCGCAGCAAGTCTGATTTTTCAAGGACTGATGTATATAAAACAATTTCATTTAAACTTAGGGGTCCGCACCATAAATGCTATACTTGGACTAATTATCGCGTACATCGCGTTCACGTCTTTCCCTGAAGGTGACACGATGGAGAAAACAGTAGCGGCAGCTTTAGGGGTTAGTGCTGTAATTGGACTTGTGCTGAGTTTTGTTAAACGGGAAGCACTTGCGGGTAAGATATTTCTATCTTTATCTGTACTTGGCGGACTTGTATTTTTGTTTTTCGGAATGTAATGCAATTGACTGTTTCTTTAAAGGGAGCAGTCAATTTTTTTGTTGACTCTCACGTTACGTCAGCCTTTATGCTTGAATCAGGGAAGGAGGAATGAGTATGAAAGTGAAGGAAGTGGCAGCCTTATCTGGTGTCAGTATCCGTACTCTACATCATTATGATGAGCTAGGATTATTGAAGCCAGCAGGGACGACGGAAGCGGGGTATCGCGTGTATTCGGATGAAAACCTTATCGAGCTGCAGCAGATCCTGTTTTACAGGGAACTTGGGTTTTCCTTGAAACAAATTAAAGAACTTGTGACGAACCCATCGTTCGATCGTCTCGAGGCATTGGAAAGTCAACAGTCCATGCTGCGTCAAAAACGTGCACAACTCGATGTCATGATCCACACCATCGAACGGACAATTAAAGAAGGAAAGGGGGAAGGCACGATGACAAACGAAGAAAGATTCAAAGGTTTTGACTTCAGTGAAAATCCATACGAGCAAGAAGCACGCGATCGCTGGGGAGACGAAATTGTCGATGAAACGAACAAAAACGTGCAGCAGTTCGGCGGGAAGCAGCAAGAAGAGATGAATGCACTGTATCGGCGTCTTGCGGAAGTGCGCCATCTTGAGCCGGAATCATCCGACGCTCAAGTGCTGATCGGTGAATGGTATCGTTTGTTGAACAGGATTGGAACGTATTCACTGGACGCATTTGCGGGACTTGGGGAGATGTATGTGGCGGATGAGCGCTTCACAAAGAATATCGATCAGTTTGGATGCGGTCTCGCACGTTTCATGTGTGAGGCGATGAAAGAATACGCACAGCAAAATAAGTAATGGCCAACAGGCACCTATTGCAGGTGCCTGTTTCAGTTTGACCCGGTTACGCGATTGTTTTATGATGTATCAAAACAGTTTGACAGTTGATGGAAAGGGTGTGGGGGGATGAATGTTCCTGCTAAATTACAACGCGGCGATGAGATTCGAATTATCGCACCGAGTCGAAGTGCTGCCATTTTGTCTGAAGAGGGTGTAAAGCGTGCGACTGAACGGTTGGAAGCGCTAGGATTCAAGGTGACTTTTGGAAACCATGTATTTGAGGATGACCTACATCACTCTGCTTCGATTGAGCATAGAATCGAAGATGTGCATGATGCGTTTAAGGATCCTTCTGTAAAAGGGATTTTGACTGTCATTGGCGGGTTTAATAGTAATGAATTGCTGCCTTATCTGGATTATGAATTGATAGGGAACAATCCGAAGGTGTTTTGCGGATATAGCGACATTACTGCGATTGCAACAGCGATTACCGTGAAAACAAGAATGGTCACGTATTCAGGTCCACATTTCTCGAGTTTTTCGATGGAGTTGGATCAGGATTGGCAGACGGAGTTTTTCAAGAAGTGCCTTATGCAAAAGGAACGTTTTCCGCTTACTCCTTCTAGCCGCTGGAGCGATGATTCATGGTATTTGGATCAGAACGACAGAACGTTTGAACCGACAGAGTGGAAGATTTATAGCGAAGGAAAAGCGCAAGGGCAAATCTTTGGTGGGAATTTATGTACCCTGAACCTTCTGCAGGGGACGGAATACCTTCCAGATATGAAGGACGCGATCCTATTCATAGAAGATGACGGCATGACGATTCCTGAAACATTTGCACGGGATTTAACTTCACTGCTGCAAGCAGCAGGTGAAATACAAGGATTGGTATTAGGCCGTTTTCAACGGGAAAGCACGGTTTCAGACGAACAGATTCGTTATATCCTCGACAAACACCCTGTGTTGCAAGAAATTCCAGTCATTTACGATACGGACTTCGGGCATACTCAACCGATGTTTACTTTCCCGATTGGCGGAGAAGCAGTTTTGGATAGTGAAGGCTGTTCAATCGAATTGATCGAGTTTTAGTATGGAAATAATGCTCAAACTGGCATAGCGCAGTGCTATGTCAGTTTTTATTGGCTAATAAAATTTAAAAGTTAAGTGATAGTAGGGACTCTAAAGCAGATAATTGAACATCTGCTAAATGAGAACACATTACCCATTACTATGTTTAATGAACAGCTTATTTAGTAAATCATTTTAATTGAGAATTGTTATCATTTAGTGTATATTTGTTTCCAGGGAAGAAAATATCTGAATAAGGGGAATATACAATGCAAATATACTGGACTAAAATAAATAAGATCATTGAAGAAACGCCTGAGGTTAAAACGTACTTGCTTGACTGTCCGAAAGACTTTACTTGGGAAGAAGGTTCTCACACGCACTTTGCATTGGAAGGGTTTAATGCAGAGGATAAGCCAAATCGCAGCCTCATTCGCCACATGTCCATCTCGACGCTACCGCACGAAAATTCAATCGGCATTACGACGCGTATCAAAGAGCAGTGTTCGGAGTTTAAAACAATTTTAAGAAGTCTAACTGTCGGCGATGAAGTTGCACTATTTAAAACCCATTCCAATGTACCGCTTAAAAGGGAAGACAAGAATGTGTATCTGCTTTCATCAGGTGTCGGCTTGGCAACCTTCAGACCGCTGGTGCTGGATTATTTCAAGCGCAATGAAAACGTCAATCAAATTCACTCCCTTAACATCGACTCATCAAGAGACTTTTTATTCACTACTGTTTTTACTTCTGCACCTGACCAAAAGTTCACATCACAGTTTGTAGATAATCGTAAAGACTATTATGAAGAAGTAAAACGTCTTGCTGCTGACGAGGATGGGCTCTTCTACGTTGTGGGGAGTGACGAATTCCTTCTGCAGAACATCGAAGTGCTGCAAGAACAGGGAGTTAAGCCGCAACAAATTATGCTCGATAAGCATGAACAGTCACTTTCTAAGTTTTTAACATTAGATTTGTCAATTTGAAAATTGGATATCAAACTGAATCGTACCCCAATAAATAAATGCAGAAACCGCTAATGATTGATTCGTTAGCGGTTTTTACATGCTCCAAAGAGTATTATTTTTGAAAACGGGATAATCACCATTTCTGGAAAAAGATAGATAACTAACGTGGGAATGTTATAATGGTATAGACTAATCAGTTAGTTCCTGTGAGAGTTAATGCATTTATTCGAAAATGGTCTTTCCACGTTTTGAAGGACTTATCTGTTCTCAAAAGAAGCATTATAAAGTTCAGTTTGCTATATGTAGAATTGGTTAAAAGGAGTGGTGAGAAAGATGGTGAACGATGAAGTGACGTCAACTGCCTATAAGCGAGTATTCGACCGTCTTGCTCTCTACTTGCTTGCGGTAGTTCTCGCTCCTGTTCTTTTCGGAGCTTGTCTGACGCTTTACTCAATGGCAATGCATGAGGACTCTTGGGGTTTCGGTCCGTCTACCCTTGTAATAGCTCTTTACTCACTTCCGTTTTTTGCACTCGGTGCCTTTCCGGTTTCCTTGTATATCGACTCCAGTGTCAGAACGAAACAGAGCTCCCGGTGGATTAAAAGTCTTCTCTACGTGGGGGCTGGCAGTCTCGCTGGACTGCTCGGAGCTGTCCTATTCTTTGACCTGTTTTCCATTCCGGCGATAATTCTGTATGGGGCGGTTGGCGCTCTTATATACTTCGGTGTGGTCGAATTGGTGAAAAAGCTATTTAGGAGCCGCGAGCTGGACTCTTGAAGTAACTAGGGAATGTATAGGTCTGTACAATAATCACGCAGCTAATAGTATTTTGAAAACCTAATAAGTAAAGTGAAAACTAAAGTCAATCGGTTGGAAAGAATTGTAACTGTGTCTTTTTAAAAGACCACAAGCAAGGAGGAAAGATGAATGGAGAACAAATTGTACGCAGTCTATGCACTGATTTTAGGAATTATTTCCTTTTTCACAGGAGAAATCGTAACGTTTATCATGTTGGGATTCATCTTGATGGCGCTCATTAACATCAATACGACGTTGAAAAAGAATGCCCAGCAGCGGAATGACAGTCATGACTGAAGTCTTTGACCAAGAGAATGACAATATCTCCAAAGGTGGTGGAAGCATGGCAAGTACAGCGACTTACATACTTTTGACTCCCGTTCTGGCATTCCTCGGCGGACTGCTGTCGTACAGCATTATGCTGCGGCTGCTGTGGAGCGAATCGATTGGATCCGAATTAGGAACAATTGTCTTTTGGGGCAGTGCGGTTTTTTCGGTCATGATTCCTGTCTATTTTGTCGTCGTCTACCTTGTCGCGCGCCGCTTCAATCGAAATACACTTTTTCTATTTACTGCAGCCTGTTTTCTGGTCTCATTTGTGCCAGTGCTTCTGATCTTTGTCCCTTTCGGCAGCCAGGCACTGTTTTCGGAACAATCCGCGCTCGTCTTGTCATTCTTCTTAGCCGCAGGAATTGTTTTCGGTCTATGCAGCTGGGCGTTCAGGAAATTCAAGTTGAAAAAATGATAGGGTCACGCGTGTCTGCGATAATTATTTAGCTCAACATTTTGAGCGTATACTAGCGGAAGTATTTTGTTTGTCATCGAAGAAGCAGGGATAAGTAAATTTCCCAAAGAAACTAATGAACAATTTGCGTTTCACAAATTACAGGCCTGACCAATTATCTACGAGGATGTGAATGAATTCGGACAGTAATTACAAGGTAGTGATTAACTATAGTCGCTAATTCTATAGGAAAGAAGCTATCTCCAAAGAAAGAGTAGAGGTTAAACAATCGGGTCTTATAAATTACTTAGATGCGTGTTGCAATCGAGCCAAATTTCAGGGAATGAAGAGGTACACATATGGAAAAGAAGTTACAGAAGTCAGGATTGTATGGATTAATATTTGGTTTAGCTGTTTCAATCTTATTTGTCAGTTATAAAGATGTACAGGATTTGGGTAATGGTAGTTACGAAATTTCTTATAAGCCTGCTTATGACTATATAATTTCGATTTTACGCTTAGGAATTATAGGGATGTTTGTAGGCTTATTTATTGGTTGGAAAGATTTCGAAAAGAAAAGCAGCACTCAAAAACAAGGAAAAACATATTATGTCCTCGCATTTTTTGCTGTATTCCTAGCTTCGAGCGTCATAATGTTGATATTTAATTGGTAAAAAAACTTCTACAAATGGGCGCTATTCTAGAACAAGGATTTGCTCAGCTTAAGCAATAGGGCCAGATTTATGAAAGTATAAATAATAGTTAGGGCAAAAGGAGAAAGTGAATATGAGTTTAGCAAGTTATATAGGATGTAATGTAGAAATCCCCCTAAGTGATGAAGAATCCGACAGTTTGATTATTATTGGCAATTGCTTCTCAGACGAGTCGAACCGACAAGCAGTTAGAGAAAATCAATTTTCGACGCCTTTTGTATATGAAATATCAAGTGACTGGGGAATCGAGATTACAGAATACATGGACAAAAAAATGTATGCTGAATCGAAAGAGAAGCTAATTGTGCTATGTGAAATTATGAATAGTTTTCTTGAAAAAGGAGAGTATTTTGAACTGTATAGTTGTTGGGTGGGTGACGAGGGTGAAAAGCGAGAAGGTGAAATAACCCTTCCAATCAGTAATTTTGACATTGAGAAAATTGTGTTACCTGAAAAGACGTTAGTAAGGTTTGAAAAATAAAGCCTTCTTCTGTAATCGGGCCAGATTGTTGAATGGAAAAGACGGGAAGGAGCGAGTTATATGGATTTGTGGTTTATTATAAAAGAACGTTATATGCTTCTTTCTGTTCTTTTAATCATTACATTTGTTAGCTTGTTTTTGCTTTTAGCTATTTGGAAAAATCGTTCTGAAGTGCCGAGAAGTCTAACTGTAATAATAACAGTGATTTGTATGGGAATAATTATTTTATCGTTACTTGCATTAGTATTTGCGATTTCATTTGGATACAATACTTAAAAAACAATTCATCAATCGGGTGCGTTTGAGTTATAAGCGATCGCTTCAATATCTCAATAGGGCTAAATGGTTTCACAAAGAAGGTTAATTTAATTAGATGTTAAGGCTTTATTTTAAGTAAAGGGAGGGTTTGAATGGGAATTATAGTTGCAGTTGTAGTGGTAATAACATTAATTTCAATAGAAGTTCAATTGAGAAGATTAAATAAAACAAACGAAGAAATGGCAGTATTACTAAAGGAAAAAATGAAAAAAGAATAAGATCACATAATACAATCGGGTACTTTTGTAAGACATTCACAAAGACGGGCTAAATCATCGATAACTAAAAATCGTGAGGGGTTTTAATGAATAAAGAAATTGAAGAAAAGATTGTCAAAACATTTTTCGTTAAAAGTATTCAGCGAAGAGTACTGTTTGAACTCTCTTCACTACACAAGCGCTATGATGCTTTTGGAAGACGAAACGATTTCCTGCGTACAGAGTTAATGTTTGAGATACCTAAACCCAATTCAGATCCTGAAGAGATTGAGAAGTTGTTAAAAAAACAAGGAGCTGGAACTATGTGCTATGTAATGACATCGGCAGAAAGTGATATTGATGGAGAAGAATTACCACTAACAAAAGCGTTAGAAGAACTAATTTGGTCAGGACTACCGTTTATTATCTCTTGTATACCAACTAAATTGGCTTTCTATCAAGGTGAACAGGCATATGGTCCTCCCCAAAGGTTTATTTTGAAAAGATAAAAGCAGTAGTTATTGTTGTATTAACGGGAAGCTGCATCGTAAGTAATCGCATCTCTATCGCAAATGAAGACATTTCTGTAACACAACTATGCTGCAGTAAGGTGATTTAACGAAATGGATTATGTCAAAGCTGAATTATTTTAAAGGGGAAAAAGGAGGGTTATACTATGGATTTATTTTTAGAGATTGCTCGTATTGTACTGCCTGTCGTGATAGTGGGTGGGATTGCACTATTTGTAATTCTGAGAATGAAACAAAAGTATAAAAAAGGAGCTCTGGGTAAGAAAAAAACAAAAAGTGCTCAAATCTTACTGGATAGTTTAATACCATTCGGAATGCTGCTTGGTTTGGCTGTTTCCATACTGCTTAGCTCATTTACTAACTTTTCCTTTCTATCTGCAATTACTTGGGGACCGGGAATAGGTATGTTATTTGGATATTTTGCTTATGAAATTTTCAGCAAAAGAGAAGAAAGTTATTTATAATAATGGACTCCTGGAATCGTGATAAATCGCTGGAATCTTGATCACATTGACAAACTATAAACATATCGATGGGGTGAAACAACTTGTCTCAAGAAAATAAAAGATCCACTTTGATTAGAAACATAGCCATACTGGTGCCAATATTTATTGTGATTTATTTAGGGGTCATGCTTTTAAAATATCTAGCTCATGATGAATTGACATGGGTAAACACCTTTGTGCTGATGTTTTTCATACCCCTTATCGTTTTTATTTTAGGTAGAATAACGAAAAAATGAGGGAATTGAATACGTGTTGTTTGAGTATGGAAAAAATTTGAAACTGTGAGAAGTTGGAATGGCTCTTTATATCTTTATGCTGCAGCAGCTGATCGTCTATCAAACATACATACATACATGCAGCTAAGGATAATGATAGGATCTGATTTTGATTTTGCGAAGGGAGATGAGCTTTCTCAGGTTCTAAGAGTTATAGAGGACTTAATGGAGTTGGAAATAACATTTTCTAAATAGATAGTCATTTGGAATGTCGTAAATATACTGATGGGAGATGAACCTTATACCTACTGCAGCTAAACTTCCTATACTGCTCTCGCTATTTTTGATATCCCTTTTATGCGCTTGTCAACAGCCCGCTCCACCTACAGAACCCGAACAATCCCACGAGCAACTAAACACCGAAGATAAACAGCAAAGCCTATCCTACTCATTTAAAAACCCCGATTCGGGTCAAGAATTTACTATTCTCCACGCGTACTCGTTATACGAAAACTTTTTTGAAGCGGTTGAAAAGAATCCCAAAGTATCCCCTTATGATTTATATGACGATGAAGTGATACAGCCTGTCTATGAGGCGTGTTTTAAAGATGCGGAACTTATTGACGCGACTTTTGCTGTTGCACTTCACTGGACTCCTCCGAAAAGTGAATATGACAACGTAAAGGGTTTAATCGGAAGGATGAATACAGACCAATTAAATCAGGTGTTTGAGGAATCTCTTCTCAAATCTTCAGACATGCTTCCTGCAGACAAAGAAACAACTGTGTGTATTTTTCCTGAAAATGAAGATTATCCTTCTGAAATGATAACATTCGGATCTAATGAAATTCTCGTCTTTTATAAAAAATATGATAAGTATTATAAACCGGGGATGGCTCATGAATATCATCACAGTGTCTGGCTTGAGAAACATGCGAAAGAAGATGAATATCTGACTGTATTTGACCATTTAGCATTGGAAGGACAGGCTGTAATGTTTGAAAGTCTGGTATATCCAGAGTTGAATGCTACGCAATATGCGGTGGATGAGAGCTTTAACAATGAGTATTGGAATCAGATTGAGTCCCATTTTGACAGTATTTCTGGATATGATATACATGACATGATACAAGGCGGCGCGAATGGCCTTCCTGAGGGTTATGGCTATAGTGAGGGGTACAAAATTATTCGATCGTACTTGGAGCTGCTTCCTGGCATGACTGTGGAAGAATGGACATCAAAAGATCCTAAAGAGATATTTGAAGATGGGAATTATATGGCTAACTATCAGTAGGTAGTGATGGATCGGGTGTTTGAAAAGTAAATGAATCGGATACTGCAGCGAAAAGCGGTCCAATGATTGAATTTCTTTTCTAACACCTTCATTCTTCGGATATGACGGAAGATATGAATGACTATATACATTACAAAGAAGAATCTATATTAAACGATTTGAACGTATAGCAGTAACATTGATATCGATAAAACAGAGACTCGTAAGCTTATGGCCTGAGTTTACAGAAATAAGAGATGATTTAAGCAGGTACTTTGACAAGTTTATTTCTATGTTGTAAAATTACTATTAATTCGAGATAAATGAAACTGAGATAAATATAAATATAATTAAAGATAAAGGAGAAGCCTATGACTAACAACAAAGATATAGCATTTCACGAAGAAGAAGTGTCTCTAAAGTTATTTGTCGTACTAACTCGAGCATTGCAGTCCATTAAAGTACGTGTAGAAGAAGATATAAGGAAATCAGGCTTGAATCCAACTGAATTTGCTGTTTTGGAACTGATTTATAATAAGGGTGACCAGCCAATACAGAAGATTGGGGAAAAAGTCTTGATTGCGAGCAGCAGCATTACTTACGTGGTAGATAAACTAGAAAAGAAGGACTTATTAAAAAGAGTACCTTGTCCAAAAGACCGACGTGTAACACATGCCTCTATAACAGTTAAAGGGAGTGAATTAATGGATACGCTCTTTCCTGACCATCAAACAGCAATAAAGGAGATTTTTAAGGGGTTAACAATTCAAGAAAAGGAACACATGATAGAGCAATTGAAAAAGTTAGGAATGTACGCAAGAGATATGTGACTTTTTTAAAATCTGATATCTCGGATTCGTACTATATGAATTAAAAGTAAAAGGAGTTTTCTAACATGACAAACAACTTATTAGGAATTCACCACGTAACAGCAATGACAGATAATGCTATGAGAAACTATAAGTTTTTCACAGATGTACTGGGCATGAGGCTGGTTAAGAAAACGGTGAACCAAGATGACATTCAAACGTATCACACATTTTTCGCTGATGATGTCGGTTCACCAGGGACGGATATGACATTCTTTGATTTTCCGAATAACCCGAAAGGAACGCCGGGAACGAACTCGATTTCCAGAACAGGATTCAGGGTGCCTAACGATGCTGCATTAAAGTACTACTTAGAGCGTTTCAGTGAATATGGTGTGGAGAACGATGGCATACAAGAACTGTTTGGCAAAAAGGTTTTGCCGTTTCAAGAATCGGATGGCCAAAGATATCAATTGTTTTCCGATGAAACGAATAAAGGGGTTGCTCCGGGCACACCTTGGAAGAATGGACCGGTTCCTGAAGATAAAGCGATCTATGGATTGGGACCCATTGAAATAACGGTAAGTTACTTCGATGATTTCAAGAAAATGCTTTCGGAAGTTTACGGCATGAAACCGATCATCGAAGAAGACAACGTGACGCTATTTGATATAGGAGAAGGCGGAAACGGTGGGCAAGTCATTTTACGAAAAGATGATACGACACCAGGACGCCAAGGCTTCGGACAAGTACACCATGTTTCTTTCAGACTGAAAGATCATGATGCGATTAAAAAGTGGGAAGCAAACTATAACAAATTGGAAATTCAACATTCTGGTATTGTGGATCGTTTCTATTTTGAAGCACTTTATACACGTATTGGTCATATCCTAATTGAACTTTCAACGGACGGGCCAGGGTTCATGGGCGATGAGCCATATGAAACGCTAGGAGAAAAGCTGTCCATTCCACCATTCCTTGAGCCGAAACGTGAATATATTGAAGGGCAGATTCGTCCATTTAATACAAAACGATCAAAATGATAGAGGAGGAATTTTATATGGAAGCTATTAAAAGGATCCACCATATCTCAGCTATTGTAGGGGACCCCAATGAAAACCTGAAGTTTTACAGAGATGTATTAGGACTCCGTCTCATTAAACAAACCGTTAATTTTGATGACCCAGGCGTTTACCATTTATACTTCGGAGATCATAATGTAACTCCTGGAACAGTCATTACCTTCTTTCCTTGGACGAACAATAACCAAGGAAGAAAAGGAAGCGGTCAAGTAGGGAGAATCGCTTTCAGAATACCTAAAGGCAGTATGGACTATTGGATAGGACACTTGACTGCCCATAATATCCAAGTGGAAAGTACACAGCTTTTTGGCAAAGAGACCCTTGAGTTCGATGACGTTCATGGACTCGAACTAGCAATGGTTGAAGGAGAAAAAGCCTCTGATCAGCACGACATCCTTGGTTTCCACGGATCAGTGCTATTATCCAGCAATCCAGAAGGTACGAAAGAGTTACTGACAGGTATCATGGGCTTAACTGAACTGGAAAGTGACGATGAGAATTATCACTTTGAAACGGTTGGAAAAGAAAAACATCATATGATTATTTCAATGCCACCACAGCCAGCTGGTCGTTTTGGTATCGGAACTGTCCATCATATAGCCTGGTCAGTTCCGGATATTGAGACGTTGAAGAACTGGCAGTCCGCACTTCAGAACAAGGGATTCGGCGTTACTGTAGTTAAAGATAGAAATTACTTCAACTCGATCTATACCGGTGAAAAAGGAAATATTGTATTCGAGTTCGCAACAGATGGTCCAGGATTCGATCTAGATGAAAGCTTGGAATCACTTGGAACCACGCTGCAGCTACCTGAACAATATGAACATAAAAGGCATGAATACGAAACACGGCTGCCAAGATTGGATATCTAGTCTGTGGCTAAACTGTTCATCTTTTCTCCCCGAATCGAAGGTAGTGATTACTTCGGAAGCAGCAGGCGGTTAAAATCGGACGCCTGGGTGAATAATAAGAAAGGCGTGTTAGAAAAATGAATTATATTTACAAAGAAAAGAAAAAAGACGCACCGGTATTTGTGCTGCTTCATGGCACAGGCGGTACGGAAACAGACTTGGTATCTCTTGCTGAATTACTGAATCCTGCTTATAACATTTTGGGTATCCGAGGAAATGTACAGGAAAATGGAATGAATAGATATTTCAAACGCCATGGAGAAGGGCAGTATGACTGGGAAGACCTTGAGTTTCGCGGAAACGAACTTTATGAATTCATTGTGGAAAAATCAAAAGAATACAATTTCAAGATGGAAGATGTCGTGCTCGTCGGATTCTCAAACGGCTCCAATATTGCCATACAAATGATGCTGCAACAGCCCGAATCGTTCAAAAAGGCGGCTTTGTTCGCACCATTGTATCCGGCAGATGCATCAGAAAAACATGATTTCAGTAATGTGGATGTCTTTCTGTCACTCGGCAAGGGGGATCCTATTGTACCTGAATCAGAGAGCTTACGCGTCATCGATTTATTTAAAGACAGAGGTGCAGGGCTTACAACAGTGTGGGTGAATGGACACAGTCTCCCACAAGAAGCCGCTCAGCAAGCAAAAAAATGGTTGGGTAACGTGTAAATCGCATCAGACTGCGTAATCCATTCAAGAATTGATGTATCTGCAGTAAGAAGAGGTCAAATGGTTAAATCGTATAGATCCGTATGGAAAAATCAAAACACTAAAGGAGAATGAATTTATGAAAAACGTAAAATTAGCTGTTATCTTTTACAGTATGGGTGGAACGAACTTTCAAATGGCAAAATGGACGAAGGAAGCTGCGGAATTAGCAGGTGCCGAAGTTAAATTACTAAAAGTTGAAGAGCTTGCACCACAAGCTGTCGTTGATGCAAATGAAGGATGGAAAGCGACAGAAGACGCAACGAAAGATGTCCCAACTGCAACTTCAGCAGATATCGAGTGGGCAGATGCAATCATTTTCAACGTTCCAACCCGTTTTGGGAATATGCCATCTCAGATGAAACAGTTCATTGATAAGCAAGGTGGTATTTGGGCTCAAGGGAAGACTGTCAATAAGGTAGTCAGCGCAACTTCAAGTGCACAAAATATGCACGGAGGCCAAGAGGCGACCATTCTAAGCCTATATACTTCCATGATGCACTGGGGTGCTATTATTGTTCCTCCAGGATATAGTGATGCCGTATTATTCGGCGCAGGAGGCAACCCTTATGGGACAAGTGTAACTGTCGGACAGGATGGTAAGATGATCGAAGACGTTGAGGACTCGGTAAAGTACCAGGCGACACGTACAGTGAATATAGCCAAACAGTTAATCAACGGACAACAGTAATCCTTCCGTAGTAAGACGGATATGGATCGACACGAGTAAGTGGAATACGAATAATAGGTTGTTCGCTCTACTTTCCAGAGAGAAAGCGAGACGCAGACTTGTAAAGAGAATTCAAGGAAGTGCGTCATAAAAATCGCTCCCGATAGGCGCTATTCGAATAGCCCTTTCCCTTCGAAGTTTGAAGGGGAGGGCTATTTTTATAATTGAAAATCGGGACTTGATAAACTTATCACAGATACATGCCAATAAATATTGTCGACTTAAAACTTTTTGTTGAAGTTGCCCGTCAAAAGAATAGGACGTGATCGCGACATGTTTAAAACTGAAGAAGGTGGATCTTTTGTCATGACAAAAAATGAAAAGTTTAGACGGGTCGAGCAGTTCTTAATTGAAAACCAAAATGCCCATTATCGGCTTGCTTATAGTTATGTAAAAAACAAAGAAAATGCACTTGATATTGTGCAAGACTCGATATTCAAAGCGCTTCAATCCATTGATCGCCTAGATGAAATCAAGTATTTAAAAACTTGGTTTTATCGGATATTGGTGAACACTTCCATTGACTTCATCCGCAAACACCAGCGCGTGATGGTGATGGACGATGAAATCCTGGAAGGGTATTTACCACAAACCGAAGACGAGCAGGCAGATATGGATTTACGTGATGCTGTGGATGCGCTCACTGCTCATGAAAAATCGTTAATTATCTTACGTTTTTTTGAAGACTTGAAGATTGATGAGGTGGCGGCCGTGTTGGGGGAAAATGTAAATACGGTCAAAACTAAACTTTACCGAACGCTAAAAAAATTACGTGTTGAAATCGGAGAGGGGATTTAGGATGAAACAGCTCAAAAACCTAAAGAAGGAATATGAGGATATTGACATTCCTGCTGAATTGGATGAAATGGTCAGACAATCCATCCAAAAAGCGGCAAGCACAAAAAAGAAGCGTTCTTTTGTAAAGCGGTATGTACTGAGTTCGGCTGCTGCGGCTGCTTTGTTTGTTGGCAGTATAAACGCAAGCCCCGCCTTCGCAAATTCGTTAGTGAACATCCCTGTTCTCGGTTCCATTGTTGAAGTATTCACAGTTCAGACGTTAACGCTGGATGAAGAGACGTACCAAGCCAATCTGGAAACGCCAGCAATCGATGGTTTGGAAAACGAAGGGCTGCAATCCGCATTGAACGGTAAATATATCGAAGAGAACGAAAAGCTCTTTAAGCAATTTAAGGAAGACATTGGTGACATGGAGGAAGCTGGTTCAGGTCACTTGGGCATCGATACGGGATATGAAGTGAAAACCGATACGGACCAACTCCTGTCGATTGCCCGTTACGAAGTAACTACAGCTGGCTCATCTTCTGCTGATATGCAATACGATACGATTGATAAGCAAAATAATATTTTAATTACATTACCGAGTCTGTTTAAGGACGAATCCTACATTGCCGTTATCAATTCCTACATTAAAGACGAGATGGAGCGGCAAATGGCGCGTGACGGGAACACTGCGTATTTCTCCACAGAAGAAGAGGGCCTTGAGTTCAGTTCAATCCAAGCCGACCAAAATTTCTATATTACTGAGGATCATAAACTTGTCATTTCTTTTGATAAGTACGAAATAGCGCCTGGTTACATGGGAGTGGTCACATTTGAAATTCCTTCTGATATTTTGAGTGATGCCCTTGTAGGGGACGCCTATATTCGTTAAGTTTTTCAGCAGCAGATGACTAAACCATCTGCTGCTCTACGTTTTGATGAAAGAACGTCCAATTTTACATAACCGTCGAAAAAAAAACCAACGATTCATAATTTGACAGGAGGATTTGAATACTATGAACACATTACATCAAAAAAACGCACGGAAGAGAAGGAGGTTGAAAAAACAATATTTCATAGCCCTTCTTCTTATCCTATTCGGAATTGGTTTCTTTGTTGGTAGATCCTATTCTGCAGGTGAACTACTTAGCGTATCAGAAGGCTCTTCCACTATGTCGGAAGAAGTGGAGCAATCAGCAGAAACTTCCATTGATCCGGAAAAGGCTGGAAAACCCGAAAAGCCCTCCTCTGTACAGGAGGAAGTCGACAAACCAGTAGAACCGGAACCTCAATCGGAAGCGCCCACTATTGTGAAATCCGATAAAACGGACCCAGTCATCGAAGAAAAAACACCTGAAAAAGTAGTCTATATAACGTTCGACGATGGCCCAAGCAAGTGGACTGATCAATTTTTAGATGTTTTGCAGGAGCACGGAGTGAAAGCGACGTTTTTCATGCAAGGGAGCAACTTAAAGAATGAAAACCTGCAGAAAAGTGTGAGACGTACAGTTCAAGAAGGTCATTACATAGGCGGTCATAGTATGACCCATAACTTCAAGACGCTTTATACAGACAAGCAATTTGTACCGGAGATGATTGAAACCCTGGACTTAATCCATGAAATTACAGGATCGACCCCTCACTTAGTCCGTCCCCCTTATGGATCGGCGCCAGGATTGAAAAACGAAGAGATACGCGTTCAGCTTGTTAATGCGCATATCAAAGTATGGGATTGGACCATCGATTCGCAAGACTGGGAGCTTGCGGGTAACCCCTCCCAAATCGTGAGAAACATTAAACAAGGGACTACTTCCGATCGGGAAATTGTATTGATGCATGAAAAGCCGCAAACGTTGGAGGCGCTTCCCAGCATCCTTAAGTTCTTCAAAGAACAAGGGTATGAATTTGCAGTCTATGAGGAGGAACATCACTTCACCCTCAATTTCCAGAACGATGCAAGACTTTAAGGAAGACGGTGAACGCCAGCTCATTAATGATGAAATGGAACGGATAGAAATAAAATAAGCGGATCAAAATTTAAAATAGCCCATTTGGATACTTTAGTTAGATGTGTCCAAACGAGCTGTTTTTGATTCCGCCAGTAGGAAATGTACTGTTTCCATCAAACTACGTCTATGAGTTCATTTTTGATTTTTGCTGTAACTCATTATAATAGTGAACACTTGTCATGGCACCTTCATTGATCATTTCAGAATCATCTATATCTGACGGCTTTCCTAGGTTCTTGACGTAGCTGGTATTTAATTTCTTCACCGCTTTATTCAGTTGAGCTTTTACTTTTTTTCGATTTTCAGTTTTTGAAAGATAGACTGTCCCTGCAACAGCTCCTGCTGCTCCAATTACTTTAGAGATACTCCCCAATTCTATCAGCTCCTGTTCATATGAAAAAATTTTATTATTTAATATACCCTGTTTTTTGAAAATGAAAACCAGCACTGGCGTTCTAAGTCCTTAGGCATATAGTTTCGTCAGTGGATTATGCGATTACTGAATTGTGATGGTGGTAACTGAGAAAATTCGATTTACTTCTGAAACCAACTTGTCTTGGGTTGAAGAGCGTCGCATGTCAGCTATGTTTCAAGTGAACGATCAGATCTCTGGATCGAAAGCGTATGTATATGAAACACCGCTAATGAGCTCATTAGCGGTGTTTTCATTGATGACCTTATTTTTCGGGTGATTCAGTTTGCGTTCGTTGTTGTCCTAAGGATTTATCCACCGGAATGATCAAGTTCAGAATCACTGTCGCGAGTGCACCTACTGAAATTCCTGAAGAGAGCAGGTAATTTGCCCAGTTTGGAACCGTTGCGAGCACTTCTTTAGGAAGCACCGTGACTGCGATTGTCAGTAAAATCGGAACGCCGATCACGATCATATTGCGGTCATCGATAATGATGGGCTGAATGATTTTCATCCCGTTCGTGACGATTGCCACACAGACGATACCGAAAATCCCGTTGATGACAGATTCAGGGATACAAATAATGATTGCGGATAATTTGGGGATGAACCCGAGTAATACTAGGATGAACCCACTTGCCATGATGACCATGCGGCTTCCGACTCCAGTGATGGCTAGAAGTCCAGCGTTCGATGAATAGCCAGTGAGTGGCGTGCTGCCGAATAGGGAACCGACGAAACAGCCAAGCCCTTCACCGAAAGAGGCGCGGTTTAGACGTTTTTCATCCAACTCTTCTTCTGTAATGGTTGAGACAACAAACCATGTACCCGTCGTTTCAAGCAGGATGATCAAGTACACGAGCATCATCGTCAGGATTGCGCCCATATCGAATACAGGTTTTCCGAACGGCAGTAATGTCGGAAGGGAGAACCAAGCCGCTTCTTTCACGGGTGTGAAGTCAATTGGGTAGAAGAAACTAGCAGCGATTGATCCAGCGACAATCGCGAGAATGACAGAGACCAGCCGGAAAAACGAACCGAATCTTGGCAGTCTTTTACCGAGAACCATACATGTTACAAGAACGCCGGCTGAAATCGAAGCGATTGCTACGTTTTGACCAATGGTACCTTCTGCAAAGTAAATATTGTTTAATCCAACAGGCATTAACGCAATACCAACGATAATGATAACTGTTCCGCCGACGATAGGAGGAACGATTTTACGGACAGTTTTTGCAAACACTTTTAAGGGATAACCAAGGAGTGCAATCATGATAGCGCCGGGAATGAGACTTCCTGCAATGGCTCCAAGTCCCAGCTTCCCGCCGATTGCGGCAATTGCACCTATTGGCACATAAGAAGGACCCTGAACAACAGGCAGTTTTAAACCGAAGCCGGTTTGAATAAGCGTTGCTAGTCCAGTTGCGAGAAAACACATTTGAACGAAAAACGACGTATTCTCTGTACTTAATGACAACAAGCCCGCTACGATAATGGGCGCAATATACAAATCCATCGCGAGTACGTGCTGCAAACCGAGTGCGATTGCTTTCGGATAGCTTACTTTCTCATCAACACCGATGAGCAGACCATCTGGACGTTTCTTGGACAACATGAACACTCCCTAGTTCGTTTTTGTTACGGTATAGATTGGAGTATAAAGAATAAGTTTTCGTTTGTACAGTATAAATACGAACGTTTTAAAAACTTTATTTGAATTAGTTCGTGTTTGGGGTTGACCTCAATGAATTCATTCCGTACACTTGGGGTAACTAAACAAGTGGAAGGGGATCTATCCATGTTGAATGATCGTGCGTTACAAGAAGAGTGGCTCGTTGCCTGCCGTTCAGAAGACGTTCAAGAATCACCAATTCAAGTTGTTCTAATGGGAGAACGTCTGGCAGTTTTCCGCAACAGTAAAGGGGTTCATGCATTTAAAGATTTGTGTATACATAGAGGCGCTGCATTATCCCTTGGGGAAGTGAAAAACGATTGTCTCGTCTGCCCTTATCATGGATGGGAATACGAAGACAAAGGGGATTGTGTAAAAATCCCACAGCTTCCTGAAGGCAAATCTATTCCTAAAAAAGCCAAGGCTACCACATATTCATGTGTCGAGAAATATGGCTTCATCTGGGTGAACCTCGCTGGGAATGAGCCGGAGTTCTTCAACTATCCAGAGATGGAATCAGATGAGTGGAGAAACGTCATCTGGGGTCCACAAGAAGCCGAAGCGCTCCCGCCGAGAATTGTTGAAAACTTCCTGGACGTCGGCCATTTAGCGGTCGTTCATCAAGGGTTTCTCGGACAGGAATCACATCGTGAAATCGAGCCCTATAAGATGCACGAAGAAGAAGGAAGAATGTATTCCGATGAAATCCGTATTTTCCAGCCGGATGCCGATGGAACGGGCGTTGCAAAATACGTGTATTACACGTATGAAATTGTCCGGCCGCTCACGGTTCGATTTACAAAACGTGATGCTGAAAATGATACATTGATGACGATTCTGCTGACGGTTCGTCCGATGTCTGAAACACATTCTGTCGCGTATGGAATTTTGTCATTCAACTACGATACAGGACAAACTGATGAAGAAATTGTAGAGTTCCAAGATATGATATTCGCTCAAGATAAGCCGATTGTCCAAAACCAAAAACCTGAAGAACTGCCACTCGATTTGCAAGTGGAATTATCGCTTGTGTCAGATCGTGTGAGTATCGCCTATCGCCAATATTTGAAGAAGTGCGGTGTCGTATTAGGAACTGCATAATTGTATGGAAAGGGCTGCCCATTGGGGTGGCTTTTTTCGTTGTGTGATAAACTTATAGGAATCATAGATGACTTGTAAAACCGAATTTCATGCACATATTGGAGGGGTTCTAATGACCACATTATTATTGAAAAATGCGCGGTTGAAAGATGATCAGGAGCTGCAGGATATTTGGGTTGAAGATGGATGGATCCGGAAGATTGGTAAGGAGTTGAAAGAACCGGGTGAACGCGTCATCGAATGTGAGGGGCGTGTCGTATTGCCGGGGTTAATAGAAGGGCATATTCATCCAGACAAAGCCTTTTTGGAAGAGCGAAAACCGAATGTTTCCGGAACGCTGGAAGAAGCGATCAAAAACACGGGTGAGCTGAAAAGGGAGTATACGTATGAGGACGTCTATGAACGCGCGGAAAAGGTATTGAATTGGGCGATTTCTAAAGGGACGACAGTGATGCGCGCTCATCCCGATGTGGATCATATCGAAAAACTGCTTGGCGTGGAAGTGCTGCTCGATTTGAAAAAGAAGTATAAGGACAAAATCGACTTGCAAATTGTTGTATTTCCTCAAGAAGGAATTTTGAAATCCGACGGAACCTTGGAGCGGATGGAAGAAGGAATCCAGATGGGGGCAGATGTCGTTGGCGGCTGTCCCTACAATGAAAAAACGCTTGCTGATTCACATGCTCATTTGGAGATCGTTTTTGACTTAGCGGAGAAGCACGGGTTGCCACTAGATCTGCATGTCGATTTCGCTGATCATACCGAGGATCCGCGGTATATGCTGACGGAGCGGATTTGTGATATGACAATTGAGCGAAGCATGCAAGGACGTGTAACACTCGGGCATGTCACGACGTTAGGGTCGATCCATCCAGAAGAAGCTTCCGCATTGTTCACTAAAATTGCCGAAGCAGGAATTACAATTATGCCTTTGCCTGCAACCGATGTATATTTAAACGGCAGAAATGATGAAAAAAATGTGAGAAGAGGCATGGCTCCAGTACTGCATATGCTTGAGCACGGAGTAAATGTTGCTTTCGCTTCAAATAATATTCGGAATGCGTTTACGCCGTTCGGAAACGCAAATTTGTTATTGATCGGCTATTTACTGGCGGAGACGCAGTTTATGGGTTCGGCGGATCAGCAGCGGTCTGTACTCGATATGATTACGTACAATGCAGCAAAGTGTCTCGGAATTGAGGAGACATACGGAATTGCTGAAGGGAAAAAGGCAGACCTGGTGGTGTTTGATACGAAAAAGTTGAGCGATGTCATCCAAGACCAGCCCATCGCTAACTTTGTTATTAAAGCAGGAATCGTTATTGTGGAACAGTCCATTACGAAAATTGTCGAATAAATGCGAAAATATTGTTAGATTATTTTGAAAACTATCAGGAATGTGGTAGAGTAATACACATTATAAAGTTTAAGAAGGAGGCAATTTGAATGACCACAGTTGGATTTGTACGCCATGGGGTGACTGCCTGGAACAAACAAGGACGAGCGCAAGGATCCACGGATATACCATTGGATGAAGAAGGAATCCGGATGGCGGTACGTGTGGCGGATCGGTTAGCGGCGGATGGCTGGGATGCCATCTATACAAGCCCTTGGAAGCGTGCAAAACGAACTGCAGAACTGATTGGCGAGAAAATATCCAATGCAGACGTTATGGAGGATACCCGGATTCGCGAGCGAGCCGGGGGGTTAATTGAAGGAACAACCGAAGCGGATCGCCGTGCAAAGTGGGGACCCGAGTGGAAACAACTGGACTTGCAAGGGGAGACACATGATAGTGTCATAACGCGCGGTATGTCGTTCATTGAAGAGATGCAGCAGCGCTATCCAGAGGGACGTGTGCTTGCGGTGAGTCACGGCGGCTTCATAAAACGCTTATTGTCGGAGTTATTGCCCGGCACGACGTATGAAGAGCCGCTTGGAAATACGTCGCTGACGATTGTGAAGCTCGATGCTGAACAAAATGTCTGCGAGTTGTTTAATTGCACGGAGCATTTGCATGAGATGAAATTATGAACCGGTCTGCCCCTAGGCAGCCGGTTTTTTGGTAGTCGAACGGTTCTCCATCATCGGCAGGTACTTCTTCATCAAATGAGGTATCTTCTTCATCACTCCAGAGAGAATGTCCGACACTACGCATGATTTCTCCGACACATCGCGAAGTTTCTCGATAACGAGACACAATTCAACCTGGTTTAAGGGATTAATTGGTAGCGCTTCGCTTGATTTTTTTAGTGTTGCTGAGAGCCTTTAGTGATGTATGCTACCAAAAATTGTCTCCGCCATTGGAAAGTGATTCTTCATCAGATGAGACATCTTCTTTATCACTTCGAACAGAATGTCCGACACTACGCGTGGTTTCTTCGCCCGATCGCGAACTTTCCCGATAACGGTATCCAATTCAATTGCGAAGAAGGGAAGAGTACTCCAAAAAAAGACCCCACCTAAGTGAGGTCTTGGTCAAGACTTATTTACCTTTACGCCAAAACACTAGTAAACTTAAAAGCAGGACTGAACCTGAGGTGATGAGCAATGGAATATGCTCATCCCAAATCCCGTAAAAACATGCTGCTAAAGAGATACTTCCAAATACGCCTGCGAAACTTCGCGAGTGAAGGCGAACGCGCTGGCGGTCTTTTTCTCTGTCATGCTTCTCCGTGTACTCCCGCATACGTTTCGGTTCTTCCAAGTAGGAATAGAGGCGTGGCGGAATTGTGCGCAGCTGGCCAATGGCATTGAGTGCTGCCTTTGATAGGTCTTTACCTGAAATGCGTTTGCCGCCGCCAATTCCTGTCTTGTGTTTCGCCCATTCGACTACGCGTTCTTTTCCTAGACCTAATAGGTCCACATCTGGATCGAGTATATGCAAAACACCTACAAACACTGAAACAGCTCGACCTAAAAAAGCAAATTGGGCCGGCATCTGTACAGGCTGTGTGCGGACAATCTGCATCAAGTCTTCCAGCAATCTCTCCACGACAAATCCATTCATATCATTTAAATCATCAGATTCATACGCTTTGACGACACGTTCAATGGCGCTTGTAAGAAGCGCACGATCGGCATCGGGCAATAGAAACTTCAATTGTTCCAATCCATCCAGCACGCGCTCATAATTTTTGAAAATCACACCTTCGACAATTAAAAACATTGAATCGGCTTCAGCTGGACTGATCGTCACGACCATCCCGAAATCGATCAGTACAAGTGTCCCGTCTTCTTGAACCATTAAATTCCCACTATGAGGGTCTGCGTGGAACTGACCGCCTTCCAAAATTTGTTCTAAGAATAATAAAAATAATTTGACTGACAGCTCTTTTCGGTCAATCCTATGTTCGTCCAAAAACTCAGTATTGGTAATGCGCACCCCTTCAATCCATTCCATCACAAGCACGCGACGCGTTGTATAGTTAGCGAAATAGACGGGAAAACGTACCCCTTCCATATGAGGAAACCGTTCTGAAAAACTTCGACCATTTTTCATCTCTTGGATGAAGTTAAGCTCTGCTCCGATGACATCTGTCATCTCGACGTATAATAAATCAAAGTCCACTTGCTTGTTGAAGCTGGTAAACCGTTTTGCCAGCCAAATGACTATTTTTATCGCTTTAAAGTCTGCACGTAAAATCCGTTCAATATTTGGCCGTTGAATTTTAATTGCCACTTTGGTTCCGTCTTTTAACCGGCCTTTATAGACTTCACCTATCGACGCAGATGCTATAGGTACCTCGCTAATCTCTGAAAGCCGTTCCATGTGCGGGATGCCCCATTCATCATCAAGAAGGGCTAAGGCCTCTTTGGTCGGCACGGGCGTCACTTGGTCTGTCAGTCCTTCTAATTCTTCTAAGAACGAAGGAGGCATGATATCTGCCCGGGCAGATAAAAATTGGCCGAGCTTGATCATCAGACCGCCTAGCTCCAATGCTGTTTTTTTATAAGTTCGGGCTTGCCGAGTTACCAGTGCTTCCCATTTTGCATTCACAGTTGGAGTGAACTGACCACGATGGCGGCGCTGGAACGAAGTGACTTGAATGAAAAACACAATGGACATCCACACGATTTTGACAATCCGATATAAGGCAAGTTGCTTCAATTCGAACGCCTCCTCTTTTAAATAGTATACTGATAAAGTGCCAGAAAGCAGAGAATAGTGTATTACACAGTTGAAATGGATTAACATAGGTTTCAACAGGGTAAATAACAACGTAGAATTGCAGAAGAAGAGGTGGTAAAGATGGCAGAACATGAATTTCACTTAAAAGCCTTTTGGCCGGGCGGGCGCAACAGTGCTGGATATATAGAAGCGGGGAATTTGCAAACCAAGATTTCAATCCCTTCCGCAATGGAAGGACCGAATGTTGGCACAAATCCGGACGAGATGCTGTTAGGAGCAGCAGCGACGTGTTATATCATTACATTAGCAGCGATGATTGAACGGACACATTTACCGCTCGACACGATGTCGCTTGAATCTATCGGATTTGTTGATGTGACGATGGGAATTTTCACATATAAAAAGATTATCCATAAGCCGACAGTTTCATTGAAATCTGAAGCGAGTCCTTCTGATTTTGAAAAGCTGAATGTTCTTATAGTCGAAGCGGAAAAGAATTGCATGATTTCCAAAGCAATTAAAGGAAATGTAGATGTGGAAGTTGAACCGAGTGTGTCGAAGTCGCAAGTATGACTGGCAAGATAGGAGTTTTTCCTATCTTGTTTTTATTTTGAGTATGTCCTGTAACATTCGCAATCTTTGAATAGTCTTGCTAGAATAGATGAAACCAAATGGAAGGATGATGCACAGTGACCGAAACGTTGTCGCACCAGGATGTGATCTATGCATTCAGTAAAACACATCCCCCTATAAAACGAGTAGATGCTGGAACGACGATTGAGATTGAGACGTATGATTGTTTTAAGAACCAAGTGCAATCAGAAGAAACGAAGATTAGCGGGATTGACTGGGACGCGGTGAATCCGGCAACCGGCCCTATTTATGTCAATGGGGCCGCGCCGGGAGACGTCCTTCGCGTGACGATTCGGAAGTTGACGATTGGAAACCAAGGAGTCATGGCAACCGGACCCAATCTTGGCGTCATGGGGCATCGCTTAAGCGAACTTGAATCAAAAATCATTCCGATTGAAAACGGTGCAGCAAAATTCAATGATAAACTTTCCATACCATTGAATCCGATGATTGGAGTGATCGGTGTTGCGCCCGAAGGGGAGCCCATTTCTTGCGGAACTCCAGGAACACACGGGGGCAACATGGACACGAAACTGATTCAAGAAGGCGCAGTACTGTATTTCCCTGTTTTTGCTGAAGGTGCATTATTCGCTCTTGGTGATTTCCATGCTGCCATGGGAGATGGCGAAGTGGGCGTTTCAGGAATAGAAGTGCCGGGAAGTGCTGTTGTGACATTGGATGTCATTCAAAAAACACCGCTGAACCATCCTTTACTTGAAAATGAAGAAGGATTCACATTCCTTGTTTCTGCAAAGACGCTGGATGAAGCAGTGAAAATGGCTGTTGAAGAAACGGCAGACTTGTTAGCAGAGCGTACAGGTCTTAGTTTGGCCGAAGTGACGATGTTGTTAAGTGCAGTTGGTCAAGTGCAAGTGAGTCAAGTCGTGGATCCGCTTGTGACAGTCCGTTTCTTTGTTCCGCGTTATGTATTGGAAACGTATGGGGCAACACTGTTAAATGGATAAGTAGGTGATGAAGCCAGCTTCTTTGTTCGAAGAAGCTGGTTTTCTTCATGGGACAGACGTTTTTAAAATGAAACCTTCCGCAAAAAGACTTCGTATAGAAACTAAAAGAAAGCGGGATCAAGCAGGGAGGGACAGCCATGAGTGTATTTGACAAAAACATAGCTTTTTGCCATCCGTGGCGATCGTATCAAGCACGAATTCTAAGTGATTTAGAATACCATTTGAAAAATAAGCACCTCCACTTAGTTGCGCCTCCAGGGTCAGGAAAAACCGTGCTGGGCCTTGAAGTCATGCTTCAGTTAAATGAGCCGACGCTAATTGTCGCCCCGACGCTTGCAATCCGGAATCAGTGGATTGAACGATTTGTGGGGTCGTTCCTTCAAGTATCTCAAACGCCTGACTGGATTTCGACGGATATACGAAAACCAGGCCTGGTAACGGTGACCACTTACCAAACTTTACATAGCGTACTTAAAGGGGAAGACCTTGAAAAGTTCTTTACTGTCTTTGACGCGGTAAATTTCAAAACGATAATTTTGGATGAAGCCCATCATTTACGCACATCTTGGTGGCAAAGTGCGATTACGTTCAGAGACCGGTTAAGCGAACCGAACATTGTCGCACTGACAGCGACACCGCCGTATGACGCAGGTCAACGTGAATGGAATCATTACATACAACTTTGCGGTCCCATTGATGAAGAAATCTATGTGCCGGAACTGATTCGGGAGGGTGATCTATGTCCGCACCAGGACTACGTCTATGCATCCGTACCAACACCCGAAGAAGCCGGCATGATTGCACAGTTCCATCGATCGGTAGATGCGTTTGTGGATCGGCTTTTGTCCAATCACGAATTTCTGGATTTAATAGAACAGCACCCATGGATTCGAACTCCAGAAGACCAGTTGGATGAGCTGCTGGGCAGTCCCGAATATTACTCAAGTATGCTGTTGTATTTAAGAAATGCCGGCAGTGAGAGCTGGAAGCGCGGAATCGAAATTATTGGCGGCGATGAAAAGGATATTCCTGAGTTTTCACTGGAGTGGCTCGAAGAATTATTGAATGGGCTTTTATATAAAGACCCGTTTTACACTGAAGACCATCTGATTCTGAAAGCCGTCCGATTGGAGCTATCCAGAATTGGAGCGATAGAACGAAGGACTATATCGCTGCGATCGAGTCATGCGATTCAGCAGACGCTCGTAAAAAGTGTGACCAAACTGAACAGCATCGAAAAAATTGTATCATTCGAAGCGGATCAGTTAGGTTCCGCGCTGCGGCAAGTGATTTTGACGGATTTCATCCACAAAGAGGATCTGCCGACTGCGGTAGACGATGAACGACCGCTCGTTCGTTTAGGTGTCGTACCCATCTTTGAGAAACTACGCAAAATGTCAGGTGCAGAATGCCGTCTTGGTATCTTGACTGGATCACTCATTGTAATTCCGGCCACAGCTTGGCGAACACTTTCTGAACTCGCTTTACGAAGTGGAATTGAACTTTCTGCGGTCCCTCTTCCGCATGATGAACGATATCTCCGAATAGAGGTTGGAGCGGACCGCCAGAAAGTTACTGCACTCTTAACAGAAGTGTTCACTTTAGGTGAAATTCAAGTGCTCGTGGGGACGGCGGCGTTACTTGGGGAAGGGTGGGATGCTCCAGCTATCAACTCACTCATCATCGCATCTACAGTTGGCAGTTATATGTTAAGCAATCAGATGAGGGGGAGGGCTATCCGGACGCAAGCAGGGAATCCCGGGAAAACTGCGGCCATTTGGCATTTAGTTTGTATTCAGCCAGTGATGGACGGCGGAGGACCTGATCAGGCAGCTCTTGAGCGAAGGTTTCAATCCTTAATCGGTTTGGATGCTGAACTTCCTCGGATTTCATCAGGCATTGAGAGATTGCACCTGGCGGGAAATCCGGATTCGGGTAAAACGATAGAAGGACAAAATGAAAAGACACTGCAGCGCGCCGCGAACCGTGCATCGCTACAGGAAAGATGGCAGTATGCGGTAGGAATTGCTGAACGGGGGGAATGAAAAGAAGAACTGGTTGCGGAACGGAAAAGAATCCCGAAACCGTTCGTCTATGCAGCGACAGTTAAGTCATTAGTTATTGTCGGTGCGGCCGTGTTTTTTGAAACTGTCCGCGAGATAATGGGGCCATTCCCTTTCAATATATCAAAAGAGCGGTTACTGATTGCGTTTCTAGTTGGAATTGTATTGGCTTCACCGTATTTGTGGAAGTCAGGAAAAGCGATGATTCGGCATCGTTCACTGGAACAAAGTATGATTCAAGCTGCGACGGCGGTCTATGAAACTCTTTTCCATGCAGGTTTGCTGTCGATACCTTTGTCTGAAAATCGTATTCTTACAGAGGGAGGAGAATCTGTCTCGTGCAGTTTAGAAAAGGGGTCGATTCACGAACAAACCGTGTTCCTGAAGGCGATGCAAGAACTGCTCGACCCAATCGAGAATCCAAGATATTTGTTAGTGCGCAGGTCAAAGCTTCTTTTCATGAAACGGTGGGATTTTCATTCGGTTCCTGAAGAAATCGGACGAAAAAAAGAGGTGGCAGAGGTTTTTTTGAAACAATGGAATCATCATGTGGATCATGCTGATTTGACTTATACGCGGACGCCTGAAGGCAGGAAAGAGCTGCTTGTCGCTAGACTTGCTGCCATGTCAGCGATTTTTCAGGAGAAGTCAGAGCGGTTAAGCGTTTGGAGATAGACGAGAAGAAGATTACTAGGAGGAGAACGTATGATTGAATACATACTCGTTTTTTTAGGAGCTGCAGTACCCGCGCTTGAGATTGCGCTTGTCATTCCAGTCGGGATTGTCAGAGGACTTTCACCGTTTTGGGTCATACTGTTAGCGTTTGCAGGCAATATGCTGACGGTCGTTCTATTAATCTTCCTGTACCATCGGATTGAACAATGGTACAGAAGGCGAAAAGGTGACAGCACGGAAGGTCCATCGAAACGTCAGCTGCGTGGAAGAAAAATTATGGATCGATACGGAGTTGCTGGACTCGCATTGGCCGGTCCCATTCTAATCGGGACACACATCGCGGCTTTTTTCGCATTGCTCTTCGGCGCATCCAAACGGAAAACGGTAATTTGGATGACCATCAGCATCGCCCTTTGGTCACTTGTTTTTGGTATTGTCACAGCGATGGGCTTTTCTTTTTTCATTAAAGATTAAATAATTTCGTAATTAGCGTCAGAATGGGTGCAACAATAATCCCGTACACAACAAAGATGGCTCCGAATGTTCCGAGGAGATAAAGCGTTTTGTGTTTGCTATAAGCCTTTACTTCAGGTGTTTCAATCAGATGGAAAAAACGTCGCTTTCCACATTCATCACATAGGAGAAGGAATGTGACATCTTTTCGGACTTCGGATTTGTTGAACACTACTGTCTTCACGCGTTTCTCTTTTCGTTTGAATGACAGACCGAACGTTTTTTCATAAGGGATTGTTTTCGTATGTGGACAATCAACTGAATCGAATTCCAGGTGAAGACCGTCAAACCAGCTTTTCTCGCGGATTGTTCTTTTATACAAGATGATCCCGGCAATGCCGACGAAGAGGATTGTCAAAGGGAAGGCGGAAATCATTAAAATCTTTTTAACCAACATCAACACCTCAAATGTAACTAATAGTCACTCGCTTTGTATAGTCTATCAAATGGGTAACTCTTAGTCCAAAACGTTTATAAGGCAAGGTGACAGCCTGAATTTATTAAGCTGTTAAAACAACTAACTTTTCTTTCAACTAAATTTTGAAAATATATTGACATGAAAAACACAATACTTTACTATTATTTTCAGCATGAATAAAGTCATTCTTATTAGTAGCCGCGGAGACGAGGGGTCGACGATGCGGTGGCAAACCCATTCGGAGGTAGATACCGGATAGGGCGCCCAACCTGAGCGCAGTTTCGTGATGGAACTGTGAACAATAAGAGGATAAGCAGCTGATGCAGATCGAAGCTTTCCTTAGGTTGTAGGAGAGCTTTTTTTGTGCTCCAAAACACATTTTTTGTAAGGAGCGGATTTAATTGGTTGAAAAGATTTTATTTACTTCAGAGTCGGTGTCAGAAGGACATCCGGACAAGATTGCAGACCAAATTTCAGATGCAGTTTTGGACGCAGCACTTGCGCAAGACCCACTTTCACGGGTTGCGTGTGAAGTGTTTACGACAACGAACACTGTCATTGTTGGTGGAGAGATCACAACAGAAGCAGTGTTGGATATCGAAAAAATCGCCCGCCAAACGTTAGTTGACATCGGGTATACGAACGATGAATTAGGAATCGATGGCAGCACATGTACTGTGCAAGTACTTGTGCACACGCAATCCCCAGACATCGCAATGGGTGTGGATACGTCGAGTGATACGAAAGCGATCGGTGCAGGAGACCAAGGTCTGATGTTTGGATTTGCGACAGATGAAACAGCAGGATACATGCCGTTACCGGTTGAGCTGGCACATGCGCTTGTGAAAAAAGCGTCAGTACTGCGTAAAAACGGTCAGTTCCGCTGGGCGCGTCCTGATATGAAATCTCAAGTGACGATTGACTATACAACGAAAGAAACACCGAAGATCGATACGATTTTAATGTCGATCCAGCATGATGGGGATTTCGAACAAGAGACATTCGAAGCCTTTGTGAAAAACGAAATCATCTTAAGCACAGTTGAAGAATTCAACTTACAAGGGGACTTCCGTGTCCTTATCAATCCAACCGGACGATTTGTAACTGGCGGACCTCACGGAGATGCAGGGTTAACAGGACGCAAAATTATCGTGGATACGTACGGTGGAGCGGCACGTCATGGCGGCGGTGCATTTTCCGGTAAGGACTGTACGAAAGTTGACCGGTCTGCAGCGTATGCTGCTCGATATGTAGCGAAAAACATTGTTGCAGCAAGCCTTGCAAAAAAATGTGAAATCCAGCTGTCTTATGCAATCGGTGTGAGTGAGCCGATCAGTATAGCGATTGACACATTCGGAACAGGGAATGCACCAGATGCGCATTTATTACAAGCGATCCGTGAGGTATTCAACTTAACACCAGCAGGAATTATCGACATGCTCGATTTACGGACACCCCGGTACCAGGCGACAGCAGCTTATGGACACTTCGGCCGTACCGATCTTGACTTGCCGTGGGAACGGACGGATAAAGTAGATGTGCTGCTAGAAGCAGTCTATGAAAAATCTGGAGTCGGATGCTGATGACGTTTGTCAAAGAGACAGTAGTTGAAAAAACTGGACTTACGCAAACGGACGCACCGTTGTTGGATGCTCTTGTTCGTTATGCGGCTTCCGAGACGGTTCCGTTTGACGTGCCGGGACATAAGATGGGCGCGGTATCGACGCCGTTTCAACAAGCGATCGGGAAGCAAGCGATGCGGATGGATGTCAATTCGATGCCATCTCTCGACTTGCTGAGTCATCCGAAATCAGTCATCAAAGATGCACAAGGACTTGCTGCGCAAAGTTTTGGAGCCGACCATGCATTCTTTCTGGTGAATGGGACGACAGTCGGGATTCATGCCATGATCTTAGCTGCGTGTAAACCAGGTGAGGTGCTGATTGTGCCACGTAATGGTCATAAGTCCGTGATGGATGGCATTATTTTGAGCGGTGTTATTCCAGCTTTCGTGCAGCCTGAAGTGGACGATCATTTCGGACTATCGCATGGAGTATCTGTAGAAAGTGTCGCGCAAGCGTTGCAGGAAAACCCGAATGCGAAAGCGCTGCTTATTACGTATCCAACGTATTTTGGCACGATGACAGATCTCACTAAAATCTGTGAACTTGCGCATGCCGCAGGGGTTCTGGTTTTAGTAGACGCTGCACACGGCGCACATTTACGGGCCATTGAAGGAATGACAGATCCCATTGAAGCAGGGGCTGATATGGTTACGACGAGCATGCATAAGACAGGCGGATCACTGACGCAAAGCTCGCTGCTTCTATTGAATAACGAACGGATTGCAGTGGAGAAAGTTCAAAAAGTCGTCAGTATGCTGCAAACCACGAGCGCGAATTATTTACTTATGAGTTCACTGGACGCAGCAAGAAGAGAGCTGGCTGTGCATGGGGAGACCGGTTTCCATCGGTTGAAACCAATCGCAGAACATGCCATTGCTGCAATTGAACAAGGCAGTTCATACGAAGTTATCAAGAACGTCCATACGACTAAACGCTTCAGTCAGACACATGATTGGACGAAGTTGGTAATCCGGGTGAATGACCTCGGTCTGACTGGATTTGAAGTGTATTCACTATTAAAAGAACGCTTCGGGATTCAAATGGAACTAGCTGAAGGCTATGTTGTGATGGCTGTCCTTACAACAGCAGATACCGAGCAATCCATCGGCCGTCTCGTAGCCGCTTTGCAAGACATAGAGCAAACGTATAAGAAATCCAGTGTCCTTCATTCTGCATGGACAGTCGTGGATTCAGTGAATGAACTGGCCATGACGCCTAGAGATGCATTTTATGCGGATCAGGAATCGATTGCGATTGATGAAGCAATCGGAAGAATCAGCGCAGATACGCTGATGATTTATCCGCCAGGGATTCCGTTAGTCATTCCGGGAGAACGGATCACATGTGAAGTTGTTCAGCACTATGCGTATTATCAACAAGCTTTTGGAAGTGTGTTATCCGAGTCAAAACAAACCGGCAGAGTAACTGTCGTAAAAGGGGGATGTTAACAATGAGTTTAGAATTATCGGCGTTAGGACGTCACGTATTGATAGAGTATTATGGGTGCCCGAGTGAAATTATAGAGAACAACAAAGTGATCGAGCAGTTCATGAAAGAGGCTGCAGATTATTCAGGAGCAACTATCGTAGAATCGGTGTTTCATCACTTCAATCCATACGGTGTCTCGGGTGCAGTCATCATTGCGGAATCCCACCTTACGATTCACACTTGGCCGGAATACGGCTTTGCCTCTGTAGATGTCTACACATGCGGTGACTCGGTCAGCCCATGGAAAGCAGCGGATTATTTGGCTGAAAAGCTCCAAGCGAAAAAGGTAGAATCATTTGAAGTGCCACGCGGCATGGTAGAAAAAATTCGTCAGTTTGCAGAAAAGGAAATTGAAGAAGTGACTGTGAAGCCTGTATTGGCAGGTGCGAACGCATGAGTTGGTATACAGAGCAATGGAGCGAGGACTGTAAGTTTTCTGTCGGGTATGAAAAACATCTGCATAGTGAAAAGTCACCGTTTCAGCAAATCGATTTTTATGAAGGTAAGGAGTTCGGTACGTTTTTCACATTGGACGGTCTGATGATGGTCAATGAAAAAGACGAATTCATCTACCATGACATGATTGTCCATCCGGCATTCGCGACGAATCCGGATATTAAGAAAGTGCTTGTAATTGGCGGAGGCGACGGAGGAACTGCGCGTGAAGTGCTCCGTTATCCTGGGGTAGAACACGTTGTACTGGCAGAAATTGACGAGCAAGTGTTCCGTTTGTGCCAGCAATACTTGCCGATCACAGCTGCAGGTGTAGAAGAAGATGCACGTATGGAACTCGCTTTCGGCGATGGACTGGCGTATGTCCAAAATGCACCAGATGCTTCGTTTGACTTGATACTCGTGGATTCAACAGATCCAGTTTCTGTCGGAGAAGGGTTGTTCACAACGGCGTTTTACAAGGAATGCTATCGCGTGCTGAACGACAAAGGAATCTTGATCAACCAGCACGAGTCACCTTATTTCTCGGAGTATGCAGAGAACATGAAGAAAGCGCGCACGAAGATTAAACAAATCTTCCCTGTCGCACGCGTGTACCAATATCACATGCCGACCTATCCTTCAGGCCACTGGCTGTTCGGTTTCGCATCGAAGTCATTGGATCCATTGAAAGATGCAGATGCAGACGTATGGAACGCAATCGGACTGAAAACGAAGTATTACAATACTGACCTTCATGTCGGCGCTTTTGCGCTGCCGACGTATGTACAGGAGGCACTCGATAGTGAAGAATAATGTAGTGAGCACGAATCCTTTCATCGGATGCGAAACGCCATACAACGATGCGGATCTCGTCCTATTCGGGTCTCCTTTTGACGGGACAACGAGCTTTCGTCCAGGCACACGTTTTGCCGGACAGGCGATTCGTCCGGACTCATATGGGTTAGAAACATATTCCCCTTATTTGGACAAAGACTTAGAGGATGCCCGCATCTTTGACGGCGGGGATCTGGAGCTGCCATTCGGAAATACGGAGCGCGTTCTTCAGCAAATCGGAACGTACAGCCATCAAGTGTTAGCGGATGGGAAGAAGTTTCTTATGATTGGCGGGGAGCATTTAGTGAGCCTGCCTTCGATCCGGGCGGCGTACGATGCATTCCCTGATCTGCATGTCATCCATATTGATGCGCACACGGATTTGCGTGAGGACTATATGGGAGAGCCATTGTCACACGCGTCAGTCATCCGACGCTGCCATGACTTCCTAGGAGACGACCGTATTTTTCAGTTCGGGATCCGTTCAGGCATGAAAAGCGAATTTGAATGGGCGAAAACACATACCCATTTGGAAAAATTCACATTGAACACATTGCCTGAAGTGGTGAAGTCATTGAAAGACGTTCCGGTCTATGTGACGATCGACTTGGATGTACTGGACCCAGGAACGTTTCCGGGGACTGGCACACCTGAGCCCGGCGGCATTACATATCGGGAATTGCTGGACGCAATCGCGGAACTTCAAAAGCTTACGAATATTGTCGCAGCAGACGTAGTGGAGCTGTCTCCGCAATACGATCCATCTGGCGCTTCAACAGCTGTTGCCTGCAAGACGATTCGTGAACTGTTATTGACGCTGACGAACTGATTATTATATAGAAGAAAAGCCGTCCCATGTGATGATTTGGGACGGCTTTTGTATGGGATTAATTCACCTCAACTGCAGCTGCAGACGATGCCGCTGGTGCTTTCTTCGCACCATGCGAAAGTGTCAGCATGAAGATGAAGGAGATACAGAACATGATTGCGAGGTAGATCATCGCAGCTGTCATATCGTAATTTTGTAAAATGTATCCGACTAGGATTGGAGAGAACCCGCCAACCGCGCGGCCGAAATTGAAAATGGTATTGGTCGCTGTACTGCGAATCTCAACAGGATAAAAACTGCTGATCAACGCACCGTAGCCCGCGAACATGCCGTTTGAGAAGAATCCAACGACCGCTCCGCCGATCAGCACACCAGCGCTGCCTGTTGCGTAGCTGTAAAGGAACACAGCAGCTGCTGAAGCGAGCAGGAACACTCCGTATGCTTTCTTCGCACCTAACCGGTCCATAATTTGTCCGAACACCAGCATTCCTGCGATCATTCCGACAGCTGTACTGATTGTCCAAAGTGCTGAGCTCGACACCGAAAGGCCTTGTGATTTCTGAAGCATGGATGGAAGCCAGATCATCAGGCCGTTATAGCCTGCTATTTGAACAGTTGCCATGACTGCAAGTGTGATCGTTGTAAAAGCGATTCTTGGAGAAGCGACGAGTAAACGCAGTTTCCCGGCATTCTCTTTTTTCTTCTGGGCTTTCTTCAATTTCTGTGATTCTAGCCATTCAGGAGATTCGTCCAAGTTGCGACGGACGATGAATGCGAAGATGACTGGAACGATTCCAACAAAGAACAAAGCACGCCATCCGAATGTCGGCAAAATGAGGGCACTGAGCAATGCGGCTAGGATAACTCCATATTGAGCGCCGACACTAACATAAGAAGATGCGCGACCTTGTTTGTTTTTAGGCCAAGCTTCTGCGACGAGCGCCATACCGATTCCGTACTCTCCGCCAGCACCAAGACCTGCGATGAAGCGGTAAATATAAATTTGCTCAATGTTCGTTGCAAGTCCAGTGAGTGCTGTTCCAAGTGCGAATAGCAAAATACTGTATGTAAATATTTTAACGCGACCGAATTTATCGGCCAAAATCCCGAAGATAACGCCTCCGACGAGCATACCGATATTTGTAACGGATGAAATAAGTCCGCCTGTTGCGAAATCGATTCCGAAGTCCGCAATAATCATTGTCATTGCGAAAGAAATGAACATGATATCCATGCCTTCGAGAGTTAGACCAGCGACTGAAGCAACGACCGTTTTCTTTTGATAATTCATCATGAGTTCCGCCTTCCTGTTTTGGGGTAGTGCCTAACATAAGAAGAAAGCGAACGCCGTCCCCTTTTTGCGTCTCACAGAACGCGGGTTAAAAGAGTGTGCAGTAATCAAAGTGCGCACAAAAATGCCCTTACCAGTCAGAGAGACAGGAAGGGCAAAGTACGACAAAGTATAGGAGACTGGAGAATCTCCAATCCCAATATCCGGTACCCTTTCCGGCCTCTCGGGACCGTGTTAAAGGAACAATTTAATTGTTTTAATCCTAGCAGATGAAAATTAGAGGTGCAAGATATTTTTACTGGAAACAGTAATGTCGAAGTTTTCTATTAATAATTTAAAAAGGCATAGTTAGTCTATTAATGATATAATCATTCAGTTAATTAGTTTTCCGTCTGGAGGTTATATCGTGGATCATACAGAAACGCATCGTCCTGCACAGTCTAAACGTGTAGTTCTATATAGTTTAACGTTTTTAGCAATCGCAATTATCGGTCTCACATACGTGAAATGGATGCCTTATGTAGGGAAAAGTATTACCGCCATTTCGACTCATTCGATAGGCGATTCGATTTTAGGGTCGACTCCGAAAGAAGCAGAATCCGCTTCGTTTTCGGGGGCATGGGACTACGCAGTCACATATTTTGCAGCGGTTTGGAAAGCTGCGGTCCTTGGAATTTTACTAGGATCACTGCTGCAAGTATTGCTTCCTGCAAATTGGCTCATTCGAGTATTAGGAAAAACGTCATTTGCAAGTACAGCAGCTGGCGGAATTGCAGCGGTTCCGGGCATGATGTGCACATGCTGTGCAGCGCCGGTTGCAGTTGGATTACGTAAGAAGAATGTGTCCATCGGTTCGGCACTTGCCTTTTGGATCGGGAATCCGACCTTGAATCCCGCAGCGCTTGTCTTCATGACATTTGTATTGTCATGGAAGTTCACCGCCCTGCGGTTAGTATTCGGAATCATTTTGACGTTCGGTGTGAGTTACTTGGCGAATCGCTTAGCGCCTGCAGTGAACCCGGTGGATACTGAAAAGCTTTTACAGCAAGCTGCTGAAGAAGAACAAGGTTCGTTTTTAATGCGCTGGTTCAAGAGTCTTGGGAAAATGACACTGTTCATCTTACCGGCATATTTCTTATCCGTTCTGTTGATGGGGGCAGTGAAAGGCTGGTTGTTCCCGCAATTAGGTGAAGCGACAGGAAGTTCAATTTTACTCTTAGTGCTCGTAGCGATTGGCGGCATGCTGTTCGTCATCCCCACCGCTGCAGAAATTCCAATTATCCAGACGTTCATGGCATATGGCATGGGGGGAGGCCCTGCTGCTGCGTTGCTGCTAACATTACCGGCAATCAGTTTACCCTCATTGTTGCTCGTTTCAAAATCATTCCCGAAAAGAGTACTTGCTTTCGTCAGTGTCGCGGTTGTAGTGCTAGGTGTGCTAGCCGGAGTCGCAGGGAATTATATATTGTAAGCATAGAAGACCGTTTCCTCACTGGGAACGGTTTTTCGTTTTCTTCGGGGAAGAAAAATCCTCTATCAAGCTCTCATTCTTCGGGTATGATACACTCTCTTCAAAGACAACTAGGAGGGATTTAGGATGGAACAGCTTATAGGAAAGACGGCAATTGTTACAGGTGCAAGCAGTGGGATCGGCTCGGGTATTGCGAAAGAACTTGCACAACAGGGTGCGAATGTTGTCCTGGCTGCCCGCAGCATTGAAAAACTGAATGACTTAGCGAAACAACTTCAAGATGCTGGCGGTTCAGTACTTGTCGTTCCTACGGATGTATCGAGTCAAGCAGACGTTGAAGCCCTCGCGGCCAAAGCGAAAGAGGCGTTCGACGGTGTCGACATTTACGTCAATAATGCTGGGCAAGTGTTAGCAGGAGAAGTGCGCTCAGGTAAAACGGAAGAGTGGGAGCAAATGATCGATGTGAACATTAAAGGTGTCTTATTCGGCATCAATGCTGTACTGCCATCCATGCTCGAAAAAGGCGCAGGCCACCTCATTAATATCGCATCCGTTTCTGCAACAGAAGTGACAAAAACGAGTACAGTGTATAGCGCTACTAAATTCGCAGTGCGCGCAATTTCCATGGGTCTCGAAAAAGAACTTGCAAAAACGGGTGTCCGTGTAACGAACATCTCTCCAGGGATGGTCGACACCCGATTAGGTGAACAGTATGATTGGGGCGACCGTAAGAAACTTCAAACAGCCGATATCGCAAAAGCGGTCGTCTATGCAGTAACTCAGCCTGACTATGTGAACGTTAACGAGATTACGATTCGACCCGTCTAACTAAAAAAACAGCTCAACTTCGCACGTTGCGAAGTTGAGCTGTTTTTTAATTAAGAAGCTACTGGTTTTTTCAATATGCCAAGCAAAATCGCAGACACGATTGAGCCGATAATCACAGCGAGTAAGTAAAGCACCCAACTGCCATCCACTAGAGGAAAAACAAAGAGTCCGCCGTGCGGTGCACGCAAGCCGATGTTGAAAGCCATCGAGAGTCCGCCTGCAATTCCTGCCCCTGCCATAACGGAAGGGATGACTCGCAGTGGATCTGCCGCAGCAAATGGAATCGCCCCTTCTGTAATGAACGACAGCCCCATAATGTAATTCACTTTACCTGCTTCACGCTGCTGCAACGAGTATTTGTTTCTGAAAACAGTTGTGGAAATCGCAATTGCGAGCGGGGGAACCATACCCGCCGCCATAATCGCAGCCATCGGTTCATACACACCGCTTGCGAGCAGTCCTGTACCAAACAAGTAAGCCGCTTTATTGATAGGGCCTCCCATGTCGATCGCCATCATTAGACCGAGAACAATTCCGAGAAATACCGCGTTACCTGTGCCAAGCCCTGTCAGCCAGTTGGAGATGCCCGTGTTGAGGGCGCTGAAAGGTGTATTAACAATATAATGCATGATCAATCCTGTAGCTGCGATACCAAGCAGCGGATACAGTAAAATGGTTTTAATGCCATCGAGTGAAGGAGGGAGTGCAGATAGCCATTTCTTCAGTCCAACCACTAAATACCCACCGAGGAACCCAGCGATAATGCCGCCAAGGAATCCGGCACCGCTTGTCGCTGCCATCAGTCCGCCTACCATACCTGGTGCAAATCCAGGTCGATCGGCAATACTTAAGGCGATGAAACCAGCCAGAACAGGGATCATTAAAGCAAATGCGTTTCCGCCGCCAATAGTATTCAATGCAGCGGCAAACGAATTATATGTCGGATCTGCCGGGTCGAACGAATTCGGTCCAAATAAGAAACCAAGTGCAATGAGAATTCCGCCGCCAATAACAAAGGGAAGCATGTTTGAGACACCGCTCATTAAATGCTTATAAATGGTAGAACCGATCCCTTTAGAAGAAGTGGATGCTTCATTCGAAGCTCCATCCGAACCGCCTTTATAGATAGGCGCATTTTGTGCAACAGCGCGATCGAGCAGCTCTTTTGGTTTCCGGATCCCTTCTGCAACGGGGACTTCAATGACATGCTTTCCTGCAAACCGTCCCATTGAGACATTTGTATCGGCTGCGACAATAACCGCTGTTGCCTTTTCAATGTCCTCAGCAGTCAACACGTTTTGTGCGCCGCCCGATCCGTTCGTTTCCACTTTAAAAGGAATGCCGAGTTCTGCCGCCTTATTCTTCAAGGAATCAGCGGACATATACGTATGGGCAATTCCAGTCGGACAAGCGGTTACCGCAACTACATAAGGTTTAGACGAATCGATGGGAGCAGCCGGTTTTGCAGCAGGTTCTTCATCCGGTTCATCGTGCGCGTCGATCAAAGCTAAAATCTCTTCCTTCGATGAAGCCGCAAGCAGTTGTTTCCGGACGTCTTCGTTCATCAACACCGTCGACAAGCGTGCGAGCGCTTTCAAATGCATTCGATTTGCACCGTCTTCAGCAGCAATCATGAAGAACAAGTGAGCCGGCTCTCCATCGAGCGATTCGTATTCCGCACCGACTTCCGAACGTCCGAATGCAATTGCAGGTACCTTAACAGCACTCGTTTTCGCATGTGGAATTGCGACCCCATCTCCAATCCCCGTTGTACTTTGGGACTCGCGATTCAGGATGGCTTCTTTAAAAGCAGCTCGGTCATTTAGTTTTCCAGCATCGGCGAGCACAGCAACAAGTTCGTCAATGACAGCTGGTTTGTCAGTACCTTGAAGTCCAAGTAAAATCGTATCAGCTGTCAACAATTCAGTAATTCTCATAGGTCGTTTCCTCCTTTTAATGGTGTTACGACTACTTGTGCAAGCAACGCTTCCACTTGTTCCTTTGTGCACAAACGATCGGAAAACGCAGTCGCACTGCCTGAGGCAATTGCTTTTCTAAACGCATTTTCAAACGATTCCTCATGCATAAGTGCTGCGAGAAACCCAGCAACCATGGAATCTCCAGCTCCGACAGAACCACGCACGGTTCCTTTCGGTGCATTTGCGATAAGTGAGAGAGACTCACTCACGTAGACCGCGCCTTCACCAGCTAACGAAACAATCACTTGCTGCGCTCCTAATTGAATGAGTGTTTTCGCATGATGGACTGCGTCTTCCAGTGTAGAGATGTCCGTACCTACCATTTCACCTAGTTCATGGTGATTCGGTTTTATCAAAAACGGACGATAAGGCAATGTTTTAAGCAACGATGCCCCTTCAGCGTCCACTACAAAACGAATCCCCGAGTCGTCACACAAACGGGCGAACTGTTCATACGTGTCTTCAGGCAGAGAAGCTGGGATACTTCCTGATAAGACGAGTACATCATGACTGCTTAAATTTCTTACTTGAGTTTTTAGTTTCTCAAATTGATAGGTGTCGATTTTCGGTCCTGCTGCGTTGACTTCTGTTTCTTCAACGGCTCGTATTTTAACGTTGACACGCGTCTCGCCTTGAACTGATATGAAATCTGAAGTAATTCCCGCGGTCTGCAAAAGCCGTTCGACTTCCTGTCCAGTAAAGCCACCCGTGAAACCGAGTGCATTGCTTGGCACTCCGAAGGAAGTGAGGACTTGAGAGACGTTAATCCCTTTTCCCCCGGGCAAGAAGTGATCGGATTTGGAACGGTTCAAGGAACCAATCGACAAGTCGTCAAGTGTAAGTAAATAATCCAAAGAAGGATTGAGTGTAACTGTGTAAATCATAGTTGTACCACCTTCCATCTGGTTTCTTTTGGAAACATGTGCATCGATTCCGAACTTTCACTCGTTGTAACAATGGTAGTTTGTGTACAATCTGCGAATCTTGCAAAAGCGACTTCTTGGAACTTGGAATGATCCGCTAACAGATAGGACTCACGAGACAAGTGAATTGCCAGTTCTTTAAGTTGTGCCTCTTCCTCATCAGGTGTCGTACATCCATACTCAGGATGAATGCCGTTGACGCCTAGAAAGCATTTATCGAAACGATACTGCTGGAGACTGGAAAGCGCTCCTCTTCCGACGAGCGCTTTCGTAGATGGTTTTGCAATCCCGCCAGTTAAAATCGTTTTGCACCCTTGCTCGAGTAAAGCGTCAGTATGTGAAATTCCATTTGTAACAACAATGATGGAAGGGGGGAGATAGGCAATCATTTCAAATGCCGTTGAACCTGCATCCAAGTAGATGGTATCGCCAGATTCGACACAGGAAGCGCCAGCTTGACCGATTTGCTGTTTTGAATGAAGGTTTTTGGATGTTTTTTCAGACATGGTTGCTTCTTGCAGTTTTCCTTGTAACTTTGCCGCTCCGCCATGAATGCGTTTTAATTTCTTTTGGTTTTCCAATTCTATTAAATCTCTGCGTATGGTTGATTCAGATGCGCCAGTTTCAGAAGCAATTTCATGCAAGCGCACTGTCTGATTTTGTGATAACAACTGTAAAATTAGATGATGCCGCTCTGCCTCGAGCATTTAAACCACTCCTCATTCTCACTCTTTTTTACAGTATAAACCTAGAATGTTCTGAAATCAATCAAAAACATTCAATTTTATTCAAAAACGTTCAAATTAAAGTTTTATACTAAATTACTTCTTGATTCGAAATAATCATTGACCTTGGAATTTTGTTTTGCTAAAATTGGGTGTCGTTATCGACAGCGTTTGACAAAGCTTGTTTTTAGTATTTCGCAGAACAAAACAAGAGAAAAGCTTTTCCACTACAGAAGGTTGTTGTTGTAAGAAGAAGTTCATGATTAAAAGCTCTGACTTTGATTATTTGTGACACAATTGGGCTATAACTGATGATAAGTCTGAAGCATTTTAAGCAGCTGTACCTGTTGTGATTGCACAATTGAGAAGATTCATGATTTTTTTCATATAGATGTTCCTAATTTAGAAAAAGGGGTAATAATAAGTAAATAACTATCTCTTTCGTCGCGGGAATAATGGACTTTTGTCTTAAGAAGTAAGAACAATTCAACAGAATCGATAAAGTTTGGTTGATATCGAACTGCTGATTGAAGTAGAACACATCTTGAAAAGACGGCATGTCCGTTAAATTTGAAAGGGGAGAAAACACATGAACTTAGCAGCTATTGGTGTGCCAGGGCTAATTATTATTCTTGTCATTGTACTTATATTGTTTGGACCACGTAAATTACCGGAAGTAGGATCTGCTGTCGGGAAAACGCTTGCGGAATTCAAAAAGTCTGCAAAAGACATTATGGATGATGATGAAAAAGCCGAAGCTAAAAAAACTTCTGATACAGAGAAGTAGGTGAAACGATGGATCAGAGTGAAGAGAACAAGCGGGATGAAATTAATCCGCTAGACAAAAAGAACAAAGAGGATGCCGAACAATCTATTGAACAAAAGTCAGTAGCTGCAAACGAAGAAGTCATGCAGCCGCCTGTACCGTACTTAGATGAAAACGGATATCCGACAAACAAACGTCCGAGTGAACCTAAAAAGGAAGAAGAAACTGCTGAAGAGGATGACGAAGAGTCTAATTTGGTGGCACACTTATCCGACTTACGTAAACAACTGATCAAAAGTATTGCGGTTTTCCTGCTGTTTTTCATCGCTGCATTCAGTACCATCAATTTCTGGTTCCCGTATATTACACGCGGCTATAAGTTGATTGTGCTGAGTCCAATGGAAGTCATTTCGTTTTATACAACCATCTCAGCGGCGCTTGCATTTGGATTGTCAGTCCCGTTCCTCTGTCACTTTTTGTGGCAGTTTGTGAAACCGGGATTGAATGAAAAAGAAAGCCGTTTTCTAAGTCTTTACTCACCAGCCATTTTAATATTGTTTGTGGCAGGTTTAGCCTTTGGTTATTACGTCGTAAATCCGCTCAGCTATAATTTCTTAGTATCATTAGGTGAGATGAATTTTGACGTCATGGTGTCAGCGCAAGAGTATGCGCGATTCCTTTTGCTGACAACCATGCCGATTGGGTTACTTTTTGAATTACCCGTAGTTGCACTATTCCTATCAGCGATTGGTGTACTTACATCTGGATCCATGAAAAAAGTACGGAAATGGTCTTATGTAGTGCTGGGTGTCACTTCAGCGCTCATTACACCGCCCGACTTTTTCAGTCAGCTTATTATTCTGATTCCGATGATTGGCTTATATGAAGCAAGTATCTATCTAGTCATGCGGACAGAAAAGCGTCTGGAAGCTGCAGATGCATCTTAAAAAAACCCGTTCAGCAATTTGTGCTGTGCGGGATTTTTTTATAAGAAGCGAAAAGCAATTTCTATTCCAGTTTGAAATGTGCCGAAAACTTCATAATTGGCGATAGATATAAGGTGTTCTGATAGTGCTGTATATAGTTTGATGTTAAAATTAGTTGGTAGCTAAACTCGTTTGGCACAAAAAGACGAGTAAGAAAAGGAATGAAAAAAGAATGAAAAAGGAATGAAAGATGCATTGAAAGCAGCTCTGACGAAAAAGAATATCATAGGAAACACGCTGTTGTTTGTCGGTATTATTGGTTATATTCTATTGTTTGGTGCACTATTTGGCCAAAATAATATACTAATAGGCGTTTCGACAATTACGGCGATGCTCATGCTGCTCGAACGAGATTTAACGATACATCCAATTGCAAATACAGTGAAATTTGCAGGATTGAATTTATTGACAGGAATAGCAGCTTTTGCGACCGGGTTCTCCGTGTGGGGAGCTATACCGATCCATTTTGTGATGATGTTTATCATCAGTTATACATTGATATTCAATTTGAAGAATCCGTTGTACTTACCGTTTTCACTTCAATACTTGTTTTTATTGGCGATTCCCGTCACGGCTGAAGATCTGCCCTTGCGCTTGACGGGGCTAGTTGTGGGTGCTGTTTCTATAATGGCGCTGCAAATGATTGTTAATAAAAAGCGAATTTCAAAAAATGCCGATCCTATAATTAAAAGTATATGTTCATCGTTGCTGGAGAAAATGGATAAAAAAGTTTCAGGTGAGAGTGGAGCCGAAATGGATACGGCAATTCGCAAATCTGTCGGTTCTTTGCGTTCGATGATCTATGATCAGCGGGAAGAGGATTATTACCTTACAGAAGAGTGAAGTCTTCGGTTAAATGTATCTGTGGCACTCGAAAAAATAAACACCTTACTCGATTCCCTCGAACCAAGACACGCAGAAGGCAGAGTGCTTCAAGACGTACGCATGATCTTAACTAAAATTGTGGAAGAATCCTCTGAAGGGATAGACGCTGCTGAATTGAGCCAGGCATCTGAAGAAGTCCGAAATAGTTACGCTGCCCGACCGCCAAAGTCTTCTGTTAAATTGCGGCTGCTTAATAACGTAGAGTATTTGACTGACAGCTTACTGGCACTTCAAAAGTTGTCGCCAAAGAAACGAAAGATTACCCGCAAGTTAGAGGAAATTCCATTAAAATATAAAAAATTCACATTGAACTCAGCTCCGAGACACGTAACATCTTTAAAAATGTCGTATGCCGTCCATATGGCGACAGGTATTGCAATCAGTGGCTTTTTGATGGACTTCTTCAATTTAGCTGAGGGTAGATGGATGATGTTTACTGTATTATCCGTAATCATCCCTTTTTATGAACAATCTCATAAAAAGATGAGAGACCGTATCTTTGCAACCATTGTCGGGGCAATCCTTGTAGGAGTTACATTTTCGATTTTCCATACATCTGCAGTGAGAACCGGACTCTTACTGTTCGCAGGTTACTTGATGAGTTTTGTAAAAGTATATCGCTACAGTACAATTTTAGTGACGTTCTCTGCGATAGGTTCTGTTGCATTAATAACAGGGGAAACTCAATTCCTTACCGTGGAACGTTTACTGATGGTTCTTGCAGGGGTTTGTATTGCATTACTTGTGAACAAATTTGTCTTCCCCTATAAGTTGACGGACGCGAATGTGCATTTAAAAGAAATGTCTAATGATGTTCTAGCAGAGATGCTTTCAGAAGCACGTGGAGCGGTTAGCGGCAAAACCACTATAGGAAGCCACACTATGAAAAACTTATTGATCATCAGCACGATGATTGAAGAACGAGCCCGCGTTAACTTACAGGCGGCTGGTGAAGATGTAGCGGATGAATTATTTGCACCGCGCAGACTTGCTGGAAATACGTTTTATGAACTGCAAATGTGGAAAGAAATGCACGGCATGAATGCGGACATTTCGAATCGAGCGATTGTAATTATCGGTCAATTGGAAACCTGCTGGGCGAAAAGGGAATCTTGCAAATTGGTAATTCAACAGCTCAATTTGTCTTTGGCGGAAGAGCCCGTATTGGAAAACAAAATCATATTCAGTATTCTTCTGGAAATTGCGTATAAGTTTGACGAAATTACAACAGAAGATGAACAAACGGAACTTACGCTAGATTGATGACGTCAACTAATGTGTAAATGGAGTGAAAGTAAAGGATATTTTAAGTAGAAGAAAGGGTTGAAAAGTCGTGAATACTGAAATTCATGACGTAACGGCAACAAACTATCGAGATATTCTCAAATTGACAGTTGCCCAGTCGCAAAAAGATTATATTGAATCACCTTATGAATGCCTGGAAGATTCTGTTGAATGGAAGCAGTTTAAACCAGTCGGCCTATATGTCGACGGAGAACTCGTTGGGTTTGCTATGTATGGGTTCTTTAAATCAGAAGGGGACCGGGGAAGATTATGGATCGACCGGTTACTGATTGATAAGCAATTCCAAGGCAGAGGATACGGTACACATTTCATGGAAAAATTGATTGGAAAAGTAGAAGTGGAATATGGACAACAACCGATTTACTTGAGTGTGTACCCTGATAACGAGGGCGCAGTGCATCTCTATAAAAAACTTGGATTTGAATTCATCGATGAACGGGATATTAATGGCGAGCATATTATGAGAAGACAGTAAAAGGAAAGAGGACCAGAAATGGTCCTCTTTCCTTTTAGGTTAGTCGGATTCTTTTTCCTTTTTCAATTCGTCTTTGGCATGTTCTTCTGCAGAGTCTTGAATATTTTCTTGAATTTGTTTACCTACTGCTTCTCTCTCTGCGTCTTCAGAAGACTGCTTAGAAATTCCGTTCTTTTCTTTTTCAATTTCTTCCTGCATTTCTTCGATATTTTTCATTTCTTCTTCATACTCCTTATCCACTTGTGACGTGGAGGGAATAACCTCATCTTCATTATAATCCACTCGTTTTCCGTATCGGATTAGCTCATAAATAATCATTCCATTATTCGGTTTTCCGCTTGTCATAAGCATTGGAACAGAGTCAATTAATGCATAAAAGAAAGCATAAAAGATGAACCGGTTCCAGAACCGTGCTTGGTCTTCCAAATATCCGTTAGCAATCAAAGCATTTAGAGTGAGGGCAACTGTGAGTGTTGAAATTATAGGAGCAGCGTAAACCATAATATAAGCGAAATTACTCTTTCGTTTAATATCGTCAAATGAGAACCAACTGTACATATGGTAATATTTACGAATGTCAAAAATGCCAAACATGAAAACACTAGGACCGGATCCAATCGTCAGCCGTGGATTTTTTACCCCGAATAAGTAAGTAACAGGTAAGTATCCAAATTCCCTTATAAAAACTGCTACGGGAATAATGATAAAAGAAGATATAATAAGTGCAAATAAATCTGAAAATCCGAACAAGGATGACTCACACCTTTCATCTTTTCTAAGCGTGTACTTTTCATACCCCTTCTTCATACGTTTAAAGCATATGTAACCCAAATGACTTGGCAACGATACATAAGAAACGAAAGGTATTTGGCCATACTATGTTTGATTCGCACTGCAGAGGGAATCATACTTCTATATTGATAATACATTAAATGAATTTTTGAAGGAGGAAGGAAACATGGCTAAAATTGCAGTAGAAGTACCATTTGACGATGTGAAACAAGCACTTGAAGAAAAAGGACACGATGTAAAAATGTTTGAATCAGATGAAAAACTATCTGGTTACGACTTCGGCGTTGTCCGTGCATTAAGTGATGTCAATGTTGACACTTATGATTTCCCAGTAGTGAGCGTAGAAGGAAATTCCGTTCAAGAAATCGTAGATGACGTGGAAAAACGATTAGCTCGATAACTAGTAAAAAGTGTCCGGATTCAATACTTCCGGGCTTTTTTTATGGACAGAATTGGATAGTTAAGCGTTATGCGATTGAGCAATTGCCAATTTCAAGCATTGCAAGTGTAGGTTCGTATGATTTTTTGTATACTAAGAAGGAACGTACTTTCTGAAATGAGGGATCGAGATGTCCGAACTAAAAACAACGTTACTGGCTGATATGAAAACAGCAATGAAAGAAAAGGATACCGTTAAAAAAGGAGTCATCAACTTACTTCGTGCAGGTATCCAAAACCAGGAGTTAGATTTGAAACGCGAATTGACGGAAGAAGAAGAGCTTAAAGTGGTTCAGCGCGAGTTGAAACAAACGAAGCAATCACTTGAAGAGGGTCAAAAAGCGAACCGTGAAGACATTGTCGCTGCAGAGACTGAAAAGATTGCGGTTATTGAAAATTATTTACCAAAGCAACTATCTGTTGACGAAGTCAAGGAACGCATCGCAGCACTTGGCATCAGTAAAGATACACCAATGGGTCAAGTGGTCGGCCGGATGATGAAAGAGACAGCAGGCAGTGCAGAAGGTAAGGTCGTGTCTCAAGCAGTTAAAGAATATTTAAATAGCTAAGCAGACAGAAAAAAGCCGTCATCCTCAATAAAAGGATGATGGCTTTCAGTTTAAAAGAAGTAAAGTCCCACACTAATGACAATTCCGCTTAATATCAAAACAAATACACAGTATCCCATAATATCTTTAGCGCGTAATCCTGCAATTGCTAAAGCAGGCAGTGCCCAGAATGGCTGGATCATATTCGTCCAAGCGTCACCCCAAGCGATCGCCATCGCCGTTTTGGAATAACTGACGCCTAGTGATTGAGCAGCATCCAACATAATAGGTGCTTGAACAGCCCATTGACCGCCGCCAGATGGAACAAAGAAGTTAACAATTCCAGCCGCGTAGAACGAAAAGAGCGGGAACGTAGCGGCTGTTGAGATGTTAACAAATCCTTCTGAAATCACAGCAGCGAGTCCAGAAGTGACCATCATCCCCATGATCCCTGCATAGAAAGGGAACTGAATAATAATTCCACCTGCAGTTTTGACTGCATTCGCAACCGCCGCAAGAAAACGTTTTGGAGTACCGTGAAAAATAATGCCTAGTATAAAGAATATTAAGTTAACGATATTCAGATTCAAGTCGAAACCGTTTACTCCAAAATGATGGCCTAAGTATATGACTCCAAGTGCTCCAATGAGCATAGATAGAATCCAACTGTTTTCAAGGCGTGAAGCAGGCGTTTGTTCAGTCACTTCCTCGATAATTATTTCATCTTCAAGGACATCAGGGTCTACAGTAACTGTATCTTCTTTCTTCGGCATCATAAACCGATTCAAAATAGGCAGTGTGATGAAAAGAATTCCAACGATAATCAGGTTATAAGTAGAAAAAATAGTTTGAGACGTTGGTACAACGCCCATAATATCCGCAAATGGATGATCAGCTGTCGCAATAGAAAGCGGAATGGATCCGCCTAATCCGCCATGCCAAATGATGAAACCAGAGTAAGCACTCGCGATTAACAATCGATAATCAACCGTTTTTACTTTCTTCGCAATTTCCTTTGCGAATAGAGCACCAATAACTAAACCGAATCCCCAGTTGATCCAACAAGCAATTAGAGAAACGACTGTAACTAAAAGAATTGCAGAACCCGGAGACTTTGCTAAGCCTGCTAAGTTGCTTAACCCTTTCTTAAATAACGGACTGCTCGCTAATACGTGACCTGCAACGAGTACAATGACCATCTGCATTGTAAATGCTAGTAATCCCCAGAAGCCGTCTCCCCAAAAGACAACCATATCGAGCGGACCCGAATCTGTTAAACCGAGACCTAGTGCGAATACGACTAATGTCAAGATTGCTACGAAGATATATGGATCCGGTAAATAACGTTCCATAATCGTATTCGACCACTTTGTAAGTGTGCGCATTGTCCATTCCCCCTTTTTTTAAAATAGTGACACTCCTTTAGACTATCATAGTAAAAAGTAAGGGAGAATATGTTTTTTGTGTAATAGTAAATGAAAAGTTGAAAAGTGCTGAATGTGAAATAGGGAATAGACCGCTACTGAATAACCTAGCGAATTGAACGGCAAATAGCGGGATCGACTATTTCCCTACAACATAAGTCTTTAAAAGAGCAAGTCGTTCCCGGAATCGAACTTTCGCTTCAATCACTTTTGGTGTTTTGGCAGGAATCGTATCCCATTCATATCCTGCTTTTTCAGCAAGATAGCCAGCACGGGCAACGTGATAATCACTTGTGATTATTGTAATTCCAGTAACATCTTGCGGAATCAGCTTTTTAGTATTTTCCAGGTTTTTGAACGTTGAGGTAGATTGGTCCTCAAGAATCATTCGTGATTCAGGAAATCCATAGGCGGATAAATAATTATGCATTGCTTCAGCTTCGCTAATTCCTTCGTCCGGCCCTTGTCCTCCTGAAAGCACCAATGTGACATGAGGGTGCTGCTGTGCGTAATCCAATGCAGCGTCTAATCGATAGCGTAAGGCAAGGGAAGGGGTCGTTCCATTTACTTTTGCACCCAAAATAATAGCGTATGAGTATATGCCTGTTGCACGTTTACTCTGCGCTTCTTTCATAACGTAAGTTGTACTAATCCACCATGCAAGTATCGACATCCCCAAAATACTGATTGTGGTCAATAGACGTTTCCCCTTTTTCAATACATTCTCTCCGTTTCCTATGCTTGTTTATGATCGAGTGTGACTTGATAACAAGACGGAAGTTGGAGGAACAAGTTGCCTGCGCAACGGGTTAATTTACAAGTAATGTTGAAGTGGTGTATTATTACACTATTAAGAGAGGGAGATTTCATTGAATCAAGAACAGATTAGTGAGCAAGTTTCGCATCGATTGATCCTTATCCGGACAGAGGCGGGTTATTCTCAGGAAACGATGGCTGCTGTATTAGGGATCTCAAAAAAAACACTCGTTCAAATTGAAAAAGAAAGAACGACTGCCAGCTGGACTGTAGTAGTCGCAGTTATTTCCCTCTTCGCAGATAGTGAAATCATTCAATCACTTTTGGGGGACGCTCCATTAGAAGTAATCCGGACTGTTGCACATAAAGGTTTGGACCGTCCGAAAGGAAAGACGCTTGGCGGAAAAGTCTGGTGGAAAGAGATAGAGAACGCACAAGGGTTTAGAATTCAACAAAACTTAATCAGCCAGCACTTTCGCATATTAGACAAAGAGGATTATGTATGGTTCAGTACATTCGATGAACAGGAAGTTTTGGAGAGGTTTCAAGAACTTTTAAAAGCATAGCGTTAAACTCGAAAAAAAAAACTGCCATTCTCTAAAGAAGGCAGCCTTATGCTAATAGTATACTCGATGTATGTAGGCAGCCCTTACGCGGGAACGAATGTAACGTCTTCCGTAATTTTGTCGAGCTTCTTAGCAGCGTCTGTAACGAATTCTTCTTTCCTGTCAATTGGTGCATCCGGGTCTTCAGGGGCTTGGAATTGCTCTAATCCTGATACTGTCATCACTGGACTGTCTTCTTCGTCCAAACCGATATTCATGACGTGTTTAATGATGAATGGAGTAGTGAACTTAATAAGAGCATTATTTGAATCCAGTTCACCTTGCAATACCTCAAAAGGGACACGTAAGTAAATGGTCACTTCTTTTCGTTTGTACAAAATCGTATCAAACATTCCGTGGTCATACTCCCAGCCACCTGCTATATCCATTCCTTCTGCATTGAACAGCTTCAATGCATTTCCATACAATACAATTTTTCCTTCAATCTCACTTTTCAATGCAATCATGGATTTTCCTCCTAATCTCAGTCAATTATCTTTAAAATACCCCATTACCTAGAGTCAAAACCTAGTTTGTAAGAATAAGACTATTTTGTAATCTATAATAGCTTACATATGATTCGAACGTCTTCTATATGATTCTTCATAGAGAGGAGACCGATATTGAAGAACAGGATCATCGGAACAGCTAAATCCTGAAACTTCATGGGTTGGATCGAAGAAATGGTTTTCCGCATTGTCCTCTCTTTTTTTAAGCAAAACTAAATTCCCTACATCTATGACTAAGCGCTCATCAGGCCAGCTGACAGAAGGGTCATCTGTTGGGTCTTCGGGTGATGCAACGGTCATCATCAGTCTGAAAGCTACTTGTGATGTGGACATCCTCTCCAAGAGTTCTTGTTCCATGTCTTTTGTAGAAAAAGGAAGCTTTGAAGCGTTCGTTACTGGCACAAATGAAAACCGAACGGCTTGCTGTTCACCTAACGCTGTCGTTAAAATATATGCATGAATCGCCCAGAAAGACGTCGATGCAAAACTTGAAGGAGTTTTAAGTTGCTTTAGTAATGAAGGAACCGTTTTAAATTCAGTATCGTTACTTATGATTTTCAGCTTTTCATTAAAAGATTTCTCACTACCACCTAAAACTTTAATGAGCCGAATGAATGCTTCAGGTGTTTTCGTAGGGAATATAGGCACATTTGCCATTGCAAATGATACAGGCTTGTTGTCATCAACTTGAAACTGGACAGCCATTCCTTTAATAGGCATCAGCCGTTCCGAAAAATCAGGAACAGGGGAGGCGTGAGAGAAACGGACGACGGCATTCACCTGCCCCGCTTGTAAAAACTTTGCTTCTGTAAAAGGGGCTGCATTTCCATTCGATGTAAAGAGTGCATCGAAACCGATTCCTTTTGCATGTGCTCTTCTGAAACCAGGATACGTTCCTGCAACCTCTTCAATAGCGTCAATGGCTTCCACAGGGGTAATTGAATTTTTTTCTTGTGACGAGTTCATACACTCACTCCTTTGAAGCACTATACCCTTCCGGTTAAAAGTCAATCGCTCGCTGCATCACTAGCCAGCTCAGTATAGACAACTAACCGTTCCTCATGAGTTTTAGCTTTGCGATTGAATTCACCTGTACACGTAATCAGATTTAAACGGCTTCCATACGAAAACCCGAAGATCTCCTCTACAGGTGCCTCTTTGCGCGGATACGTCTTCGTTTTTGTGACGACGAATGTTAGTGATTTTCCATCTTTGTCTTGGACAATGATTTCATCATCTTTTTTTAGCTTATCTAATTTGTAAAAAACGGCGGGACCGGTAAGTGAATCGATATGGCCAGCCATCACGGCACTTCCTTGGTTTCCTGGAAGTGTGCCTGGTTCAAACCATCCCACGTTATCGACACCTTCAGGAACTCCCATTTGACCGTTAGCTAATTCACCGACATTTTCAATTTTAGTTTTCACATCAATCGCAGGAATTTCAAGTGTTACTGGAGTAATTCCTTTTTGTTCTGATTTTAAAGACAGCCCTTCAGCTGAAGGTTTCTCTGCAGAAGCGGTCTGCTTAGATGGAGCTTGTGTGGATTGGGGTTCCGGTGTTGTTTCCGGTGCAGTCGAAGTATCTGGCGAACTGCAACCGGCAAGAGCGAGTGCCAGCAGTCCTGAAGTAAGTAATGTAGGAACTTTCATTGTAAACACCTCCATGGATAGTTGTGTAAAGAAAAAGAAGGGGAACTAGCCCCCTCCTAAATTAGTTATTCTCTGTACGTGTTTTGCGGATTACAACAGCTCCAGCAGCCATTGCAAGTATCAAACTAGTTAAAATCCACATTACTGTTGAATCGTTAGACTCTTGGCTCATGCCGCCTAACCCTGTTTTAGGCATATCTGAAGGCATTGAACCTGCAAACTTGTCTGGATACTGGTCTACAATCGCACCAGCCATCATTGTGCCTACTCCGAACATGTGGCTATATGCTTCGTGAATATCGTCATATGCACCATCATAATCGCCTTCATGATACTTGTTAAAGGCAGCTAGAAGCTGATCTACGTGAACTTTCAATCCTTCTTCTAAGTCTGCTGCTTTCAATCGTCCTTCTGTTGCAGTCTCTAAGAATGCTGCTTGTTTTACGCGGTAATCATCAAGATTTGCCATTGCCATGTTTTGACCTTCTGCGTCATCTGCAGCTGTTGCTTTTACATAATCCACGAAGTAACCGATGTGGCTGCTCCAGATTTCATTAAACTGCTTTGCGCCTTCAGCTCCGTAAACGGATTCAATCGACTTCGTAAGGTCTTCCGTGTTACCGTTTAACTCCGCTGCAGATACATCAAAGTCTTTTGCTCCGTCAATTCCTTTTTGCATCGCTAGAATTGCGAGTGCTGCGTGAGTAGAGAATTGGTTGTTCAACTGTTCGCGTAAGTCGGCAGCAGGCGTATCAACAGATTGCTTATCGAATTTCTCTGGGAACTGATCTGTAATCGCCCAAGAGATGCCTTTGCCGGTACCAAACATGTGCATCATTGACTCGGTGATGCCCTCATAAGCCTTTTCATACTCTCCGGCATTGTAATTATCAAATGCCCAGATCAGCTGATCGACGTGCATCTTCAATCCTTCTTCAAGTTCCTTAGCTTTCAAACGTCCATCAGTTGCTGTGTCTAAGAACTCTGCCTGAGTGACACGGTAGCCGTCTAGATCCGAAACAGCCTTTTTGCGGCCTTCCTCGTCATTAGCTGCTGTAGCTTTTACATAGTCAACGAAGTAACCAATGTGACTGCTCCAAATTTCTTTGAACTTGGCTCCGGCTTCGTCTCCGTATACAGATCCGATTGCCGCAGATAATTCATCTGTGTTTTCTCCAAGTTGTGCTGCTGCAGCATCGAAGTCTTCTTTACCGTCAATTCCTTTTTGCATCGCGACGATTGCTAAGTAAGCGTGTTCGGAAAGGATTGAATCCAGAGTCGCTCTCAAATCTGTAGCTGGGTTTGAAACTGCCATGGATGACGTTCCGTGTTCAGAATGATCGGCTGCATTTGCGATAGCCCCCATTGGAAATAGTAAGGAAACGCTCAGTGGAATTGCTGCGAGTTTTTTGTAGTTCATCATGAATCTCTCCTTTTCGGTTTTGTAATAAGCTAACGGAACGAAAAAAAGAATGGATCACTTTTTGTCGAAAAAACTTTTGAAAGATTTGGATGAAACAAAAAAAGAACCGCCATGACGGCGATTCTTGAAGATAATTTATTAAATACTGCCCGCAAGAACGATAGACCCTTTAGGAGAGGGAAGATTCGGTTCTGTTTCAATTGTGATCGCTACTGTATCCCATTTACCTTCTAACTGATCCATCGAATGTGTGACGGATCCATTGCCATCCTCACTCGGTGTAAATGAGCCTGCTGGCTGAGGCGTATCTTGTTCGATTACCCACACTTGATACAATTCGTTGTCTTTGAGTTTCGGCAAGTTGCTTGCATCGACCAGCAAGACAGTTTCATTGTTGTCTTTAATCATCATCGCGACAGCTGTTGCATTATCGGCACCGGGTTGTGGGTCCAACAATGCTTTCCCAATCAGTTGAAGATTGCTTTCTGCAACTTCAGTTGAAGGCGGTTCATCCGTCGTTGCTAAATAAGCGTTCGTTGCGAGTGAAGCGACTAGAGCGGCTGCAAGTACAGGAACCGCAACACCTCTTCGCTTTACAGGTTTCGTTTCTTTAGGGCGTACGGGAAATGCTTCTATAGTATGGTTATTTGGTTTCGTTTCATTCTCACTACTATATGGAGTTTCATCGATAGCTGCAAAAACTTTCGCTTTTAAATTAGAAGGAACGTCAATTTCTTCTGTTAAATAGGGGAGATCTTCTGTCAATAAGTTGAGTTCTTCGAGTTCAGCACTGCAAGAAGGACATTCTTCGAGATGTTTTTCAAAAGCAAGTGATTCTTCCTCTGTTAAAGATCGGTTGAAGTAATCCAGCAGATGCATGCATTGTTCATTCATTCGAGTATCCTCCTTCCTGTGTGATGAATCCTTTTAAGTGCTTCAACGCTAATCGGATTCGTCCTTTGACAGTCCCGAGCGGCAGTTCACAATGATCGGCAATCTTTTGTTGGCTGAGCCCTTTGAAATAGAAGAGTTCTATAATTTCTTGTTGGTCTTGTTTGAGCTCCATAACGGCAGAGCGTATGGCGTCCCGCTGCTCGCCCCATTCAACTGTATTTTCAACACTGCCGGGCTGTTCGATCAGTGAATCCTTTTCAATCATAGGTTCATGGTCGTGCCTTTTTAAACGACGAATTTCGTCAATTGCTTTATTCCGTGTGACCGTAAGCAGCCATGACGAAAAAGAGCCTTTGTCTTCTTGGTAAGTAGTGGTTCCGTTCCATAATTTTACGAAAACGTCTTGAACGACCTCTTCTGCTATTTCACGATCCCGCGTCAATCGATAGGCAAAGGAGAAGATTAGTTTTTCGTATCGATCGTACAATGTTTCAAATGCCGATCGATCTTTGGCGGCGGCGAGAGTATATAATGTTCCGTCGTCTGTATGTTTCATCCGAGTCTCCTTTGTAAAAGCTTTTCACTAAGAATACCATAAGTCACAAGACCTGTATTCTTGAAAGCCGACTCTTAATAAGCTTACGTAACGATTCAGGGAAAAGATCACTTATTTTGTATTTAGATGTTACCGAACTGTGACATTTAATCGGCTGCCTATTTTGTTTTTGCATGTACACCTCGGGGTATAGAACTATAAAAGAACTCGGCGTTGGAGGGATTCGATGGAACTGAAGAGTAAAAGCCGTTTTTCTGCAGGAACAACATTTTTAAAAGTCGTGACAGGACGTTTATTGGCAACTGTCTTACCGACTAAAAACCAAAAGCCGATTATCCTGATAGGGGGAAGTTTAGGAGAAAAGTATGAAGATAATGCAGCCGCGTTTCATCAGTATTTATTGGAGAACTGGCAGCACACATACGAGGTTCATTGGATGTATGACCGCGAAATGTCATACGTACGCGAAAAAGGAATTGTAAACGCAGTCGCTTTAGGAAGTTTGAGAAATTATATACTATTTTTTCAAGCCGCTCATACAATCCATGGCCATTCACTTATGTATGATATTGCACCTGAAATCGACAAATATATCCATTGGAATAAAAAAACGACCATGACGCATATTAGTCACGGAATTGAGTGCTTTAAAAAGATTCTTATCCAGCCGGAAGACGTCCCTTTATTAGAACGCTGTGATTATTTTAACTGTGTCTCTGAATATGAAAAGCGTATAAAACGAGATGAATGGGGCATTCCGGAAGAGAAATTGATAATCACCGGTATGGCCCGATTTGACCGGCTCCCTTATAATCAGCCGCCGCCAAAAGTGAAGTCCATTCTAATGATGATGACATGGCGGGAAACGTTAATGGATTTATCCGAGGAAGAATTCAAAGCGAGCGAATATTTCAAAGCCACAGAGGAACTCCTGAAAGATAAGCTGCTGATTAGTCACTTGGAGAGCCATGATGTTCAGCTCAATGTTGTTCTACACCCATTTATGAAAAGATTTGAAAGCTATTTTAAAACCTTATCAAAAGGGAAATCGCAAATTGAGTTCTATACGTTCGATGAAATCTCGATTCGAGAACAAGTTCTTCAGTCTGATGCATTGATAACCGATTACTCCAGCATCGTTTGGGACTTCATCTATATGAATAAACCTGTGATTTTTTACACGTTTGACCAAGAAGCCTTCTTGAAGATGAGAGGATCCTATTTGGATTTAGATCACGATCTGCTTGGATACAAAGCAAATGTAAAAGAAGAAGTAGTGGAGGCAGTCGAAACGATTGTCGTTGAGGGGAAAACTGCAAACCCTCGTTTTTCTGAAATGAGCGACTACATCGATTTTACAGACGGTAAAAATTGCAAACGACTTGCGAACACATTATTTACTGCTTAACTTGGAACTCGCAAAACTCAGAGGGCGTAAGTTACGCATTGTCTGAAAACGTTTTGTTTGATATAGTAAAGGAAATAATGATCGATGAAGTGGCTTAGTAGACAAGAATTGTGAGACAGAAAATAGAGCATACTGATGAAAGCTTTATCACCTCTTCTTGTATCGAACCCTACCACCGAGATGTCGTGTAAACACGACCGGTTCGTCCCGTTACGAAACGATAGAGGGCTGATGAAATGTAATTACATTCATGAGTCGAACTAAGGTGGTACCGCGTCCAAAACACAAAGACGTCCTTTTATAAGGATGTCTTTGTGTTTTTTTGTGGACAAAGACTTCTTGCGTAATCATTGAACAGGAGGAATGGACATGACGAACGAGCAGCAGAATGATTTTTCAAAATGGTATATTGACACGATTCAAAAAGCGGATTTAATGGATTATACACCGGTTCGCGGATGTATCGCTTTTAAACCCGATGGCTTTGAGATTTGGGAGCACATCCAAGATGAAATGAACAGACGTTTTAAAGAAACGGGGCACCGAAATGCCTATTTCCCAATGTTAATACCGGAATCGTTCTTCCAAAAAGAAAAGGATCATATCGAAGGATTCGCACCTGAATTACCATGGGTAACGGAAGCTGCCGGAGAGCCGTTAGAAGAAAAATTGGCACTTCGTCCTACTTCTGAAACGATGATTGGTCATTTATATTCAGACTGGATTAAGAGCTACCGCGATCTTCCTGTCCTCATTAACCAATGGGCAAACGTATTCCGTTGGGAAAAGAAGACATTGCCGTTCATCCGCACATCTGAATTCCTGTGGCAGGAAGGACATACTGCGCACGCTGATGAAGAAGAAGCTCGTCATGAAACGATGCAAATGTTGAATATCTATAAGGAAGTTGTCGAAGAGCTTCTTGCAATCCCTGTTTACGATGGTCAAAAAACACCATCTGAACGTTTCGCTGGAGCGGTAGATACGTATTCAATCGAAGCGATGATGAAAGACGGAAAAGCTGTTCAAGCGGGTACTTCACACTATCTGGGTACGAAATTTGCCGAAGCTTTTGATATTAAGTACCTGACAAAAGAAAATCGTCATCAGTTTGTCCATACAACTTCATGGGGAACTTCAACGCGCCTGATCGGCTCCGTCATTATGGTGCATGGAGATGAGCAAGGACTTGTCCTGCCGCCGCGTGTAGCACCGACTCAAGTCGTGCTCATTCCAGTGGGACCATGGAAGAAGAACCCTGCAATTATGGAAAAACTGGACGAACTCTTTGCGGAATTGAAAGCGAAAGGCATTCGCGTCCGTTTAGATGATTCTGACCAGTCTCCGGGTTATAAATTTAACGAGTGGGAGTTAAAAGGTGTTCCTGTTCGCGTTGAACTCGGACCTCGTGATTTAGACAACAGCCAAGCGATGTTGAAAATGCGCGACCAAGAAGGTAAAGAGGCCTTTGCATTAGAAGGACTTGTTGCTGAAATTGAAAGCCAATTGAACACGATGCAAAACCGTCTGTTGGAAAAAGCACGCACATTCCGTGATGAGCATTCTCATACAAACATCGAAACACTTGAAGAGTTGAAAAAACATATCGATACGTCAGCTGAAAACAATGAAATTCCAGGTTGGATTCTAGCAGGCTGGTGTGGGGAAGATGCATGTGAAGAGCATGTGAAAGAAGAGACGAAATTTACAACACGCAACATTCCATTCAATCCTCCAATTGAAAAGAAAACGTGTGTGAATTGCGGGAAAGACGCGAAGCATACCGTTTGGTTTGCACGCGCGTACTAATCGAACTACTTTAAAACTGTCCAGATAGTCTCTGGGCAGTTTTTTTGTTTTGAAAAGTAATCGCCATTAGAAAAAAAGAATTGTGAAAAGCGTCCAAACAGATAACGTTTGGACGCTTTGAAGTCTCAGCGAGAATTTTAGTTTCCATAAAAGTGCTGCCAGGCATCGTATATTCCTCCAGCACAATGCCGTTCGGCTTTAAACAAATACGGAGTCTCCGGAAGTACGCTAAGTCCAGGTTGAGCATTTCCGACAACTACTGATGGCCAACCTCTATTCAGCATATCTAAATCGTTTTCGGAATCTCCTGCGACCAATACATTCACAGTTGAATCGTAATAATGAGTCAACACGTATTCCACTGCATTCCCTTTGCCTGCGTGCAGCGGTAAGACATCTACGTTTAAATTAGAGCTATAGATTAACCGGTGTGGGAGTTGTCTTTGAATAAGAATCTGCTCAAATTGATGAACTGTCTTTTGATCGTTTTGAATCGTGAATGAAATTCTTCGATCGTCAGGTAATCGTTGTGGAACCAGTTTTGGAAAACGGGCAGCTGCTTTTTTAATAAGGTCAGGCCGCCAATCCGCTGTCACTTTGTCACACCAATCCGTATCTTCAATCCAATCAGGCATGTGCCAAATCTTTGTCCCTACATCGGATATAACCAAATCAGGCATAGGTAAGTTCTCTTCGGTCATCAACTGCTTGACGGATTCTGCATGTCTTCCTGTAACGTAGACCAATGAAACTTGCTGAGGAATACGATTGAACATATCCGTTAATTCCTTCAATTCTGGTTTTAAACCGACTAATGTATCGTCTAAATCAGTTGCTAACAGGTGTGTTATTGACTTCATAACCGATCCTTTCATATAACTTTTCCATTTTTTTTGCGATTGCTTTCCATTTGAAGTGTTCTTGTGCAAACTTCGCTGCTTGCTCCCCTAAGTTCTCGGCTATGTCAAACCGATTTGCAAGAAGTCCCATCGAAGAAGCAAGCTCCTTTATATTACTTGGCTCCACTTGAAGACCAGTTTCCCTGTGGAGAACAATATCCCCTAATCCACCGACTTTAGATGCGATGACCGCGGTGCCGCAAGCTTGTGCTTCTGCAGCAACCATTCCAAATGACTCGTAATAGGAAGGCACTATGACTGCCGTACTGCTTCTGAATAGACGCGCAAGTTCATGTGGCGGACGCGATCCTAGAAATTCGATTTGGTTTTCAATTCCCGATGTTGCAGCTTTTAATTTGTCGGAAACCGCCTTACCAGTAGATGCATCAACTTGGCTTTTTTCACCACCGATAATTTGAAGTTTTAAAGGAGACGACACTAAGCCTGAATACTGCAGCAATTTAAATGCACGGATCAATGTGTAAATTCCTTTAGTTTCTTCAAGACGACCAGCATATGTGAAAGTAAAAGGATTGCGCGCAATTGCAGCATCCGGTTTGAATACTTCATCCACTCCAATAGGAATAATGCGAATAGGAGAAGGATTTTTTACAGTGGCTTTAATAAGTGCTGCTTCAGTCTTCGTAGTAGCAATTACCGTATCAGCAGACGCTAAGATCATTTGCTCTGCTTTTAAACGACGTGGTTCTGTCACTCCTGTCGCTTGCTGTTTCGCAATGCCTAACGAATGAGAAGTGTGAATCCATGGAACAGAGTAGCGGGATGAGATTTGAGAACCAAGTAACCCAGAAAGCCAATAATGGGTGTGCATGACATCGTACTTTGAAAGATCTTCAAGGTGTTGCATTTCTTTTAAGAAAGCGGGAAGAATAGAATACATATCTGTCTTAGCCACATATTCCTTACGTCCTGCGGCAACACGAATAACTCTGCAATTAGTACCGAAATGCTCGATTTGAGGGGTAAGAGGGTTGGACCAGTGAGTGAAAATATCAATTGAATGTTCGCGGTTGTCCAGAGAAAGTGCAAGATGTTTCACATAGTTATTCTGTCCGCCAGCTTGTGCAGTTCCAAGGGGGGCTAGAGGATCACCATGATCTGAGATGAATAATATTCTTTTTGACATAGCAATGCTCCTATCATTTCTATTTAGTTTACTAATTCCATAAAACAGAGTGTAAGTAAAAAAACTTTACCCCTATTTAAAAGACTATAAACCTCTCTATTAAAGTGATTGGATATATTTGGGCCTTGGAAATAGTGGGATGTTGAAAATAAGTTAAGAAGTTTTCCTGTAATGATTTGATAAACAACTGTTACCCCGCTAACTGAAGTAGTAGAGTACGATAATGAGTATGGTGTGAGCAGATTGCTAAAAGTTCTTTGGATGGAATGCTATCCTAGTAAAGTAGAAAAATACGTGAATGTTGATAAAGGAGATAGTTATAATGACAATACGAGTAAAAGCGATAATCGGAAGTACTAGTTCGACTTCCTACAATAGAAGATTAGTGAATTTCATGAAGAAGCGCTATGCAGATAAGTTGGACATCTCATTAGTTTCGATTAATGATGTTGAAATGTTTTCTGTAGATACTGAAAGCGAACCGCCTGCGAATGCACATGCATTCAAGGAAGATGTGAAAGATTCGGATGCTGTATTGTTTGCAGTTCCTGAATATAACTTTTCAATCCCTGGCGCTATGAAAAATGCGATTGACTGGTTATCCCGCGGCGGAGAAGCGACTTTGCGCAATAAGCCGGCGTTCATCGTCGGATCATCCATGGGAGTTTTCGGAAGTGTGCGTGCACAAATTCACTTAAGAGACATTTTGTCCAATCCAGCACTCTCTCCATTGATTTTGCCGAACAACGAAGTGTATATTGGTGCAATTCATAACAAAATGAACGAACAAGACGAGTTAACAGACGAGTCGACTGTCGCATTCTTAGATTCTGTTGTCTCGAACTTTGTAGACTTTTATGAGCGGATGACAGAAATCCATTCACCTGAAAAAGCGTAATAGAAAAGCATTCTGCCGAATATGGCGGAATGCTTTTTCTGTTTAAAGCTTGACAACGAAAGAACGGACAGGAAAACCTGAAGCCTTTTCACGTTTTGGAATGATAGTAAAAAAAGCAGTAGCATGCTGTGGATTTCTTTCTTAGTGTAATTTGATATACTTGTACATAGTTTGTAAATAATGCAGGGGGCAGTGAGGATGGCTTGGATTTACGTTGTGATGGCAGCGGTCGTGGAAGTGTTTTGGGTAGTTGGCTTACGTCATGCAGATAACCTGCTGGAATGGGCTGGTACAGGTCTTGCGATTGTCTTCAGCTTCTATTTTATCATCAAGGCATGTGAGCGCATTCCATCTGGAACCGTATATGCTGTGTTTACAGGAAGCGGCGCAGCAGCTATTGTGCTCGTCGATTATTTCGTATTCCACGCGGAATTGGGTATCACAAGTTTTGTCTTTATCGGAATCATACTATTTGGAGTCGTTGGCATTAAGCTGACGTCTTCAGAAACGAATGCTTCGCAAGGAGGCGAATAGGATGGCGTGGATCTATTTAGTCATTGCGAGTTTTGGTGAGATTTTCGGAGTCCTGTGCATTAACTTGTTCATTCAGAAAAAGTCTGTTTTTCGCTTGTTTTTACTCATCGTTTCTTTTGGCGGGGGCTTTGTGTTCTTATCGCTGGCGATGAGGACGATCCCAATGGGGACTGCGTATGCGATTTGGACGGGTCTTGGAGCTGCGGGAGCTGTTTTGCTTGGGATTTTATGGTTTCATGAGTCAGCCGGATGGAAGCGCTTGCTGTTTTTACTATGTATCATAGGTGGCGCTGTCGGACTCAAAGTGTTCGGATGAATGGATAATTGGAGTTAGAAGTGAAATGAAACAGGGTACAGAACAGTAATCTACATAACTTATTGGAAGAGGCGAGTGAGTATGAGCTCAAATTACACAGATGATAGCTATGCACTACATACAGATCTATATCAAATCAACATGATGGAAACGTACTGGGCAGAAGGAATTCATAATAAAAGAGCGATTTTTGAGTTGTATTTTAGAAAGCTCCCATTCGGAAATGGCTATGCGATATTTGCGGGACTTGAGCGTGTCCTCGATTATTTACGGGAATTGCATTTTACAGAAAGTGATATCGCGTATTTAAAAAACGAATTGCATTATAAAGAGGATTTTTTGGAGTACTTAAAAGATGTCCGGTTTACAGGTGACCTCTATTCAATGAAAGAAGGAGAAACGGTCTTTGGCAATGAGCCGATCATGCGGATTGAAACAACGCTTGCAGAGGCGCAGCTTATTGAGACTGCACTGTTGAATATCGTGAATTACCAAACATTGATCGCGACAAAAGCAAGCCGCGTGAAGCAAGTTGTAAAAGATGATGTCGTCATGGAATTCGGAAGCCGGCGTGCCCATGAGATGGACGCCGCCATTTGGGGAGCGCGTGCAGCGGTTATTGGCGGAGTGGAAGCAACAAGCAACGTCCGCGCTGGAAAGCTGTTTGGTATTCAAGCGAGTGGAACCCATGCGCACTCACTTGTACAAGCGTACAAGAGTGAATACAAAGCATTCCATTCCTACGCGAAACGTCATCGCGACTGTGTGTTTTTAGTCGATACGTATAATACGCTTAAAATCGGTGTGCCAACTGCCATCAAAGTTGCGAAAGAACTTGGCGACAGCATTAACTTCATCGGCATTCGTCTGGACAGCGGGGATATTGCATTCCTGTCAAAAGAAGCACGGCGCATGTTGGACGAAGCAGGATTTGAAGATGCAAAAATCGTTGTCTCTAACGACTTGGACGAATACACCATCTTGAACTTGAAAGCTCAAGGAGCGCAAGTCGATATATGGGGAATAGGCACCAAACTAATCACCGCCTATGATCAGCCGGCACTTGGGGCGGTCTATAAGTTAGTTTCAATTGAAGGCGACGATGGTAAAATGGTCGATACAATTAAGATTTCATCCAATGCAGAAAAAGTGACAACACCCGGCCGGAAGAAATTATATCGGATTATCGATAAGGAAAACGGGAAAGCAGAAGGTGATTACATCACATTGTATGATGAAGATCCTAACGCAGAGCAGCGTATTAAAATGTTCCACCCGGTCCACACGTTCATTTCGAAGTTTGTGACGAACTTTGAAGCGAGAGATCTCCATGAAAAAGTCGTAGAAAACGGTAAAGTGATCTATGAAGTCCCGCCAACTATGGAAATTCAAAAGTATGCAAAAGACAACTTGAATTTACTGTGGGACGAATACAAACGGTCCCTTAACCCGGAAGAGTATCCCGTCGATTTGAGCCAGAAGTGCTGGGACAACAAGATGAAAAATATTCAAGAAGTACAGGAAATGGTGAACGATTTCATTAACGAGTAGGAGTGACTTACAGTGAATGAATTACAACAGCGAATCATAAAGGAATTGCATGTGAAACCCGAGATTGACGCGTACAAGGAAGTTCGGGTCTCAGTGGATTTCTTGAAAGATTATTTGAAGAAGAACGTTTTTCTAGAAGGGTACGTCCTCGGTATCTCAGGCGGTCAGGATTCAACATTGGCAGGAAAATTAGCACAAATGGCTGTCGATGAATTGAATGCGGAAATGTCGACTGAGAAATATAAGTTTCTCGCAGTACGTTTGCCGTATGGAACGCAATTCGATGAAATCGACTGCCAAGAAGCGCTTCGCTTCATCCAGCCTTCTGAAACGTACACAGTAAACATTAAAGAAGCGGTGGATGCAAGTCGAAATGCACTGGATGCTGCGGGGGTTACGCTGTCTGACTTTGAAAAAGGGAACGAGAAAGCGAGAGAGCGGATGAAAGTTCAATACTCGATTGCAGCCGCGAATCATTGCGCAGTAATTGGAACGGATCATGCTGCTGAAGCGATCACTGGCTTCTATACTAAGTTCGGAGACGGGGCAGCAGACGTCACGCCGTTATCCCGCTTGAACAAACGGCAAGGGAAGCAAATGCTGGCTGTTCTGGATTGTCCGGCACAACTGTATAACAAAATCCCTACTGCAGATTTGGAAGAAGACAAACCTGCAATACCGGATGAAGTGGCACTTGGTGTCACATATCAACAGATCGATGATTATTTAGAAGGCCGTGAAATTCCGGATGATGCTAGGAAAACACTTGAAGGTCATTACCTTCGTTCGCAGCACAAGCGGCATCTTCCCATTACGGTGTTTGATGATTTTTGGAAATAGGTAAACGGAAACCTCTCTTGTTTAGAGAGGTTTTTTTATTGTGATTGAATTCTGTTTCTTTAGTGAATTAGTTTGTCCAGCTGTATGATTTCCGGTATGATGGAAAGAACTAGTATGTCTTATAGAGAAACCTTGGGGGAGGAAATGGAATGTCAGATAAAGAGAAAATCGCTGCAGTCTTAGCGAGCATCGAACAAACTATTGTAGGGAAACGAACGATTAGTGAATTGAGTTTAACAGCGCTGCTTGCTGGTGGACACGTTTTACTTGAAGACGTCCCTGGCGTCGGAAAAACGGTAATGGTGAAAGCGCTTGCGACGTCAATTGGAGCTGAATTCAAACGGATCCAATTCACACCGGACCTGTTACCTTCCGATGTGCTCGGCGTTTCCATTTATAATCCTCAAAAAATGGAATTTGAATTCAGACCCGGTCCTATTGTCGGAAACATTGTGTTAGCGGATGAAATCAACCGGACTTCACCGAAGACACAAAGTGCATTATTAGAAGGCATGGAAGAGGCTTCTGTTACGATTGACGGAAAGACGCTCAAATTGCCGCAGCCTTTTTTTGTTATGGCCACTCAAAATCCAATTGAATACGAAGGGACCTATCCTCTGCCTGAGGCCCAAATGGACCGATTTTTGTTCAAACTGAAAATGGGCTATCCAACAAAAGCTGAAGAAATCGAAGTGTTATCCCGTGCAGATTCCCCTTTGACAGTGGGCTATACGGCACCAGCCATTTCGCTGGAAGAATTGCTGGAACTCCAAGTCACAGCATCCAATGTAATTGTAGACTCCGTTGTTAAATCGTACATAGTGGACTGTGCAACGGCAACGCGTGAGCACTCGTCTGTCTATTTAGGCGTCAGCCCGCGTGGATCACTTGGTCTGATGAAAGCGTGTCAGGCATATGCGTTAGTTCGCGGCCGTGATTATGTAACACCTGATGATGTTCAATACTTACTGCCTTATGCATTTAGTCATCGGATTATTTTACACCCGGAAGCAGAGTATGGAGGCAGCACAGTGGATAGCGTTTTGACGGATGTATTAGCGAAAGTTCGCGTACCCATTTTAAGGGCGAACTCTGTATGATCAAGAAACATGCGCGATTTACTTTCCAGCTCATATTTGTGCTGATTGTTCTTGGCGGCGCCTATACATTTGCGATGTTTCAAGGCGGCATGGCGAGCTGGACAATATTTTACTTCGTATTACCTTTTGCAATCTATGCGTTGTGCATCGCCTTGTATCCGGTTAGCCGTATGACGGTCACACGTTCAATTCAACAACCCTTACTTAGCATAAAAGAAAAGACCACTGTAACGGTTCGCATTAAACGCAACAATCGATTTCCATTAGTCTACCTGCTCGTTAAAGAACACTTCAAAAATGACTTTGCCCTTATCTCAGATGGACAACCGTCGCGTCTTTTTACTATGGGATTCAAAAAAGAAATCGAGCTTCAATATGAAGTGAAAGGTCAGCGGAGGGGAGAACATGCTTTTGCTCCTATCCAACTAGAAATCGCCGACTTTTTTGGCTGGATAAAAAAACAAACAACAATTGAAGTGGTTGGGGAGTCGACACTTCTTATCTTCCCGGAAACCAAGTCCATTCACTACGTCCCAATTGGATCTCACCATGATCCCGGTTCCTCAAAGTCCCCTTTTTCTTTGATCAAGGAAACAACAGTTGCGACAAGCGTCAGAGATTACCAGCCGGGGGACCGTGTTGCATGGATTCACTGGAAATCATTCGCGCGTACTCAAAGTTTAATGACAAAGGAGTTTGAGAACAAACGAGGCGAACACGTCTCCTTGTTGTTGGACGCTAGGTCCTCCGAGGTATTTGAAGAACAGATTCGATTTGCCGCGTCAATTTTAAAAGAAGCAGCTGCTCGAAAAGCGGACTTAACATTTTTGACGACAGATGCGGAACAAGCAGTAATTAGAATGATTTCAGCAGAAGGAGAACTTCGTAAAGCGCTAACGCAGCTTGCGCGAATGAACCCTATAGAAGAAACGACAACAAAACAGCCTAGTTATGGTGCTGCTTTGCAAGGTTCAGGCGCGATTGTTATGATATCAGGCAATCCGGATGCTGTCTTTTTACGAAAGATTCTCTCGGCAGCACGTTCGCAGCCTGTCTATTGTTTTGTTATTCGTAATTCTGAAGAGCCGCTGTCGACTTTCATGCAGCAAAACGTCATGACGGCCAGAGCACAGGGAGTGATTGTGCAGTTACTGACTGCAGAACAGTTCGAACGATCGTTTCAGGAGGTGGCGAGGGCATGAAAGAGTTACAAATCGGTAAACCACTTCTCGTTCTTCTGTACGTTCTTGGATTCTTGTTAACAATCGAATGGCTAGGTCCGATTTCTGAGTTGACCAGCACGGGGCATATTAGTCTTTTTTATGGATTCGTTGGCATGTCGCTGCTGTTTGGTATGTTAAGAATTCCAGCATGGATTTCTGCTCCTATCAAGATGAGTTACATATACTTTTCGATTCAGTATGTCTTCTATGAAAAAGATTTTTTATCAAAAGAAGCGATGCAAACAACAGCTGCAGACTTCGGCCAAAGTATTTCATTCATCTCCAATGGTGAGTGGATGGAAATTTCCTATTTGTTTAGAACGATTCTTTTCTTCGTTTTACTGTGGATGATTACGTACTTATTACGGTTTTGGCTGGAATATCGGAAATCGCTTTTCCTGTTTTTTGGAATGACTGTTATTTTTCTTTCAGTGGTCGATACGTTCACAGATTTCGATGCATCGTATGCCATCTTAAGGGTCATGATTCTTGGACTCCTTTTACTCGGATTACTTTACCCATTAAAATTATCATCGAAAAACAATACACAGCTGCCGCTTTCTAATTATTTTAAAGTGGTCGCTCCTTTAGGGGGCGTATTAGTCCTAATTGCGATTGTGGCGATTTTAGTGCCGATAAAAGAACCCGCATGGCCTGATCCGGTTCCATATATACGATCAGCTGCGGGATTTGGTGATACGGGGAGCGGTTCGGGTGTATCGAAGGTGGGATACGATGAAGATGACACAAGTTTAGGTGGTGCGTTCCAGCAGGACGATACACTTGTGTTTGAAGCGTACGTGGATTCAAGACAATATTGGCGTATGGAAACGAAAGATATGTATACAACAAAAGGATGGGAGAAATACGCTTCAGAGGATTCTCTATCAGAGGAGGGAAACTTTTCGGGTATCATGGGCGGACAAGTGTTATTGCCTCCGCGCGAGAGATCAGATATAGATTTGTACCAACCGCTGCCTGTACTGCCTTATCCTTATGGGTTTCAGGAACTTCAAACGACTGAAGGCTATTTTTACCGTCTCGATGAAGATACCGGTAAACTGGAGTTAGGCACAGACGAACTGCTGGATTTCACCTATCGTACTGAATTCATCGAACCGGAATACAGTTTGAAAGAGTTACGGTCCACTGACATGAACGAGCTGACTGCGATGGAATATGAAATGAGGCAATATTTGAGTCTGCCTAATGAAGTGCCCGAGCGTGTAGGGGAATTAGCTCAGGATTTAACAGCAGAAGCAACAAGTGTTTATGAAAAAGCGCAAGCCATTGAACGATATTTTGGGCGAAGTGGCTTTGTCTATTCCAGAGAAGATGTTGCTATTCCAAAAGAAGATGAGGATTATGTGGACCAGTTTTTATTTGAAACGAAACGAGGTTACTGTGATAACTTCAGTACTTCCATGGTGGTCATGCTGCGTTCAGTTGGAATTCCAGCTCGATGGGTTAAAGGATTTGCTCCGGGTGAGCAAAAAATAGATTCCGATCGCGAGAAGTATTATAAAGTGACGAATAACCAAGCACATTCATGGGTTGAAGCCTATATGCCGGGAATCGGATGGATGCCATTCGAACCGACAATCGGATTCAGCGGTGCTGCCAACGTGAATTATGACGTTGAAGTCGCAGAAGATGATGTGAAAGAACAAGAAATGATCAAACGTCCAGAAGAAGAAAAGAAGAAAAAAGAACAAGAGCAGGCAGCAAAACGGAAGAAAGCGGAATCGTCTTGGCTGCTCACTATTATTCCAGAATGGCTGCGTTCGTGGGTTGCGATAAGTATCATTATTGGAACCGGGCTCGTGGCGATCCTGATTACACTTTTCTTTACACGAAAAAAGTGGATACCAAGAGCAGGAGTGCGAAGGAGTCGGAAAAAACCTTTAGGGTGGCAATCGTTTGCTGACGAATACGAAATGCTGCTCAAACAATTTAAGCGGATCGGTATTGAAAAACCTCCAGGTATGACCTTATCGGACTATGCCAAACGAGTAAATCGATTACGCGGGGATGACCGGATGGGTATACTGACATCGGTATATGAAGCGGGTCTGTACGGTCGGCGTGAAAACGAGCAGAATTGGGCGGAATTACGAGAAATATGGGAAGATTTAATCATTGAGACAACTGGTTGATTTTTTCATCATATCGCAGTAAGATGAGTCCAGGAATATAAATAGTAGAATGCTCTCATATAGGTCCGATAATATGGTTCGGATGTTTCTACCAGGTCACCGAAAACGACTTGTCTATGATGGCGAAGGCAGCTGCGGAGAATCCGTGGTCTGTTTTCGTTATTTCATAGAATAGATAGAAACTGAAGACGCGCGGAAAGTTCACCTTTCTAACGCGTCTTTCTGCGTTTTGAGGGTATACTTGAAATAAAAATAAGAAGAGGTGGATTTCATGTCAGCAGCTCCATTATTGTCAGAACAAGAAAAAATCGTAGTGTTGGATTTAGGCAGCAAGCACAATCAATTGATTACACGCGTAATTCGGGATCTAGGCGTTTACAGTGAACTCTACCCGCACACAGTAACAGCGGAAGAAATCCGTCAAATGCATGCAGCAGGTATTGTCTTGTCTGGTGGAGATACGAAAATGGACGCAGATATCGATCCTGAAATCTTTACATTGGGACTTCCTATTCTTGGACTTGGCTCAAGCTTAGAAGTTATGACACAGCAATTTGGCGGTAAGACAGCATCTATGGAAGCACATGGTGCGGCATCTACACTAACGGCTGAAGGAACTTCTAAATTATTTGCAGAAATCAACGGATCTTTTGCAGCGCACATTGGCGGTACTGAAAAGATTACAGAACTTCCTGAAGGCTTCACAGCATCAGCAAAAGACGAGCATGGACATATTGCAGCAATCGAGAATGCTGATAAAGGACTCTACGGCGTTCAGTTCCATCCCGAAGTCGACAGCACAGAAAATGGAGAAACGATTCTTCGCACGTTCCTTCGTTCAATCTGTAACCCAACAGGGGAATGGACAATGGAACGTTTCATCGAAGTTGAAATGGAAAAGATTCGTGAGCAAGTAGGCGATCGTAATGTACTTTGCGCCCTAAGCGGCGGTGTAGACTCTTCAGTTGTTGCGACTCTTATCCATCGTGCAATCGGTGATCAGCTAACATGTATCTTCGTAGACCATGGCTTATTACGTAAAGGCGAAGTTGAAAGCGTTGTGGATACATTCAGCACGAAATTCAACATGAATTTCATCAAAGTCGATGCAGCGAAACGCTTCTTGGACAAGCTTGCTGGCGTTACTGAACCAGAACAAAAACGCAAAATCATCGGTAATGAATTCATTCGTGTATTCGATGAAGAAGCAGCAAAACTAAAAGGTATCGATTTCCTTGCGCAAGGTACAATCTATGCGGACATTATCGAGAGTGGTACAGCAACTGCTGAGGTTATCAAATCTCACCACAACGTGGGCGGGTTACCGGAAGATATGGACTTTGAATTGATTGAGCCATTGAAAGCGTTGTTCAAAGATGAAGTGCGTAATGTTGGTAAAGAGCTTGGATTGCCTGAAGATATCTATAATCGCCAGCCGTTCCCTGGACCAGGTCTTGGCGTTCGTGTACTAGGTGAAGTGACGGAAGAGAAGTTGAATATTGTCCGTGATGCGGATTTCATCCTTCGTGAAGAAATTGCTTTAGCTGGTCTCGATCGTTCGATCTGGCAGTACTTTGCAGTTCTTCCTGGCATCAAGAGCGTTGGTGTGAGAGACGGAAAACGTTCGTATGACCACGCAATCGGTCTTCGTGCGGTTCATTCTTCAGATGGTATGAGTGCTGACTGGGCACGTATCCCTTGGGATGTTTTGGAGAAAATCAGTTCACGCATTACAGCGGAAGTAGACCATGTGAACCGTGTCGTTTACGATATTACTGCGAAACCGCCAGGCACAATCGAGTGGGAATAAAACTAAATAATTGATTGTCGTATATCCTTGGGAATAAGGCCCAAAAGTTTCTACCAGAGCACCGTAAATGCTTTGACTACGATGAATGGAACGCTTCTTGTGAAGTTGAATGCAAGAAGGGTCCCCATTTTGAAGAGTTAGATGGAGCATGCGACAGAAATATGTCACATGCTCTTTTTTTACCCAAAACATGATGAGGACGGTTGATGATGAAAAAGTATTTTGAGTTTGATAAGTTAGGAACAAATTACCGCAGGGAAATCATTGGGGGATTAACAACATTCCTCGCAATGGCATACATATTGGCTGTAAACCCGCTCGTCTTGTCACTAGATGGCGTACCTGATCTTCCAGATGCTATGCGTATGGACAAAGGTGCAGTATTTGTAGCAACAGCACTAGCAGCAGCTGTTGGATCACTATTTATGGGACTTATTGCAAAATATCCAATTGGTCTAGCACCGGGTATGGGATTGAATGCATTCTTCGCATTTTCAGTTGTACTTGGCTATGGAATCCCTTGGCAAACAGCACTAACAGGGGTCTTATTCTCAGGTCTTATCTTTATTGTTCTTTCATTAACAGGGCTTCGTGAAATGATTATTAATGCCATCCCAGCGCAATTGAAATATGCAGTAGGTGCAGGAATCGGTTTGTTCATCACATTTTTAGGACTTCAAAATGCAAATATCATTGTTGGAGATCCAAATACACTTGTCGCATTAGGTGACTTGTCACAAGGTCCGGTATTACTTGCGATCTTTGGACTAGTAATTACAGTAGTCATGATGGTTAGAGGAATTAAAGGGGCTATCTTCTATGGAATGATTTTAACGACTGTAGCGGGTATGATCTTTAGTCTGATTGCCGTTCCAGATAAAGTTGTTTCCAGCGTACCGAGTGTCGCACCAACATTTGGAGCTGCATTTGAAGCAATCTTTAATAATCCCGGAGAATTGTTTACAACACAGTTCCTAGTGATTATCATTACATTCTTGTTTGTAGATTTCTTTGATACAGCAGGTACGCTTGTAGCAGTAGCGACGCAAGCGGGCTTGATGAAAGAAGGAAAACTGCCACGTGCAGGTAAAGCGCTGTTGGCAGATTCAATGGCCACAGTTACAGGGGCGATTTTTGGTACTTCGACAACAACTTCATATATTGAATCTACAGCAGGTGTGGCAGCGGGTGCGAAAACAGGATTCGCTTCTGTAATTACAGGGCTATTATTTTTACTAGCTTTATTCTTCTCACCTTTATTGTTTGTCATTACACCGGAAGTTACTGCTCCAGCATTGATTATAGTAGGAGTACTGATGGTTTCGAATTTAGGAAATATAGAATGGACGCGCTTCGAAATGGCGGTTCCAGCATTCTTCACTGTTATTGCGATGCCATTGACCTATAGTATCGCAACAGGAATCGCAATTGGATTCATCTTTTATCCAATCACCATGCTGCTTAGCGGACGCCGGAAAGAAATACATCCGATTATGTACGTACTCATGGTTCTCTTTATTTTGTATTTTGTCTTTATTGAATAGAAAACCTGCACTGCTGCTCGCTTCCCTAGGGAATGCGGGCAGCAGTTTTTTATTTGGATAAAAGATTCAAGTAGTAGGTTTAGAAAGTAGTCTAGTGGGTATAGTAAAGATTGTTGCACTTATTTTTTAAAAAGTGTTGACTTATTCTTGTGAGCTTGGTATATTAATTAAGCAGTCGGGAGCGAGAGTAACAGAAACGCTTCGGACAACCTATGAACCTTGAAAACTGAACAGCAAAATGTCAACGAATTATCGTTTGGGAAACCGGTTCTGCCGGCGGAACAAACACAAACAGATCGAACGATCTGATAGACATCTTAAATGATGCCAGTACGAATTGAGCAATCAATTTCTCTCTGGCTGCTGAGATGTAGTGCAGTACTAGGAAGTGAAGGCGCAAATGAGGGAGCGTACTTAGGTGCGTGACCGAATGAGTAACTGAAACTGACCACGTAATGTGCTGCATATCAGCTGCCAGATTTATGGAGAGTTTGATCCTGGCTCAGGACGAACGCTGGCGGCATGCCTAATACATGCAAGTCGAGCGGATCAATAGGAGCTTGCTCCTTGAGATTAGCGGCGGACGGGTGAGTAACACGTGGGCAACCTGCCCTACAGTTGGGGATAACTCCGGGAAACCGGGGCTAATACCGAATAATCAGTTCCTTCGC
>NZ_JAUBDH010000007.1:0-185677 GCF_033253705.1 Sporosarcina aquimarina
AATACACGGCTATGAACAGTTAACCAGACTGAAAATAGGAATTCATGACAAGAAAAAGCGAATCCTCACTGAATTTCAAGTGAGGATTCGCTTTTTTACTTCATATGAGCTAGTTTTGTCCCAGCCTCTTTTGTTTAAATCCATTAATTTTATTGAGGTGACAAGATGGACATACTTGCAAACGCTTCACACTTCTATACAGAATTCATGAAGTATGAGTTCACCTTTATTTTTGGGGATAAAAAACGCAATCAACACATTATTAATATAGTAGCTAAGAGCGAACACTTTCCACATGTTGTTGGTTTAGATAAGTTGAAAGACATTAAAGGTTCAATTTATAAAAACCATAATAAGGATCAGATTATTAATGGGATAGAAAATGGAGGAATCACTATTTCGCAACTCGAAAAGAGTAGCCATTATACTCATGAAGAGTTGGAGCATTCGGTAGAGAAACGTATTGAATTTCTTCCGTTTTTAATGCCCATTATTAACTTTGGTTTGAACAAGGAAGAAGTTACATTTAACTTTATAAAGAATAGGGCATATAGTAAAATTGATGCCGAATATTTGATCCGGTTTAAAATAATTAATGACTCCCAAGAATATTATTTAAATCTATTTTTAAAGAAAGATAAACTGTCTGCTAACTACATCCCAATATCTTTTTTTCCTAGAATCGATCAGAAGTACGAAAAAAGTCAAACACGTTTAACTCTACTATACAAGTCTAGAAAAGCAATAAACATAACTGAAGAATTATACATACGAGAAGGCTTTATCCCAGATGACTTAGATAATGAGAAATAAAATAAATGCTATAAAAAACCATACCTAAAGTAATTTTCTAGTTATACCAAACGTTAGAATACATATTATTTATCGTATGCAAAAAGTAACTATACAGAATTCAAATATCGTTCTGATAACTTTATTAACGTCACAAAGTAAAGTCTGCCAACTGTCCAACCTGTTGGCAGACTTTTTGATTTAACAGTGTGGTTATAAAATATATGGCATATTCCAAGTTGTGCAGCACTTAGGATTTTTGATGCCTTTGTTTAGTTACTCCGTAAGTTCCATAAATTCATTCACATCGTCCACACAAAGCTGGATCGCTTTTTCCCAGAAATCCGGCTTTGTCAGTTCAACACCTAAGTGTTTCTGAGCCAGGTCTTCTACAGTCATGCGGCCGGTGTCTTGCAGAAGTGCGATATACTCGTCTTCGAAACCGCTTCCTTGTTCACGTGCGTGTGCGTAAATGCCAAGGCTGAACAAGTACCCGAACGTGTACGGGAAGTTGTAGAACGGTGTTCCCGTTTTGTGGAAGTGCAGTTTCGACGCCCAAAACATTGGATCGTATTCGTCCAGCGCGTCACAGTACGCTTCTTTTTGTGCGGCGATCATCAACTGATTGAGCTTTTCCACAGGGACCATACCGTTTTTTCGTTCTTCGTAAAACTTTGTTTCGAAAAGGAAACGGGCATGGATGTTCATGAAGAACGTGACGCCGCGGCGTACTTTGTCTTCTAGCAACGCTACCTTTTCTTCTTTTGACGCGGCTTCTTTCACGGCTGCATCTGCAAGGATCATTTCTGCAAATGTCGATGCCGTTTCAGCAACGTTCATGGCGTACCCTTGGTTTTTGATATGCAAATCATTCATGACATGCTGGTGGAAACCGTGACCGAGTTCATGGGCGAGCGTTGCGATATTGGAAGCTGACCCCGAGAATGTCATGAAGATGCGCGTCTGTTTTGTGTTTGGGAAGCTTGTACAGAAACCACCAGGACGTTTTCCGGCACGGTCTTCTGCTTCAATCCAGCGGTTTTCGAATGCTGTTTTCGCAAAGTTGGACATTTTGGGACTGAAGTTCTGGAACTGCTCGATGATGCGGTTGGCGGCCTCGGTGTATGTCACATTTGTTACGCTCTTTCCTAGAGGCGCGCCGATGTCATAGATACTTAACTTATCTATATCGAGTAATTTTGCTTTTCTGTTCAGGAATTCTACAAAGGGTGCTTTGTTTTGCTCGATCGCTGTCCACATGGCATCGAGCGTTTCTTTTTTCATCCGGTTGTTTTCAAGCGGTTCCTGCAGAACATCATCCCATCCGCGGTGGCGGTACATTTGCAGGCGGAATCCAGCCAAGTGGTTCAGTGTCTGTCCGAATAAGGCAGCGTTTTTCTTCCACTCTTCCTGGGTTTTATCGAACATTTCTTTACGGACATTACGATCAGAGTTCGACATCTTGTTAGAAGCTTGTCCCATTGAATAGTGCTTCGTTTCTCCGTTTTCTTCTTCCGTAACAGTCATATTGCCCACGACCGTTTCGTACATCTGGTTCCATGCGTGATAGCCATCCGCCGCCAGGTCGTTGATGAGAATCTCTTGATCCAGTGGCAGCAATTCTTTCGCGCGATATCTCGCTTCACTGAGCGGGAAGGCGATTTCCTTCAGTTCAGGTGACTCCATCAGCTGATCCCATGCTTCGTCGTCAATTTCTTTCAGCTTCTGGTCCAGCTTCGTCCCGATTGCTCCCATTTTGGCACTTAACTCACCGCGTTTTGCGACCCAGACTGTGGCATCTGCGTCATGGACATCTTGTGCACTAAGGCAGCTGATAAATGCGAAAACATCGCGCAACTGTTTTTGCATAGGCGACAACTGATCCGTAATTGCAGCTAATTCAGCTGCAGAAGCATTTTTAGGCACAAAGTGTTCTATTTGTTCATCCATCCGTGCGATTTCTTTCGTCAGTTCAGAGAACTTCTGTTGTAAGCTTTCCGATTGACTGCCTCCTGCGAAAATCGACTCTAAATCCCAAGACGGAACGTATTCTTTTGTGTGCGTCATTCAAATCTCTCCCTTTTGAAAGTATATTCCAATTATAAAGAAAGATCTGATAAAAAGCGAAAGTGCTAGCTTGGAATTAATTTGGAATAGTTGAAGGTGAACAAAAGATGCTGAAATGAATGAATAAAGAAAGCCGATCTTCCGAGTAGTGTAGTACACGGGAAGATCGGCTTTTATTCTCAATTGAGTTTGTAAGGAACAGAGAATGACTTCGTGACTTACGAGAAAAACGCCTGAACAATCGAAACAACAAAAAACAAAAACGGTAAAGCGCTGATGACTAGCCCGATTTTTACGGTCCTTTTTACAAAGGAAAGGACGGCACCAATTAACCAGATAGGGATAGGGAGCAGCCAAAGTGGATCAGTAAACGTACTGTCGGTAAAGTTTTCACCAAGTCCTCCTACAGCGAGAAAACCAGAAAACAGGATGACGATGAAGCCGGTTACGAAAATGTGTATAGCTCGGTATACTTGAAAGATGATTTGGATTCCCTCCAATCACTCGTATTGTTATTTTATGAGTGGATGCTATTTAAGTTTCCTTGAACATACTGAATCACTGCTTTTCCAATCTGAGCAATCGTTTGCTGACCTTCGTGATTATATTCCCAGTCTGTTGTGAGGACAGCAATGTTGACGTATTTTTCACCGGTTTCAAAGTAAGCGATGTCGTGCTCCACACCGGGAAGCGTGCCTGTTTTGTTTCCGATGATCAGTGTTTCATCAAAAATCGGTTGAAAAGCAGGGAGCTTGTCGATTAGCTGCTGGTCGCGCATGATTGTTTTCAATTGCTGTTTGCTCGTCAGTGACAGGATTTCACTAGAAGGATCTAGACAAGCGAGAAAGCGGACCATGTCTTTTGCAGTTGCGACGTTTTCCAGCCCGCGGGCAAGCGCGTCGTAATCCATGAATTTCCGCGTAAGCTGGGAATGTGTCGCGCCGACTTGGTTGAAAAAGGCTTGAATCCGTTCGAAGCCGACATGTTCAATCACGAGGTTCGCTGCTGTATTATCGGAGACGATGATGGATAGCGTCAATGCATTTCGTAGCGTCATTTGTTCCATGCCGCTCATATATGCAAGAACTCCGGATCCCCCGACAGGCTCATCGATTTTTAACAGCATATCCAAATCGATTTCTCCGCGATCCACGGCTGCTAGGCAAGCCATGGCCGCTGGTACTTTCAAGATGCTGGCGGAATGTTTTACTTCATTCTCTCGAATCGCAATCTCACCTTCATGAGTCGTTGCATAGATGGAAACGTCCCCTGCAGATTCGTCAGCGATTCTATTAAGTTCTTCGGTTAACTGGTTATAATTCATAAAGGTCACCTGCCTAGTGGAATGTGGAACTGTAAATTGAAATCGTTTAAAATGGAGTTTTCTGAATTGCACTTCATCTTAAGCTTTATCGTAGCATTTGTCAGATGAAAAAGCTTTACTTATTTTGGAAACTTGTTATATGAAACGACAATGAACGTAATCCAGTTTCCACCTCATTTTATGGAACGGAAGCGATTGTTGTTTACAGCTCAACTAGACAGATGCTGTTTCAGATTTAACCAATAGAAGATTTAATAACTTCAATAGATTCCTCGCTCAAAAAAGTCTTCATCTCCAGCTTCAATCAGCAAGTCATCAAAATAAATGTTCTTAGTTTGGTTGTTTGGATCAAACTCAGGTTCTATGAAAAGATCCTGGCGCATCCGCTCAAATAGGAGGGGGCTCATTTTTGGGAACGAGGTTTCGAATGCAGTCTCCTGATCCATAGTGAATAGGTAGAACGTGATGTCCGAGTGCATATGTGGGAACTCCTTTTGGATGGTTTCTGAATGGTCTAAGAACGCATGTAAGTAGTCATCCAATCGGTGACCAGGCTCTGGAGGGATGTATGTACAATTGTTTAAATATTCTTTGGAATAGAATACATCGTGTCCTGCATGCCAACTGCCGAGCAAAGCGGTGAAGACGAGCAACGATTGGGCTCGATTCCTCTTTTTTTCATTGTTGAAATAGCGATAAAAAGGGCCATCGCCATAATCTCTCGACAGTGAAAACCCGATTGCAATTCCCGAAAGTGCTTGTTTCAGTTGTTGTTCAATCATCATATCTGCGTTCATTTGATCATCCATACGTCAGCCACCTCATGGGTCAAATTAGTTTTCAATAAATTATACAGTACCGGGGGAATTGTGTCTGTGACTTGAAGTGAGATTCTTTTGAAAAAATGGTGGCGGAAATATATAAAATTTTAAATAAACTGCACTGATTTCGAATTAAATCCCACCTGAATTAGCGAGTTAACTTCCTGCGTCCCTGCTAAATAGTATGGTAAAATGAAGGTAGATTTAACAGCTGAAAAAGCTAAGTTGCACTTCTGGTGACTGTGTCTTTTACAGTGTCTTTTTTTATGTCTGCTATATAACTATGAATATCACAATAAAAGGTTTGGTACAGAAAATACATAGTACGAAAAGTAACTTACTCAAACAAAGAAAGGAGGGAAGACACGTGGCGATTATTAATGTTTCTCAAAGTGAAGATGCTAAGTATCAAACGATAGAATCTGCAATTCAAGCAGCCATGCCGGGCGATACGGTGGAAATTGCGGATGGTATATACCATGAACGTGTCAAGATTGATAAGCCACTACTTCTTAAAAGTGCAGCGGGAGATAGACATTCCGTCTGTCTAACAAACGGTATTCATATTGCTGCGAATGATAAAGTACGCATTGAATCGATTACTATCGGTTATGGCACTTCGCAACTTGACTGCGGACTTCATATAGAGTCGGGGCAGGTAACGCTGCAGCACTGTCTTTTCTCCAGCATTCAAGGGATTGCGATGCGAGTAGATGCAGGGGCAAAAGTATCTGCGGAGCATACGGTATTTAAAAAGAATATACAAGGGATTGAAGTATGTGGCCGTCTGGCTTTGTTCGATTGCCTCGTTGAAGAGACAACGGAAAATGCTCAGATTGCGGTACGGGATGGCGGGGAACTCGCGGTAACTGACTCCGGAATTTTGAGCGGTCAGGAAGAAGGGATCCGACTGACTGCTGGCAGTCGATGTACGATTACGAAGAGTTCTCTTATTGGAAATAGCGGTGCACAAATTCTAATGATTGAAGACAGTTTTCTGGATTTGGAAGAGACAAATTTCTATTTTGGGAAAACGAATGGAATTTCTTGTAATCAGTCTAAAATAGTCATGAAAAACTGTAACTTTTCTATGCAGAATTCGGCTCATGTCCATCTCATAAATGGATCGCAAATCGAAATAGAATCCAGTGCATTCGAAAACGGTGAAGCTGAAGGAATGATTAGCAGCGGCTCGATTGTTGAAATCACAGACTCGCTGTTCAAAGGGCAAAAAGGGGGTCAGCTTGCTTGTATCGACCAAAGTGATGTTTCCATTAAACAAACTCAGTTTCTTTCAGGTGAACAGAAAGGGATTGTATGTGAGAATTCCAAGTGTACAATCATTGAATCCTCAATGAAATACAATCAGTTGTCTCAGTTATCCGCAGCTGACCAAAGCATTGTAACCGTTCTTGGTTGTGAACTGGAGAATGGAAAAAGTTTTGGGATTTACGCAGTTGGAAGTCTAGTGAAAGTATCTGATACGCTGGTCAGTCATCATGACGACATCCAGATTTATGCTGCTGACCAATCCGAACTGATTGTTTCTGCAACTGAAGTGAAAAGTGGCAAAAGTGCGGGCGTGTCAGCGAAAGAAGCGACACTGAACATAGAAAATTGTATCCTTTCCGGCCACAAAGGTTCGAACATTTTACTTAGTTCCGATGCGAAAGCGGAGATTACAGACTGCAGGATTTCAGCTGGTGAAAAGAATGGGATACTTGCGGGTCCTGGGACAAGCCTTTCTTTGGAACGAACGGTTTTATTTCATCATAAAAAAGCGCAAGTAAGCGCTGCGAAGTCTGCGTCCGTTTCGTTGACGGAGTGTGAACTCTATGATGGCAGCGCTTCTGGACTGTCGTTAAGTCAGGTAGTATGTACAGAAGTAAAAGATACGAATGTGCATGGACACCGAGCAGACCAAATCGTATTGCATGAGTGTTCAGATGCGTTCTTTAAGTCAATGCAAGTGATGAATGGATCGAAGGCGGGGTTGCTGCTGGAAAAATCGACTCCTGTCCTTGAAGACTGTCAGTTCAGCAAAAACAGTGGCGGAGATTTGAAACGGCTGGATGAGAGTAAACCGGAATTGAAGAATACAAAACTGTCGATTCCGCCGGTAGCTGGCGGTCCAGATGAAAAGTCGATGAAGAAAGCCAGCGTAATGCAAAGAAATCCAGACGCCCCGTACAGCAATGCAGAGCTGATGGATTTGTTAATGGCCGAACTGGATGAATACATTGGACTGGAAGATGTGAAAGCCAAGCTGCATGAAATGAAGAATCTGATGGAAATCAATCAATTCAAAGCAGAGCGCGGATTGAAAACCATTCAGCTCGCGGCTCCCCATATGATTTTCCAAGGGAATCCTGGTACCGGTAAAACAACGATTGCGCGACTTATGGGCGGATTTTTCAAATGGCTTGGTCTGTTGAAGAAAGGTCACCTAGTTGAAGTGAAGCGGGAAGATCTTGTCGGAACTCACGTCGGGAGTTCCGAGGAATTAACGAAAGCGAAGATCAAAGAAGCGATGGGCGGAATACTTTTCATCGACGAAGCGTACACGCTTACTTCTGGAAAGAGCTCAAGCAACGATTATGGCAAAAAGGTCATTGATACGCTGCTTCCTGCGATGGAAAACCATCGGGGTGAATTTGTTGTGATTGCAGCGGGATATACCGATGATATGGACCGTTTCTTGAACTCGAATCCTGGATTGAAAGATCGCTTTACGGAAAAAGTACACTTCCAGGACTATACACCCGATGAATTGATGCAGATCTTTTTATCCAAGTGTGAGGGAAGCTATTCGATCACAGAAGCTGCGAAACAAGCTGTACAGAATGAGTTTGTTGAACGCTATCGCAAGCGTGATCAGACATTTAGTAATGCCCGGATGGTGCGTACACTTTACGATCAGATCGGACTCGCGCAGTCACAGAGAATTGCGAAGTACCCTCGGGACAAATGGACGGAAGAATTGTTGACAACATTTGAAGAAAAAGACGTTCTTCAAGTCGTGAAAGATCGAGACGTGAAAAGTTATGACGTGCCGATTGATGAAGTATTGCTTGAAAAGAAACGTGCAGAACTTCATCAGTTCATTGGGCTCGATACTGTGAAAGCTGAAATTGATGAAATGATTGCATTGATGCGGTATTACAAACGGGAAAATCACTCTGCTGAAAAGCTGATGAACCATACGCTGCTGATAGGTAAACCCGGGACAGGAAAAACCGAAATCGCACGCGTGCTGGCTGGGATTTATCAAGCGCTTGGATTGCTTGAGCGCGGCGAACTGATTGAAGTGGACCGGAGCGATTTAGTTGGTACGCACATCGGGGAAACCGAGAAGCAGACAGCTGAACAGATTGAACGGGCGATGGGCAGTGCGCTGTTCATCGACGAAGCGTATACACTCGTTGGCGGCGGAGCAAATGACTACGGGAAAAAAGCAGTGGAAGTGCTGCTGAAACAGATGTCCGATCGACAGGGGGAATTCGTGCTCATTGCTGCAGGCTATGAAAAAGAAATGACCAGTTTTCTCGACAGCAACGCAGGATTGCGACGCCGTTTTGGTCTAACTTTGCATTTCGAAGATTATACGCCTGAAGAACTGATGGAGATCACGGAGCTTTATATCCGGGGGTATGGTATAACGGCCGATGCGAGGGACGTAATGGTTCGCCATTACCAAGATATCTATGAAAGACGTGATGAACACTTTGGAAATGCGGGTCTTGCCAAAAAGATGGCGAAAGAAATGACGCGCAAAGTCGATTATCGATTGGCGGTCTCAAGCAGCGAGGTAGAGAAGGAAATCACGATAGGCGATTTGGTTCTATTGGAAAGCTGAAGCCTGCTAAAAAACTTTTATCACATATTAATATTTGTTAACCTCCAACGTTTTTTGGCGTTAAGGAGGTTTTTTTGTTTTAAATAGTAAAGAGTAAATCCGAGTGTTATATGATTATAACGTCGTAGAATGTATATATTTATAATTAATTCTTATCTAAAAAGTAATAAAAAATCTAATACATAATGAGTTGTTTTAACAGAAATTCAAATTAAACTATCCAGTATATAATTTTCATGGTATGATTTTTAGAATATTTGAACTATTAAAGGGGGACGGACAACGTGAATGAAGAAACATTGGATCTTAAAGGATTGTTCAATGTTCTGAGAAAAAAACTTCTTCTTATTTTAGCTATAACTTTCATTTTCATGTCGGCGGCGTATTTAGTTAGCTACTTTTTTCTGACTCCTATCTATCAGTCTTCTACACAAATTTTAGTGAACCAAGAAAAGGTTCAGCAACAATCTTCCAGTTCTCCAACTATTGAATCAGACCTCCAACTTATTAATACGTACAGTGAAATCATTAAAAGTCCTGCAATTTTGTCGATTGTCATCGATGAACTTAAATTGAACCAAAGAGCCTCTCAGTTAACTGATAAAGTGACAGTAGAAAGTTCTGAGAACTCCCAAGTAATTACGATTAAAGTTGAAAATACATCACCTGAAACTGCGGTCGAAATCGCAAATACAATCAGTGACGTGTTTCAAGAAGAGATTCAAAGAGTGATGAAGGTGGATAATGTATATATTCTGTCTCGTGCTGAGTTAATAGATTCTATGAAGCCGGTTAAGCCTAAAATGAAAATCATGATGGCTATTGGAGCTGTTATTGGTTTGACTACTGGAGTGGGGATAACATTTTTACGGAACTACTTGGATACGACCATAAAGACTGAGGATGATATTGAAAAGCTTCTGGACCTGCCAGTTTTAGGAGTCATTGGTTCATTTAAAACGAAATAGCTGATGAATTCATTTCTTCTTCGCGCCTCGTGCTATTGACGTCCTCTTCATTCATATCTGAATAGTGATTTACTGAAAGAGTAATTTTTGATTTTTATTTATAGGTTTGTATAAAGACTAAGAAGGCCAAAGCCTACTTAGTCTTTTTGATTTGAACTAATCTTTGATAGAGTTATTAACACTTTTAATTCCTTATTTTGAGCTTCCAATAGGCAATGCAACCACTTTTACGATGAACAATCGCTTAAAAGTCCGAAAGCTAGATAATTACAATTACCTATATATCTCCTATAATGAACAATTCATTGATTTTAGATTTTGATTAGGAAAATAAGAGCAACTGGAAGTTGAAGTTCTTTTTAAATAACAATGAACCGACTTTTCATTAGAAATCTAGAGCATATAAAGAATGCTAAACTATCTTGAAACCAAGATAAAGTTCAAGTTACTAAAAGATTATATTCGGAATGCTTAGTTTTACTAAGATAGCGAAACAAGAGGAAAACGGATGAAATTTGAAGAATTCAGGAATGGTATTTATTGGTATATGGTAGTTATTATGGGCAAACAAGTCTTTAATAGTTTAATTATTCCGAATACATATGGCTTTGTTACTAATCTTGTGATACGATTTAGGAAATAATATACGGTGGTAGGAAATTAGTCAGGAGTGTGAGTCCTAATGTCGTTGAGAAGAAGACTAACTACGTTGTTTCTCCTAGACACGGTGATTGTGCTTTCGTCAATTTTCTTTGGGTACTACATTTTGAATCCAAATTTCTCCGTATTTACACGAGAGATCGTCATCACCAGCTCGTTAACCATTACGATTGGATACTTCTTAGTTGCCTGGCATTATGGATTGTATCGAAAAGTATGGTCCTATGCTTCCATTGGAGAACTAGTAGCGATATTTAAAACAGTGACAGTTTCGTTACTGCTCGTTGCCTCCGTTCAACTTTTACTAATGAGTGACGTCAACATGCGCGCGTTGCTTCTCACTTGGATGGTTCTGTTGCTGCTCATTGGCGGTTCGAGATTGTCGTATCGCGTTCTGATAGGCAGTCGGAAAAAGAGCGAGGCTGTCCCGATGGAAAAAGTAGTGATAATAGGAGCTGGACAAGCTGGAACTATTATTACGCGACAGCTGTTGAACAATCCGGTCTATGGTATGAGGCCAATCGCATTTCTGGATGATGATCATAAGAAACGCGGATTGGAGATTTTAGGAATTAAGATTTTTGGTGCAACCGATCAGATTGAAGACTTTGTAAAAGAACATGCAGTCGATAAAATTGTCGTTGCCATTCCTACTTTGTCGAAGTTAGATCGAGCGACACTTATCAAACGATGCGTAAAGACGGGCGTGAAGACTAAAACGCTTCCGTGTATTGAAGAACTGCTCACTGGAAAGCTTTCGGTAACCGACATGAAAGACGTCAAAATTGAAGATTTGCTCGGACGCAGTGAAGTGAAACTTGATATTGAAGCGATTCAAAGCAACCTGACAGGTAAAACAATAATGATCACAGGAGCTGGCGGCTCAATTGGATCTGAGATTTGCCGTCAAGTGTGTCATTTTAACCCAAGCAAAATAGTACTTGTCGGACACGGGGAAAACTCGATTTACTTAATCGACCAAGAATTACGCGAAACGATTTCGCAATCGATTGTCATTGTCCCTGTCATTGCAGATGTCCAAGATCGGAATCTTATGTTCAGTCTTATGAAGAAATACGAACCCGACGTAATCTACCATGCAGCGGCACATAAACATGTTCCGCTAATGGAAGATAATCCTCGTGAAGCAGTGAAAAACAATATTTTTGGAACGAAAAATGTGGCGGAAGCTGCCGATACGTGCGGTGTTCCGAATTTCGTACTCGTCTCAACAGACAAGGCGGTCAACCCATCCAACATTATGGGCGCAACGAAGCGATTTGCTGAAATGATTATCCAAAACTTGGCGAAGCATAGTGAAACTAAATTTGCAGTCGTCCGATTCGGTAATGTCCTTGGATCCCGGGGAAGTGTCATTCCGTTGTTTAAACGGCAAATCATGCAAGGTGGACCAGTGACTGTGACGGATCCGGAAATGACCCGATATTTCATGACGATTTCTGAAGCCTCCCGATTGGTGATCCAAGCAGGGACGCTCGCGAATGGAGGCGAAGTATTCGTACTCGACATGGGGGAACCCGTTAAAATTGTCGATTTGGCAAAAACGCTCATTCGTCTTTCAGGCTATCAAGATGGTGAGATAGACATCCGATTCTCAGGCATACGGCCTGGTGAAAAGCTATATGAAGAATTGTTGAATCCGAGTGAGAGACAAAGTGACTATGTATTTCCTAAGATTTACGTAGGGAAAGCGACGCCGATCACAGCGCTCGAACAGCAATATGTATTGGACAAGCTGCTCGTCGTTCCTGTAGAAGAAATGATGGAAATTTTGATTGGACTTGCCAATCGTAAATCTGTCGAAGTAACATCCGAATTTGAAACAGAAACTCCATTAGCAGCTCCGCGGATGGAGATGATTTAACCTGAAACCCGCGTACTATTCAAGTCTATTCTTCTTTGCAAAATGCTCTTATCTAGCTGTTTAACGATCCAGTTAACCGATTCAGCTGCCCACTCCTTTAAGCCGAAACCTTTTCGGCCCCTTATGATCTATACCTTCCGATACTTTGTCTTTGCCGCTAGCCGTCTCTGTACTGTGAACGTGTCGCTGACAACTTTCTGCATTTCTACTTTTCAATTACGATAACTACCTGCACCCAATAAGTATATATCCTACAAGAATTGCAATGTAACTATTGTCTGACGCCTAGCCAAGTGAAAAATGATGATTCCATTTTCCTAACTGCTAACGTATCTTAACCGACAATAATTCCTTCACCTCATGATTGTGGAAATCCATATTCCGCAAACCTACATCCAAGTTGTCATTCGTAAAGCATAAGAAAATGGACAAAATCGCTTTTGCTGATTTGCATTCATTCGTACATGTGGATAATTGAATCCTATTTCTTTCAATGAGCCTTGTTGCAATGATGCATTCAGACGACGAAAGGATGTGTCCGGAATGGAAAAACGAATCTATCTTTCTTCACCCCATATGAGTGATGAAAACTACGAATTGCATTATATCCAAGATGCATTTAATAAGAATTGGATTACGACGGCGGGCGAGAATGTAAACGAATTTGAAAAAGAGCTGGCTCATTCCGTCAATGTGAAATCAGCTGCTGTTGTGTCGTCAGGAACTGCGGCAATCCATTTAGCGCTTTTAGCAGCTGGAGTCGGTGAAGGGGACATCGTCTTTTGTCAGTCACTTACGTTCGCTGCGACTGCCAATCCGATTTTGTATCAACGAGCGACTCCAGTATTTATCGACAGTGATGCAGCTACATGGAATATGTGTCCGAAACTTTTAGAAGAAGCGTTTTTGAGATATCCGAATGTGAAAGCAGTCATTGTCGTCCACTTATATGGACTCTCTGCAGATATCGATGAAATCACACGCGTTTGTACAAAATACGGGGCTGTTGTCATAGAAGATGCGGCGGAATCTTTAGGAACCACTTATAAAGGACAACCTTCAGGGACTCACGGAAAGTATGGAATCTATTCGTTCAATGGAAACAAGATCATCACCACTTCTGGCGGAGGCGTCCTTATATCGAACGACGAAGAACGGATTGAAAAGGCGAAGTTTTGGTCAACACAATCTAAAGATCCCGCACTCTTTTATCAACATAGTGAATTAGGATTCAACTACCGAATGAGCAACATTACCGCAGGAATCGGAAGAGGTCAGTTGAAAGTGCTGGATGAACGCGTTGCGAAAAAGCGGGCGATCTATGAATGGTATAAAAGAGAGCTGGGTGAACTAGAAGACATCGGTTTCATGCCAGACAATGACTGGAATGCGCCAAACTATTGGTTAAGCTGCATTACCTGTTCAGGAAAAGTTCGTCCCATCGATATTATCGAGGCACTGGAGGCAGAGAACATTGAGTCCCGCTTCATATGGAAACCGATGCATTTACAGCCGTTCTTTGAACGATACGATTACTTTGGAAATGGCACTTCGGATCAGTTGTTTGAAGACGGGGTGTGCTTGCCAAGTGATACGAAAATGACCGAAGCGGATGTAGAACGAGTCGCAGCCATTATCAGAAGGACGGTGATCAGCAAAAATGAGAAACTCAAGCTTATTTCTTAAATTCTTAATGGATTTTATAGGAAGTCTAGTCGGATTGCTAGTGCTGTCACCCTTGCTGATTGGGATTGCACTATCTATCAAGTTCACAAGTCGCGGACCCGTATTCTTCAGACAAGATCGGTTAGGAAGAAACGGGAAAAGTTTTAAAATTATCAAGTTTAGAACGATGGTTGTCCAGCAGGAAGTGGAAGGAGTTTACTCGTTTGTGGACTCCATCGATGATCCTCGCATAACGAAAGTGGGAAAGGTTCTTCGGGCAACGAGCTTGGATGAATTGCCACAGTTATTCAATGTATTGATGGGTGAAATGAGCCTGATTGGGCCGAGGCCGCCAGTGTTAAGGCATCCATATGAATACAAAGATTACAGTGATTATCAACGACAGCGCTTTCTGATGAAACCTGGAATTACAGGGTTGACGCAAGTGATCGTAAGAAATTCAGTCACTTGGCAGGAACGTATTTTGATGGATGTAAAATATATTGAAAGATTTACGATCTGGCTGGATATTAAAATTTTGTTCGTTACCTTACAACGAGTGATTAAACCGGAAAATATTTACACACCAAGTGATAAAAAGGGTGTGAAGATTGAGATAGAATAATTGTTCAATACTTCTAAGTTTACTAGAGATTGCCCGGAGACTCTCATTTTGTTTGTGTTCGTAATTTATGGGATAAAACGATGAATTGGAGGGATTGGAGAATGAAAAACGATGTCAATTTACTCATATTAAGCTGTGGAACGAGGAATAAGATTGTGCAGTATTTCAAAAAAGAATTGAACGGAAGAGGCAAAGTGATTGCGACAGATTGTGATCGGCTTGCTCCTGCATTATATGAAGCGGACGAAGCGGTTATTGTCCCGAGAATGAGCAGCGAAGGGTATATCGATGAAATTTTTGCAGTCTGTAAGGAATTCAACGTGAATGCAGTTCTTTCCTTAATCGATCCGGAACTCAGTCTATTAGCCAAACACAAACAGGACTTTTTAGATATCGGCGTAATGCCAATCATTCCAGACTGGGACGTGGTTGAAATGTGTTTTGACAAATACAAAATGGTGAAGTTTCTAAGTCAAAACGGATTCAACACAATTAAAACATATGTGGACAAAGAGCTGTTTTATAAAGGAATAGAAGCGGGGGATATCGAGTATCCCGTGTTCGTGAAACCGATTCAAGGCAGTGCCAGCATGAATATCAATAAGGTCACTTCCCGGGACGGTATCGAATTATTGTTCAGCAAGTTCGATGATTTGATGATTCAAGAGTTCATGGATGGTACGGAATATGGTGCCGACGTGTATATCGATATGATTTCGGGTGAAGTGGTGTCCATATTTGTGAAAGAAAAGATTAAAATGCGTGCGGGAGAAACGGATAAATCAGTTTCCATGAAAGACAAGCGGCTGTTTGACTTGATGACGGAGTTTGCGGAAGTGAGCGGCATGCGTGGTGTCATTGACTTGGATATCTTCAAAGTGAAAGGCAAGTATTACATTTCAGAAGTGAATCCAAGGTTTGGAGGAGGTCATCCACATGCGTACGAATGTGGAGTGAATATCCCGGAAATGATCGTTAACAACATGGAAGGAAATGTGAATTATCCTGTGATCGGCGATTACGATGCAGGTATGTATATGATGAAGTTCAATGAAGTGATGGTAACGAACTTGAGTGTCGTGACAGTTAAAAAGGGAGGAACGGATCATGCGAGATATCCTTATTATTGCTCACTTTACACAGGCGCCAAACGAAAAAGGAAACGGTCGGTTCCACTACCTAGCGGAGAAGTTAAGTGATGCAAATACAAAAGTTGAGCTTGTCACGACTGATTTTTCACATCGCACAAAGAAATCGAGACAGCTGACCAAAGAGGAACTTATCGCGATACCGTATACCTTTACGATGATTTCAGAACCACCTTATGAAAAGAATGTTTCATTGAATCGATTTTACAGCCATTATATTTTCGGAAGAAATTTAAAGAATTATTTACAGCATAGAAAACGTCCTGACGTCATTTATTGCTCGGTTCCATCTTTAGACGCAGCAAAAGTTGCAGCCGAATACGCACGTGCGAATCATGTGAAGTTCATCATCGATGTCCAGGATTTGTGGCCGGAAGCGTTTGAAATGATTTTCGATAAGGGACTTTTGAGTAAAGCTATTTATTATCCGATGAAAAAGAAAGCGGATTTCATCTATGCCGCAGCAGATGCCATTATTGGCGTGTCTGATACGTATTCCAGCAGGGCGCTAAGAGTGAATGAAAAATGTGACACAGCACATATTGTGTTTCTCGGAACAGATCTCGAACATTTTGACAAGCTCGCCCAGGAATTTAAAGTGCTGAGCAAACCTGATGAAGAACTTTGGGTAGCGTATATCGGAACTCTTGGACATAGCTACGATATCAAAGTAGTGATTGACGCATTGAAACTGCTGAAAGATCGCGGGATTTCCGGTATCCGTTTCATCGTGATGGGGGACGGTCCTTTGAAGGAAACGTTCGAAACGTATGCCGAGGAGAAAGGGGTAGAGACAGACTTCAGGGGGAGGTTGGACTACGGTCAAATGGTCGGAATCTTAAATGAGTGTGATATCGCAGTGAATCCGATTACCCGGGGGGCAGCGCAAAGTATTATCAATAAGCATAGTGACTACGCGGCGGCGGGCCTTCCTGTTTTGAATACACAAGAATCCATGGAATACCGCTACCTCGTTGAGAAATATGACATGGGATTCAACTGCAACAACAACGATCCACAAGATTTAGCCGTGAAATTGATTCAACTGAGTACCAATGAATTACTTAGAAGAAGTATGGGGAAAAACAGCCGCAGATTAGCAGAAGAACGGTTTGATAGGAGAATCATTTACGAAGAACTAGTAGATATCATCAATCTCCACTGCAGGCAACCAGAAAATCAACAAACCTTGTTGGAACAGGGTGATAATCCATGAAAATCGTGTATATCTCATCATTATCCGGCAACCCGTCACATGGCCCCACGTATAGCGTCCCCGCACAAATTGAAAGTCAAAGTAAACTGGATGACGTGTTCTGGTATAACTTCAGTTCAAGATTTCCTTTGAAAGCTGAACGGAACTATATCTGTCATACAAGTGAAGATTATACCGCTAAGAGTGTACTGGATTTTCCGGAATCGTTTCAACGACCGGAATTGGTCATTTTTCAAGGGTTCTACTTTCAGTGCTATTTAAAAATCGCACAAGATCTAAAAAAAAGAAACATTCCTTACCTCATCATTCCTAGGAGTTCATTGACAAAAGAAGGCCAGCAAAAGAAACCGATGAAGAAAAGACTTGCAAATCAGCTGTTCTTTAACAGTTTTGCCCGCGATGCACTCGCGATTCAATATTTAACAGAAGAAGAGTATCGCGCGTCTGGAGATTCATGGAATATCAAAGCAATCGTTATTCCGAATGGAATCCACCAAAAGGCGGTTACAAAAGATTGGGATGCTGCGAATGGCAGCCTGAAAGGAGTTTTCATCGGCAGGCTGGATATTTATCAAAAAGGATTGGACTTGCTCATTGAAGCGTGTGCAGCGGTGAAAAAAGAAATGATGGAACACAACTGTTCCATTGATATTTACGGACCTGACGACAACGGGTCAAAGAACGTGATTCAAGAATTGATTGTAAAACACGGATTGGAAGATTGTATTCAACTTCATGAAGGGATTTTTGGCAAAGAGAAAGAGGATGTACTGTTGAACAGTGACTTTTTCTTGTTAACTTCCCGGTTTGAAGGACACCCGATGGGACTGATTGAAGCATTTTCGTACGGGGTGCCTTGTGTGATCACTCCAGGTGCCAATATGGAGGAAGAAGTGGAACGTACGAATGCGGGTCTGACTGCCCAGAGTTCAGTAGAAAGTATTGCGAACGCATTAAAACGACTAATGGAACAAAAAAAACATCTGCCACGTATGAGTGAAAATGCACGAACTCTATCCGATGCGTATAACTGGAATTCCTTAGCTGAAAAGAGCGCCGAATCATTTGAAAATTTGACTGCAAAAGCGGTTTTTTGGGATTGAATGGGGGAGAGACAACTTCTCTTTGAATGAAAGTAAACCAGTATGTCCAACTACGACCTATATGCAATAGCCACTACGTTCATCTTATCTATCAGCATTGGAGAGGGTGACTTATGAATGTAACGGAAAGACTGTTCGCCTTAACACTATATGTACTGGTTCTGTGCATCATTTGTTATCTGATTACCCACTTGAAAAGAAATTATTTAAGTGTTGTTTTATTTTTTTATACCTTAGTTCTATCTATTATGTCATTCTTTTACGTCCCTCCGGAGGGTGCGGATCTGTATCGATTAGTACCGATTATGCATATTTGGGGAGGCATGAGCTTCAGTAAATTATGGGGAGAAATGATGCAATCTTATGCCCCGCTTAACTTACTTTATATGCATTTAATTGGAAAAACTAATATTGATGGTCTTTTACCTGCTATTACATCATTCATATTTTATAGCAATATTTTTTACGTTTTTAAAAGAAGTGTGTTTCATTTTAACGTTCGAACTTCAGATGCATCACTTGTATTATTCTTCTTCATGTCATTAGGAGTTCTCATTGAAGTGATCTCAGGAATAAGAACAATGTTGAGTTTTTCATTTATTGCGGTGGTTATTTACAAAGAGATGGTGGAAGGCAAATCGGTTTATAGGCATGCCTTTTGGTACATTGCAGCCTCTCTCATCCATCCGGCTGGACTTGTGTTAACGGGTATTCGTTTTAGTTATTATGTTTTCGAAAAGAGTAAAACCAATTACGAGCGCTTAACCAAGATACTGTTCATCTTGATAACTGTCGCGGGGATACTTGTTTTCGGCCGGCTCTATCTGCTCGAAAGTTATGACAAGGCTGTGTTTTATTTGTTAGAGGATAAGTTTTCATACTTTTGGGAGTACGTGATCGGAATCATAAGTTTGCTATTTGTTATGTATATTCTCCGACTTGTTTCAAAATCGAACAGGCTACAAGGGGGATTTGAAAGTCAGAGGAATTTGATAGGGTTTTCCAAGTATCTGAGTATCTTACTTATTATTTTCTCAATTGAATACAATATCTTCCATCGTTTTGTGATTTTCCTATCTATCATGGCGATTCCGCTTATGTTGAGTCTGTTCGCTAAACAGAACCAAACAAATATCGTGAGAGGGAATTTCCGTAGATTCGTTTTTTACCTGTCGTGTCTGTTGCTGCTGCTCGCGTGTTCTAGAGGAAACTTAACTAGCTTAAAGTTTTTCGAGTTTTAAAACATGATAGGCTTTAAAACTTTTCTAGTAAAGGAGATAGATAGGATATGAGAACAAAAATAATTCGATTCTTACGTGTAGTGCCAGACGAACTCTATTTAAAATTACTTTTTTATAAAAATCTGAAGTATGGATTGAATCTTGAAGACCCGATTACGTACAACGAAAAACTGCAATGGCTGAAAATGAATGACCGCCAATCCTTTTATCCGATGCTCGTGGACAAGGTGGAAGTAAGAAAGCATATCGCAGAAATTCTTGGAGAACAGTATGTCGTTCCGCTCATTGGTGTCTGGGACGATGCAAATGATATCGAGTTTGAAAAATTGCCGAACAAGTTTGTGTTGAAATGCAATCACGATTCGAAAAGCGTCATCGTTTGTACGGATAAACGACAACTAGATTTCAGAAAGACAGTTAAAAAATTAGAGAAAGGCCTGAAACAAAATGCTTATTGGTATGGGAGAGAATGGCCGTACAAAAGTGTGCGACCTCGAGTTCTAGCTGAAAAGTATATTGAAGATCACAATACTCGTATTTTAAGAGATTACAAAGTGGTCTGTTTTCACGGCAAAGCCCACTTCATACAAGTTCACTTTGACCGAGGGACTCCAAAATATCATCAAGATCTGTATGACATGAACTGGAACCTTGTATTCATGACGCAAGGGGTGAAAGATCTAGATATGAGAATGGCAAATAACTATATCGAAAAGCCTGGCTTTTTTGATGAAATGGTTCGCTTATCCGAACAATTGGCGAGCGATATGATTCACGTCCGTGTGGATTGGTATTATGCCAACGGGCAGCTCTATTTCGGTGAGATGACGTTTTACGATGGTTCTGGCTTCATTCCTTTTGATAATTGGGAAGACGATGTCACGTTAGGGAATTTGATGGATTTGAAAGTCTGATAGATCACCACACTCCGGTATAGACAGCGGGTAACTATTCAAACGGCGTTAATAATCCTCAAAGCAAGTGAAAGGAGTCAACAATCGTGACGATAAAAAGTGGAATCAAAGAAGTGATGAACCGTGGAATGGGGCAGATGAATCAGTATCGATTAGTTTCCGGGAATCGAAAAAAAATCGTTCGCCTCTTCAAACTGAATCCGGAATTGGATAAGCCGCTTTCAGATGAATACAAAATAAAAATCGATTCGTATTGGGAAGGCAAATTCAATCGGAAGATTAAGAAAGACTGGCATCAGGCCTACACCAGTGTGACCGGAATCGAAGACGAGCGCTTTATACCAGAAGACCTTTTTTACTCTTTCATAGAACCGCGATTGAATTACACACACTTTCAAAAGATGTACGCAGATAAAAACTTCTACACAAAATTCTTTCAAAATGTTGAAGAGCCGAACATCATCCTTCGAAATATCCACGGAATCTATTACGGAAAGAACTATGAAAAGTTAACACCAGAAGATGCGGAAGCGCTGCTTGCGGACTTTTCGGAGAAAGTGATTGTCAAACCGAGCATTGACACGGGAGATGGGAAAGACATTGAAATCTTGGAAGTTCAAAACGATTCATACGTGTTACATGGTACTCCCGTCACATTGCGGGATATTGAAAAGCGCTATGGCGGCAGTGACTTTGTTCTACAAGGGTGGTTGGAACAACACAAGTCGCTGGGGGAAGTCTACCCAAGATCACTCAATACATTGCGAATTCTAACGCTGCGTCTGAATCACGATATTCATGTATTGTCCTCCGTTGTGCGATTCGGTAATAATGGCGAAAGTATCGATAACCAAATGGTCGGCGGGTTATCGTGCGGGTTGGATGAAGACGGAAACTTCAATGAGTATGCGATTGATAAGTTCGGAAATAAGTACACGCACCATCCGTATACAGGTTACGAATTTGTTAAAGGAAGAGTCCATCATGTGGAGTTGATCAAAGAAAAGGCTGCGGAACTTCATAACCAGGTGAAATACTTTTCGCTAGTTTCATGGGATATGGCGCTCAATGACAAAGGAGAACCGATCTTAATCGAAATCAATCTAGCGTACCAAGATATCAATTTTCATCAATTTAATACGGGTACGCTATTTGGTGAACATACAGATGCCGTTTTGCATCACGTATTGAAAAAACCGAGCAAGGATACAATCGATTATTTTGAAATTTATTGATGAAAATTGTCCTGTTTATGAACTTGTACTAATATGCCAGGCCATTTCTTTTTGACAATGAGGTTATCTTATGAAAAAAGCCGCGATCCTCTTAATGGTCTTTACAATTTTGTCCAAGCTGCTTGGATTTGCACGAGATATGACGCTGGCGAACTTTTATGGGATTTCAGGAATCGCCGACGCGTACCTCATTTCAAGAACAGTCCCCATCGTCCTATTCGGCCTATTAGCAGCAGGAATTTCCACAGCATTCATTCCGATGTTCATCAAAATCGAATCGGAGAAAGGGTTGGAAGAAGCGAATGCATTTACGAATAATCTTTTAAGCATTCTGTTTCTCATTATTACCGTGCTGGTCGTTTTCGGATTAGTGTTCACTGAACCGCTCATCAATGCAGTTGCCTTTGGGTTTAAAGGAGAAACGCTTCGCCAGGCGGTCATGTTTACGAGAGTCAGTATTTTAGGGATGTATTTTACAGGCTATGTCGGAATGTTTTCGGGATACTTACAAACGAAAAACAACTTTGTCGTTCCCGCCCTTATCGGCATTCCGATGAACTTGCTAGTCATTCTATCCCTGTATTTAAGTGCACACACCAACCTTCTCGTGCTCGCGATTGGAACGTTAGTGGGCACTGCCTCTCAATTCGTTCTTATCTATTTCTATATTAAAAAAGCAGGATTTCGCCACAAATTCAACATATCATTTAAAGATCAACACATCAAGCGAATGGGACTCATCGCATTTCCAGTCATGATTGGCGCTTCGGTCAATCAGTTAAATACGATTGTGGACAGAACACTCGCTTCGGGTGTGAAAACCGGTGGGATTGCAGCGCTTGCTTACTCAGAGCGAATCAATGAATTCATCCTCGGAATTTTTGTTCTCTCGATTGCGACGGTTTTGTTCCCAGTGATTTCAAAAATGGTGGCGGATAATGATCTGTTTGGACTGAAAAAGACGGTTTCCATGTCGATGGTCGCTGTCAGTTTTTTAGTAGTTCCTTCTATTGTAGGGGTTTTGGTGTTAACCAAGCCGATTGTGAGCGTGTTGTTTGAACGGGGGGAGTTTGACAATGAGGCCGTTTTGCTGACCGCCTCCGCACTGACATTTTACTCGATTGGCCTGCTGAGTTTCAGTTATCAGGAAATCCTGTTTCGGGTGTTCTATTCACTTCAGGACACGAAAACGCCGATGATCAATGCCATGATTACCGTTGTGATGAATATTATCTTAAATATCATTTTAGCGAAAAATATGGGGATTAGCGGAATCGCATTGGCTACTAGTATTTCGAGCATTGCGTGTACGGCGCTGCTTGCGAGAAGTTTGAAAAAGAAGATTGGTACGTTAGGGATGAAGAGCAATTATCCGTCGCTGTTTAAAATTATCGTTGCCTCTCTTATCATGGGAATCGCAGCGAGGTCCGTTTACAGTTTGCTGTTCGTTCAACTGGAAAGTTCTTATTTACCGCTATTGGTTTCAATCGCTGCCGGTGTTGTGATTTACCTGGTGATGATTTATTTCATGAAGATTGAAGAAATCGTTGCGTTCGTGAACACAATCAGGAAGAGACAGCAATTCCGTTAATGCGTTATCGAACAGGTTCATTTCTCGTATTTATTATCTCGGAATAATGGAGAGGGAAGGTGAGAAGATGTACAAGCTGGCAATTGCAGGGACGGGGTATGTTGGATTAGTGGCGGGTGCGACGTTCGCAGAAGTCGGTCACCACGTGACATGTGTGGATGTCGATGAAGACAAAGTGGAGATGATGCGGGCTGGAATTTCTCCGATTTACGAAGAAGGTCTCGAATCACTCATGCAGCGCAATGTTGAACTGGGCAGGTTGTCGTATTCGACGGATTTTAAGGCGGCTTATCAAGATGCGGATGCGATTTTCATTGGCGTCGGAACTCCTGAACGTGCAGATGGATCAGCTGATTTGACACATATTGCGTCTGTTGCCCGGCAAATCGCGGAGTCGATTGAAAAAGATTGCCTAGTTATCGTGAAATCGACGGTACCAGTCGGAACGAATGATAAAGTGGAGCAATTCATTCGAGACTTTTTAGTGAATGACGTCCATTTTGAAGTCGCATCGAACCCTGAATTCTTAGCGCAAGGCTCGGCAGTTCACGACACGATGTACGCAGATCGGTTCATCATCGGGACGGAAAGTGAATGGGCACGGAACTTGTTGACGGATATTTATACGTCTTTCCATCGCCCGATCGTCAACGTCAGCCGGCGCTCCGCTGAAATGATCAAGTACGCATCGAACGACTTTCTTGCCCTCAAGATTTCGTATATCAATGACATTGCAAACCTATGTGAGCTGGTCGGCGCAGATATCCAAGACGTGGCGGAAGGGATGAGTTATGACGCACGGATTGGCGATAAGTTTTTGAATGCAGGAATTGGTTACGGCGGCTCTTGTTTCCCGAAAGACACGAAAGCGTTGATGTCATTAGCGCGGGAGAATGGCTACGAGCTGAGGACGGTGCAATCCGCAGTTGAAGTCAACGAACAGCAGAAAACGAAACTTTTTAAAGAAGCGAATAAGCGGCTAATTACGTTCAACGGGCTGAAGGTAGCGGTACTCGGGTTAACATTCAAGCCGGGAACAGATGATTTAAGGGAAGCGGCGTCTCTAGTTAACGTTCCTTTACTCCTCGAACAAGGTGCGGATATCTATGCGTTTGACCCGTCTGGTGCGGTGCGGTTTTCGACAATGTATCCGGAAGGCCGTTTCGGAATCGGCGCAATCACGTATGCCAGTAATGTCGAACAAGCGTTACTCGATGCACATGTCTGTTTCATCTTTACGGAATGGGATGAAGTGAAACTGACGACGCCCGAGCGGTACGCCGAACTCATGCGCACCCCGCTCGTTTACGATGGACGCAATATATACAGTGTACTTGAAATGGAAAAAGCAGGTGTAGAGTATCATTCCGTCGGACGCTTTTCAACAAAGTTCCAAGGGAGCAAAGGAGCGAAACAACATGGAATCTCAATCCCTCTCAAAAAATGACGTCATCCTCATTACAGGCGCTGCAGGGTTCATCGGCTCTCATTTGTCCGCTCACTTAATGGACCTTGGCTGCAGCGTGATCGGCGTGGATAATTTGAATGCGTATTATGATCGAACGTTGAAACACAGCCGTTTGGAGAGGTTGAAGGCGAACGACTTATTTACTTTTTACAAAGTGGATATTTCGGATGCTTCGCTTATGGAAGTCATTTTTGCGAAAGAAAAGCCGACAGTGGTCATCCATCTAGCAGCGCAGGCCGGGGTGCGTTATTCTATCGAAAATCCTGATGCGTACATTCAATCCAACCTGATCGGGTTTTACAATATGCTGGAATGCTGCAGAAATCATCCAGTCAAACATTTTTTGTATGCTTCATCCAGTTCCGTCTATGGTGCCAATCAGAAGGTACCGTTTGAGGAAAGCGATACCGCGGATCATCCCGTTTCTTTATATGCGGCAACGAAGAAGTCCAATGAATTGATGTCCTACACGTACAGTCATCTGTACAATATTCCTTCTACCGGGCTGCGGTTCTTCACAGTGTATGGTCCGTGGGGCAGACCCGATATGGCGTACTTTTCATTTACAAATCAATACTTTGCGGGCGAAGCGATTGCCATCTACAATGACGGCAATCTGGAAGAGGATCTCTATCGGGATTTCACGTATGTCGACGATGTCGTGAGCGGAATCGAGAAACTGATTGCTTGTCCTCCGGTGGCTGCTAACGGCGCACCCCATGTGATTTACAATATCGGAAATGATCACCCTGAAAAGTTGATGCACTTCATTGAAACGTTGGAAACGGCGTTAAGCAACGCAACGGGGAAACCGGTTTTATTCAATAAAAACTTTGAACCAATCAAGCCTGGCGATGTTCGGAAGACGTATGCATCGACGTTGAAACTACAAGAGCTCATAGGGTTTAAGCCGGCGACTTCCATTGAGGACGGGTTGCGGAAATTTGCGGATTGGTATGTAGGATATTATGGCAATTGAGTGTGGATTTCCAGGATCGAAGCGCCCGATACATCTGGCTAACCGCTCGATTCTCTTGCCGAACCGCTCGATTAGGGGAGCCGACCGCTCATTTCTCTTGCCGAAGCGCTCGATTAGGGGAGCCGACCGCTCGTTCTCCATATCGAAGCGCTCGTTTACGCTCGGTACCCGCCCGTTTCGCATGGCAAGGCGCCCGATTCCGAAGGAGACCCGCCCATTTTCCGTTGCGAGGCGCCCGATTGCGGCTAGAACCCGCCCGATTCCAGTTGCGAGCCGCCCGATTCGGACCGGAACCCGCCCGATACATCTGGCTAACCGCTCGATTCACTTGCCGAACCGCCCGTTTCCGAGTGCTAACCGATCAATTCTCATCGCCAAGCGCTCTATTCAGCGTACGACTGAACATATATGGTACAACCCAAACCAGGTTCGCAGTAGTTCCTAACTAATGTCTTGAAAAATCACCCAATCACGGAGGTGAAAGAGATGAATGGCAGAAAACACAATCGATTGAAATGGCTGTGGATTTCGATGTTCGTTGTTCTCACGATGGCAGCCGCTGGCGGCATTTATATCTCTACAATTTATAACTCAGTAAAAGCCACAGTAAATGAAGTGACGCATGAACCAATTCAAGCGATAAGCGCAGTCGCGTCAAAACAAAAAGTAGAGCAGCGGGAGACGCTGAACATATTGCTTCTAGGTGTGGACGAACGAGAGGGAGACCGCGGTCGTTCCGATACGATGATTGTCATGACGCTTAATCCTACAAATTCCCGTATGCAAATGATCAGCATTCCGAGAGATACCCGAACTGAAATTGTCGGAAAAGGCATTACGGATAAAATCAACCATGCTTATGCGTTTGGCGGAAATGAAATGTCTGTAGCGACTGTGGAAAACTTCCTCGACATAGATTTGGACTATTACGTCCGCGTCAATATGGATGGACTGGAACAACTAGTCGACGCGGTTGGCGGCATTACCGTCACGAACGAGCGAGCATTTAACTTGGATGAATACTCCTTTAAGAAAGGAAACATCAAGTTAAATGGCGAACAAGCCCTTGCTTACGTCCGCATGAGAAAACAAGATCCTGAAGGCGATCTTGGACGAAACGACAGACAGCGGCAAGTCATCCAAGGCGTGCTGAACCAAGGTGCATCGATGACCTCTGTCACAAGGATTCATAAACTAATCGACATTTTAGGCAAAAACATGGTGACGAATATGAAGTTCGACGATATGCAAAATCTCGTGACGAACTACAAAAGTGTCCGCAACGAGTTGACCACGTATCAGATGACGGGTGATGGAAAATTCATCGGTGATATTTGGTATTTGATGGTGTCTGATAAGGAGATGGGGAAGGTGCATGAGATGATTGAAGAATTTTAGACCGACTAATATGAGAAACAATATTGAAATTATTCGAGGTAGTATTGATTTTTGTGACGTACAAGCATACAAAAATACCCCAAGACTATGAATAAATAATCATGCAGAAACAGCATATCGTCCAATCCACAGATTCTTCATCCTGAACAGTTCTATGGTCTTATAACAAATACAACACAAGAGTCCCTGGCTGGCTTAATAGCTAAGGGCTTTTTTGCGTTTTTTTACTCGGGAATAGTTTTAATTTTCTTTATTCTAAAGGTGATTTATGAAACTTATATTCACGAAAATTAATGATATATTAGAAGTTTTAATTCACATAAATTTTAAACCTCCATTAAAGAATTGGGTTCTAACTATTCATCCGGCTTCTCTAGTTCACATATCCTTTAAACGATATAAACACCACACAAAACGCCCGGCTTTCACTAATACTAGATGAAATAAGTCAAAAACTCATTAAAAGTTGTACTGTTTCACTCTACGATTTAACTAATTTGCGAGTTCCCTTATTTACCAGATTTCCACTAAATAAAGGTCCTTCAGACGTATGGTAATTGATTGAATAATCAGATAAGGTGGAAAGGCTTACATAAATAAGGAGAGGATGAAGCAAATGGTCAGTGCGAGAAAGAAAGTTTTGACTGCAGTGCTTGTTTGTACGTTAGGGAGTGGGATGGTGTTTACTGAACCAGTTATGGCGCATAGGCAGCATGTTCCGAATAAGTCTTGGAATCATCCTGGTCACGGTGCTCCAGTTTTGCATCCAGGATCAGTTCGTGGAGCTGGAATGAGGGACGAGCCGTTGAATGAAATCGATGATGTGTTCAAGCAGGCGATTGCAGAGAAAACGACTCCGGGTGCCGTAGTGTTAGTCGCTCGCAGCGGGCACATTGTGAAACAGCAGGCTTATGGTGATGCGGCGCGCTATTTGGATGACTCGTTGACCGAGATGGAAAACCCTGTCGCTATGAAAACTGACACGATTTTCGATGTTGCGTCGATCAGTAAAATCTTCACAACTGTAGCTGCGATGAAACTTTATGAAAAAGGAAAGATTCGCCTGGATGACCCCGTAGTGAAGTACATTCCTGAGTTTGCGGCAAATGGAAAAGAAGATGTGACGATTCGACAGCTGATGACTCATACTTCCGGGTTTACAGCTTGGATTCCGCTTCATTCTCAAGGAGAGACGCGGGAGGACCGGTTAAATCTAGTATTTGAGCAGCCGCTTGAAGCAAGTCCCGGAACCAGCTATACGTATAGTGACCTTAATATGATTACGTTAGGTGCAATCATTGAAAAACTTAGCGGGAAGCGATTGGATCAGTATGTAAAAGAGGAAATCACTCATCCGCTTGGCATGAAAGACACGATGTATAATCCACCAGCTTCATTGAAAAATAGAATTGCCGCAACAGAATATCAGCCTGAAATCGGCAGAGGTCTCGTGTGGGGAGAAGTGCATGACGAGAATGCGTGGTCGTTGGATGGTGTGGCAGGGCATGCAGGCGTATTTTCTACAGCGAAAGATTTAGGGGTTTTTGCACATATGATGTTGAATGAAGGCAGATATGGCGGCAAACGTATTCTCCAACCGAAAACAGTGAAATTGTTAGCGCAAAATCAGATCCCTGAATTCGCGGGCGATGACCACGGGCTTGGCTGGGAACTGAACCAAGGCTGGTATATGGATGCGCTGTCCAATCCTTCAACTGCGGGCCACACTGGCTATACCGGGACGAGTATTGTCATCAGTCCGAAAAACCAAACCGTCGCGATTTTATTGACGAATCGCGTACATCCTTCAAGAAAGACGATTTCGCTGAACGGAGTTCGACGTGATTTTGTAAGACATGTAGCGGATGCAATCCCTGCACCGATTCCAAAGAAATCGACTGCGTGGTTTTCAGGATATGGGGATAAGCTGAACCGAACACTAACAATGAATACTCCGAGAAATGCGAAGAAGTTTTCATTCAACACGTGGTATGAACTTGAGACAGATTCGGATTATGGCGTCATTGAAGTTTCTAAAGATGGACAGGCATGGGAAGAATTTGCTCCGCGTCTGACAGGAATAAAAGAGAAGTGGAGCGGCACGACGATTTCGTTACCTCGAGGCACCAAGCAAATCCGATTCCGATATGAAACGGATACGGCAGTAAATGGCAGAGGGTGGTATGTAGGGGACTTTAAACTGGATGGTAAAAAAGTGCATCCAGATTCAAAAACGACGGAATGGTTGAAACGAAATGAGTAAAGGGAGGAATTTGCGGATGAAAAATTTGCGACGCTATTTGGTTATACCTGTTCTAATCGGGATACTTGTTTTGACGGGTGCCATGGCTGGGCAGCCGGCGATGGCGCAGTCATCGAAGTCGAAAGTGAAGAATCTGGTTTTGCTGCAAAATGTCCCGGAGTCTATTGCTGAATTGGATGATGGAACTATCCAATTGACGGCGCTACACGTATACAAAGGTGGCGATTTTAAAGCTGTTTCAAAGAACTTGAAATGGAAATCAAAAAACAAAAATGTTGCTACGGTCGATGGTACTGGTAAAGTCCGCACTTCAGGAAAACCTGGTAAGACGTTCATTGAAGTGACGGACGGCAAGTTTACTGACCGAATTGCGATACAAGGGAAGCCGGAAAAAAACCATAAGAAAAGACCGGGAAAACCTTCTATTGCGTATAAGGTGATTAAAATGAACGGCAAGCAATACAAACTGATTGAAAATGCAATCCGTCATATGTCGGTAGAAGAAAAAGTGGGGCAGATGCTCATGCCGGATTTCCGTAACTACAACGGAAAAAATGTGACCGAATTGACTCCGGAAATTGAAGCGCTTGTTCAGAAATATCATTTAGGCGGCGTGATTTTATTCAGAGAAAACGTTGTAACGACGGAGCAAACGGCTCGATTAGTTGCCGACTACCAAGAGGCTTCTGAAAAATATGGACTTATCATGTCGATTGACCAAGAAGGTGGGATTGTCACAAGACTTCAGTCAGGAACGGACATGCCCGGCAATATGGCGCTCGGCGCAACACGATCTGAAGAGCTTGCGGAGAAAGTCGGCGAAGCGATCGGTGAAGAACTTCATTCACTCGGCATTAACATGAACTTCGCCCCTTCTTTTGATGTTAACAACAACCCGGATAACCCGGTGATTGGGGTCCGTTCGTTCAGTGAAGACCCAGAATTGACAGCTCTATTAGGTGTTGCGTATACAAAGGGACTTCAAGGAACTGGAACATCCGGTACAGCGAAGCATTTCCCAGGTCACGGAGATACTGCAGTTGACTCGCATTTAGGGCTACCGGAAGTCCCTTATGACAAAGAACGATTGAAGCAAGTGGAATTGTATCCGTTCCAAAAAGCGATGGAGGCAGGCGTGGATGCCATTATGACAGCACACGTGACGTTCCCGAAGATTGACGGTACAACTGTAATTTCGAAAAAAGACGGCAGTGAAATTAATGTGCCTGCAACGTTATCGTATAAAGTACTGACGGAGTTAATGCGAGAAGAGATGGGATACGATGGGCTGATCACAACAGATGCGTTAAATATGAAGGCGATTGCAGATCATTTTGGACCTGTCGATTCAGTTATTCGGGCCGTACAAGCAGGAACGGACCTTGTCTTAATGCCTGTTGGACTTGAAAGCGTGGCAACTGGTTTAGTAGACGCTGTTCGTTCTGGTGAAATTTCAGAGTCTCGAATTGAAGAGTCAGTGGAACGGATTTTATCACTAAAGGTTAAACGAGGCATTATGAAAGAAGAAACGCCGAAGCCGATTGAGGATAAAATTTCAAATGCACTGCAGACAGTCGGTTCAGACGCTCATAAACAAATTGAACAACAAGTGGCTGAGAAATCAGTGACATTGTTGAAGAATGACAGCGTTCTTCCGTTACGTCCAAGCGTTTCAGAAAAAATAGCGGTTGTTGGAGATTCCTATATTGATGAATTGTACCAAGCTGTGAAAAGTAAACATGACAACACGATCTTAGTGAAAACGGGGAAACCACTGACGGATAGTGAACTTGCCCAAGTGGCGGATGCATCGGCAGTGATTGTTGGAACGACCACTTCAACTGTTGCGGCACGTTCACCAGAAAATCCGCAAATGAAGATGGTGAATGAGTTAGTGGAAAAGTCCACTGCACCTGTCATTGCAGTAGGTGTCAGAAATCCGTATGACGTTATGGCTTACCCTAATGTCGATGCGTACCTAGCGCAATACAGTTTCCGGACAGCGAGTTTCAAAGCGACTGCCTCCATTCTTTTCGGAGACGTGCAGCCTTCAGGGAAACTGCCTGTTACGATTCCAAATCCTTTAGGTGGGATACTTTATGAATTTGGACATGGGATTTCTTATAATGAATAAGGGAGAGAATGGATGATGAAAAAGTGGTTCATTGCCGTCATCTCGGCATTGCTTGTCATGACAACATTCACAGTGGCGTTTGCGGACAACTCACATCATAATGGCAAGCATAAAGGGAAGGGCCAAGGAAAAGGAACTCACAAAATTGAACTCGGCGTCGAACGGCTCATGAAACATGAAAAACACCTGCTGGGAGGGAAGCGAGTAGGCCTGATCACGAATCCGACTGGCGTTGACAGCGAATTGAACAGTGTTGTCGACCTTTTAAATAATGATCCCGACATTCATCTTGAAGCACTTTACGGTCCGGAACACGGCGTTCGTGGAGATGCGCAAGCCGGTCAATATGTCGATTATTATATCGATGAAGTTACGGGTGTGCCGGTCTATAGCCTTTATGGTAAAACAAGAAAACCGACTCCTGAAATGCTTGAAAACGTAGACGTACTCGTTTTTGACATTCAAGATGTCGGGACGCGTTTCTATACGTACATCTACACGATGGCGCTTGCAATGGAAGCAGCGGAGGAAAAAGGGATTCCATTTGTCGTGTTGGATCGTCCCAATCCGCTTGGGGGTGAAAAGATTGAAGGACCCGTACTTGACCCTGAGTTTGCATCCTTCGTTGGACAGTATGCAATACCTTTACGTCACGGAATGACGGTAGGGGAACTTGCGAAGTTGTTCAATAAAGAATTCAACATCAATGCGGATTTGAAAGTCGTGGAGATGAAAGGATGGAAGCGGGATTCGTATTTTGATGAAACAGGACTTCAATTTGTTATGCCGTCACCGAACATGCCAACACTAGAGACAGCGCTCGTTTACCCAGGTACAGCATTAATCGAAGGAACCAATGTTTCTGAAGGACGCGGAACGTCAAAACCATTCGAGCTTCTCGGTGCACCGTTCATTAACAGTACAGAACTTGCTTCTTCACTGAATAACTTGAATCTGCCAGGCGTGAAATTCCGGGCTGCATCCTTCACCCCGACATTTTCGAAACATAGTGGCAAATTGTCTCACGGTGTCCAGGTCCATGTAACTGAAAGAACGAAATACCAGCCTGTTGAAACGGGGCTTCACATCGTGAAGACTTTGAAAGACCTTTATCCTGAAGACGTTCAGCTAACTTCATTTTTCGATAACTTAATCGGGAATGGCTGGATCCGTCCAGGTATTGAAAACGGAATGACCGTGAAAGAGATGAAAATGCGATGGGGCAAAGACCTGAAAAGATTCCAAGTCGTACGTAAACAGTATTTGTTGTATTAAGTGGGAAGAACCGGAGTGCAAGATTCCGGTTCTTTTGCTTGCCGATTCATCGAACATTATGATTGCCCGTGAATAATTTTAAACTTTTGTATTGTACAGGCACACGAAAAGAAAAACAACATATTTTATGGTATTATATGCTAATATAATTAATTAATTGATTGATTCAACTAAAGTCTATACATATTGGTATGAACTTGGATAATCTTGATGTTTATCTAATCCATAAATGGAAGTGAAATAGAGTATATCATTTTAAAAAGAATAGGAGGACGAACTTCAACATGCGATTAAACAAAAAAGGGAAAGTTCTGTCCGCAATTCTTTCGGTCTTAGTAGTTGTTTTAATAGCTGGATTTTTTATTGCGAATAAGACGAAACAGGAGACAGCTCCCATACATACGACTTCATTGGAAACATTGCCGGTTTCATTTGAACCCATTGGCGGTTTTGAAGAATCCCCTTTGAGACAGTCTATTCTACTAGATGAACGACAAAAGAAAGAGATTGCAAGAAAAGAAGCAGTTGCCAAGCAAAATGTGATGGATCAGCAAGAAAAAGCAATTTATTTAACATTTGACGACGGTCCTTCTGCTGTTGCGGACCAATTGTTGGATATCTTGGATGCCTATCAAATGAAAGCGACGTTCTTCATGCTGGGACCGAATATGAAAGAACATTCGAAAGCTGTAGTTCGCATGAAGAATGAAGGTTTCGGTCTAGCTTTACATGGGATAACCCATGAAGCAGGTGAAATCTACAGCAGTGCGTCTGCACCTGCGGATGAAATGATTGAGGATCGCCAAATACTTAAGGATGTCACGGGAGTTCAGTCCAACCTGATCCGACTTCCATACGGCAGTATCCCTTATTTAACAGAAGATATGCGCTACGTGTTAGACCAAAATGACTTCCAGGTTTGGGATTGGAATGTGGACAGCCGTGACTGGGAATTAAAAGATCGACGATATGTAGAGCATACAAAGAAAGCAATCGATGAGTACATGAATGCAGGAGTTACACCTGTCGTTCTGCTTCATGATAAACCCCATACGATTGAATTCTTGCCAGAGCTCCTTTCTTATATTAAGAAGCAAGGCTATAAAACGAAAGTGTTAACAAATGAGCAGCCGCCCGTAACGTTCCCTTGTAACGGCCGCTGTCAATCAATCAGCTAACTCACTGGTTGACCTAAGGAGGGATCCCGTTTGAAAAAAGTTATGTTTCTAGCCATACTTGCAGGTTTGCTTTCAGTACTAGCAGGATGTCAGTCGGACCAAGAACAAGCGACCGAAATCCATACAAAAGTAGAAGAATCAGCAAGCTTGGAAGACAAATTCACAGCCAATCAAAAAGACTTAGCCTCGAGCAGAAAAAAGGTGAACGAGAGTTACCAAAAGGTATTAAGTCTTGAAAATAATGATGCCGAGACAATAAAACAAACACTAAATGATTTAGAGATTTCCACCGAAAGTAAGAAATTGGACGAGGCTCGTGAAAACTTCCAGAATGCGTATGCTACATTGATGTCCATAGATGAAAATATTAAGCTGATCAAAGACAAAGATGAGAAGAAGACAGCAACGAAAATCATGACACTGATGAAGGATCGAAAGAAACTGATGGACAGCTATTTTGAACTCTATCAAAAGCAATTGGACTCACAAAGTAAGCTTTTCGAAAACCTGGAACAAGGGAATTTTGAACTGGCTGCACTGGAAGAACAGGTTAAAACCATTAATGATGAGAGTCAAAAGATGGTGGATGTTGTGGAACACGTGAATCAGGTTACTGAGGAATATAATGAAGTGAAGAGTGAGTATTTTGATATGGCGGGTTTGAGTTAAAAGCAATAGACTTTAAAATTCATAAATGGGAATAAGAGTACCTCTGTCCGATCAATAACTATCGGACAGAGGTACTTTTCATTATGCGATTTTAGGTTTAATAGAAATTGGTTTAATTGATGTAAAACTAAGAGTCAAAACACATCCTAATTATGAAGGATTAGTCAGCAACAACACCCCAAGCAACACTATCAAAACAAATACATAATGTTGAAAACGATGAGCGGGAATACGCCGATGTAAAGACGTACCAAATAACGTCGCAAGCACAAGAAGCGGCAAAGAAAACCCAAACAAAACAACTAAATCCTTCGTCCACAAACCACCAACCGCTTGTCCAATAACGATCAGCACACCTGAAATCAGGAAATGTGCTTGCAATGTCCCGCGGAAACGATCAGGTTCCCATTGACGCATTGTCCCGAAAACGACAACCGGCACACCCGTAAAGTTATAGGCACTGCCAAGTGAACCTGCCGCAAATCCAAATGGGAATGCCCAAGCAGGATGATTCAGCATGGGTTGCTGGAACGTTTTAAATAGCAATGGTTTTGCCAGGGAATAGGCACCATACAGAATGAGGAACGCTCCGAGCGCAACAGTAATGACAATTGCTGGTGCGAATTTAACCAATAATAATCCTGCTGGAATTCCAACGACTGAAGCAGCAGATAATCGTATAAGTGATGGACGGTCAATGTGTCGCCAATTAGTTGAAACAGTTAGACAAGCAACCGTCAATCCTGCTAAACCGATTAACGAGATGGAAGTATATAAATCGATTGGTAATAAGGCGAGTAAAGGCATACTAACGACTGCTTCGCCGAACCCGAATGTAGCACGGACGAGCGCTCCGACGAAAACCGCCAGCAGTACTAATAGGAATATTGTGACAGACATATAGATTTTACACTCCAGTGTTTTAAGGTAACTTCAATCGTATCATAGTCACATATAAATTTGAGTGGCACGTTTCAACATCCCACGAAACATGCAAGGATTCAACGATAGATAATAAGGAAAAGCGTCTGCTATCCCTGTGATAAAAGACGCTTTTTCTAACTTTGTATGCTTTGAATACTAGTTTACTTTTAACAATGGATTGACTATTCTAAACTATTTCAATTATACTGAATTTAAGTACCACTTCAATAATATACTTAAATTTAAGAAGGAGATGGAGAAATGATTATTAATAAAATGATTTCAACAGTGGATATGCATGTGTCTGGTGAACCTTTACGAATTATTACGGATGGTTTTCCTGAGATTAAAGGGAACACGCAATTAGAACGCAGAGAGTATTGCATGGAACATTTAGATGAGTTCAGAAAAGTGCTCATGTATGAGCCAAGAGGTCATCACGGTATGTACGGATGTATAATTACCCCTCCAGCTAAAGAGGATTCGGACTTCGGAGTTCTATTTATGCATAACGAAGGCTGGAGTACGATGTGTGGTCATGGAATTATCGCAGTGGTCACAATGGGAATCGAAACAGGACGTTTTGCGGTAACGGAAGAACGACCTAGATTTGTGATTGACAGCCCAGCGGGTGAAGTAATTGCGTATGCCAATGTTGAAGAGAACCGAGTGAAATCGGTCTCGTTTGAAAACGTCCCGTCATTCGTGTTAGAAAAGTCGATTGAAATGACAATAGAAGGTAAGGAGTTAGTTGCAGATATCGCATTTGGCGGCGCATTCTATGTCATTATGGATTCAAGTCAATTGGACTTTAAAGTATCAAAGAAAGATCTTCCTCAATTACAAAAGTGGGGGACTAAAATAAAGCATTATGTGGAAGCGAACTATAACGTCGTTCACCCAGATGAGCCAGGTCTAAAAGGGATTTATGGAGTGATTTATTCGGATGCGCCAGTAAAAGAAGACTCGGATTTGCGCAACGTTACAATCTTTGCAGATGAACAAGTCGATCGCTCCCCATGTGGTACGGGCACTTCTGCTAGACTCGCGACTTTATATACACATGGGACGATGAAAAATGGAGATTCATTTATCCATGAATGCATTACGGACGGTCAATTTAAAGGAGAAATTATTGGGGAAGAAACGGTTGCCGGGATTCCAGGGGTTGTCCCGCAAGTGGAAGGAACTGCATACATTACCGGTTTCCATCAATTCGTGACGGATCCTAATGATGAATTACCGACTGGTTTTTTACTAGAGGACAAGTAGAACGTAGACCAATAGCCGATGAGATCATCACGTCTCGTCGGCTCTTATTGAAACTCATGGGAAACGCAAAGGAAGACGACTTCTTTGTCTGTATAGTTGTACCAGTAATGCGTCTGGTTTGAATCGAACATAATGGATTCGTGTTCTTTCAACTCTATCTTTTCATTATTCAATAGAACCGTAAGGACACCTTTTAATACAAAAAGGAATTCCTGTCCATTGTGTGTGAACGCATTTCCTTCATTTTGACCGGGTTTCAAGTTAACCAGCAAAGGTTGGAAAGCATAGTCTTCCATGGAATGATGCAGGCTTTTGTACATGATATTATGGTGATTTAATTTCTCGACTTCAGAAGAGGGATCGTCACTTGAAGCGGCGGTTGTTTCATCAAAAAATATAGCGGGACTTACGTTTAGTGCCAAGGAAAGCTTTTTTAACGACTCCAATGTGGCATTGCTTTTGCCTCGTTCCAATTGTGAAAGAAAGCTAATCGAAAAACCGGTTCGATCTGCGACTTCTTTCAACGTCATTTTGTTATCTTTACGAATATCACGAATCCGTTCACCGATCGGCTGATCCATCACAAACACTCTCCTCAGTAATTCTTTAACTATATTATGTATATCACATTATCAAATCCGTTAAAAGAAAGGGTTGAACATTTTGATCGTACTCGACGAAAAAACAATACAAAGCATGTACAAAATGGACAAAGCAGTAGCAGACTTGAAACACCTCTTGAAAGCGAAAGTGGAGGAACTTGTAGAAAATCCGTTACGGACCGTCATAGAATTTAAAAAGCACGAAGCTAGTGTCTTATATATGCCCAGTGCAGATTTGGATAAAGAATTGATGGCCATGAAAGCCGTCACTATTTTCCCACATAACCGAGCATCCGGAGGCAAAACCACCCAAGGGGTCACACTCGTATCGGATGCAAAAACAGGTGAGCACGTCTCACTCGTGAACGCATCCTACTTAACCCGGTTAAGAACAGGCGCACTCAGTGCAATCGCAACGGACCTTTATGCATTGAAAAATGCGGAAGTGCTAACTTGTATCGGAACAGGAGGCATGGCATTTGAACAAGTACTCGGTGTGTTGGAAGTCCGAGACATCAAGACCATCAATCTAGTCAATCGAACAAAAGCAAATGCAGAAAAGTTCAAAGAGAAATTAATCGAATTCGGTGTGCCTTCTTCCATAACCATTGAAGTAATAGATGAAGAGAATAAATCCGAAACCGTGAAGAAATCACAGATCATCAACTGCAGCACCAGATCGGAAACACCCGTATTCGATGGGGATGATATTCAACCAGGCACCCACGTCAACGGCGTCGGCTCCTACTTGCCGCATATGAGAGAAGTGGACCACAAATTCATTTGCCGAGCAGACAAAATCATCGTCGATGACTTTCATGGCGCAACCGAAGAAGCAGGGGAGCTCATCCACGCAAACGAGCAAAATGATTGGTCTTACGATCAAATCCACGGCGAACTAAAAGACGCCTACGTCGGCAACGTAACTGCCCGTGAAAACAATACAGAAATCACCTTCTTCAAATGCGTAGGAGCCGCCTACTTCGACCTAGCCGTCGCAATCGGCGTCTACGAAACCGCCAAACAACAAAACCTCGGCCAGCACGTAACGATCTAAATGGCGGGGTGATTTCTTTCGTGAGGCTACTTGTGAGATTGTGCCTCATTATTAAGTTTGTGAATTTATCCCAAGGGATTTAGTTTGGAAATATCCTATTAGAGAATATGAAGCTAATTCCTAGAAGAACCGTTGATTGAAGTGGAAGATGACGACTCCGGAGGGATCAGCGAAGTCCGAAGACCCTGGACTGAGCGTAGCGAAAGCCGTCACGAAGAACGGCTTTTGCGAGTAAAAGCGCAGCGTTAGGAGCATATGGCTGCCTTAATTTCTGTAAAGTGCACAGAAATACGGCAAATCGAACTCTTCGTTGTTCGATTGGCTGAGGGCAAGCCCCTCGGAAAGCGTTCATCTGAAACGTAAATCAACATCGTAACTTATTTTATTCATAAGATAAAAGGGGCTATCCCGAAAAGTCATGCACATGACTCTTCGAGACAGCCCCTTCCATTATCAACACGTTAACCAGTAACGCCCACCTTAACTTCCTGTCCATACTCCTCAAAATACCGCTGCAACTTCTCCTTACCTTCCTTCACATCAGGATGAAACTGAATGAACGCCTCATCCCGAGTACGCCCAATCGTCTGAATCGCCTCCTGAATAACCACTTCATGCTTGCCCCCGCTAAAACTATTCGCAATCGCAAGCCCAGCAGCAACCCCTTGGCTAATCGCCACCTTCGCACCCTCAACACCCGTAATATTTCCGGCCACATACAATCCATCCAGAACCGTCTCCATCCGCTCATTATGAAGAGGTACATACCCGCCTAACTCTTCTATATAATAGAACGGACACCCAGCAATTGCCGCTAGCTCCGCCAATGGATACAGACCGCCAGCAATACAAACAAAGTCAGCACTAATAGTTTCTTCAGTACCTTCAATCACTTCTCCCGACGCACTAATCGTAGCAATCGTCACTCCTTCTACAGCATCCTTACCGTAAATATTGATTACCGCTTTTCGAAGCATGATCGGGATATCCCACATCTTCACGCCTTTTTTAGGGAAGAATGTAATCCCCATCTTTTTCATGAACTCATTTTTCATCAACTTGCTTCCGAACTTAACAAAAGCTGAAGGCGCCATATGCGACACGTGCAGCAGGGAATTCATGACATCCATCGGGTTGCCTGATTCCTTCGTCACTTGATTCATCTTCGGTAACGTAATCGCAGCCACATCGATATCGGCAAGTTTCAGTTCCATCGCAATGGCGGATGACAGCACATTCACTCCGATGATCACGCCGCGATTACCCGGTTTGACCCTATGTACATTTGTCATTACTTGGGCAGCACCAACGGACATCACGCCAGGCAGCGTCCAGCCGGGAATCGAAAGCGGAACTTCAGCTGCACCCGTTGCGAGTAAGAGATGGGAAGTATAGTACGTTTCTTCATCTGTATAAATTACCCAAGATCCATCCAGCTTTTCAATGTTGGAAACAGGTGTGCCTAAGCGAATCTCAATGCCGAGCGCAACGGCTTTGTCATGCAGGCTTTTCGATTCCTTAATTCCATTCCACCATTTCCCGTTTTCTTCTTCATAAAGCTGACCTAACAATCGGCCGCCAGCCAACATATATTCATCGAGAATGAGAACTTCGTAACCGTTTTCCGCAATCGTGATCGCTGCAGACAAACCTGCGGGACCCGCCCCGATAACAATGACTCTATTCATTATTCGACCTCCAGTCTTTCACAGACGTCAGGAATTTTTCGCCGCTTGACACGGTCATGCCTTCTTCAACTGGCGTCAGACAAGCTCGAACGCCTTGCTGTCCATTTACATTGACACGGCATTCGAAGCAGTGACCGATATTGCAATAAATTCCGCGCGGTGTTCCGCTTTCTTCATGAACACGCAGCGTTCGGATATTATTCGCAAGCAGTGCAGCAGCAAGCGATTCGTTTCGTAACCCTGTTAAAACCGTATCGTTAAATTTGAATGAAACGATATCTGTTTCATCGACTTTGTCCAATACTGGGTGATGAATGATTCTGCTCGTCATTTTGTAACTCCCCCCAAACTGCCGAAGCTGACTGGTCGAATGGGTGGCTGATATTTTAAAGTCACCTGGGTAACGTCTCGTTCAACAGAAGCATGTGCAATACTGTCCACCATCGATCGGCACGTTCTTCCTCCGCAATACCCCATGCCCGCACGTGTCCGTAATTTCAGTTCTCGTGCGGAGCAATTATACGTTTCCGCCGTATTTTTCAATTCACCATAAGTTACTTCTTCGCATCTACAAATGATCATTTTATTTTCCGACAAGTCCCTCACCTCATTCTTATACTTTGTGTATACGCATACTTAAACTCTATGCAAGAATGTAGCCAAGTTTGGGATATTATAATTGGATCCCCAATTTGTTCATCCGATTATAAAGAGTGGCCCTCGTAATTTCTAAGTTTTTTGCGCAAAGAAGTTTGTTTCCATCGACTTTACTCAATTCCTTTAAGATAATGTCTTTCTCGTAAACACGTAATTGTTCTTGCAGCGAAAGCTGTTCAGTCGTATTCACCTGATAAGAGGGAAGGTCAGCCTGTTCATCTGCAGCGGCCTGCGGAATTCTTTCCATTTCGTTCGGAAGGTCATCGATTCGAATTTCTCCATTCTCTGAAAACGCAACGAGTCGCTCAATGGCGTTCTTCAGTTCACGAATATTTCCTGGCCACGTATGTTGAAGCAATGCCTGCATGACATCTTGCGAAATTCCATGAATCGGCCGGTTATACTTCACGGATAATTCGTACAGGAAGTAATGTGTCAGCTCGATAATATCTTCAGGTCGTTCGCGCAGCGGCGGGACTTTGAAGTTGACGACATTCAGCCGGTAATAAAGATCCTCCCTGAATTTCCCTTCGCTGATCAATTCCTTCAAATCTCGGTTCGTCGCTGCAACAACACGGAAATCCACTTCGATCTCCTTTGTACCGCCAACTGTATAGAACCTTTTCTCCTGCAGGAGCCGAAGGATTTTCACTTGCATCTCAAGCGGCATTTCTCCGATTTCATCCAGAAATAGCGTTCCGTTCTTCGCAAGTTCGACTTTCCCTTTTTTCCCTTTCTGATTGGCTCCTGAAAACGCCCCTTTTTCGTACCCGAAGATTTCACTTTCGAATAATCCGCTTGGAATCGCACCGCAGTTAATCGCAACAAATGGCGAGTTTTCAGGCTCCCGTAAGTTGTGAATCGCTTTCGCAAACAATTCTTTCCCGACGCCGCTTTCCCCGTAAATCAGAACCGCTGCATCGGAAGTCGCTGCTTTACGGGCTATCTCCAATGTTCGTTTAATAGCGGGACTGTTTCCTTTTATATAAGAAAAAGGATTGACGGAAGGAGACGTTTTTCTAACTTCTTCTTCCAGAATGAATAGTTTTTCTGACGTATTATAAAGTTCATTATTCAATAGAATCTGACTCGTAATGTCTGTTTCTGATACGACAGCACCGATGATTTCTTCATTTAAATATACTGGTTTTGAATTGATCATCACGACCAGATCCTTACGGGCATGGTGCTGGCTGTGGTACACGGACTTTCCATCTTTTAACGCATTCAGGATTTCCAGCCGTTCAGGACTGAAGAAGTTTGTGATGGGCTGCCCGATAATGTCTTTTTCCTTCACTGAAAATATTTCTTCAGCGCCTTTTGTCCAGTAAAGAACCTTCGCGTCTTGGTCGATCACTGTGCAGGATTCATCAATCGTGTCTAATATGGTTTTCAAATAAGCTTGTGCCCTTTGGTATTCGGTGAACAAGTAATTAGAAAATACTTCGTACGTCAGGAAGCCTATGAACTGATCGGAAGTATTCGTAATGAGCGCAATGTCAGCGTTTCGAAGTTCTAGGAAGGCGTCTTCAATTGTGCTGTTTACTGATAGCGTGCTGCAAGGGATATAGACAACCTCTTGTGAGAAGTCATCCATTTTGATCCATTGTGGACCGGCTTTAGTTATCTGGAAGACTTTCTTTGAGGCTCCTATAGCGATTTCTTTTGCTAATAAATTGTTAGTTTGCTCTGATTCAACAATCGTAAAATCTGTATCTACTATTCTGCTGAGCAGTTTTTGTGAAAAGTTCAATGAATTAAACACCTCAACTGTCTAAAAATTTCAAACGTATAAATAATTTTACACTAATTATTAGAATTTTCAATAGAGATTGATAACGTGCTAGTGATTTCAATTTTGGCACGCTACTTGCAATACACATAAATAAGCGAGCGAGAGGGGGATTATTGTGGTGAATAGGATACATCGGGATGTCGTTGTGATTGGCGGCGGGATTATGGGAGCGTCCATTGCTTACTATGGTTCGAAAGCAGGCCTAGATATAACGGTTCTTGAAAAGAAAGAGTTAGCGAGCGGAACCTCTTCCAGATGTGATGGAAACATTCTTGCAATCGATAAAGATCCTGGTTTTGACAGTCAAATGTCTTTGAAAAGCCAGATGCTTGTCCACGAGTTGGATAAAGAACTTGAAGTTTCTTTTGAATACCGCAACCCAGGAAGTATTTTGGTGTGTGAAAATGACGCTGAAATGGAAGCGGCAAATCAGTGGGTTACCAAACAGCAAGATGCAGGTCTTGAGTTCAAAATGTTGGATCGTGAAGATTTAAAGAACGAATCCAAATACTTTGCAGATGACTTGTACGGCGGATTGGAATGTAAAACAGATTCGACTGTAAATCCATATATGATGACGTATTCCATGTTTCATAGTGCTGAAAAGAACGGCGCGAAAATACATACGAATACAGAAGTGAAAAATGTATCGAAAAACGAAACAGGACAGTTTGTGGTTGAAACAAATAATGGAACGTATACAGCAAAAAAAGTCGTCAATGCCGGTGGGGTATGGGCTCCGAAATTAGGTGCAATGGTCGGACTCGACATTCCGATTCTTCCGAGGAAGGGCCAGTTGATTGTCGCTTCACGCCAACAGCCTGTTGGTTTGAGAAAAGTGATGGAGTTCGGGTATCTGATTTCGAAATTTGGCGGAGAGCGTGTTGTGGATGCCGATATGGAAAAATACGGCGTTGCGCTCGTGTTCGAGCCAACGGAAAGCCAAAACTTCCTCATTGGAAGCAGCCGGGAATTTGGGGGATTTAATACGAAAGTGAATCATGAAGTGACGAAACTCATTGCAAAACGTGCTATCCGGTTTTATCCCAAAATCGCGGATATGACGGTGATCCGGACGTATGCAGGATTGCGGCCGTGGACGGAGGATCACTTGCCGATCATTTCACGGGTAGAGGAAATACCAGGATATTTCATAGCAGCGGGTCATGAAGGAGATGGAATCAGTCTTGCAGCCGTGACTGGCAAGCTGATTGAAGAAATGCTGAATGACAAAGAAACGTGCATTCCAATCGAACCGCTTCAGCTGAGCCGGTTTAAAGAAAGGGTGACAATCTGATGAATTACCAGAGACTGTTTACGACAATCGATACACACACGGGTGGAAATCCGACGAGAACACTCATTAGCGGATTGCCTCCTTTAGTTGGAGAAACGATGTCCGAAAAGATGTTGTATATGGAAGAAAACTATGACTGGATCCGAAGGTTTTTGATGAATGAACCGCGGGGGCATGGGGTCATGTCAGGTGCATTGTGGACAGAACCGTGTCATCCCGATGCAGATGTTGGTGTCATTTACATTGAAACGGGCGGTTATCTGCCGATGTGCGGTCACGATACAATCGGATTTTGTACAGCGCTCGTTGAAGCGGGTCTGATTGAAGTCCATGAGCCAGTTACGAAACTCAAGATTGATACGCCTGCAGGTCTGATTGCCGTGGAAATCAAAGTCACAGACGGGAAAGCCGAAGAAGTGACGTTCAATAATGTCCCAGCTTTTCTTTTGAAGTCCATCGAAATGGACGTCGAAGGAATCGGTCATGTGGAATGCGATATTGCGTATGGCGGGAATTTCTATGGCATTATCGATGCGCGAAAACTGAATCTGTCATTGGTAGAGGATAATGCAACAACAATCATTAATCAGGCAATCGACATTCGGAATGCCATCAATGCAACGGAAGAGGTTGTGCATCCCGAGTTTCCATTTATCGCTGGACTGACGCATATCGAATTTTATACAGATCCCGTTCATCCCGATGCGGATGTGAAAAACACAGTGATTGTTCCGCCAGGCGGGATTGACCGGTCACCGTGCGGAACGGGTACATCTGCGAAACTTGCAACGCTGTATAAAAACAAGGAAATCGGAATGGATGAGTTGTTCGTTCATGAAAGCATCGTCGGTACGCTGTTCAAAGCGAAAGTGCTGGAAGAAACGAAAGTAAAAGAACTGGATGCCGTCATTACAGAAGTAACAGGTTCCGCGTGGATCATGGGGAATCATCGCTTCTTCTACAATGAAAAAGACCCGCTGCGTGAAGGGTATTTACTCATCCCGCCGATGGAACATGAGTCAGTGAAAGAAGGTGTCTAAATGAATTACGAAAAGATGTACTGCACAATCGATGCGCATGTAGCAGGTGAAGCATTTAGAATCGTAACGCAATCACCGATCCGATTAAGTGGGGCAGACATACACGCTCAACATGAGGAGCTGAAAAATAACTTCTCCAATGAAAAGAATTTGTTGTTGAATGAACCGCGAGGGCATCGTGGTATGCATGGATGTGTCGTTGTTCCTTCACGAGCTGCAGATTTCTCATTGTTATTTTTCAATCATCAAGGCGTGAGCAACTTCAAATATGAAGGATTACTTGCGACAGTAACAGCTCTGCTCGAGACGGGGAATTTAACTCAATCTGCAGATGGGCTTTATAAAGTGGAAACTGTAAACGGCATCTACACGTTGAAAGCGCTTGTAGAAAACCAAGAAGTCACTTCCATTTCGATTGAAAACGACTCGTGTACTGAGGTTAAAGCGGATCCGGACTATACGTTACTGTGCATTGATGAAAAACGGAACTACTTCCTTTACCAGTTGCCAGCTTCAATTCGGAGCATTGAATTGGAGCATCTGGCGGAGTTGAATCAATGGGGGTTGGACCGGACGACGGAATTGACGAACGACAACCTTTCTTACGCAGGGGTTATCGTTGTTGAATCGGATCCTGCAACACCCGGGAAAGTTCGATCTGTAACGTTTGAAAAAGACGGCTATATTTTGCGTTCTCCTGGTGTGGATAGCACGGTTGCAATTCTGGCAGCGCTATCTCAAAAGGAAGGCAGTCAGTGTGAAATCGAAAATAACAGCATTTTCGGCAGTTCACTTGTTGCGAAAAAAGTCGCAGGGGATGAATCGAGATACTTTGTTGAAACGAAAGCGTATGTCACGGGCAGTCATGAATTCATCTTTGACCAAGAGGACCCATTGAAGGAGGGGTTTTTATTGGTATAGAAAGGGTGACGTAACGTGAACTAATATTATCGAAAAGGAATGGTGGGGAATGGACACGGGAACTTAAGTAAGGGGGAAGGGTATGCAAACTGAAAAGAGATTACCTACTTTAGGCGAAACACTATTTGTTTTAATTGGTTTCGGATTGATTATGACCACGTTCATACTCAAGTTTGATATCTCAATTCACTTGGCGCTGCTGACGACATGGTTCTTGATCATTATAGTTGGTTTAAAAATCGGCTATAACTACAAAGAAATGCAGCAAGGTCTTTTGAACGGAGTGAGTGACGGATTAGAAGCGGTGCTCGTGTTGCTGTCCGTCGGCGCTTTAATCGGAACTTGGATCTCTGGGGGAGTCGTGCCGTCCATCATTTACTATGGACTTGCGATCATCGATCCGAATATTTTCCTTATGGCGGCGTTCATCATCTGTACGGTCACTTCGATTGCTACAGGAACTTCTTTTGGTTCAGCAGGAACAGCGGGAATCGCTATGATGGCGATTGGCGCAAGTTTCGGTTTTCCGTTACCCCTTGTCGCGGGTGCAGTTATTTCAGGTTGTTACGTAGGAGATAAGTTATCACCGCTGTCCGATACGACCGTAATGACAGCTTCACTATCAAAAGTGGACTTGATTGACCATATTAAATCGATGCTGACAGTTAGTTTGCCTGCTTGGATCATCGCAGCGGCACTATTTTTAGTAACTGGATTCTTCTTCAATGGAAACGGGGATTTAAGTGCTGCAACGACCACAATGGCTTCGTTGACGGAGTACTTCAGTATTAGCTGGTATATGTTAATTCCGGCAGCTGTCGTTATTGGGTTATTGGCGTTCAAAATGCCTTCCATTCCTGTTATTTTGTTCGGAGCATTCCTGGGAACAATTTGGGCTTATCTTTTCCAGGGTGCTACATTCTTGCAGGCATTCAACGTCATGTATGCTGGAAATTCAATCGAATCAGGCGTCGCATTCATAGACAACTTGCTGAACCGCGGTGGAATCGTATTCATGCTTGACGTCATCGCGTTGATCATCTTTGCACTAGGTGTTGGCGGGTTGATGGAGAAAATTGGCGTGTTACGAGCGATTGGGGGCTACTTGGCTAAGTGGGCAAACAATCCTGGTAAAACGACAGTATCTACAATTCTTGCAGGTTTCTTAGGGAATCTGTTTGGAGGCGCATATGTCTCCATTATCACAGCTAGTAAAATCACTGGTGATAACTACGATCGCCAGAATATCGACCGTCGGGTACTTTCGAGGAATACTGAGGCAGGCGGGACAGTCACGACACCGATGGTTCCATGGTCGGATGGCGGCGTATTCATGGCAGCGGCACTCGGAGTCTCGACAATGAGTTACTTACCGTTCTTATGGTTCAACTTGTTAGTATTACTCATTTCAGTCATTTACGGATTTACGAACAAATTCATCTGGTATACGAAGTCCAATGAATCAGAACCAGAGGAAATTGAAGGACTAGAAGAGTTAAACAGAACGAAAGAACATAGAACACCGGTTGGAAGTTATTCAAAATAATAAAATAAAACTTAGGAGGAATTTATAATGGTAAAAATTGAAGGGGTATTCCCAGTACTCATTACACCAATGGTTAACGAAAAGGAAATCGATTGGGAAGGGTTTAAGAACAACATCGAGCACTTCATCGATTCAGGTGTTGCAGGTCTGGCAATTAACGGCAGTACGGGGGAATTTGTCAGTTTAACGAAGGAAGAGCGTTATAAGGCAGTTGAAGTTGCGGTTGCACAAGTGAACGGCCGGATTCCACTCATCGTTGGTACAGCTGCTGAAACTACTGCGGATGCAATCGAATATACACAACAAGCTGAAAAAGCAGGTGCGGACGCTGCATTGCTTATCAACTCGTACTATGCGCATCCGAAAGAGAACGAAATCTATGAGCACTTCAAAGCAGTTGCGGAATCGGTTGAATTTCCAGTCATGATCTACAATAACCCATTCACTTCAGGTGTTGACATTAGCACGGAAACGATTCTAAAAGTGGGCCGTGATGTGAAAAACATTACACACGTGAAAGAATCCAGCGGCGGCATAGGCAAAGCCAGGGATATCGCTCGCCAAGGCGAAGGGTTCATTAAAGTATTCTGTGGTTCTGAAGATCTAGCAATTGAATCGTTCCTAGTTGGGGCAACGGGATGGATTTGCGTGTCCGGAAACATTGCACCGCGCCTAGTAACAGATATGTATAATCACGTTCAAAACAACGAAATGGATGAAGCATGGGCTTTGTACGACAGACTTCTGCCACTTTGTGCATTCCTTGAAGGATCAGGAAAATACGTTCAAATCGTGAAACGAGCAATGGATCTGCAAGGTTTAGCAGGCGGACCGTGCCGCAGACCGAGATTGCCATTGAATGAAGAAGAGGAAGCGACATTGAAAGAACTTCTGCAAAGCTTGGAAATCGTAACGAACTAAGAAGGGGGCGAATGAGGAATGAAAGTGACTGACTATAAACTGAAACCAAAAGTTGAAGAGTTTTTGCAAGGTGTAAAAGGACTTTATATTGACGGTGACTACCACCCGGCGATTAGCGGAAAAACTTTCAATGTCGTGAATCCTGCGACGGAAGAAGTGATTGCCCAAGTAAGTGAAGCGCAGCCTGAAGACATCGATGTTGCAGTAGCAGCGGCGAGAAAAGCGTTCGATGAAGGTGAATGGACGAAGATGGAAACCGCTGAGCGCTCTCACCTTATTTACAAGTTCGCGGATCTTCTGGAAGAAAACCGAGAAGAGCTTGCGCAATTGGAAGCCTTGGATAACGGTAAACCTTATGAAGTTGCACTGGCTGATGACGTAGATGGCACCGTTCAGCATTTTAGATACTATTCAGGATGGGCAACGAAAATGGTTGGGCAAACAATTCCAGTGTCTAATGATTATTTGAACTATACAGTTCACGAAGCGGTCGGTGTTGTGGGGCAAATCATTCCTTGGAACTTCCCGTTAGCGATGGCTGCGTGGAAACTAGGCTCTGCACTTGCGGTCGGATGTACGGTAGTCATTAAGCCGGCAAGTGAAACACCATTATCACTTCTCTATGTAGCGAAGCTATTCAAAGATGCAGGATTCCCCGACGGAGTCGTCAATGTTGTGCCGGGTGCTGGCAGATTAGCAGGGGATGCGATTGTCACGCATAAAGATGTGGATAAAGTCGCATTTACAGGATCGACCTCTGTCGGTAAAGGAATCATGCATAAAGTGGCGGATCAGCTTAAAAGTGTCACGCTCGAACTTGGCGGAAAATCACCGAGTATCATTTGTGAAGATGCTGATTTGGACGAAGCGATTGAAGGTGCTTTTAACGGAACGATGTACAACCACGGGCAAAACTGCAGTGCGTGTACACGTGTGTACGTTCATCGGTCACTTCACGAAGAAGTCGTCAATGGTCTGGTTGAACGTGCAAATGCCTTGAAACTTGGACCCGGAATGGATCCTGAAACAGACATGGGACCACTCGTTTCAGCGAAACAGCAGCAGACGGTTCTCGACTTCATCGAAAAAGGGAAAGAGGAAGGAGCGCGACTTGTTGCTGGCGGAAGCAAAGCGTTCGATACAGGTTTCTATGTGCAGCCGACAATTTTTGTCGATGTAAAAGACGACATGACCATCGCCCGTGAAGAAATTTTTGGACCGGTTCTATCAGTATTCGTTTTCGACACAGTAGAAGAAGTCATCCAACGCGCTAACGACAGCGTATACGGCCTCGCTGCTAGTGTCTGGACGGAAAACATCAAAACCGGACATTATATAGCGAAAAAACTGAAAGCCGGCACTGTCTGGATCAATGACTTCGGCATCGAAATCGAAACCATGCCATTCGGCGGCTACAAACAATCCGGAATCGGCCGCGAAATGGGCGGGGAATACGGCTTGGCCAACTACACAGAGGTGAAGAGTGTGTTTGTTAACATTAAGCAATAACCGTATCTATTTACATGTATGACAATGATTCACTTACCTTAAAGTGAATAGAGGCTGTAGACAAACTCCAGAAATCTAGAGTTGCCTACAGTCTTTTGTCTTTTTAAATAGTGTTAGCTAGCAAAGTTGATTTCCGCTGCGAGCGGACGCTTTCCGAGGGGCTTGCTTTCAGCCGCTTCCCTCGCGTTGCTCTGTCCAGGGTCTTCAAGCTTCGCTGATCCCTCCGGAGTCGCCGCTCTCCGCTTCAATCAACAGGATCATCCGATTATCAAGTGAATAGATAAAAAGAATAGAAAATGTTTTCTAAATAGTGTGGAATTAAACACGATATGTAGTATATACTATGAGAAACGAATGTCTTTCCAAAAAAGGAGCGAAACTATGGGACTCACTTATTTTTTGGTACTAATGGTAAGCGCTATCATTTTGACAACACTACTCATGTGGATCGGTGAAAAAGTTATTTCGATAACCTTCCAGCAAAAAATATCACCAATTCTCAAAATCGTAGCCTCTCTTGTATTTGCGACTGTCATTCTCACAGCATTGTTCTACGCACTCGAAAAGCCTACGGGCATGTACATGATCTTACTGAGCGCAGCTATTATCGGGTATAACCGATACTGGTTTGGCCATTTTTCAGTAGGCAAAACAAAGTAAATTAAAAAACAGGAGGAATGGGACTATGTTATATCCCCATTCCTCCTGTTTTTGCCTTTCATACTTGAATGTCCTTACGCTTGCTGGAAGGGGGAATACGCAACTCTTCCCGGTACTTACTAATCGTCCGTCTGGAAATCGTGATTCCTTTTTCCGCATTGAAATATTCCGCTATTTTTTGATCAGAATATGGCTTGAATTTATTCTCCTTTGCAATCAAACTCTCCAATAATTTTTTCACTTTTGTTTGGGAGACCGTATTTCCATCTGAAGTTTCCAGCTTAGAAGTGAACAGCATCCGAAGCTCAAAAGAACCGAATGGTGTCTGTATCACCTTATTCGAAGTTGCACGGCTTACCGTGGACTCATGCATCCCGATTTCATCGGCAACTTCTTTAAGAGTCATAGGTTTTAACGAATTGAACCCGTGCTTAAAGAACTCTTCCTGTTTTTCCAGTAGAACACATACAATTTTAATGATAGTGTTCCGACGCTGTTCAATGCTACTCAGCAGCCACTGGGCGTTCTTGTATTGTGTCTGAACATATTTGGATGCATCACTTTTGTCGCTGAGATACTGTGAGTAGCTTTTGTTCATATGTATCCCTGGCAGATAACCGTCGTTCAAGTGGAATGTGAAGCCCTCTCCCTTCAACTCAACGATAATATCAGGCGTTACGTACTTCGTTGAATCATCAGATACGAATGAGCACGGTCTTGGATTCAACGTCTGGATGAATTCAAAAAGGTTCTTCACTTCCTTCATGGTAATGTCCATTTTTGAAGCGATTTCGTTCCACTTGCGATCGGCAATCAAGTTCAAATGATTCTCCACTAAACAGGAAGCTAATTGGTTTTCCGGATAATTGTACATAATTTGCAGCTGCAGACATTCCTTTAAATCTCGAGCGCCAATCCCGATTGGCCCAAGCTCTTGAAGGAGATGAACACCCTTTTCAATCTGTTCTTCATCAAAAAGAGGAGATGGCGTGTGTTCATTGTGTTGTAAAAATCCATTATCATCCAAGTTATAGATCAGATACTTTAACAAGCTTTGTGTCAAGGCGTCAGGATATACGAGTTTTGCTTGCTTCAGTAGTTCTTCCCGTTTGTTTTCTTCCGCGCACTGTACCGCATCCATTGGTATGTCCGCACTTCCGTAAGAGGAAATCCGACGGTGTAACCGTTCTTCATAGACAGGCTTTTCTTCTTTCTCTTTCAGTTGAATGAGCGGATTTTCCAGCTCCTGCTCTCGGATATACTGCTCGAGTTCGTAGGTGGAGTATTGTAGTAATTCTATGGCTTGTCTTAACTCAACAGTCATCAATAAATTAAGTTCCTGCCGTTGCTGAAGTCCCAGCTCCATGACTATTCCCCCTTATAAAAGCTCCAGCTTATACAATACTTCTAAAGTTAACGGAAGTATCTTATAAGTGTTTTGTTGTGTCTTAAATTCAATGGTATGAAAGAGTGTTCCAACAAATGCGTGGTTCCATCATCTGCATTTCATTTAGAAGACCATGTAAATGTATGAAACCTTTTGAATATAGAATTTATTATAGCATATGGAATTTTAAAGTTCGATTAAAAATTAGAAAATTCGGGAGAATTAGAGTGGGTTGGCATAGAAATTGCAATACTATTATGTACTTGGTGAAGTGTACAAGAATTAGACTAATAGAAGGGACGTGGATACATATCTAATTGAGTTTAAAGAGAGGGTTTGGGGTTCCGCTTTTTATCTGTAACAAGAGTAAATTGATTTAAAGGAAGAATTGCAGAAAGGGAAGACTGAATAATCCGAAAGTATTTCCGGTATGTAGATTCATTAAGTGATTAAGTGTAAAAAATAGTTGTTTTATAGCTTTCTATATTCATTTTTTAAAAGAAATTGGACACTAAGGAAATAGTCACTGCGTTATCTGTAAAGTAATTTAAACACTCTTGGACTTATAGACAATATTATTAGGAGGCGAAAAAGATGAGAAAGAAATCCTTATGGTTCTTCATGATGATTTTGGGAAGTTTCGTTTTGTTGGCAGGCTGTTATGGAGGGGAGAGCACACAAGAACCAGAGAAAGCTGGTGACTCCACATCAGATGAAAAAGCAGAGAAAAGTGTGCTCCATTTAGCTGTAGCGGGAGAAATTCCAACTTTGAAAACGAATGGTGCAATGGATGGACTCTCACAAACAATGATACAGAACGTATTTGAAGGTCTATTCAGAATAGATGCAGATGACAAAGTGAGTGAAGGTCTTGTAGAGACTTATGATGTGAGTGAAGACGGATTGAAATATACATTCCATTTACGTGAAGATGCGTTATGGAGTAATGGGGAACCAACTAAAGCGACAGACTTCCTCTATGCATGGAAGAAAGCGTTGCATCCAGATACAATTTCTCCTCATGCGTATTTGATGGATTCTGTAAAAAATGCTGCTAATATCCAAGATCCTGAAGATGAGATGTACGGAAAAGTAGACGAACTAGGTGCAACAGCTCCTGACGATTTTACATTAGAAGTGGAACTCGAAAATGATGTACCGTACTTTACTGAACTTCTAACAAATCCAGTGTTCTATCCACAAAACGAAAAGTTTTCTGAAGAGCAAGGAGACAAATATGGACTTGAACCAGAAAACCTCGTTTTCAATGGTCCATTTACATTGGACTCATGGGACCATGACCAAAAGTGGACGTTGATGAAAAACGCAGATTACTGGAATGCAGATACAGTGAATGTGGATGAAGTGAATTTCAAAGTAGCGAAAGACACTTCAACTGAAGTGAATCTGTATGAAACAGATACCATCGACGTTGCGAATCTATCATCCGAATTTGTAGACGTTTACAAAGATCATGAAGAATATACGACTTCGCTAAAATCTGAAGTATACTTCCTGAGAATGAATCAGAAAAATGAATTCCTGAAAAACGTCAATATCCGAAAGGCGATTGACATGGGATGGAACAAAGAACAAGCCGCAGACTCTATTTTGAAGAATGGTTCTAAAGCTGCTTATTGGTTAGTGTTCCCTGGATTTGTAGAATCACAAGATGGTGAAGAGTTCAGAGAACGTTTTGGTGATTTAAACAAAGGAACACCTGAAGAAGCGAAAGAGCTTTGGAACAAGGGACTTGAAGAACTGGGTGTAAAAGAAATAAACCTAGGATTGCTTAGTTATGACGACGGCCAAAGAAAGTCAGTGGCTGAGTATATGAAAAACCAATTGGAGAAAAATCTTCCGGGCTTGAGCATCACGATCAATCAGCAGCCAAACAAGCAAAAATTAGCACTAGAAGATGATTTGAACTATGACTTATCGTATTCAGGCTGGAGAAACGATATTGCGGATCCAGTAGAATTCCTCTCAGTTTTCTTATCAGATGGTGCGTATAACTGGCAGGAATTTAAAAATGAGCAATACGATAAAAATGTGAAAAAAGCTATGGTGGATTTCACGGATCTAGACAAGCGTTTTGCAGAACTTCAGGAAGCTGAAGAGATTTTAATCGGGGAAGAAGCAGCAATTTCTCCACTCTATCAAGCTGGATCAGCACGACTGATCAAGCCGAATGTAAAAGGATTTACTGCTCATGCAAACTCTACGTATTCTTACCAGTGGGTAACAATCGACAACTAATTTAACGGATATAATCTGCAAATCGTATCTCTTCAAATTGAATGATTATTTGAAGGGATACGGCAGATTATCTGTTAACCAACACGATATAGGTGGTGACTTGCATGAAAAAATATATTGCTAGCAGAATTGGATACATGTTGTTCACTTTTTTAATCATTGTGACGTTTACATTTTTCTTAATGCAAACGCTACCAGGATCTCCTTTTAATGATGAACGGTTATCTGAAACGCAAAAAGAAGTACTAAATGAACGGTATGGATTAAACGAACCCTTGTCTGTTCAATATTTTAAATACCTTGGTAATATAACAAAAGGAGATTTTGGTGTCTCTTTTCAATTTGATGGCAGGTCGGTTAGCAGCATCATAGGTGAACGAATAGGCGTGTCAGCCATATTAGGGGCTCAATCTCTAGTGGTTGGAATGATACTCGGACTCTTTTTAGGAATTATTGCCGCGTTGAGGCACAATACGTTCATTGACTATGGAGCCATGGTGGTAGCTGTTCTAGGATTATCCATCCCAAACTTTGTATTAGCAGGACTTCTACAATATTGGGTGGGCGTAAGACTAGGATGGTTGCCAGTAGCATTTTGGGAGGGCTTTGAGTACTCAATCCTTCCGACAATTGCACTTGCGGCATTTGTAGTTGCAACGATGGCTCGATTCATGAGAACAGAAATGCTTGATGTACTGGGCAATGAATACATTACGACAGCGAGAGCAAAAGGAATAAAAGAACATACGGTCATTTTGAAGCATGGTTTACGAAATGCAATGATCCCGATTATTACTATTTTAGGACCGTTAACGGTTTCATTGATGACCGGGACATTGGTCGTTGAAAAGATATTTAGTGTACCTGGACTAGGAGAACAATTCGTCAAGTCGATTTTAACAAATGACTATCCGGTTATTATGGGCGTGACATTATTTTATAGCTTGTTGTTTATCATCGTCATACTGATTGTCGACCTGTTGTATGGCGTCATTGATCCGAGAATTCGTCTTTCAGGAGGTGGGCGTCGTGAAGGTAAATGAGTATGAGTTAACGGATGACCTATTTGAAGAGTCAGGCAAAGCGTTTGAAGAAAAAAGAATTACAAGTCGCCCATCGTCCACGTTCATGAAAGATTCATGGCTCCGTTTAAGAAAGAACAAAGGTGCGTTTACAGGGCTGATCCTCATTATTTTGATAATGTTTCTTGCCGCATTTGGTCCGTACATGAATTCGCATGGCTTTGATGAACAGGATCTGACAAGAACGAATCTGCCTCCAAAAGTGCCCGTGTTGGAAAACCTATCCTTTCTTGGTGTCAGTGGTGTTGATATACGGGGAACTGACCAATACGCTGCAAAAGAAGTACCGGATTACTATTGGTTTGGAACAGATGATTTAGGAAGAGATTTGTGGACACGGATCTGGCAAGGTACCAGAATTTCGTTATACATCGCATTTTTAGCAGCTACTCTAGATTTGGTAATCGGCGTAGCTTACGGCAGTATTTCTGCCTATTATGGGGGACGAATTGACAACGTGATGCAGCGGATTATCGAAGTGCTGATGGGGATTCCAAACCTGATTGTTGTCATCCTTTTAATTTTAATATTGAAGCCGGGGATCATGTCGATCACGTTGGCAATGGTGATAACAGGATGGGTCAGTATGGCAAGGATTGTACGTGGTCAGGTTTTGAAGTTAAAAGGACAGGAATTTGTGTTAGCTTCACGAACATTAGGTGCGAAAGATAAAAACCTCATTTGGGGCCATCTCATACCTAACTCTTTAGGACCAATCATTATCACCACAATGTTCACTATTCCGACCGCGATTTTTACAGAAGCATTTTTGAGTTTTATCGGGTTAGGTCTACAACCGCCAATCGCTTCACTTGGGATGATTGTGAACGACGGATTTAAAATGTTGAAAATATATCCGCATATGCTCATGTTTTCTTCTGTCATTATCAGTTTAATCATGATTAGTTTCAACTTGCTTGGTGATGGGCTCAGGGATTCATTTGACCCGAAAATGAAGAAATAGAGGTGAATAATGATGGGGAAAATCTTATCGGTTGATGATCTACATATCTCTTTTGACACATACGACGGGGAAGTCCGTGCTGTCCGGGGAGTGACGTTCGATTTATACAAAGGGGAGACATTAGCTGTTGTAGGTGAGTCAGGCTCAGGTAAGTCTGTTATGTCGAAGAGTATTATGGGTCTAATACCGAAGCCTTCAGGAAGAATTGTGAATGGAACTATTACGTATCAAGATCGTGACATCACTAAAATGTCGAATAAAGAGATAAGAGGACTGCGCGGGTCTGAAATCTCAATCATTTTTCAAGATCCTATGTCTTCTTTAAATCCAACAATGACGATCAACAATCAGATTTTAGAAGGCATTCTTGCTCATCAAAAAATAACGAGAAAAGAAGCAGAGAAAAAAGTAATTTCTTTGCTTGAATTAGTAGGGATTTCAAATGCCTCAGAGCGTGTGAAACAATATCCGCACCAATTCTCAGGTGGAATGCAACAGCGTGTCGTAATTGCAATGGCACTAGCTTGTAACCCTGCTATCTTAATAGCGGATGAACCGACAACGGCACTCGATGTCACTGTTCAAGCTCAAGTTCTAGAATTGTTAAAAGATATTCAAAAGAAAATGGATACATCCATTATTTTTATAACTCATGATTTGGGTGTTGTTGCGAATATCGCGGATCGAGTAGCCGTTATGTACGCAGGGAAGGTTGTGGAGATAGGGAGGACGGACGAGGTGTTTTATAATCCGCAGCATCCGTATACAAAAGGACTATTAGCTGCGATGCCTGACTTGACGATCGATCAGGAAGAGCTACAAACGATTCCTGGTTCACCTCCGAATTTGTTATATCCACCACCGGGTGATGCGTTTGCCTTACGGAATGAACAAGCGCTAAAGATTGACTTTTTGCATGAACCTCCAATGTTTAAAGTATCGGAAACGCATTCTGCTGCCACTTGGCTTTTGCATGAAAAGGCATCCAAAGTTACAAAGCTGTTAGAGGAAAAACAACAATTAGAAAAAGCAATCAGTGATCAAGTACCGAAGAAAGAAATCGGGAAAGAAAAAATACTTGAAGTTAAGGATTTGAAGCAGCACTTTAAAGGCGGGAAGAATTCGGTTATTAAAGCAGTGGATGGTCTTTCTTTTGATATCTATGAAGGGGAAACATTCGGTCTAGTCGGAGAGTCTGGATGCGGAAAGTCAACAACGGGAAGAACGTTAGTCCGTTTATATGACGCAACATCGGGTGAAGTTTTCTTCAAAGGTGTTGATATTCATAAAAAGAATGCGTTGAACTTAAACAAAGATATTCAAATGATCTTTCAAGATCCGTATTCCTCTTTGAATCCAAGATGGACCGTTGCGGATATTATTGCAGAAGGAATGGACATTCATGGGTTATATACATCAAAAGCCAATCGAATGGAAAAAGTATACGAGTTATTGAAGACGGTCGGTCTTGCAGAAGAACATGCGAATCGATATCCACACGAGTTCAGTGGCGGACAAAGACAGCGGATCGGTATAGCGCGGGCACTTGCTGTAGATCCGAAATTCATCATTGCAGATGAGCCAATTTCAGCTTTAGATGTCTCAATCCAAGCTCAAATTACGAATTTACTTAAGAAACTTCAAAAAGAGAAGAACTTAACGTATTTATTTATCGCCCACGATCTTTCAATGGTGAAGTACATTAGCGATCGAGTGGGTGTCATGTATCAAGGAAAACTAGTTGAAGTTGCAGCTAGTGATGAGTTATACGATAACCCGCTGCATCCATATACAAAGTCGTTGCTGTCAGCGATCCCTGTACCAGACCCGGAAGTTGAGAAGAAACGAATTAGAATCCCTAAAGGGAAATGGACCATCGATTCTGAGGAATATAAACTCAGAGAAATTACAGAAGGACACTGGGTGGCGTGTACGGAAGACGAGGTTGATTCATATAGGACAAAGTCGGATGCTCCAGCTGTTTTAGTTTGAAAATCTTTAAAAGGGACTGTTTGAGATGATGAAAAAATCTATACTGACTATGAGTGGCAGTTGTATGATTGCGCTGATATTTCTATTACTAGATGTAAGAACGGTTTACTGGGACGGTTTCTTTCTCTTTGGATTAGTTATATTCATGGTGGGAGGAGTACTTCTGCTATTGAAAAAAGGAATTTTTGATTTCTTTTTTTATAGCTTTAAAAAATTCTTGAAGTCTTCTTCGAAAGTGGAACAGTACGTATCAGAAGTGAATGATCAACAAGAGTTTGCAACATCATCTTCTAAAAATGCTTCAATTCCAAGTGCTATATTGTTTACAGGAATCTCAATAATCATTGTAACAACAGTGTTCCCGGTATATCTTTTGTAATGCGTAACAAAGCCAACCACTAGTAGTCAACCTGACAATGGAGGGAAATGAATGAATAGAATAGCGAAACTTCAAAACCAACTGGATGAACTAAAGATTGATGGGTTAATGATTAATGGGGATTGGAACCGCAGATATGTAACAGGATTTACAGGAAGTAATGGTGTCGTGTTAATTACGAAAGACGATGTACTTCTAATAACGGATTATCGTTATTTTGAACAAGCAAAAAAACAATCGGGTTTACATGTGGTCTTGCATGCTGAACACACGGGACATAAGCATAAGATTTATGATGAAGTGGCGAAGCAAATTAATAACTTCGGCATCAAGCGTCTAGGATTCGAACAACAGCATCTGAACTTTGGAAACTATTCCAAGTTAGGTAGTTTAACTAGGTGTGAAATGATACCTACGTATGACGTGATCGAGAACTTGCGTATGGTGAAGTCGCAAGAAGAAATTGATGACATCCGGACATCTACTACAATAACGGACAATGCGTTTGTGCATATATTGGATGTGATTCGTCCAGGTATTACAGAGTTGGAAGTCGCTGGAGAATTAGAGAGTTTCATTAAGAAGAACGGTGGCATTACTTCAACATTCAGTCCGATTGTAGCGTCAGGTAAACGAGCATCGCTTCCACATGGACGGGCAAGTGACAAAGTCATTGAAACTGGCGACATGATTACAATCGATTTTGGAACCAACTACAATGGCTATTGGTCGGATATTTCCCGTGTTGTTTCGATGGGGCAGCCGAACGAAAAAATGCTGGAAGTCCAACAAGCCGTTCTTCGATCATTCACCAACTGTGCAACCCATATAAAACCAGGATTGACGGATCAAGAAGTCGATAAATATATGAGAGACATCTTAATTGAAACGGGTTATAACCAATATTCAGGAACAGGTACAGGTCACGGCATCGGACTTGAAGTGCACGAGAAACCACTTTTCTCTGTGGACTCAGAAAAGATACTGCTCCCCAATATGGTCATCACAATAGAACCAGGTATCTACCTGCCAGAAGTTGGCGGCGCGCGAATTGAGGATATGCTGCTGATTACAGAAGATGGCTGTGAAGTCTTATCTCCGTCTTCGAAGGAATTAGTGATTTTGTAAAATGTTTTAAGAAAAGGCTGCACGATGCTTGGTTTTCACCTGAGCATGTGCAGCCTTTTCGATATGTCTTGATGAGCGGAAGTAATCGGTGGATTTTAGACTTGTTAAAGAGAATAACTGTAAAAATAGATAGACAATTGTAAGTTCATATTCTTAGAATCTTGACATATACAAAGACAGCTCCTGCTAATTTTTATTTCCTGTGGATCATCCTACTTCTTCAACTCATTCGTTCGGTCAATGAACTTCCCTATATTTGATGCTGCGGAATGCTTATGGAGTGGATTTCCATTTGTGGCATGGTACTTGCAAAGTAGATATATATCTCTATTGAACTATCATGTGAAAAAGCGGGGTGGGTTCCATTGACAAGTTTACTGGAAGTTAGAAATCTGAAGACACACTTCAAAAAGGGGAAGCGTGTCGTCAAGGCTGTGGACGGAATAGATTTTGAAATAAGGAAAGGTGAGACGGTTGCACTAGTGGGGGAATCAGGATGTGGGAAAAGCATGACATCCCTCTCCATCATGGGATTGGTTCCATCACCTGCTGGTAAAATCAAAGACGGCCAAATCCTATTGAACGGAGTGGATCTAGCGAATTCACCGGAAAAAAAGATGTATAAAGTCCGTGGGAATGACATCGCCATGATATTCCAAGAGCCGATGACTTCATTGAATCCCGTTTTGACAATCGGCGACCAGTTGATGAGCGTGATCACGTATCATCTAAAACTGTCAAAGAAGCAGGCTGAAATAAAAGCGGTCGAAATGTTGGATCTGGTCGGGTTCTCCGATCCGAAAAAACTGCTGAAAGACTATCCGCATCGCCTTTCCGGCGGTATGAGACAGCGGGTGATGATCGCGATGGCCATGTCCTGTAATCCCCAGCTCCTGATAGCGGATGAGCCGACAACGGCGCTGGATGTCACGATCCAAGCACAAGTTCTCGAGCTGATGAAGGAATTGAGCATGAAATTCTCCACTTCCATCCTATTGATCACCCATGATCTGGGGGTAGTGTCAGAACTGGCGGAACGAGTCATTGTGATGTACGCCGGCAAGATTGTTGAAATCGCTTCCATTGACGACATTTTTGATAGTCCGCTCCATCCCTATACAGTAGGGCTTATCAACTCAGTGCCTAAAATAGATGGGGAGATCGGACGCTTGCAAGCTATCAAGGGCAATGTGCCAGCCCCAGGTGCAGAAATCAGGGGGTGCAAGTTCGCCTCGAGATGCGACAAGGTGTTTGACCGGTGCACGCAAGAAATGCCGGCCTTGTCCCTGATGGACGACACAAGATCCGTCCGTTGTTTCTTGTATGAAGAAGTGGGGGTGGAATGATGGGCTCGACTAGTTTTCTGGAACCGATTCAGCAAAAGAAGATTTCAGATTCACGTGAACAAGAGACATTATTGGAAGTCCGGAATCTCAAGATGCACTTTCCCGTGAAGGCGGGAATCATCCAACGGACCGTAGGGCATGTGAAAGCTGTGGATGATATCAGTTTCACTGTCAAGAAAGGGGAGACACTCGGCATTGTCGGCGAATCAGGGTGCGGCAAGTCGACGATGGGCAGGACGCTAATCAGATTGTATGAACCGACGGACGGCAGCGTGTTATTTGGCGGAACAGACATTACGAAGCTGCCGGAAAAGGAGCTCAGGCCCCTGATCAGAAGAAAGATACAAATGATCTTCCAAGATCCCTACGCTTCCTTGAATCCTAGGAAGTCATTAGGGAATCTCCTCAACGAACCTATGAAAGTGCACGGGTTATATGGCAATCAGAAAGAGCGTGATGAAAAGATCAAAGAGCTTCTCGAAGTAGTCGGTCTGCATTCTTCCGCCATCAACCATTATCCCCATGAGTTTTCCGGGGGACAGCGGCAGAGGATAGGAATCGCAAGATCGCTCGTGTTGAATCCTGAACTGATCATTGCCGATGAAGCGGTTTCCGCGTTGGATGTATCCATTCAAGCACAGATCATTAACTTATTGGAAGATCTGCAAGAAGAGTTCAATCTGACGTATATATTCATCTCCCATGACTTGAGTGTCGTCAGGCATATTGCCGATCGGGTCGGTGTCATGTATTTAGGGAAGATGGCTGAACTAGCGGATAAGGACGACCTCTACAAAGAACCGCTTCATCCCTACACACAGGCCCTGCTTTCGGCTGTGCCTGCGATCAGAAGTAAAGGCGCGAAAAACAGGGAAAGAATCGTCTTGAAAGGGGATATCCCAAGCGCTGTCAATCAGCCTTCAGGATGTGTTTTCCATACACGGTGCCCGATGAAGATGAAAGTGTGTGAGACAGTGCCTCCGCAGTTCCAAGAAGCCCGTCCCGGACATTTTGTTGCCTGCCATTTATATGATTGAACCTTATAAATGTGAGTATGCTTTTATTCTGCTGAAAGGAGATGGATGGGAGAACCGGTGTATAAATGATCTTTATAAAAAAGGGGGATATTGGAATGTTGAAAAAAGGCTGGGTACTCATAGTTATGTTATTGACCATGCTCGTGTTAGCTGCTTGTTCGGATGGGGAGGTGACTGTGAAAGGTGAGGAGAAGGAAGGCAGTCAGTCTGAAACAGCCGGGAAGCTGATGTTAGGAACCACTGCTGCACCAACTCTATTCAACCCGTATTACTCGACGGACACTTCAAGTTCGACGCTTGAAGGGTTCATGTTCAGCGGATTAGTCACAGTTGACCAGGATTTCAATCCTGAAGGGGACTTGGCGGAAAGCTGGGAGTTCTCGGAGGATGGATTGAAGTGGACTTTCCATTTACGGGAAAACGTTAAATGGCACGACGGTGAACCGTTCAGCGCGGATGACGTTGTATTCTCTTACGGCATTCCATTGGATGAAGACTATGTAGGACCGCGTGGACTTCCATTTGAAATCATAGAAGAGATCAATAAGGTCGACGAGCATACAGTGGAGTTCGTCCTTTCTGAACCTTACGCGCCATTCATCACGATTACAGCGCAGTTCGAAGTATTGCCGAAGCATATCCTCGGTGATGTGCCGATCGCGGATCTCGGGAAGCATAAGTTCAATACAAAAGAACCAATCGGAACGGGCCCATTCAAGTTCAAGGAATGGAAAGAGGGCGAGTACATCGAGCTTGCTGCGAATGAGGACTACTTCCTTGGAAAACCGAAACTTGGCGGAATCATTTATAAGATTGTACCTGACATGAATACGCTGATGGCCCAGCTGGAAGTCGGAGATATCAATATGACCAGCATTTCCCCTCAATATATCGAAACAGCAAACAAGCTGGAAGAGAAAGGGAAAGTAGTGGTGTCTTCCGGACCTGCAAACGCCTTCGAATACATCGGATATAACTTGAGGAATGAATTGTTCCAGGACAAAAAGGTGCGTCAGGCATTGACACATGCAATTGACAAGGAATCCATCGTCACCGCTATACTGGACGGGGCGGGAACCGTAGCGGATGGTCCGGGAAGTCCTGCAAACTGGGCATTCAATCCAGATATGCCGAAGTTCGACTATGATCCTGAACTTGCGAAAAAGATGCTGAAAGAAGCTGGCTGGGAGCCGAATTCTGAAGGGATCCTCGAGAAGGACGGGAAGAAATTCGAATTCGTATTGAAAACGACATCGGCAAATGAGGTTCGTCAGCAAATCGCGGAAGTTGCACAGCAGCAATTCAAAGAAATCGGCATCAAGACGACAATCGAGGTGCTTGAGTGGAGTGCTTACGTCGAACAGACGAGTCCGCCGAATTGGAACTTCGACGCCATGGTAGCTGGTTGGTCCATCGGAAGCGACCCAGATCCTACCTGGTTCTGGCATTCCTCGGAAATCGAGAACGGGTTGAATTATAACGGGTATGCAAACGAAAAAGTGGACGCACTCCTGTCAGAAAACACGAAAGTGTCCGATCTTGGAGAAAGAAAAGCGATTATTGCAGAAGCTGACGGGATCGTTGCCGAAGATCAGCCTAATACATTCCTTTACTATGTGGAAGGCAGTCTCGCGAATTCACCTAATCTCCATGGCCCATCCTATAATGCATCCAATACCTACTACAACTTACACGAATGGTATATCGAATAATTTAGTGAATAAGAAAATGACAGACTCAATGGATGCGGAGACGTTAAGAACAACTGTTACCTAGAGGAAGCATAATGCAGGGGAACCTAATGCTGGAGACGAGTGGATGTGGAAACTGTCTTTCAGCAGGTTCCCTCTTTATTGCTTAACAAATGTAACACTCTCCACCCGGGCCCTTCATGAGAGAAATTCAACATGCCTCTGACAGAGAGAAACCACGAAAAGGAGCGGATTGAAATGACTACATATATAGTGAGAAGGACGTTGATGGCTATTCCATTACTTTTTATTATAACAATCATTTCATTCATCATGATGCAGATGGCACCCGGTGATCCGACTGCATTGATGATGGATCCCATGATCAAACAAGAAAACTTGGTCGCTTATAAAGAAGCATATGGCTTAAATGATAATGTCATTGTTCAATATGTCAGATGGCTGGGGAATATGGTGACAGGGAACTTTGGTGAATCATTGATACGACAAGGGGTTCCTGTCAGTGCGCTGATAGTAGCTAGACTCCCCAATACGCTGATACTGATGTTAGTGTCCTCCATTATCGCCTTTTTGATCTCTATCCCTCTTGGAGTCATTTCAGCAACTAAGCGCAATTCGCTGACTGACTACTCCATTACGTTCGTATCGTTTTTAGGGATTGCAACACCGAACTTTTGGATAGGCCTGGTCCTGATTATGTTCCTATCCGTTCACATGGGATGGTTTCCTACAGGTGGCGTTTCCACCCTTGGTGAACCTTTCAGTATTTGGGATCGCATCCATCATTTAATACTTCCAGCCTTTGTCCTGGCTACTGCTGACATGGCCGGGTTAACGAGATACTCGCGATCCAGTATGCTGGACGTGTTAAGACAGGATTACATCCGGACAGCTAAGGCGAATGGATTCCGTAATAAGACCGTGATCTTCAAGCATGGTCTGCGAAATGGTCTTATACCTATTATTACAATCCTCGGGCTGATGCTGCCATCGTTCATCGGGGGCTCGGTCATCATTGAAAGTATTTTTGCTTGGCCCGGGATTGGACTGCTCTTTGTGGAAGCCGCATTCCAAAGGGATTATCCAGTAATCATGGCGGTAGTGGTGATTGCGGCTGCTTTGGTCGTGATCGGGAACCTGATTGCAGATATACTATACGCCATGTTCGATCCGCGAATTGAGTACTAGGAGGGGAAGGTATGACAACAAAAGGGATTGCCCCAATGGGAAATGATCCGATATTCATAGATGAGTCGCAGAATTATATTCATGAACCGATCGGAAAAGTGATGCTTCGCAAGTATATGAAAAACAAACTGGCCGTCATAGGCGCGGTTTTACTGATTGTCATTATCGGATGCGCTGTGTTTGCACCAATTATCGCACCTGCTGACCCGAGTAAGCAGGTTCTGGTGGATAAACTGAGTCCGCCGGGTGAAAAGTATGTGTTAGGGGCGGATAATCTCGGACGGGACACATTGAGCCGGCTGCTTTACGGCGCAAGGGTCTCCTTGCTTGTAGGATTCGTTTCCGTGGCAGGCTCCATTTTCATCGGGACGGTCATCGGCGCAGTGGCAGGGTATTATGGAGGGAAGCTGGATGCAGTTCTCATGCGGTTCGTGGACGCCGTCATCTCATTCCCTTCATTATTCCTGCTCATCACACTCGTCACGATCTTTGAACCGAGCTTGATGACGCTGATCGGTGTATTTGCAATCTTCGGCTGGACAGGGACTGCGCGTCTTGTCCGCGGGGAATTCCTGTCGCTGCGTTCCGCTGAATTCGTTTTGGCGGCTAGGACATTGGGCATCCGGAATGTAAGGATCATATTTTCACACATACTGCCGAATGCGATGGGGCCGATCATTGTGTCCGCAACTCTTGGAATCGGCGGAGTCATTCTTGGGGAGGCTGCGTTAAGCTACCTGGGCCTCGGCATCCAGCCGCCTACACCAAGCTGGGGGAATATGCTGCAGAGTGCTCAAAACCCACAGATCATGCTTGGGGCTTGGTGGTATCCGTTATTCCCCGGGTTCATGATCCTGATCACCGTTCTCGCATTCAACTTCGTAGGGGACGGGCTGCGGGATGCCTTCGACCCGAAAATCAGTGAATAGATGTCAAAAAAGACCACCCTCAAGCGGTATTGTGAGGGTGGTCTTTCGTTCGTCACTTATGAAAACATGCCCAGTCCTTCATAGAGGAATGTATAGATATCGGTGTGTTCTTCGATGAGCTTCACAGTTGGTTTGCCTAATCCATGTCCAGCATCCTTTTCGATCCGTAGAAGGATAGGGGCATCGCCGGCCTGCGCTTCCTGCAGGGCGGCCGCATATTTTTTCGAGTGCAAGGGAACAACGCGGTCATCCGTATCTCCTGTTGTGATCAGGGTGGCAGGGTACAACTGTCCGTCCTTGATGTTATGGATCGGTGAATAAGCGTAAATCGTTTTGAAGTGTTCCGCATCCGTTTCCGCATTCCCGAATTCCGAAGTCCAGAAGCGGCCGACGGTGAAGTGCTGGTATCGCAACATGTCGGTGACGGGCACTTGGCAGATGATGACACGGAATAGATCAGGCCGCTGGTTCATGCAGGCCGCCACCAAAAGTCCGCCGTTGCTTCCGCCCATGATCGCGAGCTTGGAAGGGTTCGTATAGCCATTACCGATCAGCCATTCAGCAGAGGCGATGAAATCATCGAATACTTGCTGTTTCCGCTCGAACGTCCCCGCCTGGTGCCAATCCTCCCCGTACTCTCCGCCGCCTCTGATATTCGCCACGGCATAGATGCCCCCGTCTTCTATGAACATCGCGTTCGACGCGGAATAGGCAGGTGTCATGCTGATGTTGAACCCGCCATATCCATACAGCAGGACCGGGGTGTCGCGAGTGAGTTGGAGATCCTTCCGGTGTGTGATGAACATCGGAACTTCTGTCCCATCAGAGGAAGGATAGAACACTTGCTTCGTTTCATATACCGAACGATCCAGCGCTCCTTCCGGTGAAAAGACGGTTTCCAAGGACTTCGTATTGAAGTCGTATCGCGCAACCGTTGTGGGACTTAAATACGAAGTGTAACTGATGAACATCTCCTGCTGCTCTTTGTTCACGGAGACATTCGTCACTGTGATCACTTCGGGCAAGTCCAGCTTGCCGATGACGTCACCGGACAGTGTATACAGCTGTACATGATCTTTGACATCTTGCAAATAGACGTTGGCGAACTGTTCGTCGATCAGCTTCGTGAAGGACATGACGCCTTCCTGTTCCGGGATGACATCTGTCCAGTTTTCCCCTTCCGGCTTGCTGATATCGATGGCGGAAATCTTTCCGTTTGCGGCATCCTTATTCGTGTAGATGTAGAAGATGGGACCTTTATTTCCTATGAACGAATAGTATGCATCATCAGCGTCCGCAAGCGGGATGAATCCGTCTTCGCTGTCGATCGGACGGTAATACAGCTGACTCTTGTTGGCGGTGCCTCTCCAAGACTGCAGGATCAAGTACTTGTAATCGTCCGAAACCACGGCGCCAAATGCGAGTTCTTTATCATCGAGGGACTCATGGATCAGTTTGTCTTCTGTCTGGTCAGTACCGACGACGTGGAAGTAGAGACGGTTGTAGTTGCTTTCATCCACCGGATTCACACTGCCGGCGTCCGGATAGCGGCTGTAATAGAAGCCGGTCCCGTCTTCAACCCATGCCAGGCTGCTGAATTTACAGCGGGTGATCGTTTCAGGATACTCCGCGTGCGTCTCCATATTACGAATCCTGATCTCCTGCCAGTCACTGCCGTTTTCCGAAAGGGCATAGGCTAGCAGATTGCCATCCTTATTGAAGGAGATGTTGGTCAGGGCCGTGGTCCCGTCAGCATTCAGTTTGTTCGGATCGATCACCACTTCAGGGGACGGATCGGTTAACGTCTTGGCGCGATAGAAGACAGGCTGATTCTGCAGTCCGTCATTCTTTTGGAAATAGTAATAGTCCCCTTCTTTCTGCGGAACAAAATACTTTTCGTAATTCCAATGCTGGGAGAGTTTCCGGCCGATCTCTTTCCTTTCGGGAATTGCATTGAAATACTCTTGGGTCTTGGCGGTCTGCTGTTCATCCCATTGTTTGGTTTCGGGGCTTCCATCCTCCTCAAGCCATCGGAATGGATCTTCGACAATCGTTCCATGGTAATTGTCCGTAACGATGCGTGCCTCTTTTTCAGTTTTCATCCTGTGAACGCTCCCTTGTCTATAGAAGTGTAAAAACTCTTACCATCTATAATCCTATGCAAGTTTCGTGCCCGCTTTCATGCAGGAACTATAATCTGCCAACCAGCTGCATATAGACTATTTAAATAGGATTCCATATATGGGGAATAAACCCTTTTATAAATCGGATATCTCCAATATATTTCCATTGGAAGCTCAGGAAAGCCAACATCTTTGCAAAACGGGTTGCATCTCCCGGAGTCTCCCTTTATACTAACTTAATTGACGAACGATATTCTATAAAACGTTATCTATTGTTCGTAATTAAAACGAATTTGGAGGAATCTCTATCAATGAGACATAAACTGAACCTTGCAATCTTAACAATGGTGATTCTTGCAATTTCCGCTTTGGCGGGATGCTCAGCAAGTGAACCGAAAGCGGAAGCGAATGATGAACCCACCGAAAAACGGGTGATCGGCATCATCGGCGCGATGTTGGAAGAAGTGGAAATCCTCCGCGACAAGATGGAAATCGAGAAGACGGAAACAGCAGCAGGGATGGAATTCTATAAGGGCACACTGGATGGCGAGAACATCGTTCTGGTCCAATCGGGTGTCGGAAAAGTGAATGCGGCAGCATGTACGCAAGTGCTCGTCGATCATTTCAAAGTGGATTATCTGATCAATTCAGGTGTTGCAGGCGGTCTGAGTCCGGATGTTACGATCGGGGACATCGTGATTTCAACAGACGCGGTGCAGCACGACGTGGACATCACTGCATTCGGAGAGAAACCGGGAGTGATTTCCCGCATGGATACAAGTGTATTTGAAGCGGACGACAAACTGATCGGCCTCGCGCAGGCTTCTGCAGAAGGACTAGACTCGGATATCCATGTTGTTCAAGGAAGAATTGCAAGCGGCGACCAATTCATTGCGAGCCCCGAGAAGAAGGACTGGATCACAGAGACGTTCTCGCCAGCTGCAGTAGAAATGGAAAGCGCTGCAATCGCGCACGTGGCCCATTTGAACAGCGTTCCATTCGTCATCATCCGTTCGATCTCGGATGACGCAAGCGGTGAAGCAGAGATGAAATATGACGACTTCATCAAGAAAGCGGCTGAAAACGCCAGCCGGATGATCGAAGAGATGATCAAAGGCGCTGACGCGAACTTGTAAAGTTTCCGAATCAGCTGAACGAAACCATTTGGATTGCAGGCAAACTCCGGAAACCAGGGGATTTGCCTGCAATCTTTTTTGTCGTGGAATTAATGGCGCGAAAGCTGTTTTCCGCTGTGAGCGATCGCTTTACAAGGAGCATGCCTTCAGCCAGTCGAACCCCGAAGAAGTAGATTTTTTATATTCCATAGCTTTTACAGAAGGTAAGGCAGCCCGATGCTCCTATCGCTGCGCTTATTCCGGTGCCGCCACTAGTTGCTGATTCCACCTGAACTGAACCCCGGCTGTTCGTATTTGAAGACGGAGGTCACCAAACGGAGAAACTTGCCAATCGCATTTCGATGAATCTCCGGATTGCCGAGTTTTTGATGAAACGTTGTGCACGGCAGTTAACCACTGAATGTGAATCCATCCGGAAGAGCCCCGTAGTTTCAGCATAGGAGGGCTTTCGTGCTGGGTAGATAATATCATCGACAGATACCGAATATTCCTGATAGATGTCCTTGAACAGCGCCTCGCAAATCACTTCCCGCAGCACGCCGTTGAAATAGCCGGGCAAATTGCGGATTTCCTTTTTCTTTGTCGCCATCACCGCGATATGCATTGCTTGATACGCCAAATCCTCGAACAACTCCTCTTTCCCTTTGTAGATATCGAACTTCAACATCATCCCGGACAGTGCTTTATGGATCCCGAAAAACTTTCGTGCATTTGTAGAATCGCCAATGAACGCAAGAAGGGATTTCATTTTCCCGAATAATGTTGTGGATAACTTTTCTGCCGCAGGCGGAGACCTCTTTATAAGATCTAAAAGAATTTTAGATTTAGAGAAAGAAGGTTCCTTTCCGGAAAAGGACTTCGAAACCTTGGCCAGATCCGCTTTTACCGGGGCTGGTCCAGTGGCCATTTTCCCCTGGTCAATAACAGGAAGAATGGCGTAAATGTTTGCGCCGAGACCGCTCATGACCAGACGTACATAATGGATGCGCTCGATGATCTGTAGGTTTTCCAGCTTGCGGAGGGTGCGGCGCACTGTGGAATTCGACAGTCCCAATTTCTGTTCGAGCGTTTCATGTTTCAAATGGGCGGCCAAGTATTTCACGGAATAGCAGCGGATCATCTCAAGAACAGCCCGGTCCGTTTTGTTCATCGCATTCCAATGGATGTCCGTATGGATTCTCGCGGCTGCGTCCATTTCCTCTTTTGTTTTGAAGTTTACGTAACTTGATAGGTAGTGTGTCATTTGTATTCCCCCTTTTTCCTCTATATAGAGCGTGGGGAAGGAAAGATGGACAGGGGAGACAAGAATGGGTCACTTAACAAAACGTTGGATTTCCCTGAAACACGCAAAGGAACTGGTACATTTGTTTTATTAAATAGATAAATAATGGTATCTGTTCCAGTTAATATTGAGGAACAGGAAGGGAGAGAATTAAAATCGGATTTTTCGGGTTGATGACATTATTAATAGTGTGTAGGTACTTTTTGAAAAGGAAAGCCATACGAGTTAAAGCAATCTCATTATCTTTATCTGTATTTGCTTTGGCAGCCCTTGTATCTGGGTGTGGGGCGGAAGATACCTCAAATCAGCAGAACTTGGAAATGAGTTCCAAGACTTCCACCCTTATTGAAGACAATAAAGAATTGAAATCGGAGTTGCTTGCAATAGAGTCCGAATTGCAGGAAGTGCAAAAGGTTTCAAATGGACAGGCCAAGGAACTAAAGTTGGTTAAAGAGGATATACGTTCAAAGGAAAAAGAAATCTCAGGTTTCAATGCGACAATCGAAACCTTGAAAAATAAAACCGATACATTGATGGCTACGGTCACTGAGAAAGACGTGGTTATTAATAAAATGAATGAACAGTCAGCAAGCGCAGCTTCCTCTAGCGCCAGCGATTCTACAAGTACATCAACCACATCACCAAGTACTCAAACGAGTGCGCAAAATTCTTCTTCAAGTTCATCGCAAACAGATTGTGACATAAAGGGGAGTAATTCTGGGATTTATCATACTCCGGGAAGCACTTATTACAACCGTACAACAAATGTCGCTAGATGGTTTTGTAGCGCAGAGGAAGCCGAAGCCGCAGGTTATAGGGCTCCTAAACGTTGATTAGTATTTTAATATAAGGAAAGGTTAGCGAGAACACCGTTTCCGTTTTCACGTACACCTGAAAAACAAAACTCCCGTGATAAGCATCCTTATCACGGGAGTTTCTGCATTCGGGTCATTGTGCGATTTTCACGTAGTTGCTCGTGAGCTTTTCAAGTACCGATTCATCTACATCGATACCGAGACCCGGCTCCTCACTGAGATGGACGAACGGGACTTGGATATCCAACGTGGCGATATCTTCGCTGAACATGAGAGGGCCGGCGAGCTCATTGCTTTTGATGCGTTTTTTTGCCAATGAAATATGCAGGCCAGCAGCTGAGGCGATAGCGGATTCCACCATGGAACCGACTTGGCAAGTATAGCCCGCCAGTTCAGCCTGATGGACGAGCTGGGTTGCGGGATAGAGGCCGCCGCACTTCATCAGCTTGATGTTGATCATATCCACTGCACGTTTCACGGTGATTTCATTCATTTCCTGCTTGCCATGCAGCCCTTCGTCGATCATGACGGGGACGGTTGCTTTCTGTTTGATTTCCTTTAGGCCGTCTATATCGGAAGCGATGACAGGCTGTTCAATCCAGTCGATCTCACATTCCTTGATGCGGTCAAGGACGTACATGGAATCCGCTGTCGTCTCCCATCCTTGGTTGGCATCCACTTTCAGTGAAATATCGAATCCGACTGCTTGACGGACAGCCCGAATACGTTCGATATCGATCCGCTTATCTGTTCCGACTTTCAATTTCAGGATCCGGTATCCTTCCCGGACCGCCTGTTCCGCTTCCTTCGCCATCTCTTCAGGAGAAAGGATGCTGATGACTTTTGGCAGTTCCAGATGATCATGATAGCGACCGCCCAGCAAGTTATAGACCGGCTGGCCAGCGGCTTTTCCCATCAGGTCATAACAGGCGATATCCAGTGCCGCTTTTGCGGTGGTGGCGCCGAAAATGATTTTGTCCATCTTGTCATGGATCTTTTCGATATCGAACGGATTCTCGCCCAAAATGGCAGGCGCCAGCATTTTTTCAATCGCGGCGAATGTGCCTTCCCACGTTTCTCCGGTCACATGCTCATCAGGCGTACCTTCCCCGTATCCGACGAGGCCGTTAACCGTCGTCACTTTCACAACGATCGACGGCATGTCGTGATACGTATGGTAGCTGATGATGAACGGGGTGATGAGCGGTAAACGGATGGCGAATATTTCAACAGATGCGATTTTCATGCAGTTGCCTCCTTCGAATAGTCAAGCAAGCTTTTCGTGAATAATTCGATTCCTACAGCGATCATGTCTTCATCGATATCGAACTTCGGGTGATGATGGCCATAAGGATGACCTTCCTTACCGATCCCTATGAAGATGTAGGACGATGGAATCTCGGTCGAATAGTAAGCGAAGTCCTCGCTTCCCATGATCCCGTCGATCCGCTGGACATTCTCTGTTCCTATCAATTCCTGCGCTTTCGACTCCATGAAGTCCGTGAGCTTCGCGTCATTGAACAAAGGCGGATCGCCGTGCGTGTAATTCAGCTCATAAGCAGCGCCATGTGCCTGGCAGATCCCTTCTATGATGGCTTCCATCCGGCTGCGTATCTCTTTTGACGTTTCCGTATTGAAATACCGGACTGTCCCTGAAGCGACCGCTGTATCCGGAATGATGTTGTAATTGGAACCGGAATGCAATTCCCCGATGCTTACGACCGCCTCTTCGCTCGGTGTCAGGCTCCTGCTCACTATGGATTGCAGGGACGTGATGATCGTTGAAATGATCAGCGTCGGATCGATTGTCTGCTGCGGCATCGATCCGTGTCCGCCTTTTCCTTTGATGGTGATGGAGAAGCGGTCCGCACCCGCCATCGTAGGACCTTGCCGTACGCCGATCATGCCGGACGGGATAGGCTGCCACAGATGATAGCCGAAGATCGCATCCATCTCTTCCAATAGATTTGCTGCAACGAGCTCCGTAGCCCCGCCAGGTAATTCTTCTTCCGCATGCTGGAACACGAGAAGGATGGTGCCGTGCAAGTCTGCCGTTTTAGTGGATAAAACCTTCGCAATCCCTAATAGGATCGCCATATGCCCATCATGTCCGCACGCATGCATGATACCCGCATTCTCTGATGAGAACGGAAGGCCGGTCTCTTCTTTGATCGGCAGGGCGTCCATGTCGGACCGGATCCCGATCACTTTCCCTTCATGGGTCCCTTTAATGACCCCGATGACGTCTTTGCCCGTCAAAGAGTACGTTTCAATTCCCATCTGTTCAAGCTGCTGTTTCACATAGGCTCTTGTCTCCCGTTCCTTATGGGACAGTTCGGGATGCTGATGTAAATAGCGCCGCTGGCCAATGGCCCAGTCGACTAATTCTGTAGTTGGTTCCATAGTGAATTCCCTCCAAGAAAGTTATGAAAAATGGATCAGGTGGGCAATCGTGACAAAGATTGCACCAAGTGTATAGTGAATGAGGATGAGCGGGAAGATCCACTTCACCCATTTCGACCAAGGCACTCTTGCAAGCGCGAGACCCGCCATGAAGTACCCGGACGTCGGACTGAAGATATTGGAGATGCCATCCCCGAATTGGAAAGCGAGCACAGCGGTTTGCCGTGTCACTCCGACCAAGTCTGAAAGCGGTGCCATTATCGGCATCGTCAACGCAGCTTGACCGCTACCTGAAGGAACGATGAAGTTCAGCGCGCATTGGACGACATACATTCCGAATGCCGCTAAGACGGATGGAAGGTTTCCGATTACGGATGAGAACCCGTACAGCACCGTATCCATGATCCCGCCGTCTTGTAAGACGACCAAAATTGCATTCGCAACTCCGACGACGAGCGCGCCCATCACGAGCACCCGGCATCCTTCGATGAACGATTCGGCAATTGAATCGAAACTCATCTTCGCAACAATCCCCATCGCGATTCCCATAAGTAGGAAGAGACCCGCGATTTCAGTCAGATACCATTCGAACTTAATGACGCCGACTGCAAGCCCGACCAGTGTAGCGAGCAGAATTAGGAAAATGATCTTGTGGCGCGTTGTCATTTCTTCCAGTGTCGCCGTGTCGCCGGATTCCTGTTCAGTGCCGTATAAGACGCTCTTCGTCGGATCGGCTTTGACTTTCTTCGCATAGCGCATCACATACCAAATGCTGACGCTCAAGAAAATCACCCATAAAACGATACGGAAACCAAGTCCGGAGAAGATAGGGATCTCTGCAATCCCTTGTGCCACACCGACTGTAAACGGATTCATAAATGCCGCAGTAAATCCAGCAGATGTCCCTAGCAGAACGATGGCGGCGCCGACCATGGAATCATAGCCGATCAATGCCATCAGAGGAACCAGGATCGTGATGTATGGGATGGTTTCCTCAGCTAAGCCCAGCATAGCACCGGACAATGCGAAGAACGTCATCAGAATAGGAATGAGCCAATACTCTTTTCCAGACATCTTTCTGGAGATGGTGCCGACTGCGCCTGAAATAGCGCCAGTGGCATGGAGGATACCAAACGAACCTCCGACGATGAAGATGTAAAAGATGATTCCGGCCGAGTTCAACATCCCTTTATGTATGGATTGAAAGATGCCCAAGAAACTAGTAGGGTTCGCATCGACCGTGTGGTAAGTCCCGTCCACGACGATAGTGCGATTGTTTTCATCCACAACGGTGTCATACTGGCCGGCCGGGACGATATACGTGGCAATGGAAGCGATGATGATCACAGAAAACAAAATGACAAAGACGTGAGGTACTTTGAATTTCCTCTTTTCCTTCAACTTTTCTGGCTTATCCATGGGATTCCCCCTAACAAATTTTGAACGTCGCTATACAGACGCTAACTTAAATGTATTGTACGAGGGAGGTTGTCAGAAGTCAACAAGTATTTAGATAATTTTTAATAGAAGGCTTTTTTATATAGACTGCCAGCTTGCTTCTTGCTATACGGGCTTGGTGCAGAAAAAAACTATGGAAGCCATGTCTACTAGGACGATGACAACCCATAGTTCATTAGGGGTATTAGGGAAGATCCAGCCGATAGACGGATCGCGGACGGCCATTCTGATGAGGGTGTTCCTCCCCGATGACTTTCAACCAGCCGGCATCCATATACTTTTTCAGCATCCGTTCCGCGCTGCGGCGGGTGATGCCGAAATAATCGACGATATCCCCTGATGTGATACGGTTGACGGGTCTGGATTTCAGGAACTGCATCATCTTGATCATATTCGGGACACTGACTTTTGCGGTTTTCGCCAAATGGATGACACGTTCGTCTTCGGTGGACAGCACTTGGTCTGCCATCTCCACTTGAGGATTAATGACCGTTTTGTCTTCCGTCACAACGATGAAATAATGTCCTTTTTCTTTCTCTGTGAAGGATAAGGCGATTGCTGCATTTTTCTTCGCTTCTACAATGGTCATCCCGAAACCGGTGCCGATATGGATGACGATCGATAACTCATTGGCAAGCTTGAGGAGGGGAGCCATCAATCCGGAATTTCCCATCAGGAATTCAACGCTCCCCTTCGTACTGAACGACTCGAATGAGGCGGGCCCCACTTTCTGCAGCGAACCGTTCATCTGTTTCGCAATCCCTTGCAGCCCATTTAGGATAGGTTCCATCTGTTCTTGAGCCGGTTCTGTATGACCATCATGAGTGATGGAGATTGTACTGACAGCGACTTGGGACAGCTGTGTCTTCAATAGAATGCCAGCCTGCTTCGCCTCGTTCAATGCATCCAGAACGGTTTTTTCGGCATCCACCATCCGCATGCAGGGAATCCCGAGCTGGACCAATTGATCATATACGGAGTGGATGCTTGTGATGGCAAGACTGGTCTTTCCGGCATCCCATAACTCTGCATGGAATTGAAGAAGCGGGGCCGTTTCAAAAGTGCGGGCACGCTCTGTTTTAATCCAGGAAAAGTCCCGTATGTAGGTTGGTTTGGGCATGATCTGCAGCTGGTCAATAATGATATCCAGCTTTTTACGATCAGGCAGATCCATGGATATACGGTCCAACGCAGTCAGGTTATGGTGAATTACGGTTAACAGTGTCAAAGAGACATTCAATTCGTTATCTTCGATATAGACTGCGGGTTTATCGAATTCTCCTAAAAGATTCTCTGCATGTACGTATGAAAGAATTCCTGAAAAAAAGTAAACGTCACAGTGGATGGCTTGGGACAGCAGCCTTTCTATATCCGAAATGGAGTGATAGAGGAATGGCTGAATCTCGATCCCAACGATCTGATGCGCATGCTGCTGTACCAAACTGACGGTCTCTTCGGAACCGAACACGGCGATTCTAATCACTTTCTTACACCTCCAAGTAAACAAGGATCCGGTTTCAGGCAATCGCTAGTTCTTTGTCAATTATCTCTTATTGTACATGGATTTTAACGAATAGGTGCAACTTTCGTTCGGGATATGGATTAGGACAGCGGGGATAGGAGAGGTGGGGAAAGGAGAAGAACGGGCGGAAAAATAGATTTAGTGAAATATGGATTACCTTGAGATAAAGATGTAATTATCGGATAATTGAATAATTGGAGAGCTTAAAGGGGTGGAGAAATGCTGGCAAAACTCGAAATGGATTTATATAAAGCGAATAAGCTATTAGAAATCAATAAGATGCTTACCCAATCACTGCAGCTGGACGAAATTCTGCATAACGTTGTTCAGGCAGCTAGTGAACTAGTGGAAGTGGCTGATGTGATCATTATCTATTTGTACGATGAAGATACAAAAACGCTTCGTTTTGCCAAAGGGGAAGGAGTTCAAGAAGAGGCTTTGTCACGTGTTGCATTTGCTGAAGGGGAATCGATTACGGGGAAAGTGTTCGTTCATCGACAGGCAAAGTTGTTCACAACGCGTGTGGAAATTGAAGAGCATATGGAAAATATGACAGATCAGAATGCACGTCATTACTATGAAGGGGTGCATCAACGCCAAGTGAAGAGCACGTTTTGTGTGCCCATTTTAAACAAAGATCGCTGTTTAGGCGTAGTTGTCGTTAATAGTTACAAGCAAGATAGCATTTTCACTGCAGAAGATATGAATGTCATCGAAGTTGTGGCGGGGCAAAGTGCCATTGCGATTGATAATGCGAAAGTGTATGAGCATCTGCAGCAAAAAAATACATTACTGGAGAAATCGATTTCGATACATAACACATTCTATCAAATGATAATTGAAGGCCGTGGGATTGAAACGGTTCTATCGTTACTGCAGAAAATGATTGGTTCTAAAGTCGGTTATCACAGCTACTTGGAGGGGATGAAAGAGGAACACTTCTTCCCGATTCGAAAAGGGGTCGATACGTTAGGATTTCTATCGTTCCTACAGCCGTTTGAGCAGTTTAATGAAATGGAGAAAATTACAATTGAGCAGGCGAGTTTGTCGATCGCACTGGAATTGATAAAAGAAAATGCGTTGTATGAAAAAGAGATCCATTTCAGAGAACAAGTGTTTAATCAGTTGTTGGAAGGAATATCGGGCAGGGAATTGGATGCGGCTCTCCACTATGTGAATTGGCGGACCGATACGCGTGTGCAGTGCTTAATAATTGAAGGGAATCAGAAGCCTTTGTGGAAAGTCGATCACTTAGTGGACAAGGAACGGTTAATAAAGTCGGTGGAACAGAGATTGCGGGTTAAACAAGTAGCCCCTTTACTCTTTGCACGTGCGTTTCAGCTGATTGTTATTCTCCCAACAAGTTCGGAACAACCCGCACAAGAGCTGCTTCGAAGCATTCGACAAATTTGGTCAGATGACACAGATAACATTTATGGGATTGGCCGGGAAACGACGATTCAGGAATTGTCCGTCTCATACAAAGAAGCGAAGCGATCTGTTGGCTATGCAAAGCGTTATAAGATTCCAGTTGTCGAGTATTCTATGCTTGGATTGGAACGTTTGCTTTGTGAAGTGGACCAAGAGCTGCTAGAACGGTATATGCACGATAAGCTGCATCGGCTGCAAACGGCGGATACGGCTTTAATCCACACTGTGAAGCTGTTCATCAGATCGAATCGAAATCAGAAGCAGACGGCGAAAGAATTACATGTGCACCCGAACACACTGTATTACCGCTTAAAAAAGACGGAGGAGTTATTAGGAATCGACTTTTCGAATGAAAAAGATTGGATGGACTTTGTCATTGCGTTCCGAATCTATGTGGAGCTCCATGAAAAGTAGGGAAGATATTTGTTTGTCCCCACATATAACTATTCTATAGTTTGATTTATCATAATAGATAGTTATTTAGTTTGAAAGGGGATGTATATGTGAGTACAACTTATCATAATTATATTAATGGGGAATGGATTTCGTCGAATACGAACGAAACGTATGCGAGCCTGAACCCAGCGAATCAAGATGTATTAGGATACTTTCAAAAGTCGAATGAAGACGATGTAGAGCTAGCGATCCAAGCTGCGGAAGATGCGTTTCCGAGTTGGGCGAATACGGCTGCGCCGACTCGCGGTGATGTGCTGTTTAACCTAATTCAGCTATTAGGTGAGCAGCAAGAAGAGCTGGCGACGATTATAACAAAAGAAGTCGGGAAGTCGTTCCGTGAAGCGAATGGGGAAGTTCGGAAAACGATTGAAGCGATGAAACAATTTAGTGGAGAAGCAACCCGGATGACAGGAGAAACGGTTCCGTCGCACGATTCGGGGATTTTTGCATATACAATTCGTGAACCGCTTGGCGTAGTCGGTGTGATTGCACCGTATAATTTTCCGCTTGGTATCGGAATCTGGAAGATTGCTCCTGCAATTATCGCAGGGAATACGGTGATTTTTAAGCCGGCGAGTAATACGTCTTTGATCAGCATTAAAATTATGGAGCTGTTTGAACAGGCGGGAGTTCCGGCAGGTGTTATTAATATGGTGACTGGACCTGGCGGTGTGATTGGGAACGCGATTGGCAGTCATGAAAAGATTAAAGCAGTGTCGTTTACTGGGTCTACGCAAGTCGGGCTTGCGTTAGGCAAAGCGGTGAGCGAGCGAGGAGCCAAGATGCAGGCGGAAATGGGCGGAAAGAATCCATCAATTGTGCTGGAAGATGCGAATCTCGATGAAACCGTAGAGAACCTAGTCATTAGTGGCTTCTTGGACAATGGACAGCGGTGTACAGGTACGAGTCGCTTGATTGTTCTCCGTTCCATTGCGGATGAATTGACGAAGAAACTTGTGGTGCGTGCACAAAAATTGAAGGTTGGGGACGGTTTTGCTGACGGTGTAGACAACGGACCTGTTGTCGATGAAGGTCAGTTGAATACGTATTTACATTACGTGAAATCAGCAATTGATGAAGGGGCAACACTGGAATGTGGCGGGAAGCAGTTAACGGAAGATGGATTAGAAAAAGGGTACTTTGTGGCGCCGACGTTATTTAGCGGTGTGACACAAGATATGACCATATTTAAAGAAGAGATCTTTGGTCCGGTTATGGCGATGACTGTCGTCGACACGTATGAGGAAGCGCTGGAAGTGGCCAATGATAGTGAATTCGGATTGTCTTCGACGATCTATACGAATGATTTGAATAAGGCATTTCATTTCATCCGCAATGTTGAATCGGGTGTGACACATGTAAATATCCCATCCAATTATTTTGAGAATCAGTATCCGTTTGGAGGAAAAAAGGCATCCAGTATTGGTCCGCGTGAGCAAGGTTCCACAACATTGGACTTCTGGACGGATTATAAGACGGTTTATATCCGACCGTAAAACGTAAAAATTCTTGAAGTAGATTGAATGATTGGAGGGGAAGTCATGCAGACGATTGGCGTTGTAGGATGTGGACTGATGGGGTACGGAATCGCAACAAACTTAGTCCGTAAAGGATATGAAGTGACGGTATACGATACGAATCCAGAAGCGGTACAGCGGGTTGTGAACGAAGGAGCGGCTGGTGCAGGTTCAGTTCCAGAATTAGCGAAATTTAGTGATGTGCTTATCTTGTCTTTGCCATCGACTGATTTAGTCGAGAACGTTTTACTGGAAGGGCGTGATGGAGCGTTACACCATTTGAAGGCTGGAGGTGCCGTGCTCGATATGAGTACGAATGACGTCGCGCGAACTAGAACTTTGGCGGAAGCCGCGGATGTTGTCGGGATTTCGTATTTTGACTGTCCTGTGAGCGGCGGACCAGCGGGTGCTAGTAAAGGATCCCTCACTATTATGGCAGGCGGAAGTGAGGAAAAGTTCCCTCATGTATCCTCAGTACTCGAAGCGATGGGAGAATACGTTGAATATATGGGACCAAGCGGATCTGGCCAAATCGTCAAGTTGTGTAACAACATGGTCGTTGGCGGAATCATTTCCTTGTTAGGAGAAGCGCTGCTAACTGGAGAGCGTGCAGGGATGTCGAAAGAAAAGTTAGCGAAACTGTTCCAAAAAGGATCGGGTCAAACGAAAGTGATGGAGGTATTCGGACCGAATATCATTCATGAAACATTTGACGATGTCACGTTTTCTCTTTCAAATATGTTGAAAGATTTAACACTCTATCGGAACTTAGCTGCCGGTGAAGGAATCCCGACGGTGATTAGTGATGCAGCGTATGAATTGTTTACTCGTGCAAGTGCAGAAGGCGCATACCACCGGGATTCCACGGCTGTGGCGGAATTGCTTGCACATGAACTCCATAGTTAAGTTAGGACAACGAAGGGACTTCATAAAGGGGGGATTCGGATGAATGGAAATGAAAATTCACTTGCTGGGATTTGGAAAGATTGGCGGCTGCATGCAATTGTACTCGGGATTGTCATTGTAACTGAACTAATTGGAACGTTTAAGATTCCTGTAGGACCTGGTGTTATTCTTTTACTGCCGATGCTGTATGCACTCGTTATTGGGTTGGGGCTCTTTTTCACACCAGTTGTGAAAGAGAAGCAATCGAAAAATGCAGAACCGCTCATCGTTCTTGGCGTTGCCTTATTGCTCGCGAAGATTGGAGTAATCATTGGACCGTCTTTACCCGAAGTAATCGCTGCAGGTCCAGCTCTTCTTTTACAGGAACTTGGGAACTTAGGAACGATTCTGATTGCGTTACCGGTTGCAATTTGGTTAGGACTGAAGCGTGAAGCAGTCGGAATGACTCACTCCATCGGCCGTGAACCGAACGTTGGTCTCATCATGGATAAATTCGGCATCAACTCTCCAGAAGGACGTGGGGTTATGGCGATGTATATTTTTGGTACAGTGTTCGGAGCAGTGTTTCTCGGACTCATCTCAGGATTACTTGCGACGCTTACACCGCTAAGTCCGCTGTCGTTTGCGATGGCATCAGGAGTCGGAAGTGGAAGTATGATGGCGGCTGCAAGTGGGTCGCTCATTGCGGCTTTCCCTGAACTTGAATCACAGATCGTTGCGTTTTCTGGAGCAAGTAACTTGCTGTCTCTTTCCACAGGTCTATGGGTAAGTATCTTCATCGGACTGCCGTTAACTGAAAAAATCTATGCACGCATGACTCGAAATAAGGAGGGCTACTGATGCTGAAAAATATTCAAGAGTGGGTATTGTTACTTGGGATTTTTGGCATCACTTCCTTAGTCGGGAACTGGGCAGGATATGATATCCTGCCGCTAGCAGCGGTACCAGGCATGATTATGCTTATTGTGATTTGTTTAGCAGGATTCATCTTAAAAGAGCTGATTCCTGTGAATTTCCCGAGCATCGCATATATCTCAATTATTGGAGTTATCGTGTCGATGCCATGGTTTCCAGGTTCAGAGAAGGTAGTGGAGTGGACAACAGAAGTACAGCTACTGGCACTTGCGACACCGATTTTAGCGTATGCTGGAATTGCGATCGGCCGTTCATGGACGGACTTTGTAAAGCTCGGATGGAAAACGATAGTCGTCGCAACACTTGTGATGCTCGGCACTTTTCTCGGGTCTGCAGTCATTGCTGAAATCATTCTCCGATTCCAAGGAATTATTTAACCTCATAAAAATGTACACAACCTGCTTCCGCGAATTTGCGGGCAGGTTTTTATCTGAAGTTACGAAAAAGAAATGATAAGAAAGACTTTTAAGGAAAATATGAGTTGAATTCATGATATAGTCAGTCTATTAATGTTTTTCAAAAAGAGGAGTGTCGCCGATGTCTTCATCGATGAACGTATTTGCAAAACTAACAACGGGGTATGATGAATCTTTATCACGCAGCGGGGTCAGCGGAATGAGAATGGCGGAACGATTGAGTGAGCTATCGGAAATTGGAAAGACGACTGAAGGTGGCGTGAATCGGCCAGGATTTTCATTTGAAGAAAAGCAAGCGAAGCAGTTGGTCATGTCTTGGATGGAAGAAGCCGGATTAGCTGTCACTGTCGACGGGGCAGGCAATGTGATCGGCAGAATGGCTGGTGTTACAGAAGGGAAAGCGATTTGTTCTGGTTCACACGTGGACAGCGTTCCGAACGGAGGCAATTTCGATGGACCTCTTGGGGTGATTGCTGCTTTGGAGGTGGCTGAAGCATGGAAAGAGACTGGGATTCAACCCGAAAAGCCATATGAGGTGATTATTTTCTCGGATGAAGAAGGCTCCCGATTTGGTGCTGGATTGACAGGAAGTCATGCTATGGCAGGTCATTTGGAAGAAAAGAATCCAAGCGAGCTGAAAGATTTCGATGGGAAATCGTTTGAAACTGTGATGGACGAGTATGGCAGTTCTCTCGAAGCGGTATGGGAAGCGAAACGGGACATGAGTGAAATTGAATTATTTGTTGAGTTACATATTGAACAAGGGAAGTTGCTAGAGAAAAATGGATTATCTGTTGGCGCGGTAAAAGGAATCGCCGGCCCCGTCTGGATGAATGTGACGTTTGAAGGTGAAGCAGGACATGCAGGTAATACGCCGATGGATGATCGAAGAGATTCTTTAGTTGCAGCGAGTCATTTCATCCACGCGATTGCATCGTTACCTAGAAAGTTTAGTGACACAGCAGTTGCGACCATCGGGAAGTTGAATGTCTATCCGAACGGCATCAATGTAATTCCTCAAAAGGTTGAGTTGACAGTAGATATCCGGGATATTCATAAGGATAAACGGGATGCTTTAGTGGAATCGATTATTGGGGCTGCACAAGTATCCGCGAGTGTTCATAATGTGGAAGTTGAATGTCAGCAAACATTGACGGTTGACCCGTTGCTCATTCCAGAGAAGTTGCTTTCTGATATGAAAGAGTCCATCGAGCAATTTGGCATGGAACCGATGGAATTAATGAGCGGAGCGGGGCATGACTCTATGGTGCTTGGCCGTGAAGTTCCTGCTGCAATGCTGTTTGTGCAAAGTAAAAAAGGGATCAGTCACAATCCGGAAGAGTGGACGGACTTAAATGACTGTGTGCTTGCTGTGCATGTATTAAAAGCGTTTATCGAAAAACAGATGACTGTTTAAGAGAAATAAAAATCATATAAAAACGACACGTCCGAAAAGAAAGAAACTTCTAGTGACGTGTCGTTTTTTTGTTATTTTGACTCAGCGTTTTCGGCTTCGTAATTTTTGAAAACTTCTCCGGCGATTCCCATCGCATGAACAGCTTTTGGGAATCCAGCGTAACCTGTACATTGAATGATGATTTCTGTAATCTCTTGCTGCGTCAGCCCGACTCTGAGTGATGCATAGAGATGTGGACGGAGCTGGTCGAACGCGCCTTGAGTAATAAGTGCAGTCAATGTTACGTACTCCCGTTGAGCCATTGTTAATGTATTTTTTGCATACAGTTCTCCGAAGCCGAAAGAAACAATCATGTTCCAAAGGTCTGGGGAAATTTCTTTAATATAGCGCATGCCGACTTGAACTTCTTCAGGGAAAAGTTCGTTCATGACGTCTGTGCCGTTTTCAAAACGCTGCGTGCTGCGTTCGGTAATGTCCATGTTATTGCCTCCCCATTGTAGGTGGTATTTCGTGTTCATCGACTAATGCTTCGATGACATATGGTTTGTTCGTTTCTTGAATGCGTACTAACGCTTGTTGAATGGACTCTGCAATTTCAACGGGAGTTGTACACGTATTCGCTTCAAGTCCCATCGATCGAGCAAATGCAGCCGCATCGAGCGGTGTTTCGTAAATACCGCCAATTGAAGTTCCAATCATCTTGCGCATGCCTTTTTCCACCATGTCCAATCGTCCGTTGTTGACGACGATGAAGAGTACAGCGGAGTCGTAATTGTAAGCAGTAGACAGCTCTGTTCCATGCATGAACATGCAGCCGTCCCCGACTAAACAGACAATCAGTTTTTCAGGTGCTGCAAGTTTAGCGCCGACAGCATACCCGATACCATTGCCCATTGCGCCGAAGATATCGTCAAAGAAGAATGTCCCCGGCTGATAAATATCAAAGTGTTGAATACCATAGAACGAATGACTGCCGTCATCTCCGAAAACAATCGCGTCTTCAGTCAACGCATTGCGCATCGCTTTCAACACTTGGATTGCAGACATCCGTTTGCCTGGTGTATTTTCCTCTAACACGTTCTTAGTAACTTCTAACTTAAAGCTGCCGCTGTCGGTTTTGGGAACGTCTTTTAAAATTGCAGTTAAGTTGGACTTAATGTCTCCGAGGATCGGCGTCGTTGAAACGGGAAGTGACTTGCCGATGAACGTAGGATTGTAGTCAAAGTGAAGGACTTGTTTCGGATACATGGCTTCAGATAGACCAGCAATCGACATGTCGCTGAGTTGTGATCCGATAACAATTAGTAAATCCACTCCGTCGCTTAAATACTGTGAAGCCTCGGGTGTTCCACCCAACCCGAACGCACCTAACGACAGGCTGTGATTGGATGGGAAAGCTCCTTTGCCGCCCGGAGTTGTAACGACTGGAATATTCCAATGTTCTGCGAGATGCTGGACTTCCGCATACGATTTACTGGAATGAACGCCTTTTCCAACAAACAGGAGAGGACGTTTGGCATCATCGAGCTGTTGTGCAACTTCGCATGCAATCGGTGAAATCAATTCATGAGACGTTGGGAACTCCAGCAGAAACGGTTCGATTTCCGATAGTAATATATCGAATGGTATTGACAAATGCACGGGCCCTTTAACGCCAGTCACTGCTTTTTCCAATGCGTGCTGTAAATAAGGCTGAAGCATATCCCCTCGTTCAACACGCGCACTGAACTTTGTTACTGTTTGAAACATATCCGTCAAATCTGTTCCGAAAATACTGGAGTCTTGTCCCATTGCTTTTCCAGTATCTTTCATCGAAGGATGCCCGGTAATGAGTAGCAGGGGAATGTGAGAAGCGGTTGCTTGTCCAGCTGCTGACAGTAAATTCGTCCCCCCAGGACCGGATGTCCCAACTGCCACACCGATTGTGTCATTCATTAAAGAATAACCTGCTGCTTCATAACCCGCTGCGCCTTCGTGTTTACTTAAAACAAATTCCATTTCATAGCTCAATAATTCAAACAAAATAGGAGAAATCGCTTTTCCCGGAATCCCAAAAACATGATGGACTCCCCACTGTTTAAAATTCTCGACTAACACCGATGCAACTTTCTTCATACGCAAACTCTCTCCCTACCCCAAATGATGTTACAAGTAGACATTCTCTATTTCAGCAGCTGGTAACGGCTTACTGAACAAAAATCCTTGTGTAATATCGCAGTTATGACTTTTCAAGAAGTCTAGTTGCTCTTCTGTTTCTACGCCTTCAGCAATGACATCCAAATCTAGATTGTGTGCAAGTGTAATGATTGCAACCACAATAATTGCATCATTTTCACTCTTCATTAATTCACTGACGAATGACTTATCGATTTTAATGTAGTCAATCGGGAAATTCTTTAAGTAATTTAACGAACTGTATCCTGTGCCAAAATCATCAATACTTATGCCGACACCAAGCTCTTTCAGCTGTTTCAATACGAGAATCGAATAGTTGTATTCCATCGCCATATTTTCTGTGATTTCAACAACTAAGTATTTAGGGTCAAGTCCAGTACGTTCCAAAACCTCTTCGACAAACGAGATCAGATTACGTGTTAAAAATTGTTGTGTCGACAAGTTCACTGACATTTTGACTGGCGTCATTCCTGCGTCTTGCCACTTTTTGTTTTGTAAACAAGCTTCATTGACCACCCATTCCCCAATCTGGGTGATCAATCCATTCTCTTCTGCTAGTTTAATGAAATGTCCTGGAGCAAGCAAGCCCAATCGAGGATGCTGCCAGCGAATTAACGCCTCAAAACCAATCAATTTACCAGAAACATTATGAATTTGAGGTTGATAATGTAGGACGAATTCGTTGTGCTCAATCGCATGCCGCAATTCCATTTCCAACACCGATTCGGCAATCATTTCATCTGACAGTTCACTCGTATGGACGACAAAACGATTTTTCCCCTGTACCTTTGCTTGGTACATCGCGTTATCCGCATAGACAAGCAGTTTTTCCATTGAAAGGGGCGAATCCGGATAAACCGCAACCCCGATACTTGCAGTAGTATGCAGCTCTTTGTTGTTCACAACAAACGGATGATGGAACAACTCGAGGATTTCTTCAGCTTTTTTGATAGCGTATTCCGGAGAATCGAAATCGGTAAGCAGGAAGATGAATTCATCTCCTCCCATACGGGCGAGCGTATCATTTTCACCTAGACAACTTGCAAGACGATCGCTCACTTTATGAAGCAGCTCATCACCATAGGAATGACCAAAGTTATCGTTTATGATTTTGAAGCGGTCCAAGTCTAAAAATAACAGCGCCATTTTACGCTTTTGTCCTTCATCGATTTGGTGAATGACCGTTTCGATTTCCTTGTTAATGTATCTTCTATTCGGCAGATTCGTTAAGTCATCGTGATAGGCGAGGTAGTTGTATTCTTCCTGCATTTGGTACCGGTTTGTGATATCTCTGAACTGACCAAACGCACCAACCATTTTTCCATTTTCAAAAATAGGCTGCGCATCGAACAGACAGACGAGTTGGTTCCCCTCAGCGTCTTTAAATTTAAGCTCTTCGTTGTTGAAAGTCTTACCTTCTCGCAAGACTTGTTTAAAATAATCACCTGTTAAAGGAGATTCGCAAATATTTCTGCCAATGACAGACTCCCTGCTATTGTTTGAAATACGTTCAGCAAATTCATTGAACTCTGTAGTAATCCCATGCTCATCGGTAATCACGATGCCGTTCCGTGTTCGTTTTAACATGATTTGGTTCATAATGTTGAGCTTGCGATTTTGTTTTCGCAACAGCAACTCCCGCTCGATGGAATCGACGACTTGAACAAGCATCGACAAGTACAGCGGGTTTTGGAACCATATGGGCATCATAATCGAAATACTGCCGAGTAGATCGTTTTCTTCTTTATTATGAAAAGCGGTGCCATAACAGGCGATTTCATGAAGTGATGAGTGATAATGCTGTTCCCCAATAATGCTGATGGGATGCATTTGTTGCAAAGACAGACTCACAACATTCGTACCCGTATCTTTCAGCGTGAATTGGGCTCCCAGTTTGATACCGAACTGATCACTTGTAGATTTGATCGTTTCATCTCCTTCAATAGAAAGAAGATAGCCTTCTGCATCTGAAACTACGACAAGAATCGGTGTTCCTTTTAACGAGTTCAGTAACTTGTTCGAAAAAAAGCTGACAACTGACAATATTTCATTATATGATTTTCTTTTAATCTCAAATTCTGTCTCATTTAAATAGTGTTTCGGAGAGGAGATTTCATGTGGGTTCATCCCCGCTTGTTCACACATTCTGTTAGACTCTATAATATACGTTGGATTTGACATTGCTCTTCTCCTCCTAACCTCTATGTAAAGTGAATAATATTTTACAAATTAATGAAGAACTGTACAATAATTTGTCCCTATTACTTTACCACATTTTTAAAACCTAGGATAATAGTTTTAGAATGAATTTGAAATAAATGTCGAATATTAGGGATAATTTAATAATACTCTATTAAGTTATCTACTCTTAATACCTACATTGATATAGTTCTATAAGAATTGAGCAAAAGCATATTGCTAACTCTTTATGGAAGAATGGATTATCTAAAGCAAACTTACTTGATACGCACACATCCCCAATCTAGGCATACACTGTCATAGAGAACGGGAATTGGAGGAGATGGATTGACGAATAAGAGTTGGGCTGAACCGAATCCGTATTGGGCGAATCATTGGCAAAACCCGCAGTACCGCAAAGTCTCGATGGATCAGGCGATGCAGATTGCACTGCAGCAAGTCCCTGGTCAAGTGGTGAAGGCGGAGCTGGAATATGATAATGGCATGCTGATCTATGAAATTGATATCCGTACAAGTGACGGTCATAAGTATGAAGTGAAGATTGACGCGAATACAGGAAATGTGTTGAAAGTGAAACTGGATTGACTGTAAATGTTTATAAAGCCGATGGCAGGTTTAATTACCTGCTGTCGGCTTTTTTGGTGTATAACCACGTTTATTCTAATTTGTAATTTATTTAACCTAAAAGAACCTAATAAAACTAAATATTGAACTATTTTAAGGTTTATTTGAAATATATTGTTGTAACAAGATGTAACATGATGTAAAGTATTAGAAAATATAGAATAGTGGGAGAGTGGTCGTGTGACAGCTGAACGATTAGTGAATGCCGTACGAGGTGGATACATAGAAAGCGGACATACCGGACACATTGCGGTAGTCGATTCGAATGGGAAGTTGGTTTACAGTTCTGGAGATCCATATCGTCATACGTTTGCTAGATCCTCCATGAAACCGCTTCAAGCAATACCAATTATTGAAACGGGTGCGGCTGATCATTACAATATGCAAGCTGCAGATATTTCACTAGCTTGTGCTTCTCACAATGGAGAGGACCAGCATACACTTCGAGTAAAAGATATTTTGACACGTTTGGAACTTGAAGTGGATGACCTAAAATGTGGAACGCATCCGCCAAGATGGTCTGAAACTTATATTAACGTTATTAAAACAAATACACCCATTACACCGGTGTATAACAATTGCTCTGGAAAGCATAGCGGGATGTTGACAACTGCTAAACATATGAACGAATCGACTGAGGACTATTACCAACTCGATCATCCCGTTCAGCAACGTATTCTGGAAGTAATCAGTGACTTATCCGAAGTTCCGGTAGATGAAATTGAAATTGGAATTGACGGATGTGGTGTTCCTGTTCACGGTATTCCCCTAGATCGTTTAGCACTCAGCTTTGCGAAAATGGCAAGACCCGAGCACTTCCCTGAAAAGCGGAAACAAGCGATTGAACGCGTGACTTCTTCAATGATGAAAGCTCCAGAAATGGTTGGGGGAACAGAACGTTTTTGTACGGACTTCATGAAAGTCATGGATGGAAGAATGTTCGGGAAAGCCGGTGCAGAAGGTGTTTATTGTATAGGTGATCTTGAATCAGGATACGGCATTGCAATTAAGATTGAAGACGGGAATGGCAGAGCAGTTTATCCGGCCGCAGTTGAAGTTCTTAAGCAATTGGATTTGCTGACAGATGACCAGTTGGAACAGTTATCTTCTTACCATGAACCTGCTTTGAAAAATGCGCGTGACGAGAAAATTGGGTACTTGCAACCGATGTTTACGTTGAAAAATGCTTCGTGCATTTTATCATAAACGAGTCAAACAAAAAGGGGAGAAGAAGATGAAAAAGACGTATGGTTGGTTGTCCGCTTTTGTACTAGTGTTGCTGCTTGTATTAGCGGGATGCAGCGATTCTGGCACGAAAGAAGGAGCTGGAGAAAAAGAAAGCGATGGAAAGAAAGCAACAAAGGAAGGGAACGATCTAGTCATCGCGGTTGCAGACAACTTCACAACGATGGATCCGCATGACACGAACGATACTTTGTCTGGTTCTGCTCAACGAACTATGATGGAGGGACTTGTTGGATTCGATAAGGACATGAACGTTATCCCATTACTTGCTGAAGAATATGAGGCAAATGATGAAGCGACAGAATTCACATTTAAACTTCGTGAAGATGTGAAATTCCATGATGGTACGGACTTCAACGCAGAGGCAGTTAAAGCGAACTTTGACCGTCTTGCTGATCCGGAAAGTGGATTGAAGCGTCACAGCCTATTCGCCTTGATCGAAAAAACTGAAGTTGTTAGTGATTATGAAGTGAAATTCACATTGTCTGAACCATTTGGGGCAATGATCAATACATTCGCACATCCTGCGGCATTGCTTCACAGCCCGAAATCCCTTGAAGAATCTGGTGACGATGTTGCGAAACATCCAGTTGGAACGGGTCCATTCAAGTTTGTTGAGTGGAAGCCAAGTGAAGGGTTGAAAATTGAGAAGAACGAAGACTACTGGAAAAAAGGATATCCAAAAGTGGATGCAATTACGTTTAAGCCTGTTTCAGAAAACGGTTCACGAATTGCGATGCTTCAAACGGGTGAAGCAGACTTCATCTACCCAGTTCCAACTGAGCAAGTGGAAGGTGTAAATGGAAAGAACGGGATTGAAGTGGAAAGTGAAAAATCTATTGTTGTTCGCTATATGGCGATGAATACATTAAAAGAGCCATACAACGATGTTAAAGTACGTCAGGCATTAAACTATGCGATCAACAAAGACGCATTCATCAAAGTGGTTATGAACGGCGAAGGCGAAAAGCTGGATTCCGTTATTGCACCAGACGTGCAGTTCTACTCACAGCAAGAGCTCTATGAATTCGATCTTGAAAAAGCAAAAGGTCTGTTGAAAGATGCCGGCGTTAAAGAAGGCATGAAAGCAAAGCTATGGGGCGGAAATAGTTCTAGTACAGTAAAAGCTATGGAGTTCCTGCAACAGCAGTTAGCAGCAGTAGGTATTGAAGTAGAAGTGGTACCTATGGAAGCTGGAACATTGTCAGACAAAATCTGGTCCGTGCAAAACGCGGACGATGCAGAGCTTGAGTTGTACTACGGCGGATGGTCACCATCTACTGGAGACGCTGACTGGGGAATTCGCCCATTACTTGGCGGAGCAGACGCGTTCCCGCCTAAATCGTATAACGTATCTTATTACGATAACGATGAAGCAAACAAGCTAATCAGCGCAGGGCTGGAAACTGCTGATGAAGATAAGCGTGCAGAAGCATATGCAGACGTTCAAAAATTACTTTGGGATGATGCACCATGGGTATTCTTATCGGCTGACAACACATTGGCTGGAAAGAAAAACTACCTAAAAGGCGTCTACCTATTGCCTGACGGTTCGTTAAGTGTTTCTGAAGCTGAAATTGAGTAAAAGAATTGGAACAGGAGCGCTGAATTTTAAAGCGCTCCTTCTTTATCTAAAGGGGGCTTATGAATGTTAAGATTTCTCGGAAAACGATTGCTGCAAATCATACCGATCCTTATATTGGTTTCCATTTTCATTTTCCTTTTTGTACATATGATACCTGGAGATCCAGCGAGACTTGTTGCAGGGGAAGACGCCACGATTGAAGACGTTGAACTGGTTAGAAAAGAGTTAGGGCTCGATAAACCGATTGTAGAGCAATATGTCACGTATATGAAAAACTTAGTTACAGGGGATTTGGGTAAATCGTTAAAGACAGGTCGGGAAGTGAGCTATGAAATTGGTGAGCGCTTCATGCCGACGTTTTGGCTGACCGTGTGGAGTATGTCCTGGGCAGTAGTTGCGGGACTGATTATCGGGGTAGTATCTGCAACGAAACGGAATAAATGGCAAGATTATTTGGGAATGTTTGGAGCGGTATCCGGATTGTCATTGCCGTCATTTTGGTTAGGACTCATGCTCATTCAACTGTTTGCAGTCACGCTCGGATGGCTGCCAAGCGGAGGGATGGACTCGTGGAAAAGTTATATCTTACCTGCATTCACATTGGGGACTGGTGTAGCAGCTGTCGTAGCTCGTTTCACTCGATCTTCACTCATGGACGTTTTAAAAGAAGATTATATTCGAACAGGTCGTTCTAAAGGTTTGAACGAAAGAAGAATTACTTGGGGACATGGATTGCGAAACGCGATGATTCCTGTTGTTACCATGACGGGTCTCCAGTTTGGATTCTTGCTAGGCGGATCCGTAGTTATCGAATCTGTATTTAGCTGGCCTGGACTAGGTAAGCTGTTAATCGATTCCGTTGCTTATCGCGATTATCCAGTTATTCAAGCCGAGATGCTGATCTTTGCTTTGGAATTCATCATCATTAACTTAGTCGTAGACTTACTCTACGGAATCTTGAATCCGCAAATTCGTTATGAATAGGAGGGTGCTTTGTGGTTGAACTCAAGTTATCAAATAAGGAAGCTTATTATCAACAAACTTTAGAAAACATTCCATCTAAGACACCGTTTTCCGAGTTTTGGAGGAAGTTTAAGAAACAAAAACTGGCGTTTGTCGCATTTTTCTTCGTCGTTGCTTTGATTCTGCTCGCATTTATAGGACCCTTCATCACTCCATACGATATTACGGAGCCGGATTATGAAAACGTATTGTCAGGCCCGTCTGCACAACATTGGGCCGGAACCGATGCTTATGGCCGGGATATCTTTAGCCGAGTACTTGCGGGTACGCAGATTTCTCTTTACGTAGGATTAACATCTGTTTTGCTTGGGGCAATTGGCGGTACTTTCCTCGGAATTGTTGCAGGCTATTATGGCAAACGCATTGACTCGATCATTATGCGGATTTGTGATGTACTGCTTGCATTCCCTGGAATCTTGCTGGCGATTGGAATTATCGCGATTCTTGGACCCGGTTTAGGAAACGTAATTATTGCAGTGGCGATATTCAGTGTTCCGATGTTTGCTCGGATTGTTCGAAGTTCGACACTCGCAGTGAAATCTACACTTTATATTGAAGCAACGAAATCAATTGGAACAAGGAAGAAACGGATTATTTGGAAACATATTTTCCCTGGTACTGTTTCAAGTATCATTGTCTATTTCACGATGCGGATCGGTTCTGCAATTTTAACCGCTGCGAGTTTGAGCTTCCTTGGTTTGGGTGCTCAGCCACCGTCTCCAGAATGGGGCGCGATGTTGAGTGGCGGACGTGACTATTTAAACATTGCTCCACACGTAACGATTTTTCCAGGAATCGCAATTTTTATTACGGTACTCGCGTTTAACTTGCTTGGTGACGGACTGCGGGATGCATTGGATCCGAAGATAAAAGAATAATAGTCGTATGAAAGGAGGAACAAGAATGGAAGAGAAGGTTCTTCAAGTGAAAAATTTACAGACACACTTCACGCGTGATTCAGGTGTTGTCAAAGCAGTAGACGGTGTCTCGTTTGAAGTTGGTAAAGGAGAAACTTTAGGAATTGTAGGAGAGTCAGGAAGCGGGAAAAGTGTGACGTCCCTTTCTGTTATGAGACTGTTAAAAGATACTCCAGGAAAAATTGCAGGCGGTGAAATTCTATACGAAGGCAGAGATTTAACTAAAGTTAGTGAACGGGAAATGAGGAAGATTCGCGGCAATGAAATCGCAATGATCTTTCAAGAGCCGATGACTTCGCTAAACCCGGTTTATAAAATTGGCCGGCAGCTGGAAGAGTCGATTATTCTGCATATGAAAGTATCGAAAAAAGCGGCACGGGAGCGTTCTATTCAAATGCTGACGGCAGTTGGAATTTCACGTCCGGAAAAAATCGTTTTTGAATTTCCCCATCAGCTTTCCGGGGGAATGAGACAGCGTGTCATGATTGCTATGGCAATGGCATGTAACCCTAAAGTTTTGATCGCCGATGAACCAACAACAGCACTTGACGTAACGATTCAAGCGCAAATTCTGGAACTGATGAAAAGTTTAACAACGACAACAGATACTGCAATCTTGCTCATTACTCATGATCTCGGCGTTGTGGCTGAAATGTGTGACCGGGTCGTCGTCATGTATGGCGGAAGAGCGGTCGAAGAAAGCGATGTTATCTCAATCTTTACAAATCCAAAACACCCGTATACTCAAGGATTACTGGAATCTATCCCTAAAATCGGAGACCGTGTCGATCGGCTTTCTTCCATTCCGGGTAACGTCCCGATTCCTGCACATATGCCAATGGGATGTAAATTTGCACCGAGATGTCCACATGCGATGGACGTTTGCTGGGAACAGGAACCATCGTTTGATAAGTTAACGGATAATCATTCTGTACGCTGCTGGCTGCATAAGGAGGTGCCAACGGATGAGTCAAACCTTGTTGGAAGTTCAGAACGTTAAAAAACATTTTCCAATCCCTTCAAAACTGTTCAGTAGAAAGAAGGAAGTGGTTAAAGCGGTAGACGGTGTTTCATTTACCGTGAACAAAGGTGAAACATTGAGTATTGTAGGCGAAAGTGGATGCGGTAAGTCCACAACTGGCAGAATGATCATGAAGTTGCTTGATATTACTGAAGGAAAAGTGATTTTTGAAGGGAAAGACATTACCAATATGACGGACGACCAAATTCGACCGCTTCGAAAAGAATTTCAAATGGTCTTTCAAGATCCTTACGCATCACTGAATCCGAGATTGACTATTAAAGAAATCCTTGAAGAACCTCTCATTGTTCACGATTTTAACAAAGGAAATCGTAATCAGCGTGTCACGGAGCTTCTGGAAGTGGTGGGTCTGAATAAATACCACGCAGATCGATACCCTCATGAATTTAGTGGAGGACAGCGCCAGCGTATCGGAATCGCTCGAGCACTAGCGGTGAATCCCAAGCTGATTATTGCAGATGAGCCAGTGTCCGCATTGGATGTTTCGATTCAATCACAAGTGTTAAATTTGATGAAGGACTTGCAGGAAGAATTCGGATTGACCTATGTCTTCATTGCGCACGATTTAAGTGTCGTGGAACATATTTCGGATCGGGTAGGGGTTATGTATTTAGGACGCTTGGTCGAGCTGGCGACACGCGATGAATTATTTGGTAAACCGTTGCATCCGTATACAAAAGCGTTGTTAAGCGCAGTTCCAATTCCAGATCCAACGGTCAAACGGGAGCGGATCATTTTAAAAGGTGATATCCCAAGTCCTGCGAATCCTCCGTCTGGCTGTACGTTCCATACGCGCTGTCCATTTGCGCAAGAAACGTGTAAAATTCAAGTCCCAGAGTTTCGTGAACTCGAACCTGGTCATTATGTAGCATGTCATTATGCTGAGGAGCTAGAGACTATTTAACATGAAAAAACTTCATATCATCTCGATTCAAAAAGAATATTTAGACATCGTCGCCTATCAACTATTTGATATTTTTGGTGACAAGACAGAGGTGTGTCCGATTACACTGCAGCAATTGACCGTAGAAACGGTTGGAGAAGGAGACTTTGTGCTGCTTTCTAAGGAAATCCTTAGAGGAATCACTGCTTCTTTCATTCCAAGCTCTTGTCCAATCATTATTGCAAAACGTGAAATAAATATTGCTGCAACTAAAAAACTATCTGCACTGCCTGGCGGACAACGTATCCTGATTATCAATGACACAATGGAACATGCAGACGAAACAGCTGAATCATTATCCAGTATTTATTATGAACACGAGTATCAGACTTACGATCCTTTACATCCAGTACCAGAAAATATGGACTGGATTATTACTCCAGGTGAGATGGAATTGGTGCCAGCTGCCTACAAAAATGTGATCGACATCGGTCCGCGGACGTTGGACTTTTCAACAATAAAACAAATTGAGTCTGAGTTAGAGACATCGATATCTGAAACAACGCTAATGAATCGCTTTTTTAAATCACAAGTCACAGTAGCTGTGAATCAAGCAACAATTCCTGTAGAAGATGAAGTGAACACTTCACAAGTGAACAAGGCAGCTGGCGTGCATAGAAAAGAATCTATCCAAAAACTAAGTACAAAAGAAATTGCCGACATGAAGCACAAAATTGACACTCACGGATTTCTAGATGAAAGTCTGGTGATCTTATCTATATTTAAAGAAGGAAAAGAATCATTCAAAATGCTGGGAAGAGCGAAAGTCAAAGAACAGTTGGCCGATAAAGGGATTATCTTATCTGACCAGCAATTGCGTTTACGCTTAGAAATTATGCAGGAAGAACAGCTGATTCATGCGCGTATTGGCAGAGGCGGAACAAAAATTTCGGAAAAAGGGGAAGCGTTCTTAGATCATTTTCAGGTCGTAACAGAATAAGAGGTGGATTATGAAGGTTTACATTTCAGCAGATATTGAAGGAGTAGCGGGTGTCGTCCATGCCGAGCATACTATACGCGACGGGAAAGAGCACGATTATGCTCGTAAGCTGATGACCGAAGAAGTGAACGCATGTATAAGAGGTGCGATTGAAGCGGGTGCGGATGAAATTGTGGTCAATGATTCTCACGGAACTATGCGCAATATCTATCCGGATCAGTTACATAGTAAAGCGAAATTGTTGATGGGTTCTCCGAAAAAGCTCGCGATGGTAGAAGGGTTAACGGAAGACTATGATGCAGCACTGTTCGTAGGTTACCATACACGGGCGGGTTCAAACGGCATTCTCAATCATACATTTAGCGGTAGAGTGATTCAGACAGTCCGGGTTAATAGAATCGAATTGGGAGAATTTGGGCTGAATGCATTTGTTGCTGGGCATTTTAATGTGCCGACCGTGTTTGTATCAGGCTGCAATTTACTGGCGGAGGAAGCGGGAGCGTTAGTGCCCGATATAAAGACTGCGATAGTAAAAGAGTCGATATCCCGAACAGCCGCATTGAACTTAAGTCCAAATGAATCATGCGCGCTGATTCAGCAAAAGACGACCGAGTCATTGAAAGATATCGGCAGTCAAACACCTTTCAATATGAATGGTCCATATACAGTTGAAATCGAGTTTTTGAACACGGGCTTTGCAGATGCTGTGGAAATCGTCCCGCTATATGAAAGAAGTAATCCTGTAACAGTCCGCTTTACCAATGAAAACTGGCTGCATTGCTATCGGCTCATTCGAGGAGCAATTATGCTCGCCAATTCAGTCCAGTAATCTAACATAAGGTGAAGGAGAGAGCGCGGATGAGTCCATTAATAGGAATTACCTGCCATCATGATTTCGACTATCAATATATGCTCAATCATTCCTATGTACAATCGGTTACTGAAGCGGGAGGTGTTCCGCTGTTGCTCGCTTTGGGTTTTAAAAACGATGTGGATGTGCTGGTGGAACGTTTGGACGGCCTATTGCTATCTGGTGGTTTTGACATTAATCCGTTATTCTATGGAGAAGAACCAATCAATGAGCTTGGAGAAATCTTTCCAGGACGTGATGTAAACGAATTAGAATTAGTCCGCGCGTTCCTTAAAGCTGACAAACCGGTTTTTGGGATTTGCCGTGGTCATCAAGTGTTGAATGTTGCCCAAGGCGGGACGATGTATCAAGATATCTATGCTCAGTTTGATAGAAACGTTTTGCAGCATGCACAAGTAGCGAGAAGAGATCACTTATCCCATCGTGTTCAGTTAGGAAAGGGTTCAAAGCTTGCTGCTATCCTAGGTTCATCTGACATTTTAGTGAATTCCTTTCATCACCAAGCTGTTAAAGCCATAGGAGATCATGTTGCAGTATGCGGCACATCGAGTGATGGCGTTATTGAGGCAATTATGAGTGAAGTTCACACGTTTGCACTAGGCGTTCAATGGCATCCGGAAGACACGGCGTGCGCTGGAGATCCACCGTCTAAAAACTTGTTCGCGGCATTTGTGGATGCGTGTAGATAACTTGTTCGAAGTATGAGTAGCAAATATAGTTGAAAAGGCACCCGTGAGATCGCGTACTCACAGGTGTTTTATTTTGGTGTGATTTATTTAGAGACGCGAAGGGTATACCTATATAGGTGCATTCACTATACTTAAGTATCACAAAGGAGATCCTTATAAATGACATCATTGAAAAATAGACAAATCCAATTAGCGAATCGTCCTGAAGGGAAGCCTCAAACGAGTGATTTTGAATTAGTCGGAGCGGATGTGCCTGAATTGAAAGATGGCGAAATCCTAATTCAAACACTTTTTTTATCTGTAGATCCGGGAATGCGTAATATGATGAAAGACAAAGAATCTTATACGTCTCCATTCGGACTGCATGAAGTGCTGACCGGACGATCTGTCGGTAAAGTGATTGAATCCAAAAACAAGAACTTTGAAAAAGGGGATGCGGTTTTCGAACGATTGGGGTGGCAAGACTACTCCGTTTCGAATGGAGAAGCTACGAAGAAGATTGATATCGACATCGCACCAGCGTCTGCTTACCTTGGCGTTCTTGGTGTCCCTGGATTAGTCGCTTATTTCGGACTTACAGAAATTGCACCGCCTGAAAAAGGAGAAACAGTAGTCGTTTCCGGAGCTTCTGGTGCGGTGGGTATGAATGCTGGCCAAATTGCTAAAATCAAAGGCTGCCGTGTAGTTGGAATCGCGGGTTCGGATGAAAAGAACCGGTATTTGACAGAAGAACTTGGATTCGACGAAGCCATTAATTACAAAACGACAAAAGACATGAAAGCTGCACTTGAGAAAGTGTGTCCAGATGGAATCGACATTTACTTTGACAATGTGGGCGGTGAAATTACTGACGCTGCACTGCAGTTAATCAATTATCACGCACGCGTCGTTGTTAGTGGTCAAACTTCTCAATACAATGAAGAAAATCCAGACCAAGGACCCCGCTTCTTGAACCAGCTTGTCACGAAAAGTGCCATGATCAAAGGATTCGTCGTCTATGATTACGAAGACAAAAACGATGAAGCCATCGAACAAATGGCAAAATGGATTCAAGAAGGAAAGTTAAAATACAAAGAAAACATCGTCGAAGGACTGGAAAACAGCCCTCAAGCCTTCATCGACCTATTCGAGAGTAAAAGTTTTGGGAAACAGGTCGTTAAAGTATCTGAATGACGAATGAAAAAAGAGGGAGCCGACTCCGTGTGGAGAGGCTTCCTCTTTTCGTGTAGCAATAGTACCCGTGATTAATTTATGCTTGAAGAGTTTTTACCTTTATTGACCAAATACAAGACACCTTCTATCGCCAGTACAAACAACAACGAAATTCCGAAAAGTGGCATGATGACGCCTAAAATTACCATTAATACAACAAAACCAATAGAAATGCTGCTTGTTGTTTTAGGTGGTGCTGAAAGATCACCTTTTCGTTTTCTTGACAACCACATTTTGAATCCATAAAAAATCAGGAACAAGAACGCGAGGCAGATGACTAAGTTAATAATTTTGTTCGGCCAGCCAAACAAATGACCCTCGTGCAGTGGAATTCCCCACGTGAACCACTTCGCCAAAATTCCATACTCGTCATACCCCACCTTAGAGATCAGATCGCCGCTGTATTGATCGAAATAAGAAGTCATTTCTGCAGCAGGACTTACATCTAATCCAGTCACACCAGTGTTACTGCCTTTCGATACAGTGAACACACCGTCTTCAGAAAATGGGTAGACGATTGAATACGGCTTTGAAATCTTTTCATCCCGCACTTTCCACATCAACTTCTCAACAAGAATTCCGTTATTCCCCATATCCATTCCAGGCATTTTACCATTCCCACCGTGATTCGCATGCGGGTCTGGCTTTTCAGACTCAGGTGCTTCTTCTTTACGAGTTGCCCAAGGGATCTCACTCATATCAGAAGTCGGCGGCTGCTGTTGAAGCAGCGGCGTCCCGATTGACGGATGATCTTGTGACGCAGTATAGATGAAGTTCCCCATGAACGCGGACCAAGGAAGCCCCGTGAAAATGAGAATAATCATTGGAATCGTAATGATCGTTCCGATATACGCATGCATCCGTTTAAACTTAAGGCGACGTGTCGATTTCTTCGGTTTCTTTAGCGCACGACTTTTGAATGTCATATAAAGACCGGAAAATAATAAAAAGATTGCCCAGCATGCAGCTAATTCAACTAAGTAATTCACGACAGTTCCACCGACAAAGAGCGAACTATGAATGTTTCTCATAATATTGGCGTACGTATATTTTGGATTTTGAGAACCAACAATTTCGTTGTGTTCATCGAGAAATACATATTTCTCTTCACCCGAATCGGACTTTAGAGTAAGCCTCGTATTGTAGGGCTCATTCATAATCATAATCTTAGAAACTTCAAATCCTTCATTCTCATGCTTGACTAGTGAAATTCCTTCGTCAATGGTCAATTGGTAGGTCTCTTCGCTGTTGCCGAAGAAAAGATCTTTGTACGCGATGTTTTCAACGTTGTTGTAAAATAAAAACCCAATTCCGCTCAATGTGAGCGTGATCAGCAGTGGGGCCATGAACAAGGCGCCGAAGAAATGCCATCTCCAAAATCGATTGTATGTACCTTTTTTCATTGCATTCCCTCCTCGTGTGGTCAGTTATCATTTTAAAGCTAACGAAATCAATCTCATTTTGGATCAATATTTTCTTATAATTACAGACTGACTATAAAAAAATGGATAAAACCAAAATAAGTTCGATTGATTGAAAGCTTTCGTAATTAAACCATGAAAGTGTGAACTGTGAATGAATTGAAATAACCTTTTTAATATTATTTTCGATTAAATACATAAATTTGTAAAAAAAACCAATATTTTTGTAGACTTTCTTCCTTAAATCATTATGATTAAGAGTAATAGGATTACATGGACACTAAACGAAGCTGAAAAGTGCATACGAGTAGAAAGAAGGGATTCTATTGCCGGAATTATTGAATGGGTTTTTATCAGGAATCTTAATCTATACAAAAATGCCGATATTTTACGTACTAGTCGGGTTGGTCGTTCTGCGAATGATTTATCGACTTAAACGACCTGCGATCAGGGGCGTGATTGGCGAGTGGAAAGTGAATCGAAGACTGGCTAAACTAGGCGGCGACTATCGCGTTTTTGCAGATCTTTACGTACCGAATGGCGAAGGCGGCACCACCCAAGTCGATCATATTGTTACATCTACGAAAGGGATATTTGTAATTGAGACGAAGCATTATAGCGGATGGATTTTTGGAAGTGACCGGCAGAAAAACTGGACGCAAGTCATCTACAAACGGAAAGAGAAATTGTACAATCCTATTTGGCAGAATTTCGGTCACATACAATCGTTAAAAGGCTATTTGAACAATGAAAACCTAGACATACATTCGATTATTGCGTTCTCGAGTGATGCGAAGCTTAAATTCAAGGAACCATTTGAGACTGCCCATGTCATTCACGCAAATGAGTTGAATAAAGTGATTATAAAATTTGGAGACAACGTGTTGAGTGAAGCAGAACTAAAGCGGATCAATGACTTGCTTGAGCAGCTGGTTTTTACAGACAGGCTGGAAAAGCGGCAGGTGAAGAAAGCTCATTTGGAATTTGTGAAACGTAAACAGTTTTCTCAAAAGCCATCTAAGTTGAATCAACCGAAAGTTAATGCCAGCGCGATGAAAAGTGAAAGCAATAAGCCAATACCATTGGCAAAGTTGGAAACAGCAGTCACTGTGGAAGAAAGTGCAAATTCTTTGGGGGACTGTCCGCGCTGTGCAAGTGAACTTGTGCAGCGCCGGGGGAAGTATGGTGAGTTCGTAGGCTGCAGTGCGTATCCGAAATGCAGATTTACGTTGAAAAAGGAAGCGTAAAAGTAATAGCTGCTGACGACGGAAAGAAGGTCAGGTTTTAAGGGATCCTGATAAGGGCATGTGAATAACAAATGCTTTTAAAGGATGGATCCTATGTACATTTACACAATCGGTCACTATTCCCATACAAAAGAAGAATTTATCGCTTTGCTGAAGCAAGCTGAAATCGAAGTACTTGTGGACGTCCGTTCATTTCCGGGAAGTCGAAAATTTCCTTGGTTTGCGAAAGAAAAAATGGCGGAATGGCTGCCCGCAGCAGGAATTGAGTACACACATATTGAGGAACTTGGAGGAAGACGTCAACCCTCTCAACTCGTTTCACCAGCGTTAAATGGCGGCTGGCAAAACCAATCCTTCCATAACTACGCGGATTATACGCTGTCGCATTGTTTTCAGGAAGGTCTAAAGCAGTTAACAGAAATTGCATCTAGTAAAAGAACTGCCTATTGCTGTTCCGAACGTCACCCTGCACGGTGTCATCGGTTGATCATCAGCAATTGGTTAGCGGTACATGATTGGGATGTAGTGCATATTGTCCCGACAAGTGAGGGGACGGGAGAACTCGTTCCGCATGAACTGGGCAAATGGGGCGCGATGCCAATTATTGAACAAGATGATACGGTGGTTTATCCTGAATTATCTACTGATAAATGAACCTTTCTGAACAGCCTTCTCATTATAAGGCTGTTTTTTGTGTGTGCTAATACCTATTTAAAACATTCTGAAAATAGATCCGTTTGCTCATTTAAAATTGGCGAATACTACCATAAAGACGCATAGTAGGTTGTCGAATGCAATGGTACGCTTAATGTGAAACTAGAATCTTGTCGGTAGATAAACGCTTGGCTATTGGCGGGTTCATTCCAATAAGGAGTGTGAGGCAATGCACGGTCGAACGGGAAAGAAATGGTTAAGTTCACTGATGGCAACAACGCTTGTCGCAGGACTAGCTGCACCGGCAGTTCCGGTTTATGCGGCAGAAGCACCTGCTGCAAAAGCAAAGGATTTACTGATTTCTGAGTACGTGGAAGGCTCTAGCTTCAATAAGGCAATCGAGTTATATAATGGCACGGGTGCTGCCCTTGACTTAAGTGGTTATTCTATTGAATTGTTCGCAAACGGTGCGGTTGCACCAACGAACAAACTGCAGCTAGAAGGAATGCTCGAAGACGGTAAAACATTTGTCATCGTTCACAACCAAGCAGGACCTGAGTTGAAAGCGAAAGCTGATTTTGAAATTGGTGGCGTTACCAATTTCAATGGAGACGATGCCTTTTTATTGAAAAAAGGAGATGCAGTAATCGATTCCTTTGGACAAGTTGGCGCTCGGGACATCGGTTGGGGGACGGACGTGACGCTGGTTCGAAATGCGGCAGTGTCGAAAGGCGATTCAGTTTATGATGATCCGTTTGACAGAACAGCAGAGTGGACAGTGCACCCGAAAGATACCTTCACATTCTTAGGGTCTCATGAGTTAGATGGTTCCGATTCAACTGATCCAGAAGAGCCTGACGTTCCGCTTGAGCTGCTTTCCATTGCAGACGCACGTGCATTGCCAGCTGGACAAGAAGTCAGTGTGAAAGGTATCGTCACAGCAAAACTAAAAAATACAATTTCAATTCAAGATGAAACAGGCGGTATCGCGCTGCGTCCGACAAGCTTAGCGGCAAATGTAGGCGATGAAGTAACCATTACAGGTAAACTTGTCGACTATCGTGGGTTGCTGCAAGTAGATGGTGCATCGCTTGTTGAAAAAACGGCAGCGGAAGTACCGACTTCTAAAACGGTTAAAGGAGAAGCGATTGGTGAAGACGTGGAGTCTCAGCTTATTACAGTGAGTAACGTCACGCTTTCATCGAAAGAAGCAGGTCCTGGCTGGGCGAACTTCATAGCTACGGATGGAACCGAATTTACTGTACGTGATGAAAACGACAGTCTCGGCTTACAGGCGGGCATGACGTACGACTCGATTACAGGGATTGTCCAACAGTTTGACGATATTTACCAAGTGATTCCGCGTGGTGCGACGGACATTGTCGCAGATGCTTCAGTCGTTCAGCCAGTTATTGCGAATCCGGGAAGCGGAACGTTTGTTGAGAAGGTCGATGTGACACTGACAACAGGAACCGTGGATGCAGAAATCCTGTATACATTGGATGGAACGGATCCGATTGAAAACGGCGCAACGTATGCGACGCCTTTGGAGATTACGGATAACGTTCAAGTGAAAGCGGTGGCGAAAACGGAAGATGGACGTACGAGTGCTGTTCAAACGTTCGATTATACGATTACAGATGCACTTCAAATCCATGACATTCAAGGGTCAGGCCATGAGTCTCCATTTGTCGGACAAGTGGTCGACGGAGTCCAAGGCGTTGTGACGTATAAGTATGAACTGCAAGGCTCGACGTATTATCACATTCAAACACCTGATGCAAAGCGCGATGGCGATTTGAATACGTCCGAAGCGATCACGCTATATAGTGGGCGCGATGCGTGGAACTTGAAAAAAGGCGACTTGGTTTCGGTGACAGGTCAGGTGAGTGAATATGCGATTGACGGCTATTCGGACCGTCAACAAACAGATTTGAAAACGACGCAAATCAACGTTCGTGAAGATCGCAACGGCGTTGTCAACGTGTTGGAAAGCGGTGTTGAAATTCCGACTCCATTCGTCATTGACGAAACGAATTTACCAGCAGATAACGTATTAAGCGAAGGCTTAAAGGAATTCGATCCGACGAAATATGCAGGCGATTTCTGGGAAAGCCGTGAAGCAATGCTCGTTGAAGTGGGCAATGTAAAAGCCGTTGGACCTCAGCAATATGGTGATTTGACGACTGTTTTGGAATCTCGAAAGACAGAGACGAAAAACGGTGGAGTGCTGTTGAAAAAAGACAAGCCAAACGCAGACTTGGTTCAGTTCCGTTTGGAGCCGAATACAGTCGCGAGTAATTTTGAAGTAGCAACAGGCGACAAGTTTGAAGGGCCAATCGTCGGAGTTGTCGGGTATTCATTCCAAAACTATAAGATTTATGTTGGATTAGAAGAGATGCAAGACAAGTTTGTAAAAGGCGATGCAGTGCCTGAAGTGACGACAATTGTCAAAGACGATGAGAAATTGACGGTTGGATCGTACAACTTGGAAAACTTCTCGAATAATACGAAGACGACTTCAAACGATAAAGCGCAAAAATTAGCGCGTGCGATTGCGAACGACATGCATAATCCAGATATCGTGGGCGTCACGGAAGTGCAAGATAATAACGGACCAGATGCTGGCGGACCGGAAGCAAATGCAAGTTATGAACGGTTAATTCAAGCGATTGTAGACGCAGGCGGTGTGAAGTATGAGTATGTCAACATCGACCCGGTGAATAACCAGGATGGCGGGCAGCCGAATGCGAATATCCGTGTTGGCTTCTTGTACAATCCTGAGCGCGTTTCATTGAAAGACGGGGCTCCTCATGGGGATGCAACGACTGCGGTTGGGTATGAGAACGGCAGTTTGACGGTGAATCCTGGTCGAATTGACCCGGCGAATCCTGCGTTCAAGAGCAGCCGGAAGCCGTTAGCTGCAGAGTTTACGTTCGATGGTGAAGACGTAATTGTCATTGCGAATCACTGGAATTCAAAAGGTGGAGACACGCCGTTGTTTGGCGCAATCCAGCCCCCTGTGTATAACAGTGAAATCCAGCGCAAAAAAATCGCGCAAATTGTGTATAACTTCATAGATGATGTGAAGACGAAAAACCCCGATGCAAATATTGTATCGCTAGGTGATTTCAACGACTTCCAATTTACAGATGCGCTCAAGATCCACGAAGGGGAACTGATGACGAATCTGGTCAATAAAGTCGAAGAGTCGGATCGCTATTCGTACGTGTATCAAGGCAATTCGCAAGTATTGGATCATGTCCTGGTGTCGAATAACTTAGCAGACACTGCTGAAATCGATATGCTGCATGTGAACGCGGATTATACGGATATAGCGGGTCGCGCAAGTGATCACGATCCGGTTCTTGTGCAATTGGCATTGAAGACAAAGATTGAGCCAGAGCAGCCGTTTGAGTGGGAAAAGGTTCCGGTCAGCAAGTATTACTTCTTGTTGAATTATAAGAAACCAAGCTTAACAGTTGATGCGAAAGGTTCGTCGATTACGATGGATTATCGCTCTCGCGTGAAAAATGGCGTTACATTGACTGGCCAATATGCAATTTTGAGCGGGCTCGGGTTTGCGAAAAACAAGGTGACGTTGAAGCCGACAGAAAAAGGCTTGACGATTGATACGAAGTGGACGGTGCAAGGGGATGTAGTGGTGGATGGAACGAATCCGTTACGCATTTTTGGCGCTGAAAACGTGTTGAAGATCCGTTATATTAACGGTGCAAGTGCTGAAAATGTGGAGTTCTACGATCGATATGGCCGCAAGCTCGCGAAGCCAGGTGTTCAATGGCCATGGTTTGCGATGGCGAATTGATAATGGATTTATGAAGAGAACGATGCCTTCGGGTGTCGTTCTTTTTTGGTAGCTGGGATGGATGGGGATTGTCTGACATTTTGGGGTGGTTGTCGATCAGTTGGGGAGTGTTCGCGGTTACTAGTGTGGATTTGTCCGACACTACGAGAGATTTGTCCGACACAACTCAAAGTTTGTCGATAACGGGACACAATTCGAGCATGGGAAGGGATTAATTGGTAGCGCTTCGCTTGTTTTAGGGAAGTGCTAGTGCGCTGCGAAGGGGAATCGGTAACTTGGCGAGCGTTATCGGCATGATCGCGGTCAGTATCGGCAATATGAGGGGGAGAATCGGCAATATCAGGCAAAGAATCGGCATTCTGGGAGAGTTAATCGGAAATAGACTACAATTCACGAGCAATAAGGGATTAATTGGTAGCGCTTCGCTTGTTTTAGGGAGGAGCTAGTGCGCTGTGAAGGAGAATCGGTAATATGGTGATGGTTATCGGCATTATGGCGGTCGGTATCGGCATGACGAGAGGGAGAATCGGCAATATCAGGAAAAGAATCGGCATTCTGGGAGAGTTAATCGGAAATAGATTAGAATTCACGAGCAATAAGGGATTAATTGGTAGCGCTTCGCTTGTTATAGGGAAGGGCTACCACGCTGTGAAAAGGAATCGCAATTGGAGAATCGATATCGTGTAACAACTCAACATACAAAAAGCAGCCTCTAATCAATCTTAGAGACTGCTTCCACAATTAGGTTAATGAGCGTGTCAAGAATCCATGTTGGCCGGCTGTCCACAAATCACGGAAAGCGCGGTTGACAGGGGATGTTTCGATGACGGCTTGCATGCCGAGGTTGCGGAATAACTGAACCGCGCAATCGGTTGCGATGTCTGAGCTTTCCATGCATACCGCAGACAACTGCGCGAGTTCGTGGTCATCGAGTGAACCGTTCACGTGCATGTCCCAGCGACGTTCAACCGCTGAATGGAACAATTGTTGGGCTTGGCTGAAACGGGATTGCTGTTCTTTCAGCAGCCGCACCGTGCCAGCAATCTTCTCTGCATTCCAGCGGGACTTTGCGTGTTCTGCAAGGGTATGTGCTTCTTCCAGAAAGCGTGCGCCTAAACCTAGACAAACCGATGCAAATGATACTTGTGAAAATTGAACAAATGGGAATGAATGAACGGGTGAACCCAGCGTATTCACTTTCTCAACGACTGAAAATGTTCGATCGAATGGAACAAATGCATTCTTTACTCGGATAGTATGACTGCCTGTGCCTTTAAGCCCGAAGGCATTCCAGTCTTCAATCACTTCGACTTGATCGGGCATGAAAGTGCAGGCGCGCATTTCGTCTGTTTCCTGACCATCGCGCCAAATGATGGTGTTTGCTGTAAACATGGAAGCATACGGTGCACCGCTGCAGTAGCGCCATTCACCGGAAACCATATACCCATCCGATTGTGCGTGGGCTTCGCCTGTTGCATAACCGCTTCCTGCGATTACTGCTTCGGCAGGTGAATATAATTCCTTCGCTTGGGTTTCTGTCATGTTTTCAAGAAACAGATTTCCGCCTGATCCGATTGTCGTCAGCCAGCCGAGGGAGCCATCTTCATAGGACATATCCTCGAAAACACGTGCCGCCTCAGGAAGTGACAGACCGCGGCCGCCCAATTCTTCTGGAATGAATAACTTAAATAATTTCTCTTCAAAAGCAAGCTGCAGCAAATCATCTGGCAGTGTGCCTAGCTGTTCAATTTCGAATGAAGCGCTGCGAATAAGTTTAGATAGATCTTCCGATAACATGGGAATCATCCTTTCGATTTTGATGAATAAGAGATGCGTAGACTGCCGTTTTAAGCAATAAGTTACTAACCTTCCTATTCCCGTTCTGACAGGAATGAAAAGGCTTTCAAACTTGTCGAATATTGCATTGGAACTATCAGGAAACTATGGTATGTTAGAGTAGTATGAAAACTAAGAATTGAAAGGGAGATGAACATGTCATTGCTTAAAAGAATCGGCTTTAGCTTTCTCGTTGTATTGCTAACTCTTGGTAGTTTGATTATACCTCAAGAAGCAACTGCTGCTAAGCCTGATGAAGCAACACGGGGAGAATTCATCCAAAAAGTTGTACAAGCCCTTAACTTGTCGACGAGCGATGGTTCGACGCTTACGTTTAAAGATGTAGACAAGCAGTTGGCTCCATATGTAGAAGCTGCTGTGAAAGCGGGCCTCGTAAAAGGACGTTCTGCATCTGTTTTTGACCCTAATGGATCATTGACGCGTGAGCAGGCGTTTGTTATTTCTGCACGTGCTGCAAAAACAGACAAAACCTATCCGATGACCCTTCTTGACCGATTTAAGGACAAGCGAGACTTCGGTGCTTCTTTGCGTCCAGAAATGGCGAAAAGTATCGGGCTTGGTCTGTTGAAAGGGTATTCTGACCACACGGCAAAACCGAAACAAGCTGTCATGAAAAATGAAATGCGTGCAATTGTAAATCGTTTAGTTAAAATAAGCCAGCAATACCCAGGCGAAACTCCAGGAACGGATGAAGCGACAGTGTCACTCCGTGTTATGGGGACAACGGATTTGCACATGAACCTCGTAAACTACGATTATTATCAGGATACGAAGGTTGAAGATTATGGACTGACTAAAGTAGGTGTGTTGGTAGATGAAGCACGCGCTGAATCTGAAAACACGCTGATGTTTGACAATGGTGATTTAATACAGGGAACTCCACTCGGTACATATAAAGTGAGTGTGGATCCATTGAAAAAGGGTGAAGTTCACCCAGCATTTGCTGCAATGCAAGCATTGGACTATGATGTCATGTCTTTAGGAAACCACGAGTTTAACTACGGACTTGAGTATCTGGACCAAGTAATTGATGAGTCTGGTTTCCCTGTTATTAACGCAAACGTTTACGATGCGAAAACAGGTGACAACCGTTACAATCCTTACATTGTGATGGATAAGGAAGTAACTGACTCTAAAGGTGCGAAACATACGTTGAAAGTTGGCGTTATCGGGGTTGTTGCTCCAGGAATTCTTCGCTGGGATGGTGCGCTCCTTGAAGGTAAAGTCACTGTAGAAGATGGCGCAGATACAGTTAAGAAATTCTTGCCGAAAGTTAAAGAAGAAGGCGCTGATGTAGTATTCGTAATTGCTCACTCAGGAATTGGTGATGAAATTCATGAAAAGAACGAAGATGATATTACATGGCAGATCTCTGACATTGACGGTGTAGACGGAATTCTGACAGGCCACAACCACGCGTTGTTCCCTGGAGACTTTAAAGATACGAAAAATGCAAACCAAGAAGAGGGTCTATTGAACGGAACACCTGTCGTAATGCCAGGGAAATTCGGTACTCACTTAGGATTGCTTGACTATGAACTGAAGATGGAAAATGGCAAGTGGAAGATTGTCTCCGGAAAAGGTTCACTTCGCGCAGTTCATAAAGATTCACAAGCAATCAACCAAGATGTGATGGATGCAGTTCAAAAAGCTCATGACGGTACACTAGATTACATCCGCACACCAGTTTCAACGACTAATGCGCCAATTACAAGTTATTTCGCGTTAGTTAAAGATGATCCATCGATTCAAATTGTAACTGAAGCGCAGAAGCGTTATGTTGCAAGCCAAACACCAGGTACAGAGTACGCAGACCTGCCGATTCTATCAGTAGGTGCACCGTTTAAAGCAGGCGGTCGTTATGGATCTGATTACTATACAGATATTCCGGCGGGCGACATTGCGATTAAGAACATGGCAGACCTGTATGTATTTGATAACACGATTACAGGACTTGTTATGACAGGAGCCGATGTGAAAGAATGGCTTGAAATGTCGGGCGGTCAGTTCAATCAAATCGATCCAGCGAAGTCTGGTGAACAAAATGTATTGAACGAAAATTACAGATCGTATTTGTTTGACGTTATTGACGGCGTTGAATACGAATACGACGTAACTCAGCCAAACAAATATGATGGCGAAGGGAAAGTCGTCAATGCGAATGCAAACCGAGTGAAAAACTTGATGTTTGACGGCAAGCCGATTGATCCGAAGCAGAAGTTCATTGTTGTTACAAATAACTACCGTGCAAGCGGTGAGTTCCCAGGGGTACGGGATGCAATCGATACAATTTCGTATCAATACGAAAACCGTGAAGCGATTGTCGATTACATGAAATCAGTCGATCCAATCGATCCATCTGCGGACGGTAACTGGTCAATACAATCAGTTAAAGGCGCGAACATGATCTTCGAAACGTCAGAAAAAGGTAAGAATTATCTAGGTAACGATGCACGTATTAAGTACGTTGCACCAACGAAAGATGGCTATGCGAAGTATGAATTGAAATAAGCTACAACAAAAGAGGCGCAACTGTTGCGCCTCTTTTTCTCTAAATAGTCTTAAGATAACTAGATTTGGATTCCAAGGGAATTACTAAACTTATTGAATGAAAGGAAGAAATGAATGAATGTATTGAAGAGAATTGGGTGTGGACTTCTTGTGATGTTGCTTGCGGTTGGAAGTTTAGCGTTTCCGCAAAGTGCGAGTGCGGCTAAGTCTAACGAAGCGACGAGAGGGGAATTCATCCAAAAAGTTGTTCAGGCTTTGAATTTGTCCACAAGTGACGGTTCTACAATTACATTTAAAGATGTAGACAAGCAGCTAGCACCCTATGTAGAGGCGGCAGTGAAAGCAGGGCTTGTTCAAGGGCGTTCGTCAACGGTTTTCGATCCGAACGGTTCGCTTACGCGGGAGCAAGCATTTGTTATATCAGCTCGAGCTGCTAAATCAAATAAAACCTATCCGATGAACTTATTAAACCGGTTTAAAGATAAAAAGGATTTCGGCGCTACACTGCGTCCAGAGATGGCCAAAAGTATCGGACTTGGACTGATGAAGGGCTATTCAGATGGTACCGCAAAGCCGAAACGTGCTGTAATGAAAAACGAAATGCGTGCAATGATTACGCGCTTAGTTAAAATCAGTCAGCAGCATCCTGATGGAACGACAGTCGCACTCCGTATTATGGGCACGACGGATATTCATACGAACCTGATGAATTATGATTACTATCAGGATAAAGAGATTCAAGACTATGGACTTGCCAAAACAGGTGTCTTGATAGATGAAGCACGTGCGGAAGTTGAAAACACGCTGCTATTCGATAATGGAGATTTAATTCAAGGAACACCGTTAGGCAGCTATAAAGTGAAGGAAAAACCGCTTCAGAAAGGGGAAGTGCATCCTTCTGTAGCCGGCTTAAATGCACTCAAGTATGACGTGATGTCATTAGGGAATCATGAGTTTAACTTCGGACTGGATTACTTGGACAACGTTATTGAAGGAGCGGAATTCCCCGTTCTAAATGCGAACGTCTATGATGCAAAGACGGGTAAAAATCGCTTTACGCCTTATGTTATTTTAGATAAGCAAGTAATGGATTCCATGGGCAAGAAGCATACATTAAAAGTAGGCGTAATTGGCGTTGTGGCACCAGGAATTCTGCGGTGGGACGGCTCGCATCTAAAAGGGAAAGTCACCGTTGAAGATGCATCAGATACTGTAGAAAAATTCATGCCGCAAGTTCAAAAAGAAGGCGCTGATGTCGTATTTGTCATTGCCCACTCTGGCATCGGTGATGAGAATCATGACAAAGATGAAGACGATGTCACTTGGCAGATTTCTGCAATTGACGGTGTAGACGGTATACTGACAGGTCATAATCATGCTCTGTTTCCTGGAGATTTCAAAGACGTGAAAAATGTGAATTCTGAAGAAGGTACACTAAATGGTACCCCAGTTGTCATGCCAAACCGTTTCGGGAGCCATCTTGGATTACTCGATTACCAATTGAAGGTAACTGACGGAAAGTGGACAGTACTTTCAGGAAAAGGATCTGTAAGGGAAGTTCATAAAGACTCAGAAGAAGTAAACCAAGCGGTCGTGGACGCTGTGAAAGAAGTTCATAAAGCGACATTGGATTACATCCGCACTCCGGTATCCAAAACAACAGCGCCGTTGACAAGTTATTTTGGGCTTATCCGTGATGATTCATCCATTCAAATTCTCACAGAAGCACAGAAACACTATGTAGAAGACAAAATCAAAGATACTGAGTACAATAACCTGCCGATATTATCCGCAGGATCACCTTTGAAATTCGGCGGAAGATATGGTTCAGATTATTATACAAATATCCCAGCCGGAGATGTTTCCATTAAAAACATGGCTGACTTGTATGTGTATGATAATACAGTTGCAGCAGTTGTTCTGACAGGTAACGATATAAAGGAATGGCTTGAGATGTCTGCAGGAGCTTTCAACCAAGTGGATCCGTTAAAAATAGAAGAACAGGATATTGTGAATGAAAACCATCGTTCATATAATTTTGACGTGATTGACGGTTTGACGTACGAGATAGATATTACACAACCTGCAAAGTATGATAGTAAAGAAGGCAAGCTTATCAATGAAACTGCAAATCGCATAAAGAATTTGAAATATAACGATGAGCCTATTGATGCAACACAAGAGTTCGTCGTTGTAACGAACAACTATCGCGGCAGTGGAAACTTCCCGGGTGTCCGTGATGCAAAAGAAGTTATTTTCTATCAAGATGAGAATCGTGAAGCCGTGATTGATTATCTGGAGACAATTGACCAGATCGAACCTTATGTGGATAATAACTGGTCGATTCAACCTGTAGAAGGTGCGACGATGATATTCAATACATCAATAAAAGGTAAAGAGCACATTGGTAATGATTCTAGGATTATCTATATCGCACCTTCTGAAGAAGGGTATGCGAAATACCAATTGAAATAAGTGATTTTTAAAAAAGAAGCGCACTCGTGGCGCTTCTTTTTTTAATTTGATTTTATAGTATTTTGCACTAGCGTCGCATTAAAATAAGATAACCAAACTTATAATTTGAATAATTCGAAATTAATGCTTTGCACAAAAAAATCCTTTATAATGGGTTGGCGGTGGTAACCTATCCAAATCCAAAATAAAGGACCCTACAATGGATAAGATTACACGAAAAACTTCATTTGAACAATGGCTTTCACCTATTTCTACCGTATTATTTGATGAACAGGTGAACGCACATCATCTAGACTACTATACAAAGAAGCTTTATATGGCTTCGTTTACGAAATTGTTATTGCATGCCCAACTTCATGAAACGGAGAGCTTGCGTGCTATCAGTGATTGCATTTTCTCGGAAGAATTACAAGAAGCCTCTAACCTTGATTCAATCAGCTTTTCCCAGTTAGGTAGACGTTTAGATCGAATTCCTACGGGATTCTTTCAAGCAATCTTTTTAGATTTAGTGACTCAAATCAATGAAGCCACTAATCTCCAATTCAGACGAAAAACAACGACTCCCTTGAAACTTATTGACTCGAGCACACTTCCTTTGAATCTGAAAAATCATCAATGGGCAAAATTCCGAAAAACAAAGTCCTGGATCAAACTTCATTTACGATTAGCATTCATGGAAAAAGGGTGTTCCTATCCCGACAAGGCGGTCTTAACAAATGCAAAGGAACACGACCTTGGTCAGCTGAAAGTTCTTATCGACGATAAAGAATGCATGTATGTGTTTGACCGAGGCTATTTGGATTATGAACGATTCGATCGGATGACAGATGAAGGGTATTTCTTCGTTTCTCGCTTACGCAAAAATGCGATTGTTCGATCCATCGAAAGCTTTGAGCTGTCTGAGAATTCACCAGTGGAGTCGGACGAGATGGTGGTCATTGGTAAAGCACAAAAACGTACTGAAAACACTTTTCGCCTTCTCAAGGTCTTAGATTCCAAAGGGAATCAGCTGAATCTCCTAACGAATCATTTTGATTTATCAGCGGATGAAGTCGCAGAGATGTATAAATCTCGTTGGGCAATTGAACTGTTTTTCAAATGGATGAAACAACATTTGAACATCAAGAAGTTCTACGGTCAAAGTCAGCAAAGCGTTCATAATCAAGTCTTTCTTGCCATGATTGTCTATTGCTTGAATGTATTAGCGCAGCTAAAGACCAAAAGTAAACGAACCTATCTTCAAATCAGTCTCTATTTAAAAGCAGCTTTATGGAAACCAGCTCGGATATGGATTCGGAAAATCCAAGGAAAAAGCGTTCCATAACCGCAAGAAATAACTTCTGTTGAGCTTGCCAAAGGATATAGTAAAAAAATGGATGTTCACTACCGTTACTTTGGTGTTTTCGTTTTTTCTCTAAAAACATAAAAATGGTAAACAGAATATTCGCACATTATTTATGCGACGCTAGTGATATGAAGCAACTGTAGTAAATCGCTATAAATTCATAGGCAGTAGTCAATTGAACGGATAGGAACAAATAAAACAATTTGTTGCGCCAACTTTCAAGATCATTCATATTTCAATTGACCAGCCGAAAATACTAGTATGAAACTAAAAACGATAGAAAAGAGCGAATGTACATGTCAATAGGGAAAAAGCTTGGAGCTGGATTTGGAATTATCGTTTTGATTATTTTAATCTCGACAACATGGAGCCGGTTTCAACTTGGAAACATTCAAGATGAATACACTGACTTACTGGAAACGAATGTTGCACTGAGTATTCTCTCTAAAACAGTCGAAGCGGAAAGTGCGCTTCAAGGACAATCCATACGGTCGTACTTGTTACGTGGGGATGGATCGGATTTGGACTTATTTGAAGAGCAGCATAAGCACATGGAAGATTCTCTGGACTCCATGGCTGCTATCGCAGTTACAGCTGAAATGAAAGAAAAGGTTGAGAGTACGCAAGAGTTATCTAAACAATATTACGCTTCTGCAGAAGAACTGATCTCACTGGTAAAAGGTGGAGACGTTGAAGAAGCGACCGCTTTTTTAGAAAGTAACTTGCGTCCGATCAATGTTACAATCCGGGAAAAAACAGCAGAAATGGCGAACTTCCAAAATGATTTATTGGCTAAAGGCAATGTGAACGTTCAAAAAACTGCGGATCGAGCACAAATCTATTCCATCATCGCAGGTGCACTCAGTTTAGTGTTGAGTATTTTAATCGCGGTCTATCTTACGCGCAATATTACACGTCCGCTTAAACGTCTGTCCTCAGCAGTGACCGTCGTAGCGAACGGAGATTTAACAGAGGATGATGTCTCAGTCAGTTCAAAAGATGAAGTAGCTGCTTTGGCTCACTCTTTCAATATCATGAAAGGGAATCTGCGGAATCTGATAGGCGGAGTGAATAGCAATGCACTGCATTTGACTGCTTCTGCAGAGGAGCTTTCTGCGAGTACTTATGAAGTTTCCCAGTCTTCAGAAGATATGGCGAAGTCGATTGAGTCTGTTGCTCAAGGTGCACAAGTTTCAGCATCTGCTGCTGGGGAAAGTTCCATAGCAATGGAAGAAACAGCGGTGGGTGTGCAAAGGATTGCTGAATCTGCAGTCGAGCTGAATACAAGTGCAGAGGAAACAATGCGCATTGCGAACGAAAGCGGAAAGACGATTGAGACGGCTAAATCACAAATGGATTTAATCTACCAGACTTCTCACGAGACGTCTTCGCTCATTCAGCGCTTAAGTCGTCAAACGGAAGAGATTGAAAGCATTACAAGTGTCATTACCGGGATTACAGAACAAACGAACTTGCTTGCGCTGAATGCAGCGATTGAAGCAGCACGTGCAGGCGAGCATGGTAAAGGGTTTGCAGTTGTTGCAGATGAAGTCCGGAAATTGGCAGAGGAGTCAAAGAAATCTGCTGGGCAAATCGTACAGTTGACGATGGCCATTCAATCTGACACGAAAGACGTTGAACAGTCTGTTACAGAAAGTATGCAAAACGTGGAGCAGGGAGTTGCGGTGATTGACAATGCAGGCCGTACATTCGTTGAAATCGTTCAAGCCGTTCAAACGATGACGAATCAGATCACGGAGATTTCCGCAGCGACAGAGCAAATTTCCGCAAGTGCTGAAGAAGTGTCGGCATCGGTAAGTGAAATTTCGGGGCAAGCTGCAAGTGCGTCCATTCAAACGGAACAGAACTCAGCTTCAATGGAAGAGCAAATGGCAACAATTGAAGAAATCAATGCTGTGGCACAAGACCTCAGCGTGAAAGCTGTTGAACTCCAAGAAATGATTCAACAATTTACAGTTTAATTGAACAAAGGAAGTCCGTTTGTCAGCCTAACAGCTGATGGAGGGGCTTTTTGTATTGGGCAGCGGCAGTAAAATTGTTTTCTATAAAATGATAAAAACCATCTGTTATCGCGGACAAATGGTTTTCGTCAATGCGTATTGGGAAACAACACCGCTTTCCGGTAATGGCGACATGAATAATAGAACAAAATTTACGATAGGAAACAAAGTAAGCTTCGTTTATCAACTTCAAATTTCAGTAAGCTTATAAATTCTGAAGGCAGTTCTAGTTCCAAGGCTTTAACATAAGATAGAATCAGTAAATCGTCGGGGAGTCTGTTCATTTGTCTATCACCTTCTTCCGGCAGAGTTTTAATTTTTCCCCAGTGGCAGGGAAAGCGATGTACCACTAACTTATCAGATGCTTAAAAAAAGAACAACCGTTCGATTATCCACATAGACTCGTGGACAACGTGTGGACAAGTTGTTCACATAGCGACTCAAGTCTATGACTATAGAGTGGATAATGTGGGGAAAGTTATACACACTTGTGGACTGCGCGAATTTTGTCGAAATGTTTTTCTGAGTACCTCCAGAAATAAGTTCAAAAGTTTATTAAAAAAGTGCGATGTGCAATATATCGCGTGGCAACAACGTTGTAAGCGTATACATTTTATTTATGTATTCTAAATTGAGAAATTATTTAAAAAACACTGTTGACTCTTTATTTCTTTCGCTATATGATAGCAACAATCTATTAAAGCAAGAGGTTGCAAGTTACACCTCAGTTGCAGAAATTATTGTCCACCCGTTGGTGCCACTGTTAGGAGTGAGTGTTGTTGAGAAGTGACATGATAAAGAAGGGAATCGATCGTGCGCCCCACAGAAGTTTGCTGTATGCGACAGGCGTTCGCTCGAGAGATATGGAAAAGCCATTCATTGGAGTCTGTAACTCTTACATTGACATCATTCCTGGCCATATGCATTTGAACAAATTCGCAGAAGTCGTGAAAGAGGCGATTCGCGAAGCAGGAGGTATTCCATTTGAGTTCAACACGATCGGTGTTGACGATGGAATTGCGATGGGGCATATCGGAATGCGGTATTCGCTGCCAAGCCGGGAACTCATTGCAGATTCAGCAGAAACGGTTATTAACGCACACTGGTTTGACGGAGTCTTCTACATTCCAAACTGTGACAAGATTACACCAGGAATGCTGATGGCGGCGGTTCGCACAAATGTACCTTCCGTATTCGTCTCAGGAGGTCCAATGGAAGGCGGAACTTCAGCGGACGGCAAACCATTATCTCTCGTATCTGTATTTGAAGGGGTCGGTTCTTATAAATCAGGGACGATGACCGCTGAAGAACTGCTCGATATTGAACAGAGTGCATGTCCGACATGTGGCAGCTGTTCAGGAATGTTTACTGCTAACTCGATGAACTCATTAATGGAAATGCTCGGAGTGACGGTTCCAGGAAACGGAACAATCGTTGCAACGTCTGATGAACGCCATCGCCTTATTAAAGAAGCTGCACAGCATCTTGTAAGAATGGTTAAAGAAGACATTAAGCCGAGAGACATCATTACGAAAGAAACAATTGACGATGCATTTGCACTCGATATGGCAATGGGCGGTTCTACGAATACTGTGCTCCACACATTGGCAATTGCTCATGAAGCAGAAATTGAGTACGACGTTCGGGATATTAACGAAGTCGCAAAGCGGATTCCGTATTTGTCCAAGATCAGTCCGGCATCCGATTATACAATGCACGACGTCCATCTGGCAGGTGGCGTCAGCGCCATTATAAAGGAATTATGTGAGATTGACGGTGCGGTTCATCCAGATCGGATAACCATTACCGGAAAGTCACTCTATGAAAATGTGATTGACAAACCGATTACGAATGAGCAAGTCATCCGGAAAAAAGCCAATGCATATAGTCCAGTAGGCGGCTTGTCCGTCCTCTTTGGAAACATTGCCCCGGACGGCGGGGTTATCAAAGTCGGTGCTGTCGATCCTTCCATAAAAGATTTCAGAGGGGAAGCAATCGTCTTTGAATCTCAAGAAGCAGCACAAGAAGGAATTGACGATGGAACTGTGCAAGCAGGCCATGTAGTCGTCATTCGCTATGAAGGACCTAAAGGCGGTCCGGGTATGCCGGAAATGCTCGCACCAACTGCAGCAATTGCAGGTCGCGGTCTTGGCACCCAGGTAGCCCTCATTACAGATGGACGGTTCTCTGGAGCATCCCGAGGCATTTCCATCGGACATATTTCACCAGAAGCAGCAGAAGGCGGTCCGATTGCTCTCGTTGAAAGTGGAGACATTATTGAAATTAATCTAACGGATCGAACAATTGAACTCGAAGTGGATGAAGCTGAACTTGCGAAACGTAAAAGTCAGTTGAAACCATTTGAACCGAAGATTAAAAAAGGGTATCTTGCCCGCTATTCAAAACTAGTCACATCCGCCAGTACAGGCGGCGTTATGAAAATTTAATAGACAATTCGATGATGAGGCAAAAGTGATTGGATCCTGCATTTTCAGAGAGTCGGTGGTGCTGAAAACCGGCAATGCAGCCAACGCGAATATCCCCTCGGAGTGAACAGCTGAACTAAGTAGGCTGTTTCGGGCATACGTGCTCGTTATGAAAAAGGACGTAAGGTAACTTATGTCCATGAGGCGGTAGTTTTTACCGTGAACAAGGGTGGTACCATGAAAGCTTTTTCATCCCTTGCGCAACTATTTTGCGCGGGGAGAAAAGGCTTTTTCTATTGACATAAAACAGACGGGGATATTCGGTGGAAACAGAACGAAGATGACAAGGAGAGATGCAAATGAGTACGGAATTGCAGTTGAAAACAGCACCTGCGAAACAGGACACGATTGATACACCTATGCGGCCTGCGAATGGCTCGGATGTCCTGATTCGATCCTTAAAAGAACAGCAAGTTGAAATTATTTTTGGTTATCCGGGAGGCGCAGTTCTTCCTATATATGATGCATTGTATCAAAACCCGATTCAGCATATTTTAGCGCGGCACGAACAAGGCGCCATTCATGCGGCGGAAGGATACGCACGCGTGTCAGGTAAACCGGGTGTCGTCATTGCAACTTCAGGTCCGGGTGCAACGAACCTTGTCACAGGAATTACAGATGCCATGATGGATTCCCTTCCGCTTGTTGTATTCACCGGCCAAGTTGCAAGCAGTGTAATCGGAACGGATGCATTCCAAGAAGCTGATATTATCGGAATTACGCAGCCGATTACGAAACATAATTACCAAGTAAGTGATGTCTTGGAGCTGCCTCGTATCATTAAAGAAGCGTTTCACATTGCTTCAACAGGCAGACCAGGTCCAGTAGTGGTCGATATTCCGAAAGATATCGCGACAGCACCAGCTGAACACGTACCGGACTCACCAGTTGAACTGAATCTGCCAGGATACCAGCCAACGACTCATCCGAATTACCTGCAAATTCAAAAAACTATTGCGCTACTAACGCAAGCCAAACAGCCAGTCATCTTAGCAGGTGCGGGTGTACTGCATGCGAAGGCAACCGCTGAACTGAAAGAGTTTGCGGAAGTCAATCGAATTCCTATCGCGAATACACTGCTTGGTCTCGGAAGTATTTCCGGAGATCACGAGTTATTCCTAGGAATGGCGGGGATGCACGGGACGTACACGGCAAATATGGCTTTGAGTGAATGTGATGTGTTACTCAATATCGGTGCACGGTTCGATGATCGTCTGACAGGTAACTTAGCTCGGTTTGCACCGAATGCAACGGTTGTCCACATCGACATCGATCCTGCTGAAATCGGCAAAAACGTCCCGACTGCGATTCCAATCGTGGCGGATGCGAAAGAAGCATTAAAGGCTTTGCTCAAGCACCCAGCGTGCGAGCCGGATACAAAAGCTTGGCTTGGAAAACTAGAACAACTTACGAAGGACTTCCCACTTTGGTATCAAGAGGATCCAGATCATTTGCTGCCTCAACAAGCGCTTGAATTGATCCGCAAGATCACTAAAGGAGATGCGATTGTCACGACGGATGTCGGTCAGCACCAAATGTGGACGGCTCAGTATTATGGGCTTAACCATTCAGACCAATGGGTAACATCAGGAGGCCTTGGCACGATGGGCTTCGGTTTCCCAGCAGCAATCGGTGCTCAACTTGCGAAACCCGAAAAGCGGGTGGTCGCTGTTGTAGGAGATGGCGGTTTTCAGATGACTGCACAAGAATTATCCTTGCTGCAAGAACATCGAATTCCTGTCAAAGTCGTGATTTTGAACAATGAAGCACTCGGGATGGTAAGACAATGGCAGCAGACATTTTACGAAGAACGCTATTCACAGTCATTGATTCCGGTTCAGCCGGACTTTGTGAAACTGGCAGAAGCGTACGATTTGAAAGGATATCGCATTCAATCGGCAGATGAAGCAGAAGCCGTCTTTACTGAAGCACTATTATCCGATGAACCAGTTCTGATCGATTGTCGTGTGAAACGTTTAGAGAACGTCAATCCGATGGTTGCGCCAGGTAAAGGAATTCAAGACATGATTGGAGTGAGTGCGCCATGAAGCGAGTGATTACAGTCACAGTTATTAACCAAAGCGGCGTACTGAACCGGGTGACGGGGTTGCTCATGAAACGCCAGTTCAACATTGAAAGTATAACGGTCGGGCATACGGAACAAGCGGGTATGTCGAAGATGACGTTCATTGTCCATGTGGATGAGGAGCGGAAGATTGAACAGCTGGTGAAACAGCTGCAGAAACAGATTGATGTCATCAAGGTGAATGATATTACGGATAAGTCGATTGTGCTGCGGGAGCTCGCGATCATCAAGGTGACGTCACCGCCGCATGCAAGAGGCGAGATGAATAGCCTGGTGGAGCCGTTCCGTGCGACTGTTGTCGATTCGGGGAAGAATATTGTGACGTATCAGGTGACGGGTGATCCGACGAAGATTGATGCGTTCATCGACTTGCTGAAGCCGTATGGGATTAAGGAGTTGACGCGGACGGGGACGGCGGCGTTTGTCCGAGAGATCCAGAAAGCGCCATCGCCGCAGCTGTCTATATTGAAGTAACCAATTATATCTGGACAGTGTTGATTTACGCTGCAGGTGGACGCTTTCCGAGGGGCTCGATCTCAGCCGCTTCCCTCGCTACGCTCAGTCCAGGGTCTTCGATCTTCGCTGATCCCTCCGGAGTCGCCACCTTCCGCTTCAATCAACGGTTATGGTCAGCAACACTTATTGTTTTGAAGAGGAAAAAGAAAAGAAAAGAAAATAAAACCCACAAACCCTAGGAGGAATTTATTATGACAAACATGTATTATAACCAGGACATCAACGAGCAGGTATTGAACGGCAAGAAAATCGCGGTAATCGGATACGGTTCACAAGGGCACGCACACGCACAAAACTTGAAAGACTCCGGTTTTGACGTAGTCGTAGGCGTTCGTCCCGGCAAGTCATTCGACAAAGCAAAAGAAGACGGACTCGAAGTGACAACTGTTGCAGAAGCGGCAGAACAAGCGGACATCGTCATGCTTCTACTACCCGATGAGCGTCAAAAACAAGTATACGAAGAAGAAGTGGCACCTGCACTAAAAGCCGGCAAATCACTCGTATTCGCACACGGATTCAACATCCACTTCGGGCAGATCAAACCGCCAGCTGACGTTGACGTATTCCTCGTCGCACCAAAAGGACCAGGACATCTCGTTCGACGGACATTCGAAGCAGGCGCTGGAGTACCTGCATTGTTCGGTGTATACCAAGACCCATCAGGTAACGCTCGCGAAACAGCACTTGCGTATGCAAAAGGAATCGGATCTGCACGCGGCGGCGTACTTGAAACGTCATTTGAAGAAGAAACAGTTACGGATCTATTCGGAGAGCAAGCGGTACTATGCGGGGGCTTAACTTCACTTATCAAAGCAGGATTCGAAACACTTGTCGAAGCAGGCTACCAGCCGGAACTCGCATATTTTGAAACGCTTCACGAAACAAAGCTGATCGTTGACTTGATGTATGAAGGTGGTATGGCAGGCATGCGTTATTCTGTTTCAGACACTGCAGAGTGGGGCGATTTCGTTTCAGGACCACGCGTAATCGACGCAGATACAAAAGCACGCATGAAGTCAATCTTGGACGATATCCAGTCTGGTAAATTTGCAAAAGATTGGATCCAAGAAAACGAAGACGGACGTCCGAACTTCAACCGTATTGAAAAAGAAGAAGCGGGTCATCAGCTTGAAGAAGTAGGAGAAAAACTTCGTGCAATGATGCCGTTCGTAGCTAAAGGATTGAAAAAAGAGGAAGAGGTGACGGCTGGTGCGACAAATTGACTTTTTCGACACGACACTGAGGGACGGAGAACAATCAGCAGGCATTAACTTAAATACGGCGGAAAAGCTTAAAATCGCGCGGCAGCTAGAACGTTTTGGCGCATCGGTGATCGAAGCGGGCTTTCCCGCTTCGTCCCCCGGCGATTTCGAAGCAGTCAAACAAATTGCAAACAGCGTCAAAAACTCAACAGTGACAGGTCTTGCCCGAGCTGTTAAAAGTGACATCGATACATGTTGGGAAGCGTTAAAAGGAGGCGTGAATCCACACGTTCACGTGTTCCTCGCGACGTCACCGATTCATATGGAATATAAATTGAAAAAGACGCCTGATCAAGTTGTGGACATTGCAGTTGAAGCGGTTAAATACGCAAAAGCTAAATTCCCGCTCGTTCAATGGTCAGCAGAAGATGCATTCCGTTCGGACCCTGCGTTTCTCGTCCGGATTCTGAATGAAGTCATTGCAGCAGGTGCAACGACAGTCAATATCCCGGATACAGTCGGGTACGCAACGCCTCAAGAATACGGTGCACTCTTCAAATTTTTGAAAGAGAATGTACGCGGAATCGATCGGGTGAAACTATCGACACATTGTCATAACGACCTGGGAATGGCAGTTGCAAACTCCATTGCCGCAATCGAAAACGGGGCGGATCAAGTCGAAGGTACAATTAACGGAATCGGCGAACGTGCTGGAAACGCCGCTCTTGAAGAAATTGCAGTCGCCCTTCATATCCGTAAAGACTTCTACAATTTCGACACGGGCATCAAGCTGGATGAAATCAAGCGCATAAGTGAGCTTGTCAGTCGCTTGACAGGCGTCACGATTCAGCCGAACAAAGCAGTTGTGGGGAAGAATGCATTTGCCCATGAATCCGGAATTCATCAAGATGGCATGTTGAAAAATCCAGAGACGTACGAAATTATTACACCGGCACTAATTGGCGCAACGGTTGAACCGTTAGCGCTAGGAAAACACTCTGGCCGCGCTGCATTTAGAGATCGCGCAGTGACGATGGGCTTTACATTAAACGATGAGCAATTAAATGCTTCGTTTGTGGAATTCAAAGATCTTGCAGATAAAAAGAAAGAAATTACAGAGGATGACTTGTTCGTACTCTTTACGAAACAGCAGCTTGAACAGACCGAGACGCCGATTTACGAATTGGAAAATATCCAAGTGCAATATGGAACGAACAATGTACCGACTGCAACAGTCACAGCGGTGAATCCTGATGGGAAAACCGTGAACGTGGCTACTACAGGAGCTGGATCTGTAGAAGCAATCTTCAATACATTGGAGCTGCTCGTTAAAGGCGATGTCCATATTCACGATTATCAAGTTTCTTCTATTGGTAAAGGCCGGGATGCTCTCGGGCAGGCAGTCGTGAATTTGAACTACAATGGAACACAACTTACAGGCAGAGGAATTGCGCAAGATGTGCTTGAGGCATCTGCAAAAGCGTATTTGAATGCTATCAACCGACAATTGGTCAGAATGTCATTGGAAACCCAAAGAAACCAAGCAGTTGTAACTGCACAGTAATCCTACAAGGAGGAGAAGACGATGGAAAAACGTATCGCAGTATTACCCGGTGACGGGATCGGACCAGAAGTAACCTCAGCAGCAGTGAAGGTGTTAGAAGTCATTGCAAGAAGATTTCATCATTCGTTCGAATTTGTCCATGGTTCTATTGGCGGGAACGCAGTAGACACGCACGGTACGCCGCTTCCAGACGAAACAATTGCGCTTTGTGAAAAGAGTGATGCTGTTCTGCTCGGCGCAGTTGGAGGCCCGAAGTGGGACCAAAATCCGGCAGAAACCCGGCCGGAAAAAGGTCTCTTGAAGATTCGCAAACACTTTGGATTGTTCGCTAACATTCGTCCAGTGAAGGCAGTGCCTGCGCTGCTCCATCGCTCTCCCTTAAAAGAGGAGCTTGTGAAAAACGTCGATCTCGTTATCGTTCGTGAACTGACAGGCGGTTTGTATTTCGGAGAACCAAGCAAGAGAGACCATGACTCAGCAGTGGATACACTTGTCTATACTCGCACAGAAATTGAACGGATTGTCCGTTCTGCCTTTGACCTTGCCCGAATGCGACGCAACAAAGTAACGTCTGTTGACAAAGCGAACGTTCTTCAATCGAGTCGCTTGTGGCGCGAGGTAGTAGAGGAAGTGCGTGCGGGTTATCCAGATGTTGAAGTGGAACATCAGTTAGTGGATTCCGCTGCGATGAAACTGATCACACAGCCTGAAGCATTTGACGTAATCGTTACAGAAAATATGTTTGGAGATATTTTGAGTGATGAAGCGTCTGTCATCACGGGATCACTTGGACTCCTTCCTTCTGCAAGTATACGGACAGATGGATTTGGGTTATACGAACCAGTCCATGGTTCCGCACCGGATGTTGCAGGAAAAGGACTTGCGAATCCGGCAGCTGCAATGCTGTCTGCTGCAATGATGCTGCGTCAGTCATTCGGAATGGAAGAAGAAGCTGCCGCAATCGAATGCGCAGTTCAAACTGTTTATGAAGAAGGGCACTGTACAGCGGATCTAGCAGGACCCGATGTGCGCCCGATGTCGACAGAAGAATGGACAGCGAGAGTGGCAGAAGAAGTGGATGTCCAATCTGTTTCTAATTGTATTATGTTTTCATACGTTTAAAAAACAGCTCAACACGAGCGCAACTACCATTCATGGAGAGGAGAAAACAGTATGGCAAAAACGATTATTGAAAAAGTATGGGATCAGCACGTAGTGACGCAAGAAGAAGGGAAACCCGATTTACTCTACATCGATCTCCACCTCCTCCATGAAGTCACGTCACCGCAAGCTTTTGAAGGATTACGGCTTGCGGGACGGAAAGTGCGGCGCCCGGAGAGATGTTATGCAACGATGGATCATAATGTACCCACCCGTAATATCAATGTCGTGAGCGATCCAACTGCTCAGAAGCAAATGACCACACTTGAGCAAAACTGTGCGGAGTTTGGAATTGAGCTCGCTCATATGACACATCCTGACCAAGGAATCGTCCATATTATCGGACCGGAACTTGGATTGACACAGCCGGGACGCACGATTGTATGTGGAGACAGTCATACTTCTACACATGGAGCATTCGGTGCCATCGCATTCGGTATTGGAACGAGTGAAGTCGAGCATGTGCTATCGACGCAAACACTTTGGCAAAACCGTCCGAAAACAATGGAAGTGAAAATTTCCGGAGAACTTGGGAATGGAGTGACTGCGAAGGACGTCATTCTTGCCGTAATTGCTAAGTTCGGTATTGACGTCGGTACAGGTCACATCATCGAGTTTACAGGTGAAGCGATTCGCAACCTTTCAATGGAAGAACGCATGACGATTTGCAACATGTCGATTGAAGCAGGTGCAAAAGCTGGGTTGATCAGCCCTGACGAAACGACTGTCGCCTATTTGAAAGGCCGCCGTCACGTTCCGGAAGGTGAAGCGTTCGAAGCAGCTGCGGCTAAGTGGCTTGCGCTCGCAACGGACGAAGGTGCTGTCTATGATACGACGCTGACGCTCGATGCATCTGAAATTGAACCGTATGTCACGTGGGGAACGAATCCTGCGATGGGTACAGGGATTAGCGGGCACGTCCCGTTTGCCTCTGATTATTCATCCGCATCGGATCAGGAAGCCTTGAAAAAAGCAGTTGCCTATATGGGACTCGAAGAAGGCATGCCGCTCACTGACATTTCGATACAGCACGTATTCATCGGCTCCTGTACGAACGCACGGTTGAGTGACTTGCGCGCAGCTGCAGCAATCATTGAAGGTCAGCACGTTCATCCAACAGTGACAGCTATCGTTGTTCCAGGATCTCGCTCTGTAAAACGGCTGGCTGAAGAAGAAGGACTTGACGCCGTATTTAAAGAAGCCGGTTTTGAATGGCGCGAATCAGGATGCAGTATGTGTCTTGCGATGAATGACGATGTCGTGCCTGCAGGAGAGCGCTGTGCCTCCACGTCGAATCGGAATTTCGAAGGACGTCAAGGTGCCGGAGCGCGTACGCATCTTGTCAGCCCCGCAATGGCGGCAGCCGCTGCGATAGCGGGCCGGTTTACAGATATTCGAAAAGTGCCTGTGATGCAAGACTGAAGGGAGGAGCATTCGATGGAACCGATTAATATCATTACGAGTACCCTAACGCCGCTAGATCGGAAAAACGTGGATACCGACCAAATCATATCAAAAGAGTTTTTAAAGCGAATTGAACGAACAGGATTCGGAAAGTATTTGTTCTATCATTGGCGATTCGATTCAAAAGGCAATCCGAATCCAGACTTCGTGCTTAATGATCCGCGATTTGAAGAATCCAAGATTTTAGTTGCAGATGAAAACTTCGGATGCGGCTCCTCCCGTGAGCATGCTCCATGGGCCATTCTCGATTATGGATTCCGTATCGTTATCGCGCCTGGGTTTGCGGATATCTTCTATAGTAACTGTTTCAAAAACGGCATCTTGCCGATCCGGCTGCAGCAAACTGAAATCGATGCGCTGCTATCAGATGGTGAAGAGCAGCCAGTGGAACTTACTGTGAATCTGGAACAACAAACAGTCACCAGAAGAGATACTGAAGAAGCATTCGCCTTTGAAATTGACCCATATTCAAAACAGATGCTACTGAACGGATGGGACGAAATCTCGCTTACGTTTCAGTATGAAGACGAAATCACGGCATATGAAAACCGCATGACCAATTAAGGTTATCTCACGAATAGAAAAGCAGGTGTGCATTCGTATCGAGTTGAATGCATACCTGCTTTTTCTAGTGGGCATGTAAACGGCTGCGTTACTGTAAAAAGGAATAAAGGAGTTTGTAAGAATGATGTCGAAAAATACTAGGCATAGAAATCTGATTATTGGGGGAATTCGATTGAGAAACAAAGACTTATTATTGATTCCTGGACCGACACCTGTTGTCGATTCCATTTATGATGCCTTAGGAGAAGAAACTCGCGCTCATACGGATCCTAGATTCGTAAGCAGATTCAAGACAGCAATCGAGCGGATAAAACGGATTTTGAACACTGACGGGGAAGTGTTCATCGTCGCAGGATCCGGTACGCTTGCAATGGAAATGGCATTGGTGAATACAATTGCCCCCGGAGAACGTTTATTGATCATCAGCCATGGCTATTTTGGCGACCGGTTCATTAAACTCGGGCAAGCGTTCGGGATTAAAATCGATCTGCTGCAGGCCGAGTGGGGGAAGCAAGTAGACATTAAACACGTAAAAGAACATTTAGAGAAGCATCACTATAAAGCGGTGACGGTCACACACGCGGACACATCCACAGGCGTAAAAGCGAGTCTTGGAGTATTGATTCCGCTCATTAAACAGCATGGTGCGCTCGCAATCGTGGACGGCGTTTGCGCAACGACTGCGATGCCTGAAGACATGCAGCACAATTATGCAGGACCTGATACTGCGATTGACATCGTCTTAACGGGCTCCCAAAAAGCGATTGGCGTGCCGCCTGGTGTTGGCATTGTTGCTTTCAGCCAAGCAGCATTAAAGGCTAGGAATGAAATGGAACGGGTTTCTGCCTTTTATTGTGATATCCATAATTGGATCCCTGTCATGCATGATCCATCCAAATATTTCGCAACACCGCCGGTGAATATGATTTACGCGCTAGAAGAAGGGCTGCGAATCGTTGAAGAAGAGGGACTTAAGAAGCGTTATGTACGTCATAAAGCATACGGGAAAGCCGTTCGTTCCGCGCTGCGTGTGTATGGCATGACCCCGCTAGCGGAAGAAGACGATGCAGCCCCAACATTAAGCTGTATTTACTATCCTGAAGGCGTTAACGATGCCGAATTCAGGGAGGCGCTCGCAAAACAAGGCGTCATTTTGTCAGGTGCACTGGCACATCTAGCAGGAAAAGCATTCCGGATTGGACATATGGGGAACACAACGCCTGAAATGCTAGAAGAGGCAATCCGTAAAATCGGGGAAACGCTAAAGATGAGCGGACATGAAGCGAATGTGGAAGAAGCACTGTCCGTGTTTACTGAAATACTCAGCTCCACATCTGTAAAATAATTCAACTTACGAAAACTGTAGAGTATTCTCTGCAGTTTTTTTGTTTTTTATAAAGGACATGCAGTATCTGACTTTTACAATTCATGGTTTAAAATGTCCGACTTTCAAGTACCTACATAGAATAAAGTATTCGTCATTTAAAACAGGCTCCTCGCTGCAGAAGTTACGAGGGCATAAATAGAGATGGAAAATAGAAGAGATTATAGGGAGAGATAAATAATCGAACGAATAGAAGAGTTCGAAAGGGAAGATAATCTAAAAAAACTAGTAAAAAAGTAGTGATATATTACTCGTAAACAGATATAATCGAACTAGTCATTACTATTCAGACGATTGAATAAGTTTTATAGTTTTAAAAAGACATAAACTTGGGGTGGAATGGGTGAAACGAACAATCAAAGGGAAATTGCGAAACGGGTTTGGTCTCCTGATCGCGCTGCTCATTATAATCGGCGCAGCAAGTATTTTATTACTAGTCAAACTGAACGCAGATTACAAAAACATGTTAGACAACGAAGTCCAAAAAGTAGACATCATCGACGAATTCGTCTTGAAGCAAGAACAGATGCAAAGCAAAATCAGAGGTTACTTGCTCTATTCGGATGAAACCCTTCTAGCCGAGCGAGAAGAGAACTATGCGCGCTCTGAACAACTCATCCAAGAACTTGGCAAAATGGAGATGGGTCCTCAACTGAAAAAAGAATATGATGCGCTCGTTGACTCAAACGAAAAGTCAATGGCATTACAAGACAAGATCATCGACAATATAGAAGCCGGAAAAGACGATATCGCAAAATGGATGTCCGAAGCTTCTAAAGACGTTGGGAACGTTGTGTTAACCCGAGCAGACATGATTAAAAATAACCAGTATAAAGCGCTTGAGAAGAAGCAAGTAGAAATCGATGCGCTCATGATGCAGCTGACGATAGCCATCGCAGCGGTTATGCTCGTTGCCGTCATAGTCGGATTCATCATTTCCCGCCGTATTAGTCAGTCCATTTCAAAGCCCGTTGGCATTGTAACGGAGGCACTGCATCAAATTGCAGAAGGGAACTTCTCGATTGACCCGCTCGTTGTCAAAAGTAAGGATGAAATCGGCGAGATGGCAGCTGCTTTTAATAAAATGGGGGCGGATGTCGCGAATATGATTCGTAAAATTAATACATCTGCTCATCAGCTTGCCATGCAGTCTGAAGAGTTGTCTGCGAGTTCTGAAGAGAGCTTAGCATCATCAGAAATGATTGCAAGCAGTTCAGAACAGCAATTAGAAGGAAGCGAACGGCAGCAGCGGATTACAGACCAATCCACACAATCGATGAGCGAACTATCGTTAGGAGTAGGAGAAATTTCAGAAAGTAACGAAGATATGTTACGTTCTGCTGAAGCAGTATCTCAACTTGTTGGGAAAGGATCCGCATCGATGGATGATGTCGTGAAAGAAATGACAACGATTCGGGAAACAATCCGGGAAACGTCAGAAATTATGAACGAAATGGCGGCGCACTCTTCTGAGATTGAAAAAGTGACAGGAATTATTACAAGTATTGCTGAACAAACGAACTTACTTGCACTGAACGCAGCAATTGAAGCAGCTCGTGCAGGGGATGCAGGCAAAGGGTTTGCGGTTGTAGCCGACGAAGTCCGGAAACTCGCGGAGCAATCGAAAGCATCCGCAACAGACATAGGCACCATGGTCAGTGACATCCAAGTGTATTCGAAAAAAGCGACTTTATCGATCGAAGCTGGAAATAAGAAAGTCGAAAATGGAATGAAGGCAACAGCAGACTCAAATGATGTGTTCAAAGACATCCAGCAAGCGGTGACAGACGTTTCTGCAAAGGTAGAGACTGTATCGGCAGCAATAGAAGAAATTCAAGCGATGGCGGACGAAGTGACGGAAGGCGCGAAGGAAGTTCAGCGACTCAGCGGCCAGGCAGCAGCATCAGCAACTGAGACGAGCTCAGCAACTGAGGAACAGCTGGCAGTGAGCCAAGAGATTAGCGCCAACGCCCAGAGCCTTACACGCCTTGCTGATGAGCTTCAACAGGAAGTTAGTAGATTTAGGGTATAACCCAATATAAAAGCGTGCAGTCCCTCACACGAGGACTGCACGCTTTTCGGTTCGAAGGGAAGATGATCAGTATTGCTGAAAAAGATTAAAGGAATCATCAAAAATCGGTTTATAACTAACAAAACGTGGAATCCTCTATAGTAAGAGAATTCCACGAGCAGGTTCTTATTTAAGACGGTCCAAGAAACGTTGCATATCTTGAATCTTCACTTTGTCGTCTACACCGAAGTTTCCGTTCGTGTAACCTTTTGTTACATCGTTCGCATAAAGTGCACCGATATGTTTTGCAGCATAGTAGTCAGCAGGTACGTCTTTGAAGTTACCTTCAGTAGACATAGGCAGGTCAAATGCTTTTGTAAGAACCAATGCCATTTGTGAACGAGTCAATGAATCATTCGGGTTGAATCTTCCGCTGTTACCACCGTTGAAGATACCTGCTTCAGTTGCAGCCATGATTTCATTGTAATAAGAAGTTTTTGAGTTTACATCTGTATAATCTTTAGCACTGTAGTCTCTGTGAAGACCTAGAGTCTTAACAACGATGTTCGCTACTTCTCCGCGAGTTGCATAACGTACAGTCTGTGCTGCAGGTTTTGAAGCAACTGCTGTTTCACCGAATGTTGCAGTGCGCTTAGCACCCGCATAACGGCTCTTCCAGTAGTATGGATCGTTGATAGACGAGATTGTAACACCTTTACTTGTAGAAGCGTGAATAAATTTGCTGGAACCTATGTAGATTCCCACGTGGGAAATTCTGCTGCCACTTGTTTTGAAGAATACAAGGTCACCAGTAGTCAAGTTGCTTTTAGAAACAGCTTTACCTTGGTTGAATTGTTGAGCAGCTGTACGTGGAAGTGATTTACCATTCTTTTTGAAAATAACTTGCGTATATGCTGAGCAATCGATACCTGATTTTAGGCTTGTCCCACCGTATCGATATGGAGTTCCAATATAATTTTTAGCTGTATCTATTAGATCAGTAGCTGAGTTCGCAGAGGCCATAGAAGGTACGGACGTTGAAATTACTAAACTGGCGATTCCAAAAGCCAAGAGACGTTTGAGTTTCATAAGTTTTATTATTTCCCCTTTCGCACCGTTTCTTTGACAGTGACTTTATCTGTGAACATCTTAGCACAGGCTAAACCTGATTTCGGTTACAGTTATATTACAAAGACATTACAAATGAATGCACTCATGCATAAATGTTGATTTGACGCAGTTTGTCGGAAACTATTTCCGGTATTCGCGTTTTTATTTTGTTGTAAAATAACTGAAGAACGTGAAAGATAACTAGTTTTGCTGTATCTTTGTAATCAAACTTATCGAATTGCCAGAGCTCTTTTGACAACTGGCGGAATGAGGCTGACATGAAAAAAATCGCAGTATTTAGCAATATGTATCCTTCTGCCGAACACCCGACGTACGGCATTTTTGTTAAGAACCAAGTCGAATTACTTCGGAAATCTGGAGTATCCGTTGACGTGAAAGCCATTGATAACCCTAAAAGCGGAAAAGTACAAGGTCTATTAAAATATGGGAAATGGTTCGCAAGTTCCTTATTCTATCTACTTGGCAATCGTCGGAAACTGGAATTGACCCATTCGCACTATGCATTTCCTACAGGTGTTCTCTCATTGTTGGGGAAACGGATGTTTAAAATTCCTTACATCGTCACTCTTCACGGCGGGGATATCGACAAGATGGCAAAGAAGAATGCCAAGATTGCCTCAATGACAAAAACAATATTACAAGAAGCCGCTCACGTTGTAACAGTAGGCGAGAGGCTGAAACAAGAAGTGGTTGAAAACTTCGGTGTTGCTGAAAACGCTGTGACAGTTATGAGCATGGGAGTGGATCAAACTGTATTTCATCCTATGGAGCGCGCTGCTGTGCGAGCGGAACTGGGACTTCAAGAAACTCAACCTGTTGTCTTATTCATCGGGAATTTAATTCGCGAAAAAGGAGTACTTGAATTGGTCCAAGCATTCGAGTCCATTCGTAAAACAGTCCCTAATTCTTCCTTACATCTAATCGGTTCACATAAGTCTGCAGGGTTTGTCGAAGAGGTGAAGCATGAGATTACCTCTCGTCAACTTGAAGGAATTCACTTGGAAGGAACAAAGACACAAAAAGAACTGGTGCAATGGCTTGCGGCTGCAGATGTTTTAGCATTGCCTTCCTACCACGAAGGATTTGGCCTTGTCGCGCTCGAAGCAATGGCTTCAGGCACACCCGTAGTTGCATCTGATGTTGGAGGTTTAACGTATTTGTTAGCAGATGGTGCAGGCGTCTTAGTGCCGCCTAAAGATGCGGAAGCACTTGCAGCTGGATTGCTTCAAGTGCTTTCATCGGAAACACCTGCTAATGAGGAGAAGCGCAAAAAATTAGTTCACGAACATTCATATGAAATGATTGTAAACAAGCTATTGAAAATCTACGAGGATGCAGCGAAGACACGGTAAAAGGGGGAAGGAAAGATGGTCGTTACTGAACAAATCAGGAATTGGTTCGAACACTTTCATGCACATCCAGAAATTAGTTGGAAAGAACAAGAAACAACAAACGAGATTGCACGGATCTTGACGGAGTTAGGGGTCTCTTTTAAAACGTTTGATGACGTGACGGGTGTTATTGCGGAAATCGGAGAAGGGGGCTCTGTCACTGCGGTACGTGCAGATATCGATGCGCTTTGGCAAGAAGTGGACGGTGTTTACCAAGCAAATCATTCATGCGGACATGATGGTCATATGGCTATGGTGCTCGGAGCACTTCAACTATTGAAAGATGAACAACTTGGCGGCCGCATTCGTTTCATCTTTCAGCCTGCTGAAGAGAAAGGGAACGGATCGAATGCAATGATCGACCGCGGCGCTGTTGAAGGTGTCACGTATTTGTTCGGCATACATTTACGGCCGCAAGAAGAACTTCCTCTAGGACAAGCATCTGCTGCGATTCGACATGGTGCTGCATATTTCGTAGAAGGGACGATTCAAGGAGTAGATGCACACGGCGCCCGTCCGCATCAAGGGAATAATTCAATCGATCCGCTGCTCGCAATCGGACAATTTCTAAAGACTATCCAGTTTTCACCGTATGATGCGTACTCAGCGAAATTGACCCATCTTCAAGCAGGCGGGGAAAGTTTGAATATTATCCCTGGGGCAGCGAAGTTTGGCATGGATATCCGATCGCAATCGAACGATGTATTACAGCAACTTCAACAGCGTATCGACAAAGGCATGCAGCAAATCGCTGAACTTTATGCGACGAAAATTGAATTAAAATGGACGGATTATACACCTGCTGCAGAAGTGTCCGATGAAGCGGCAGCAATTGCGCGGAAAGGGATTTTGGAAGTTCTTGGTGAGCAAGGTCTTGCATCAGACGTGGTTACTTCAGGAAGTGATGATTTCCATTTCTACACGATTCGTCATCCAGAATTGAAAGCAACGATGATTGGGTTAGGTGCAGATCTAGGACCTGGCTTGCATCATCCAGAGATGAAATTCAATCGGGATGCCCTTGTAACAGGTGCAGAAATTTTGGCGGAGACGTTGAAGCGCGCTAGTTTTAAAGCGTGAAATTGATTACAATAATTAGGAATTTTCGGAGAAGGTGAGCCTTTGAAATTGCAGCCTATCTATAGAAGGAAAGTATTTTTTGTGTGAGTCATGAAGTTTGCAATGTCTCAAATATAGGAGTACTATTTAGATGTTAAAACTTATTGAAACATATAAAAAGGAGCGGTTCAAATGGGTAGAATGCAAGATAAAGTAGCGTTTATTACTGGCGGAGCTTCAGGCATGGGTGAAATGATGGTTAAATTGTTTACAGCTGAAGGCGCGAAAGTTGTAGCTGCAGACATTAACACAGAAGCTCTTCAAGCTAAATGGGACAACGTAGAAAACGTCGAGTATGTAAAACTTAACGTTACAGACGCTGACAACTGGGCAGAAGCTGTAAAAACAGCTGTAGATAAATTCGGTAAACTTGATATTTTGATCAACTGTGCTGGAATTTCCACTGAAAAAGGTATGGACGATATTACTCTAGCTGACTGGCAGCGCCTACACGACATCAACGGATTCGGTACATTCGCTGGTATGCGTGCAGTCGTTCCTTACATGAAGGAAGCTGGCCAAGGTTCAATCGTTAACATTTCTTCTTACACAGCTCTAGTTGGTATGGGCTACAATCCATATTCAGCTTCTAAAGGTTCAGTTCGTGCGATCTCTCGTGCTGCATCAGCTGAGTTCGGTAAAGATGGAATCCGTGTGAACGCAGTATTCCCAGGCGTTATCGAAACACCAATGGTTGCAAACCTCCAGTCTTCTAAAGCGGCGCTGGACGGACTTATCAAAATGACTCCGCTTGGCCGTCTTGGACAACCTGAAGACGTGGGCAACGCGGTAATGTTCCTTGCTTCTGATGAAGCATCATACATCTCTGGCGCTGAACTCGTAATCGACGGCGGTTTCTCAGCACGTTAATTGGTGTATGAATAAAAAAGGCGTCTTCTCATTTGAGAAGGCGTCTTTTTGTCTTGCATTGGAAGAGTAGACGGTGTTGATTTCCGCGGCAGGCGGACGCGGGCCTACAGGATGTAGGTCATGCAACCGTTGCGGCAGGACGCCGCGAATTTAGGTTGTTTCAATTAGGATCCCTCCGGAGTCGCCGCCTTCTGCTTCAATCAACGGTTCACCATAAAATTAATTGTGTTCATCTGCAATGAGGATAGAAAGGTAGTGATAAGTAATTAGAGATAAGAGATTAAAACTGATACTGCGTCAAAATATTCTCCAACTTCAGCGCTAAGCCGAGGCTGCCTTTTACTTTCAGTTTGCCCATCATGAAAGCGGTAGTGGTGTTGAGCTTACCTGCTAGCAGCTTGTAGAAATCGTCGACACTCATACTAAGTACGCAGTCTGCTTCGTCGGTTTCTTGTACATTGACTGACGCCTGCTTATCACCGAGCACTAATACATAGCTCACCTTTTCTTCTCCAGTTAAGTTAAATCCGTAACTGACGTTCAACCCTTGAATGGGAGCAGGGTTTTCGTTTAGCTGCTTCTCAATATCCTCCCATGTTTGCTGCAGATCCTTTTCTTGTCCAATCGACAACTCATCCGACCTCCTAAAAGTGAATGGTCATTCATTTCTATTGTATCAAAGAAGTCAGAATAATGGAATGAAGAGTTTTCATTGAGTTAAAAGGGGAAATGCATAGTATGTCGAACTTTAGTAGTATCTGTTGAAACTTCAGGACTAATCTTATGTAAAGTAGATATATAACAAATCGGAACGGCCTTTTAAGGAGGTGCTTGCACGTGCATCGTGACCAGAAAGAACTTGCCGAATTTATATCCAAAATGCAGGAGCTGCAGCAAGATATCTTTAAACAAGCAAAACAGCTGGAACTTACGAAAGACTCTATGCATGAGGTTTCTTATGAGCTGTGTAAAAGTATTGCCGAACTTATGAAAACAGATCGAGTCAGTATATGGTTATTTAATCACAATCAAACCGTTCTGACGGAACACATGACCTATGCGACTGATTCTGTAAGTGTGCCTGAAACGAAACAATTGGATGCCATCCACTCAGAAGGCTATTTTGACTTAATAGTAGGACACCGAGTTAATCCAGTTGTAGACATCGCGACGCATCCAGCATTACAAGCGTTGCATCAAACCTATTTTGCACAAAGTCATATGGTTTCCTTAATTGATGCCTCTATAATAATGAGCAGGGGTATTGGTGGTATGCTGTGCTGTGAATCTGTGACAAGACGCGAATGGACAAAGTTGGATGAGGTTATGATCTCAGCGATTGCGGATATGCTATCATTCATCTTTGATCGGTTGTACCGGTTGGAAATGGAAGATCGTATGCTAGAGTTGGCATACACCGATCTATTGACTGGTATTGACAATGAAAACGCGTTTATCGAAAAAGTGAATGAACGGTTACATACTTTCGGCCGTGGGATGCACGGTGCTTTCTTATATATCAAAATCGATCAATTTACAGCCGTGCAAAGTGTTCTTGGCCCAGGAGCGACAGAGATGATTTTGAAAGAAATCGCACAACGGTTTCATAAGTTGTTTCCTGTCGGCTCAAATCTTGCACGCATCGCATTTGATCATTTCATCATTTGCACTGAGCATGAAGGAGATAATGAAGCAAACGAACGAAGAATGGCAGCAATCATGGAAGAATTACGAAGTCCCATCGTATTTGACAATCAAGACGTATTTTTGACGTTCAGTTATGGGGTGGCACTCTATCCGGATCATATCAAGAATGCTTATGAAGGTATTCAAGCCGCCAAAACAGCGCTCGATTCATCGCAAAAAATTACGGTTCGTAAAACGCGTGCTGTCTACAATCCTGATATGTATGAGCAGTGGAAAGAAGCGATGCAGTCTGAGATGAACTTAGGTAAAGGTCTTGATATGAATGAGTTCCGGTTATATTATCAGCCGCAAGTTGAAAGCATAACCCATGTGATGACAGGTGCAGAAGCACTCATCCGATGGCAGCATCCGGAAAAAGGTTTGCTGTCGCCCGCTTCATTCATTGAGATTGCTGAAACGACCGGGCTCATTTCTCAAATTGGAGAGTGGGCTCTGCACGAAGCGTGTAAACAGTTGAAGAGCTGGGAGGAGCAAGGTCTTGGACACTTGACGATTTCCGTTAATATTTCACCGCGCCATTTCTTATATCATCGTTTTGAAGACTTCTTACAAGACTGTTTGAAACTGCATGGAGTCAACCCAGCCAACTTGATTCTCGAAATTACGGAGAATGTCGCACTGGAGGATGCTAAGCTTGTAGAAGCCCAAATTCAACGAATCCGGCAATTAGGATTCACGCTCTCAATAGATGATTTCGGTACGGGGTATTCGGCCTTCATCTATTTGCAGCAATTTTCGATTCAGGAGATTAAAATAGATCGTCAATTTATAAAAAACATTGAAACCGACGTTAAAAGCCGAGCGATTGTCCGTGCCATTTTAACACTTGCTAAAAGTCTGCACATGCATACTGTAGCGGAAGGAGTCGAAACAGAAGGTCAGCTGAAGAGGTTAGAAGAACTTGGATGCTTTGAAATCCAAGGCTATTATTTCAGTAGACCGATTCCGATTGAGGAGTTGAACAAGTTGCTGTTAGCTTCTCCAGAATTTCCGTTTTTACATCTGCCAGCCCCAATAAGTTAACATGAAAAAACCGAGTCATTCGCTAAAGTGCGAGTGACTCGGTTTGTTTTTATCCTCTTCCGATTGGCCATTTGAATGGAACAGAACCCGGAGGCGAGTGCTTAATAATATCAATCATTGGAATCGTATAAGCAAATGCAATCAGAGCAATCGTAATCCCAATCCACAAGTACCAGTTCTCAAGAATTTTTGGTGTTTTTTGTGCGTCTTCGTCTTCTGCAGCAATTGGGAATTCTTCGACGCCGCGAGGAGCGAAGAACGTAAGCTTAATGAAGATATAGGTCATTAGCAGAATGCCGACGAATAGAATTGTTCCGCCGATTGCTTGTGCAAGCTGATAACCAATCCATGTATCGACTTGCGCTCCGCCCGCATATTCAGAGTAAGCAGACCGGCGTGGGCCGCCAAGCAGACCTTGAATGTGCATCGCTGTTGACATGATTGTCATACCAACTGTCCAGATGATCGTTTGGATAATTCCCAGTTTGTTCAATTGCTTTGTCAGACGTCGGCCTGTTAAGTGCGGCACGAGCCAATAAGCAATTCCAAAGTAAGTCAAAATAACGGTTGTTGCAATTGTTAAATGGAAGTGACCTGTAATCCAAATCGTATTGTGAACTAGAGCGTTCATTTGGTGAGATGCGTTAATGATCCCGCCGATTCCACCTGGAATGAAAGCTACCATACCGACGAACGGTGCAAAGAAACGTACATCGCCCCATGGTAATTTTTTAAACCAGCCGAATAAGCTGCTAAAGCCTTTGCGGCGACCTGTAATTTCAAATGTTGCAAAGATCGAGAAAGCTGTCATTAATGAAGGGATGACAACCATCATGGTAAGCACAACTTGGATGAACTTCCAAGTCGGGTCAATTCCCGGTTCTGTCAACTGGTGGTGGAATCCAACTGGAATCGAGAACATCAACAGCAAGATGAATGCAAGACGAGCAAGTGAATCACTGAATAGCTTTCCACCGATGATTTTCGGAATGATTGCATACCATGCCATGTAAGCAGGGAGTAACCAGAAGTATACAAGTGGGTGACCGAAGTACCAGAACAATGTACGGCTGACGAGCACGTTAATAGTTTCTGTGTATCCGAGTGACCACGGGATAAATTGAACGACCACTGCAATTGCAACACCAAGAGATGCAATTACCCACATGAGCATGTTAATGACTACCATGAATGCGAGCAATGGTGATTTTTCACCTTTGTGTGCTTTTTTCCAGACGTACAGTTGTCGGAAGTTCGTGAACGCGCCAACCCAGCTGCCGATAATGACAAGTGCAAGACCAATATAAAAGGCAGGATGCGCAGCAAGCGGTGCATAGAAAGTATACAAAACGTTTGCTTCACCGACTAAAATTGTGACCGCGGTCATAATCGTACCAACGAGCATGATCCAGAAGGAGACCCAGCCGGCATTCCGCTGTTTGTCTGAAATTCCGACTGTTTTGCCCATCAGCGCAAACTGGAATCCGAGGATGAAGAAAGTGGTTAACACGAGTCCGAGAATCACTCCGTGAACCGTTAAAATTGTGTAATAGTTAATGTTGAAAGGTAATGTAAATCTGCCAGATCGGACAAAGGTTTGTAAAAGGCCCATCAGACCGCCGACGAGTAACGAAACAAATGTTACGTACATGAACGACATGTAAAGCCGCGCATCTTTCTTTGGGAATAAACGAAGATTGTTTTCAGTTCCGTCCATGTTAATACACCTCTACCTTTCCGAACATCTGGTGGTGACCGATGCCGCAGTATTCGTTACAAACAACTGTGAATTCGCCTTTGTTTTTCATAACCGCTTCATATCGGCTAATGTGGCCAGGCTCTACCATCATGTTGACGTTTGTTCCAGCTACTTGGAAGCCATGAACAACGTCCTTCGATGTGATTGTGAAAAGAACTGTCGAGCCCTGAGGTACACGGATCGTTTTTACAGGTTTTTCGTCTTTATCGACACCGAAGTCATAGTTGAATGCAGATGCAACGATGTTCACTTTATACTTTCCGTCTGCCACTTCTGTCAGACCGAGATTTTCAGGTTTGAATGAATCATGTGCCTCTACGTTGTTTTGGTCAATTGTTTCCAAGTGACTCTGAGGATGAGTCCCTTTCCAAAAAGCCGCAAATCCTATAATTAAAAGAAAAATAACTAATGATGCCATACCGAACGTAAGCCAAACCTTCTCATACTTGTGCAGATGCATAACCTCTGCCTCCTTCTTTTTCTGTTATCTTGAAATGAAAAGCCAATATGCGCCGAACCATGCACCTACCATCAGCACCCCGAGGATCATAACCATGATGAATGTTCCTTTTAAGTTAGAAGATTCTGCTGATGAAGCAACTGACGTTTGCTTTTGCTTTTTTGCCATTTCACTCACCGCCTTTTAAAAGTTGTTTTATATGCCCTGTAAGAACTACTTTCATCATATAAAATCTACAAGATTTAAATACTAGGGAAATCCCTAATACTTTAGTCTGTGAGGCGGATTTCACAAATTGTTCATAGTACCACCACATTTTAGACAAAAGCAACTGATGGGAAAATAGAAGCTTATGAAGAGACAAAGAGGGGAACCTGAAGACTAGAGGACTCTTGTTGACCGTTACACCGGCACGCTTTACAATTAATGAAGTAACTTAAACAGAAAGTTGGGAATTACTTATGAAAAACATTCAAACGATTGTTGTTGAAAGCAAAGAGCGAGGCGCAGAAAAGGTAGTGGAACTTGTACGCGAAGAAATGGAAGCAGGCCGACTGAACGTGTTAGGGCTTGCAACAGGAAGCACAATGGAGCCAGTCTATGAAAAGATGGTTGCCTCGGATCTCGATTTCACAAATGTAACGGCATTCAACTTGGACGAATACATTGGCATTCCTGCAACCCACAAAAACAGCTATGCGTATTACATGGATCAGTTGTTATTCAACAAAAAGCCGTTCAAAGAGACACATATAGAAAACGGAATGGCAGAAGATTTAGATGCAGAATGTGTTCGTTATGAAACACTCTTGAAAGAGAATCCATTGGATATGCAGTTTCTCGGTATTGGAGAAAATGGACACATCGCGTTCAACGAGCCAGGGACGTCACCAGAATCAGTAACACATGTGGTTGAACTTACGCAGTCTACTATCGATGTGAATAGCCAATATTTCACGGCAGATGAAACGATGCCGGTTACTGCATTGACAATGGGGATTTCATCCATCATGCAAGCGAAGAAATTGATTGTCGCTGCATTCGGAGAGAAAAAGCGTGCAGCACTGGAGAAGTTATTTGCTGGAGAAGTGACAACAGAGTGGCCGGTAACGTATTTGTTAGACCACCCAGATGTAACGGTGATTACGGATTTGAAGTTATAATAGAAGGAAATTAAATGAAGGGCTGTCCACTTGGGCAGTCTTTTTTTGTTGGGCGGGGATGGGAGTGGAGTAGGTTCTCAATCAGTTCATGCGAGTTCTCCGACAGATTGAGGGCATTCTCCGACAGGCGGCGGAGTTTCTCCATCACTGCCAAGCATTTCTCCGACACTGCGTTGAATTTCTCAATAACGAGACACAATTCAACGAGGAAAATGGATTAATTGGATGAATAAATCATATATCAAATCAATTAAAAAACCCCCGCGCAACCGGAGTTGGCGGGGAATGGTTCTCGATCAATACGCGAGAGTTCTTCGACAGATTGAGGGCATTCTACGACAGATGGCGGAGTTTCTCCATCACTGCCAAGCATTTCTCCGACACTGTGTTGAATTTCTCGATAACGAGACACAATTCAACGAGGAAAATGGATTAATTGGATGGGAAAATCATATCAAATCAATTAAAAAACCCCCGCGCAACCGGAGTTGGCGGAGAATGGTTCTCGATCAATACGCGAGAGTTCTCCGACAGATTGAGGGCATTCTCCGACAGATGGCGGAGTTTCTCCATCACTGCCAAGCATTTCTCCGACACTGCGTTGAATTTCTTAATAACGAGACACAATTCAACGAGGAAAATGGATTAATTGGATGGAAAAATCATATATCCAATCAATTAAAAAACCCCCGCGCAACCGGAGTTGGCGGGGAATGGTTCTCGATCAATACGCGAGAGTTCTCCGACAGATTGAGGGGCATTCTCCGTCAGACGGCGGAGTTTCTCCATCACTGCCAAGCATTTCTCCGACACTGCGTTGAATTTCTTAATAACGAGACACAATTCAACGAGGAAAAGGGATTAATTGGATGAATAAATCATGTAACAAATAACAAAAACCCCCGCGCAACCGAAGTTGGCGAGGGAGATAAATTATGCGTCTTGTTGAGGGATGCGGATGGTCCAGCGTGAGAAATCTGGATCTTCTTTCGTCACCATATCTTTTGGATAGATGAATGTCCACGGCTTTGTCGTGTTCGCATTGACTGGCAGAGAACCAATATCAAACGAACCGCTTGCGACCATTTCACCGGATGCATCGATTAGCTCTAAAGGCAATTTCTCGATATTGATTTGTTTCGAGTGCCCATTACGGATGAAAACGGATGCAGCAATACTGCCATCGTCTTGTTTCAACACTTGGAAACCTGCGATGTTCACTTCACGCGGCTTCAATTTCGGAAGGTTGCTGACGACTTCTTCCAAAGCTACTTTCTGCTCTGCAGGAAGACCTTTCTCCCATGATTCTTCTAGCTCTAACTTGTGAGGAACCATCGATTGAACGTTGAATGCAAGTGTCCAGTTTTCTGCAGGCGGCTCTTCGACGAAGAGATTGTCCTTAGTGAAAACAAATACCCATGGTCGCGCGCTGCGCGGTGCAATCTCGCCTAATTCGTTCATGTCGAACTGTTGGGAACCGATTGTTTTACCGGCTTCATCCATTAGCATTAATTCAACTTCGCCGACAGAGATGGCTTGGTCAAGTGAAGAACGGAAGAAAGCTTTAACTAAGAAGTCACCAGTTGCGGGCTCGACGTCAATGTCGATTCCAGATAGTGAGATCTGATTCGGTTTAAGCGTTTCTAGTTCGTTTGCAAGAAAGCGGAATACGTATTCCTGTTCTTGCGGCAATTGCCAAGAAGGATGTAGGGATAGCGCTGTTTCGATATCCTCATCACCAGCTGCTGCCGTTGTACCATCCATCAGTTCCTCAGAACCGATTGTGCTGTCTTTACCTGTTTTTGATGTCTTTTTAAACATGGAAAGAAAATTCATGAGTTAACCTCCTCAGTTTGGTGTTCCTGCTGTTCTGTTAGGATTTTCATGAACTGAATAACTTCAGAAGCAATATCCCGTCTTAGTCTTTGATAATGTTTCCCGAAAAGTTCCAACCCTTCACGCTGATAAATTCGCATTGGATCTTCCTGTCCGTAAGAACGGAGTCCAATACCTTCCTTCAAACGTGTCATCACTTCCAAGTGTTTGACCCACATCGAATCGATATGACTCAGCATCACTTGTGGAATAAGTTGGTTCACTTGCTCATTATCCTCAAACGATTGAATGTATGCAACCAATTCGTCAAGTGGTTCTTTGTAAAACTTAACAATTTGGGCTGGTTTTTCGTATGTGCGCAGCAACTCAACCGGCGTTATAAGCATAGAATTCATGACACGTTCAATCCGAGCGAAGTCCCATTGGTCAGGCGTTTCTGCATCTGGACAACTATCGTATACAACAAATTCCATTGTTTCTTTCAACATCGTTTCCAATAGACCCATTACATCATTACGCTCTAATACATTATCGCGGAGACCATACAATACATTACGCTGATCGTTAATGACATCATCCAATTTTAAATTGTATTCGCGCATGGAGTAATGAGAACCTTCTACAATACGCTGCGTGCGCTCAGTCAATTCGTTAACGTCTTTGTTCAGCACGAGGCCGTTTTCGTCTGTCTCTACCTTTTTCTGGTACTTCTCCAGGTCGTCTTTAGCAAATCGGATAAACATATCGTCTTCAAGTGATAAGAAGAATCGTGATTCACCTTTGTCCCCCTGTCGGCCTGAACGCCCGCGCAATTGGTTATCAACGCGACGGCTTTCATGCTTTTCCGTTCCAAGTACGAATAATCCACCGAGATCTTCAACACCTTCACCTAGTACGATGTCGGTTCCGCGTCCGGCCATATTTGTTGCTACAGTAATATGTCCTTTTTGACCCGCATTTGAAATCAATTCAACTTCTTGCTCGACACTTTTCGCATTCAGCAAATTGTATTCAAGTTTGTGCGTATCTAAGTATTCGACGACTTTTTCAGATTGCAAAATCGATGTCGTTCCTACAAGTACAGGTTGTCCGGTTTTATTGCGTTCTGCGACTTCTTTCGCCATTGCCTTGTACTTTTCGTCAATCGTTTTGAACACAAAATCGTCTTGGTCAATACGAACGCGAGGGCGGTTTGTCGGAATTTGAATGACTTGCATATTGTAGACTTCACGGAATTCCTTTTCTTGCGTTTTGGCAGTTCCTGTCATACCGCAAAGACGCGGGTACATCCGGAAGTAGTTTTGAATCGTAATTTGAGCTTGTGCTTTGTTTTCATCTGTAATCGGAAGGTTTTCTTTCGCTTCGATTGCTTGGTGAAGCCCGTCGGAAAGAGTTCGGCCTTCCATAATCCGACCTGTAAACATATCGACCAATTCAATTTTCTGATCACGCACGATATAGTCAACATCACGCTTAAAGATGACTTGTGCCCGAACGGCTTGAATCATATAGTGATAAAGTGTCTGATGATCGAGGTCATATAAGTTATCAACACCAAACGCTTTTTCTACTTTGGTAATGCCGCCTTCAGTGAGTGAGGTTGACTTAGTTTCATCATCAAAGTCAAAGTCTTCACCTTGCTTGAATCGCTTCGCCAGCCGAGCCGCAATCATATGAAGATCTGCATCAGCCTGCATTTTTCCAGCGACAATTAGAGGCGTTTTTGCTTCGTCTATCAAGACGCTGTCAACTTCATCGATAATGGCATAGTGGTAAGGACGCTGAACCTTTTGACTGATATGCTGCGCCATGTTGTCGCGCAAGTAATCAAATCCAAATTCAGTACCAACACCGTAAGTAATATCTGCGTCGTATGCTTCTTTCTTTTCATCGCCTTGCATCATCGGTACATTTAATCCGACAGTAAGGCCGAGGAATCGATGGATTTGTCCCATTTGCTCGAAGTCACGACGAGCAAGATAATCGTTAACCGTAATAATATGAACACCTTTACCTTCTAGTGCACGCACGTAAGAGGGAAGAGAGGCAACAAGTGTTTTACCTTCGCCTGTTGGCATTTCCGCAATATTACCTTCAGTTAGAACCATGCCCCCGATAAGCTGAACTTCAAAGTGACGCATATGAAGTACACGTTTCGAAGCCTCTCGGACTACAGCAAATGCTTCAGGGATAATCGACTCAACAGTTGCCCCTTTTTCAAGACGTTCTTTAAATTCTGCGGTTTTTCCAACGAGCTGCTCGTCTGGCAAATCGACGTAATCAGATTCAATTTTATTTATATGATCCACGACTTTTCGGTATTTCCGAAGCTGTCGGTCACTGGTTTTGTTTGATCGTTTAAAGATGGATAGCATAGAGTAGACGCTCCTTTATTTTGTCCATTACACGGACACTACTCTATTTTATCAAACAAGAGCGTAAAAGACTAGAAGTGGAAAAAAAGGTTGTCGAAAAGAGGAGTAATTGGTGACAATAATGGGTATATCTATAATAAGTATGTGGATTTATAGAAAAGTTGTTTCACAGAGTGCTTTCTTTTTGTTACCGTGTTATAATACGGTAGGCTTAACTTAAAAATGAGATCTACAGGGAGGAAGGACATGTTATTCCTTGCAATGGCTGCTGCATTTATCGGCGCCATCATACTCACTCCACTCGTCATAAAATTCGCATTCCGTATCGGAGCGGTAGATAAACCAAACCACCGGAAAGTTCATGCGGGCATCATGCCGCGCATTGGAGGACTTGCGATATTTGGTGCATTTTTAATCGGATACGCAATTCTTTTACCTAAAGATGAACACGCAGCCGGAATTTTAATTGGTGCTGTGATCATCATTGCGATTGGTTTCTTCGATGATATGCTGGAAATCACAGCGAAAGCAAAAGCATTAGGTCAATTAGTTGCAGCGATTATTGTAATGACCGTTGGAAATCTTCAAATTGATTTTATAAACTTACCATTCCTAGGCCAAATTGACTTTGGATATTTAAGCATACCGATTACGCTGCTTTGGATTGTCGGCGTGACGAACGCCATTAACTTAATTGACGGACTCGATGGACTCGCTGCAGGTGTTTCGACAATTGCACTCATCTCCATTTCAGTCATGGCGTTGATTATGGGGAACACATTCGTACTTGTTACAGCTGCTATCCTTGCAGCAAGTTCACTTGGATTCTTGCTCTTTAACTTTCACCCCGCGAAAATATTTATGGGGGATACAGGGTCACTTTTCCTTGGGTTTATGATTTCAGTGCTGGCACTGCTCGGATTTAAAAACGTAGCAATCGTTTCATTAATCATCCCTATTATTATGCTAGGTGTTCCGATTTCTGATACATTCTTTGCGATTGTTCGACGCATACGCATGAAACAATCGATTACTGCACCAGACAAATCACACTTGCATCACTGTTTACTTCGCGCAGGATTCTCGCATAGACAGACGGTGTTAGTCATTTACGGAATTGCGATTCTCTTCGGAATTGCTGCAGTCTTATTCTCGCAAGCGACAGTATGGGGAGCCATCTTACTCCTTGGCGTAATCCTGCTTGCAATTGAATTGTTCGTCGAAATTATCGGACTCGCTGGTACGAATTACCGACCGATTCTCAACTTAGTCCGCATGATCGGAAAATAATTAGTAAAGGCTGTCCCAGGGAAACTTACTGGGACGGCCTTTTTGTTGTATGCAATTTGTTTTCTGGTAAGAATGTATCTTAGCAGCATTCAGTTTGGTGCAATAAAAAACTGTGCCGAGTTAAGGCACAGTTTACAACGTATGTTAATTCACTTCCGGATCTTCCGATGGGGAAATGACGACACGATTCGATTGTTCTCCGTAATCTTCGTTTGCTTCATCGTTTTCATCGGGTGTTATAGAGGAGATCAATCCAAGATGGGATCGTAAAATCAGCTTCTTCTTATTCAAATCTTCATCTTGCAGCTTCCAATAATATACGCCTGTTGACCAATCATCGTCTCCTTCAAGAGTCAATGTGTCTACAGTGGGCATGCCGCCTTTAGCATACTCTAAAAACGATAACATCTCTTTGTACTGCATATCGGTTTTAATGTTATTTCCAAGGGCTTCAATTACATCACCAAATTTTGTGATCGCAGCAGGGGATTTTGCTTGATCCATCATCGCTTCAATAATCATTTGCTGGCGTTTTCCGCGCTCAATGTCGTTATCCAGCTTTCGTGTTCTGGCAAGAGCAAGTGCGTGACGTCCATCCAGTGTTTGAAGACCTGGCATCAAGTGGATTGTACCTGCGTCAGTTTCGTCTTTTTCAATTCGTTCATAAGGCACATCGACTTCAACGCCGCCAAGAGCATCGACTACATCTATAAACGCATTGAAGTTCGTCTTTACATAGTAGTCGATTGGAATATCTAACATTTCTTCAACAGTTTCGATTGTTGCCTTCGTTCCGCCATATGCATTTGCATGGGTAATCTTATCTTTATATTCCACTTCTGGAATATACACATAGGAATCACGCGGAATACTGAGTAATTTCACGGTCTTTTGCTTGGGATTCAAAGTCGCAACGAGCAAAGCATCAGCACGGCTATTACTATCGCCTTGTTGACGTTCTTCACTGTCGTCCACTCCGATTAGCAATACGGATACGTTGTCTGTCGCGGGTTGGACCTTATTTTCATTTGCAGTTGAATGCGGTGTCCGGTCTTGAATGGGTTCATAAGCACGATCTGCCGCTAATTCTGCCTTTTTATGTAACGATACACCATATGTGGCTACCGCTAAAAAAGCAGCAATCGTTAAAACAAGACCAATCTTCAAAATAGTTCTGCCTTTTGAAGACCTTCTCTTGGCTTTTCTATATTCTTTTCGCTTCATTATTTCTAGCCTCCGTTAATCCGTACTCTATGTCAGACCCCGTCGATAAGGAGTCGATTGCTGTAATTTTACAACAACGGATGTACCTGTCGAATTGGCTGTGGAATTACAAGTTTCTTCAGTTATCAACAGTATACTATTTTTCGGTAGGCACGTACACCTTTTCAGACAGAAAACTCCAAGAACTTCGGTTCATCTTCTGATAGTTCTGCCTGACCGTTGGTTAAATCAGCGATCCAACCTTGAAATTGTTCCACCTCTGAGGTAGGAACGAAGATATACAATGTGACAAGTTCACCATACTCGATTCTGTCAAGCGGCCACTCCGATTGCCTTACTTCGTTTTCCACTTTGCCAAGTGCCGTATAGTCAACAGTCACGATCATTGAACTATGAAGAACCCGTTCAACAATTCCAGCTGCTGCAACTCCTTCAGTTGTCGAACGTCCATATGCACGTATCAGACCGCCGCCTCCGAGCTTGATGCCGCCAAAATAGCGGGTAACCACTACTGTCGTATCTTTCAGTCCTTGCTTTTTTAGTACTTCCAGCATTGGGAAGCCGGCAGTACCAGAAGGTTCACCGTCATCATTCGCTTTTTGGATGTTATCATGTTCTCCTATTAAATAGGCAGAACAATTATGAGTTGCCGAAGCATGTTTTTGTTTGATTTCTTGTATGAATTCTAGCGCTTCTTGTTCTGTTTCAGTACGTTTAACAGAGGCGATAAAGCGTGATTTATTAATTAAAATTTCAGCCTCACCTTGTTGTTTTACAGTCTTATAGTCCATTCTCATTGCAGGCACTCCTTAATCTGTAATACAATTTTAATATCTTATGGGCATTAAGATGCTATACTAAATAAAGTGTATAGTGAATCCATCTCAATCGCAACAAACGATGGCTCTTACAAAGAGATTTTAGCATGGTGGGAGTGAAGACTGTGAATAAGTCGGCAATTGATATTCAAAAGCTTGAAGGTATCTTCGACAGCATGGTAAATGTAATGGATCAATCCAAGAATGACATTTTCATGATTAGTGAGCAAAGCCGTCGCAGTTTTGAATCGATGCAGCGTGAACTTATTCTTGTAAAAGAAGATATTTCCCGGGTAATAACTGAGGGAGATCATCTGGAAGAAATGACACGTCACTCACGTAAAAGACTTGCTGAAGTTTCGAAGAACTTTGTGAACTACACTGAACTAGAAGTTCGAAAAGCGTATGAAGTTGCAAATGACCTCCTTGTTAGACTTTCCGTAAATAGGATGGAAGAAAAACAATTGCGCATTCAACGCGATGACTTGGATCGACGACTTGCAGATCTGCTAGAGACAATTGAACGGGCTGACCAGCTTGTCAATCAGGTTTCTACGGTCGTTACCTATCTTACTTCAGATTTGAAGGACGTAGGGGAAGCGCTTGAGACTGCACGACATAAGCAGGACTTTGCAATCCGTATTATTCAAGCCCAAGAAGAAGAACGAAAACGTGTGTCTAGAGAAATTCATGATGGCCCTGCGCAAATGATGGCCAACGTGCTCATCCGATCAGGACTTGTAGAGAAAGTTTACGAACAAAGAGGACCTGAGCAAGCACGAAGAGAATTCAATGACTTAAAAGAAATGGTTCGAAGCTCATTATATGAGGTAAGGCGAATTATTTATGACCTGCGTCCGATGGCGATTGACGACCTCGGTGTAGTACCTACTTTAAAAAAGTATTTATCAACATTAATGGAGTATGAACCAGATGTACGCATTCACTTTCAAAGCATCGGAGAAGATCGCCGTTTTGAGTCAAGTTTCGAAATTGCAGTATTTCGGTTAGTTCAAGAATCCGTTACGAATGCCATTAAGCATGGGAAAAGCCATGACGTATGGGTGAAAGTTGAATGGCTGCGCGAAACAATGAATGCAATTGTAAAAGATAATGGAATTGGTTTTGATCAGAAACAAGTAAAAGAGAAATCATTTGGTATTATAGGAATGAAGGAGCGTATTGACTTACTGAAAGGTGATTTCAAAATCACATCCGAAGTGGGGAAAGGGACAAGCGTATTCTTTAAAGTTCCATTTAATCCTGATAATTTTGGCAAATAGAAGCTGTGGAGGGAACGAACATGACAAAAATCTTAATCGTAGATGACCATCAATTATTCCGTGAAGGAGTCAAACGTATCCTTGCGTTTGAAGATACATTTGAAATTGTGGCAGAAGGTGACGACGGCAGTGAAGTGTTTTCATTGTACGAAGAGACTAAACCGGATGTAGTTCTGATGGATATCAACATGCCGCGCATGAATGGTATTGAAGCAACGGAACAACTCATGAACAAGTATCCAGAGGCAAAAGTAATTGTACTGTCTATTCATGATGACGAGTCGTACGTTTCCCAGGCATTAAAAACGGGTGCACTTGGTTATATGCTGAAAGAGATGGATGCAGATGCAATCGTTCAAGCGATTAAAGTGGTAGCTGCAGGCGGCTCTTATTTACATCCTAAAGTGACGCACAACTTAGTCACAGAATACCGCAGACTGAGCGAACGCGAATACAAAGGCTCTTTCCATCAGCACGAAATCAGACGTCCGCTTCACTTGTTGACGAAGCGCGAATGCGAAGTCTTGCAATTGTTAACAGATGGACAAAGCAACCGGGCAATTGGAGAGACCTTGTTCATTTCCGAGAAAACTGTTAAAAACCACGTTTCAAGTATCTTGCAAAAAATGAGTGTTAACGACCGAACGCAAGCTGTCGTAACGGCGATTAAAAACGGTTGGGTTGAAGTAAAGTAAGGCATTACTTATAAAAGGACCTCCACCCGGATGGTCCTTTTGCTATGAAGGGAGAACAGTATGAAAAAGATACCAGCATTAATCGGTACAGCTTCACTCGCACTGCTTCTTAGTGCATGTAGTGGCGACGATGATAACAAGTCTGCTTCAGGTTCCATTGACGATGGTGAACGTTCTAATGAGTATGGTTCAATTGACCATGGAGTAAAAGAAGAGGACGGAGAAATCGGCTTTAGTTTAGATGGCGGTTCTGTAGAAGAAGCGGAAAACGTGCCAGAAGAAGAGAAAACAGCGATATTGAAGACGTTCAATCAGTATATTGATACGTTAAATGCAGGACAAGTCGATGAGTATCTCACCACACTTTCAACTGAAAACTATGATTTAGATGAAGAACGGGCTGCTGCGGAAGAAATGTTAGCGAGCGGTGAATTGACTCGAACTCCGGAAGATTTAACGATTGTTAAGTATACCGAAGAAGAAGCTCAACTTTTTTCAACGATGAAAACAGCTATGAAAGTTAAAGAGACGGGTCAAGAGGATGCACGTCAAGGCCGTCAAGTGACGGTGCTGACTAAGCAAGATGGGGATTGGAAAGTGAAAGCAGTTCACTACATCGGTGACCAGGAATAATGAAAACAAACGACAAAAAGCAGTGAATCAGGGATAGGACGTCATGTCCACTGACTCACTGCTTTTTGTGTTGCAATTTTTTCAGATGTGGCATAGAATATAAATAAGAACACTTGTTCGTTATGAGGAGTGATGAGATGCCTGCATTAAAAATGGAAGTTATTCCTTATCTAGAAAATATGATTTACCTGCCTATGATTTTGACCATAGTGGAACGGGATCGAATGCTATTCGAGCAAGGAAATTTCAAATTAAAAAAGCCGTATATTGAACTCTTGGATGACGTCGCTAGGCGAGTGCATAAAGAGCTTGGAAATACGGCGGCTTATTTACGCGGCAATCGGATGTCCGTAGTGAGAGGGAAAATGGATGACATTTTCACGGAATACATTTTTGTCCATGATCGCCAAGAAGACTGTCGTCGATATTTGAATGTACGATTACGTAATCGTACGGAAGAATTGCTTAGTCATTATCTTCGACAATCGGATATCTGAAAGGACCTTCCTGAGCAAAAAATGTTCTGGACTGATGCAGCATACCTTGCTTTTTGTTGAAGTCTTTTTCTAAAAGGGAGGCGAAAGCTAACTGCCGCCACATCGTAGGAGTCGATACATTCAATTTAATTTCATAACCATTCTCCAAGACGACTGTACATCCAACTTCTTCTTCCTGAAAGTCCAAAATCGCATGCGAGGAGATCCACATGTTTTCTTCAGCTTTAGGTGACATGGTTGGTAAAAAGATATAAGGAGTGTTGAACGCGTGTGCAATAACAATCGGTGTTTTATGTCGATTTCCAAGTGCCTGACGTGCAGTCAACGTTCGAGTTTGTAATGAAGCTCCATAAAGTTCACACGTTTTTTTGACGATTTGCAACGGTTTTTTCGGAAGTGTAAACTCCGAATGACGTTCTATCACACGTGTAGATAATTTATAACCTTCCTTAACGGGTTGTAATACTAACGTATCAAAATTAATAACGTAATTAACAGTGCTTTTCCGTGAATGCATCCCATACACTCCTGCTCCTAAGTAATACTTCCTATTATATAGGAACTAGTTCGGAAAGCAATCCTTAAAGAAAGAATTATCAGAAAGAATGTAAAAAAAGCCCTATTGCTGTCGTATATCGGCATCACAATTCAAATGGATGCCGGAAATACAACAAAACAATAGGGCAAATAAGTATTAGTTCTGATAGGAAAGTGCTGCAGCACCAAGTGTTTTGGCAGCTGTTAACATAGAAGTTTCATCAAAATCGAATTTTGGATGATGATGCGGGAAAGCATTTTCAGGCTGCGCACCAGTGAAGAAGAATGTACCAGGTACGTTTTCCAAATAGTAAGCGAAGTCTTCGCCGCCCATTTGAGGAATCGTTTCTATGACTGCTTTTACACCTGGAACTTCTTGTGCAACATCGCGTAAGTACGCTGTTTCTTTCTCATGGTTCACTACTGCGGGATAACCGCGTGTGTATTCGACAGTGATTTCGCAGTCATGCATGAGTGCTGTACCTTTAGCGATTCGCTGAATCTCGGATTCCATAAGATCGCGGATTTCAGGAGAAAACGTGCGGACAGTACCTTGCAAAACTGCTTGATCGGCAATGATATTAAAAGCATTATCTGATACAAACGAACCAATCGACAAAACTGCAGATTGGATGGGGTCAACCCGACGGGATACTAGCTGCTGAAAGTTCGTTACAAGTTGTGAAGCAATTACAATTGCATCTTTTGTTTGGTGAGGGGAAGCGCCGTGGCCGCCTGCACCTTGTACTGTAATTTCGATACGGTCTGCGGCAGCCATAATAGGTCCGCTGACGTATTGAATTGTATTCGGCTCCATCAACGACCATAGATGAGTACCGAAGATGACGTCTACACCTTCTAAACAACCATCTTCAATCATCGAAATTGCGCCGCCTGGTGCATATTCTTCTGCATGCTGGTGGATGAATACATATGTACCAGCAAGTTCGTCTTTTAATTCATGGATGGCTTTTGCAAGCTGTAATAATGTTGCGGTATGACCATCGTGTCCGCACGCATGCATGACACCGTCAACAGTAGATTTATAAGGGACGTCTTTTTGGTCCTGGATCGGCAAGGCATCAAAGTCAGCTCGTAGTGCGACCGTTTTACCCGGTTTGCTGCCTTCAACTCGAGCTACTACGCCATTTTCACCAACATTACTGCGATATTCTACACCTAGGTCTTTATAGAAATCTTGAATATATTTAGCAGTGTTTGTTTCGTGAAATGACACTTCTGGATGTTGATGCAAGTGACGGCGAATGCTTACCATATCGTCAAAAGAGTTGTCGAGAAGTGTGTATAGTTTTTCGTTCATCAGTGAAGCCCCCTTTAATTGAATACAGAATCCAGTATATCAGTGTGTTTTTTAACTCGCAATTGTTTGACAACTATTTTCTGCATAATAAAAAGAGGCGCTGAGCCTCTTGGTTATTATTAGTCCTCATTATGAAGTGAAGTAAATAGTGTAATATAAGGTGCGCTGGTAAATAAATGTACAGTGGGTCCTGCTAAAATATCAGTGCGTGACGTTGCATAGGCCTCTGCGAATGCGGGAGAATTCTTGTTTAGATCGAATGATTTGTTGTCTTCCCACTCCGTTAAAATCACGTACGTGTCGGATCCAATCGGACGCAATAATCGAAAAGCGAGAAAACCTGGAGTTCCAATCATTGCTTCATGATTCTTTATCAAACGATCTTCAAAGATTGGTTTTCCTTCATCTGTAATGGATACGTTGTTCAGTGCAAAGAATCCATGAGGGTGAAGCTGGCCGGACTCAGCAACGACTTCATAGCGATGCGGGGTTTGGAAAACCGTTTTCCCTTCTGTTTCGTGCAAGAGCATTGTCGTCCCGTTACCATGCATTAAAATCATTGACTCGTTCGTATGTTTTTCCTTAATTTTCTCCATGAATTCTGGAGTCCCTTGTGTTGTATAAATATTTGTCATTGTCGTGTCCTCCTTGGCTTATCTGTTCATCTATGTCTTCTTTACTTATTTCCCCGAATCCTGCTCCTAAAACAAACCTTGTCAAAACAATGACGGAATGTGGCACAAATTTATGACATTAGGTGTGTTTCGCTATACATCCCAACCGTTTACGTCTATATTGAAAACGATAAGCAACACGTTAAATAGTTGAAGGATATTCAAAAATAACGGACTTCTGAAAAGAATGAATGGGGGATTTTGTTCATGGCAATCACGAATGATACACTTCTGCGCGCTGCGCGTGGAGAGCATATTGACCACACACCTGTCTGGTACATGCGTCAAGCGGGCAGGTCACAGCCTGAATATCGTAAAATTAAAGAAAAGTATTCACTGGAAGAAATTACACATCAACCAGAACTTTGTGCATACGTTACAAAGTTACCTGTTGACCAATATGGTGTCGATGCTGCGATTCTTTACAAAGATATCGTAACACCATTACCTGGTATGGGAGTCGACGTGCAAATCAAGGCCGGAATCGGACCTGTTATTTCAAATCCGATCCGTTCCGTTGCAGATATCGAAAAGTTGACAGAAACTCATCCAGAAGATGATATTCCGTTCGTACTTGAAACAATCCGTATCCTGACTCAGGAGCAATTGAATGTACCTTTAATCGGATTTGCAGGAGCACCGTTTACACTTGCAAGTTACATGATTGAAGGCGGCCCGTCGAAAAACTACGCACGCACAAAAGCATTGATGGTGTCTGAGCCACAAGCTTGGTTTGCGTTAATGGATAAGCTTGCGGATACGATGATTAAGTATGTGACAGCACAAGTAAATGCGGGTGCAAGTGCCATTCAGCTATTCGACTCATGGGTCGGCGCGTTGAATGTACAGGATTATCGCATCTTCATTAAGCCAGTCATGGAACGTATATTTACAGAACTGCGCAAACTCAACGTGCCTTTGATTACGTTTGGAGTAGGGGCAAGTCACTTAGCAAACGAATGGCACGACCTCCCTGTGGATGTTGTCGGTTTAGATTGGAGACTTTCTATTGAAGAGGCTGGAAAGCGCGGCTTAACAAAGCCACTGCAAGGGAACTTAGATCCGACGATGCTTCTTGCAGACTGGTCCGTAATTGAAGAACGTGCAAAAGTGATTATTGAGCAAGGGGTTGCACACGGCAGCCATATCTTTAACTTAGGACACGGGGTATTCCCGGAAATCGAACCTGCAAAATTGAAAAAGCTTACTGAATTGATCCACACATATAGTGCTGAACTACGTGCAGCAAAAAATTAATCCAGAGGTGAAAGACATGTCAAAACGCACAATGGGACTTTTAGTAATGGCGTATGGAACTCCATATAAGGAAGAAGACATCGAGCCTTACTACACACATATCCGCCGTGGACGCAAACCGGCGCCGGAACAACTTGAAGATTTGAAAAATCGTTATGAAGCTATCGGCGGAATTTCTCCACTAGCGCATATCACAGACGGGCAAGCGCAGGCTCTCTGTGATGCATTAAACCAGTCACAAGATGAGATTGAATTTAAATTGTATGTGGGCTTAAAGCACATTACACCATTCATTGAAGAAGCAGTTGAGCAGATGAGTAATGATGGCATTAAAGAAGCGGTCACTGTTGTATTGGCACCGCACTTCTCAACATTCTCGGTGAAATCATATAATACACGTGCTAAAGAAGAAGCAGACAAATACGGAATTTCTGTAACGTCTGTTGAAAGCTGGTATAAACAGCCGAAATTCTTGAAGTACTGGGAAGAAAAAATCCGCGAAACGTTTGACGGAATGAGTGACGAAGAGCGGGAGAAATCTGTACTCGTGGTTTCTGCACACTCACTGCCGCAAAAAATCCGTGAAGCGGGAGATCCGTATCCAGACCAGCTAGAAGAAACAGCCAAACTTGTTGCGGAAGCAGCTGACGTGAAAAACTATGCGGTAGGCTGGCAAAGTGAAGGACAAACGGGTGAGCCGTGGCTTGGGCCGGATGTTCAAGATCTAACACGTGAATTACACGAACAAAAAGGCTATACATCATTTGTCTACACACCAGTAGGATTTGTTTCGGATCACTTGGAAGTCCTCTTTGACAATGACTATGAGTGTAAAGTAGTTTGTGATGAAATCGGAGCGAACTATCACCGCCCGGCAATGCCAAATACAGATCCATTATTCATTGGTGCCGTTGCAGACGCAGTAATGGATAAAGTAAACGAGTGAGTTTTTGAAAAGGAAGTGTGAAGGAAATGGACGAACAGCGTAAAAAGATTGTCATTGCGGGAGGCGGTATCACGGGTCTTTCTGCGGCATTTTATATGCAGAAACAAATCCGTGAGCAGAATCTTCCAATCGATATTATTCTTGTGGAAGCCACGAATCGACTCGGTGGTAAAATTCAAACAGTCCGTCGCAACGGCTATATTATTGAACGCGGTCCAGATTCCTTTTTGATACGCAAAAAAAGCATGGATCGTCTTGCAGCAGAATTAGGAATTGACGATCAGCTTGTCAAAAATGCAACAGGACAATCTTATGTGTTGTTGAACGATGAATTGCATCCGATACCCGGCGGGTCCATTATGGGTGTCCCAACTGAAGTAGGACCATTTCTCAAAAGTAATCTGTTTTCATTAACGGGTAAGTTACGTGCTGCAGGTGACTTCTTCTTGCCCCGTTCTGAGATTAAGGGCGACCAGTCCCTTGGGAAGTTTTTCCGCCGTCGTTTTGGCAATGAAGTCGTGAACAATCTGATCGAACCGCTATTGTCCGGCGTCTATGCAGGCGATATCGACAATATGAGTATGGAATCGACATTTCCACAGTTCGTTGATGTGGAAGAAAAACACCGCAGTCTTATTTTAGGAATGAAGAAGACACGTCCGAAACCAGAACAGCTGCCTAACAAAGGACATGCTGCGAAAAAAGAAGGCGCGTTCCATACATTTAAAAATGGACTCGAAACGATTGTGGAAGCATTAGAAGCCCAATTGTCAGACGTTAAATTCATTAAAGGTGTTCGCCTAGATGCAATTGAAACAGAAGGCAATCGTACATTTGTGACGTTAAATGAAGGGTCGGTCATTGAAGCAGACGCTGTCGTTTTGACTACCGGACATGCGGTTGCACGTCATTTATTCGAACCTTATGGTATTTTGCAGGAGCTTGGAGAGGTGAAAACATCTTCCGTCGCGACCATTGCCCTGGCCTTCCCTGAAAGTGCTGTTGTCCAAAATGAGCAAGGAACGGGTTTCCTCGTTTCACGAAGCGGCGATTATTCAATTACAGCTTGTACATGGGTGAATCGGAAATGGCCGACAACAACTCCCGATGGAAAAGTGCTGTTGCGCGCATTTGTAGGACGTATTGGCGAAGAAGCAATTGTCGATTTGCCAGATGATGAGATTGAACAAATCGTTCTGAGTGATTTAGGGAAAATCTTTGAAATCAACGGGAAACCTGAGTTCTCAATCGTCACGCGTTGGAAAGACGACCGGCCGCAATACCGAGTCGGACACAAGCAGCTTATTGCGAAAGCGAAAGAGGAGCTGCGGGTTAGATTCCCGAACGTGGAGCTCGCAGGCGCATCCTATGAAGGCGTCGGCTTACCCGACTGTATCGACCAAGGTCAAGCCGCAGCGGATCGCGTTATGCAGCGGTTGATGAATTGAAAAGTATAGTATGCGTTAGATTCCACATGTGCCTGCACTGGCGCATGTGGTATTTTTTTGTGTTGTGCAAGTTTCTGGTGGGCTAGTGCTTGGAGCAATGGGGAATCGGCAAGATAGGGGTGGTTATCGGCATTATCGAGAGGGGAATCGGAAAAATGGGGGCGGGAATCCGTATTATCGCACGGAGAATCGGCAATATGCGAGAATTAATCGGAAAGAGTGAACAATTCAGCTTGATTTAAGGGATTAATTGGTAGCGCTGCGCTTGTTTTTAGTGGGCTAGTGGTTGAGCAATGGGAATCGGCAAGATAGGGGTGGTTATCAGCATTATCGAGAGCGGAATCGGCACCATGGCGGCGTGAATCGGCATTATAGTACGAAGAATCGGCAACATGGGAGAATTAATCGGAAAAAGTGAACAATTCAACCAGGTTTAAGGAATTAATTGGTAGCGCTGCGCTTATTTTTAGTAGGCTAGTATGTCGGACTGTCACAATGAGAATTGCCTTATTTAACAAATTAATTCCACTTAATAACTCTCGCCAACAAAAAAACTGCCGCAGAAGTCAGTGTGTACTGACGTTCTGAGGCAGCCAATCGATCTGGACTATAACAGCAGCTCATTATTCTGAGCATGATGGACAATTGGTTTGGTAGCACTCGTGTTGCTCTTCGAACTGTTCACCGCAAGTTGCACACTGTTTTGGGGGCAGGTTTCTAAAGAATTCCACTACATTTTCAATCATATCTCATCCGCTCCATTCGATTTTTGTATTAGTACTATATTCTCCGTAGGCGAGTGTTATGCAACAGCAAGGTCAAAAAAATTTGAGCTGTTCAGCTCTTTTGTACTAGCACTTCGACTTGTTATTCATAGTGTATTATAACAGATGAGTTTTTGTCAACGGTTTTTGAATAATTTAGAAAAATGGTTCTATTTACTTAGAAATGTCGGGAGCATTTTTACGGCATGCGTGAACTTCCTGTGCTAACAACCTAGGCCAGGTATGATAGAATGACTGTATTAGATTCAAGTGGAGGAGAGAACTTTATGAAATTTGTAGATAACCAAGGCATTACCGATCCGCGCATTAACTTAGCAATCGAAGAGTATGTGTTGAATACAATGGACACGGACGAAGATTCTTACTTGCTGTTCTATATCAACGAACCGTCGATCATTATCGGTAAAAACCAAAATACCGTTGAAGAAATTGATACAGAGTATGTCGACGCAAACGGAATTCACGTTGTCCGCCGACTGTCTGGGGGCGGCGCGGTGTATCATGATAAAGGGAACTTGAACTTCAGCTTCATTACAAAAGACGACGGCCAGTCATTCCGGAACTTTAAGAAATTCACTGAGCCCGTTGTAGATGCACTTGCGAAAATGGGTGTGAAAGCAGAACTTCTAGGCCGGAATGATCTACTTGTCGATGGCAAAAAAGTATCGGGCAATGCTCAATTTGCGACACAAGGCCGTATGTTCAGCCACGGTACGCTCATGTTTGATACAGAAATCGAAGAAGTGGTGAATGCGCTTCGTGTGAAAAAAGACAAAATCGAGTCGAAAGGTATCAAATCGATTCGCAGCCGTGTTACCAACATTTCGGAGTATATGGACAAGCCGATGTCGATTGAAGAATTCAGATTGGAAATTTTGAAATCTGTATTCGATGGCGAAGAGAACATCGAATACAAAGAATTGACGGAGCAAGACTGGGAAAACATCCATCAATTATCCGCTGAGCGCTACGGAAACTGGGATTGGAATTATGGACGTTCTCCTAAATGTAACGTCCAGCACTCCCACCGATTCCCAGTTGGCAGCATTGACGTCCGTCTTCAAGTGGAAAAGGGAACAATCCACGAGGTGCACATCTTCGGTGATTTCTTCGGGATTGGCAGTGTGTCAGAAATTGAAGAACGTCTTGTGGGCTGTCAATATGACCGCGAATCGATTACTGCCGCAGTCAGCACGTTGGATATTCCAAAGCTGCTTGGCGGGATTACCCAAGAAGAATTTGTGAATCTTATTTATTAAATCAAATCTGCAGGATTCCGGCCGTCAATAGACGCACTGGAATCCTGTTTTTTCATGTGTCCGTAAAGACGCGCGAGGGGCAGATGCGGTATACTGGAAGTACTTGTGAAGGAGGCGCGGATCTATGGAAAAACATCGTATTTTTATCGTTGAGGATGATCGTAAAATCGCGGAACTGCTAGCGGATACGCTGAGGAAATACCAGTATGATGTGGCGGTTGCGGAGGATTTCGATCGGATTTCGGATGAATGTTTAGCATTCGATCCTCACCTGATTCTGCTCGACATCAACTTGCCAACCTATGATGGCTATTATTGGTGCCGGCAATTACGGATTCAAACGACTTGTCCGATCCTATTCATTTCTGCACGATCGGGGGATATGGACCAAGTGTTTGCGTTAGAAAATGGCGGTGATGATTTTATCACAAAACCATTCCATTATGATATTGTACTTGCTAAAATACGGAGCCATTTGCGCAGATCGTTTGGTGAATACGCACCTGCTCAATCTGAACGAATTGTGAAATCAGGCATCTTGACGTTATATGCAGAACGTATGGAATTGCAGGCGGGGGAAATTATCGTACCGCTGCAAAAAAAGGAATGTATTATTTTGGAATTGTTAATGGAAGCCGCACCGAAAGTCGTCTCGCGGGAAACACTTCTTGAAGAACTATGGGACGATCAGTCATTTGTCGATGAAAACACGTTGAACGTAAATATTGCACGCGTGCGTAAAAAGTTATCGGATTTCGACATCATTTCAACGATTGACACCGTGCGTGGAGCAGGGTATCGATTTGTACTAGCGACTGAGGAATTATGAACAAATATAAATTATTCATCAGAGAGCACGCTGCGTTTTTACTGTTTCAACTAATCCTGCTGCTATTCATCACGCTGCTCTTTTGGCTCGATGGAGCACGCAATTGGAGTACAGCAATTTATGCGGTTTTGATGGGGATTTTGTTAACATGCGGTTATTTGCTTGCAAAATTTATTACCCGAAGGTCGTTTTATGAAGTGCTCGAGCGAAAGCCGACACGTATGGAGGATGCGCTGATCGGCCGGCCGCAAACACCGGAGCATCGCATAACGGCTCAATATATGCGCAACATGTACAGGCTGTACCACAGTGATGTGCAAAAGCTCGATACCGCGCAGCACCGCCAGTTGCATTTCATCAATCAGTGGGTACATCAGATGAAAACACCGATCTCGGTACTGGGTTTGCTGCTGCAAGAAGAAGAAATTGACCGAAAAAGTTTTCATGAGGAACTCGATCGGCTGCAAGACGGACTGGATGCTGTGCTCGTCAATGCGCGTCTTGAGACTTTCGAGGATGACATGAGAATTGAGCGAGTGGTTTTGGAAGAGCTTGTGCGGCAAGTAGTTACAGAGCATAAACGGTTATTTATTACCAATGGAGTTTTTCCTGAGATCACGGTGGATAAAAACTTTGTCGTTGCAACGGACCGCAAGTGGATGAAAATCATTCTTGGCCAATTCATAACAAATGCTGTGAAATATACGTTTGAAAAAGGGAAGAAAGTATATGTCACTGCGGAGAATATGTCTGACGGTATTCAATTGACTGTTTGTGACGAAGGTATTGGAATTCCTGACACCGATTTGAAACGCGTGACGCGTGCGTTTTTCACTGGGGAAAATGGTCGAAAAACGGGCGAGTCGACAGGGATGGGCTTATATATTGCATCTGAAGTGTGCGGAAGACTTGGGCATACGATGACGATTGAGTCGAAAGTGGACGAAGGAACAGCGGTGACCGTGTTGTTCTCAAATGGAGAGGCGGTAGAAAACGATGGCACGAAAAATCGTCGAATTGACGGAAGTGACGAAAATCTATGAAAGCAAAGTGATGCATCGGGCGCTCAATCGTCTCGACTTTGAGGCGGAAGAAGGAGAGTTCATCGCCATAATGGGACCGTCTGGAAGCGGAAAGACAACGCTGCTCAACTTAATTTCCACGATTGACTTGCCTACATACGGCCGGATTGCGGTCAATGGTGTGGAACCTGAAACACTGAATCAGAATGAGCTTGCACTTTTTAGAAGACGACATCTAGGTTTCGTATTCCAGACCATCAACCTCCTGCAAATGCTGACGGTGGAAGAGAATTTAGTATTGCCGCTGACGCTCGATCGCGTAGCAGTTCCTGAAATGAAACGGAGAATAGCGGAATTGGCGGATAAGTTGTCGCTGAACGATATTTTGTCGAGAAGGCCGGACGAATTATCAGGAGGACAAGCACAGAGGACTGCTGTCGGACGAGCGTTGATACATGAACCGGAACTGATCTTGGCGGATGAACCAACGGGGAATCTGGATTCGAAATCTGCGCGGGATGTGCTGGAATTATTGTCGAAAATCAATAAATCCGCGGGCACGACGATTATTATGGTAACACACGATCCGCTTGCTGCGAGTTATTGTGATCGGGTGTTATTCATCAAAGATGGTGAGTTTTTCAACGAATTGTACAAAGATGAACAGCGTCGGACATTTTTCCAACAAATTTTGAACGTGCTGTCGTTACTCGGAGGAAACGTCAATGACCTTTCGTCAGTTCGCTTACCGTAACGTTGTTCGGAATCGACGCATTTACGCAGCGTTTTTCATGGCCAGTGCCTTTTCCGTCATGGTGTTTTTCTTATACTCCATGCTGCTGTTCCACCCAGCCATGAACGAAGGATTCGTCGAAGAGATTGCAACGAGCGGTATGCTTATGGCGGAATTTGTACTGTTCATCTTCACATTGTTTTTCTTGTTTTACTCCATGCGGGCTTTTTTACAAGCACGCACAAAAGAATTCGGCATTTTGCTGCTGCTCGGTATGGCGCGAAACCAACTGCAGCGGCTGATTTTTTTGGAGACAATGCTGATTGGCAGTGTTGCGATTGTGGCGGGAACTTCTCTTGGCTTCGTATTTTCTAAGTTCTTTCTTATGATTGTGAAAGAGCTGATTCAAGTACCGACGCTTCCTTTTTATTTCACGTGGCAGCCGTTTGCACTCACCATCGGCAGCTTTGCAAGTGTGTTCGTGATCATATCGCTGGTCGCTCCGATGTTCATCCGCACGGGGGAAGTGTACGACTTGCTTCAAGGAGAATCTGCAGAACAAGACGCGTATTCGACATCGAAATGGCGCGCACTAGCGGGAATCGTCTTATTGGCCGTGACCTACACAATGGCAGTTTACGCGACCAATTTGTATGTCATTCGCGTCATTTACTTGCTGCCGGCAGCTGCTGTTCTCGGAACGTACTTCTTCTTCAGCGACTCATTGCCTTACATGATTCAGTTGTTTAGAACACGAAAGCGCTTGTATTGGCGTCCGTTTTGGCTGCTGTCCCTGTCTGAAGGCGTTGTGCGATTAAAAGAAAATGCGCGCATGTTTTTCATCGTCACGATGGTGTCGACACTTGCGTTCATGTCTGTCGGGCTGCTTGCATCGCTCACTTCTTTTGCCAATCAATACCGGGAGATCAATCCTTTAGGGCTCGTTTACAAAAGTTATCCTGGAAATGTGCTTGAACAAATTCATGTTCGTGAACTGACTGATGAACTGAATGAAAAAGACATTGATTACACGGTTGTACCGTTCCGTGTACTGCAGCAGAAGTCTTCATTTACAGACAAAAACGTATCGATTGTGCGTCTATCGAGTATTAACGCACTCGGGTACACGTTTGGTCACGATGCGGTGAATGTGAAGAATGGAGAAGCCTTATTTCTGCCTCAATCCGAGTCGTCATTCGAACAGTTGAAAGACCATTCCGTGAAAACTTCTTTGGAAAAGAGCAATCTGGACGTGACGATTTCAGGTGCGTATCCGTATCGCTTATTTCCGCCAAACGCGATTGGTGCGAATGCTATCGTCATTTCGGATGAAGACTTTGATCGGATATTGATGGGGGAAGACGGTTCGACGGCTTCACTATTCCGATATTATGCATTCAATATCGCAAACTGGCAAGAAACAAAAGATGTCGGCCGTGCGCTTCATGAGGACGAACTGCAGTCCATTTTGCTTGGCGGGGAAACGAACACATTGTTTTCATTCGGCAATCCGGGACTCAATTATTCAATAATCCGGACGACATTTTCCTTGTTACTATTTATGGGGCTTTTGCTCGCAGCTGTACTGTTTCTTGCTGCGGGAAGTTTTGTCTACTTCCGCTTGTATACAACGTTAGACCGTGACCGTCGTCAATTCGACGTGTTGCGAAGAATGGGAATTACAGACAAAGAACTGAAAAAGATTGTCAACCGACAATTGCTTCCACAGTTTTTCATCCCGTGGGGAGTGGCGTTCATTCACACGGCATTTGCGTTTTTGGCGCTTCAAGTCATTTGGGACGCTCTTGCAGAAATATCCATAGTGACAGAGTTAACGCTCGTATTAGGCGGGTTTGCGATTTTACAGATCTCCTATTTCTATCTGATTCGCTGGCGCTACTTGTCTCACATTCGGACACCGGAATAATCCCGGTGTCTTTTTGTTTTCCTGGAAAAGTATTTCAAAAGCAAACTATCGAAAAATAAAGGCTATTGAATTATTTAAATTTTTCTTATATACTAATAGAAGAGTAAAATGAATGACTATTCATTCAACTACGAAAGGGGTACAACTATGAATCTGGTAGACCGAGTCCGGGCGACCGCTAAGTCACAACCTGGCAAAACTGCTTATCACTTTATGGGCAAAGACACTTCGTACGCAGAATTCGACCAGTCTGTAGCAATGTTTGCATCAGCTCTGCAAGATCTAGGCGTGAACAAAGGGGATCACGTCGCATTGTTACTAGGCAACACACCGCACTTCCTGATTTCACTTTACGCAACGATGCGTTTAGGCGCAACGGCAATTCCTGTGAATCCAATCTATTCGCCTGATGAAATCTCGTACATTTTGAATGACAGCGATGCGAAAGTTGTCGTTGCGCTTGAGCAGCTGATCCCACTAGTGGAAGCGGCGTCTGTTCAACTGCCTGCAATCGAACACTATATCGTGTGTGAAACAACTAGGGAGACGAGTGAAAAAGTGAGTCAGCTATCTGAAGGAGCACAAGCAAAGACGCACTTATTTACACATGTACTTGCAAGTGGAAAACCAGATATGGAACCAGTTGCCGTCGATGAAAATGAAACCGCTATCATTTTATACACATCAGGTACGACAGGCCGGCCTAAAGGTGCGATGCTGACCCACAAAAACTTGTATTCGAATGCAAGTGACGTCGGGGAATATCTCGGGTTTTCATCCGAAGACCGAGTTGTCGCAACGCTTCCCGTATTTCACGTATTCGCGCTGACTGTTGTTGTGAATGCACCACTCGTCAAAGGCGCGACAATTGTTCTATTACCAAGATTCAGCCCGGGAGACGTTTTCCAAGCGGTAAAAGAACAGAAAGCGACGATCTTTGCGGGTGTGCCAACGATGTACAACTTCATGGTGCAATATCCGGAAGCAAAACGTGAAGACTTCTCCACGATTCGACTGGCAATTTCAGGCGGATCTTCACTCCCAGTGGCATTGCTTGAAAACTTCGAGGAAAAGTTCCAAGTGAAAGTTTCAGAAGGATACGGATTGTCCGAAGCGTCTCCTGTGACCTGTTTTAATCCGTTAGATCGTGAACGGGTACCAGGTTCGATCGGAACATCGATATTGAATGTGAAGAACAAAGTTGTGGATGAACTCGGCGAGGAAGTCCCGGTTGGACAAGTCGGCGAACTGATTGTCCAAGGCGATAATGTCATGAAAGGCTATTATAAAATGCCTGAAGAGACTGCCGCAACATTGCGCGACGGCTGGTTATACACAGGCGACTTGGCGCGCGTCGACGAAAACGGTTATTTCTACATCGTCGATCGCAAGAAAGATCTGATCATCGTGGGAGGCTATAACGTCTATCCGCGTGAAGTGGAAGAAGTGCTGTTTGCACATCGCGATTTAGTAGAAGCCGCGGTTCTCGGTGTGCCGGATCCTGATTTCGGGGAAGCAGTGCACGCGTATGTCGTAGTGAAAGAAGGCAGCGCGGTAACGGAAGAGCAGCTCATCGAGTTTTGTTCGAAGCGTCTCGCGAAATACAAAGTCCCGAAGCATATCGAGTTTCTGGATGAATTGCCGAAGAACACAACCGGCAAAATTCTCCGTCGTTCGTTGAAGGCGCAAGTGAACGCATAAGTTGTTTGAAGCAGAGGGTGCGCATGTGCTCTCTGTTTTTATGTGTTATGGTCGTTAACCGCTCGTTTACACGGGCGAACCGCTCCATTACCATAGCTGTGCGCTCGATTACGTCGGTTAATCGCTCCATTAAGTATGTTGACCGCTCAATTGAATGGGCGAACCGCTCCATTAGCCTTATTGAACGCTCGATTACATAGGCTAACCGCTCCATTAAGTTGAGCAACCCGCCCGCAAGCTGACGGCACCCGCCCGCATTTACGATCAACTCGCCCGATAACTCATGAAAGGCGCCCGCTTCCATGAGCAACCCGCAAGCCCATCCCTCAACGCGTGCAGCGCCACCAATTAATTCCTAAAACCAAGTTGAATTGTGTCTACTTATCGAGAAACTTCTCGTAGTGTCGCAGAAATGCCCCATTGTGATGAAGAAGCACATACCAATGTCCAGGAACACTCCCGCTGTGTCGGACAACCCCTTTGATTTGTTGAAAAACATTCCCTCTGCCCTAAACGCGCGAAGCGCTACCAATTAATCTCTTAACTCATGCTAAATTGTGTCTACTTATCGAGAAACTTCGCGTAGTGTCGGAGAAATGCCCCATTGTGATGAAGAAGGACATGCTAATGTCGTAGAACCCACTCGCTGTGTCGGTAAAAATCTGTGATTTGCCGAAGAACATCCCTCCATCACACAACGCGCACAGCGCAGGGAACCTGCTCGTTACCGCACAGAACCCGCCCGCTTTCACGTGCAACCCGCCCGATACCCCCACCAAAATAAAGGGAAAACCTTACGAGTGTCGAAATAGATGGCATTAGGGGAGGAATGTGGAAATGACAGCGAAACAAACGGTGCAACAGAAGGATATATTGAACATCCAATCAGTCACAAATCCAGTGCTATCTCCAGATGCTACTGAAGCGGTATTCATCGTGACGCAAATTGATGAAAAAGAAAATACGTATCATGCACACTTGTATCATTTGCAAGTGGACTCAGGAAAATCGACGCAATGGACATATGGCAAAGAACGCGTGTCGCAGCCGCAATGGTCACCTGACGGCAGTCAAGTTGCATTCCTATCGACACGGGATGAAAAGAACCAGCTTTACCTCATGCAGGCAGCTGGCGGGGAAGCGCGCAAACTGACAGATTACGAAACTGGTGTGACAAGTTTCCTGTGGTCGCCATGCGGTAAAAAGATTTGGCTGACAAGCACGCTGGAAGACGGAAAAACTTTCACAGACAAAAAGGAAAAAGAAGAAGACAAGCAACCGGAAGCGCTTCGTGTCACGACGATGAAATATAAAATGGACGGAGTGGGATTCATCAAAGAAGACCACCATTCGCAAATCGGCACGCTCGACCTCGACACAGAAGAAATCACAGCATTCACAAACGAACCATTCCATCACTCATTGAATGCAATTTCACACTGCGGTAAAAAACTAGTAATGGGTGTCAACCGAGCGGAAAACAAAGATTTCGATTTCCGTCAGCCGCTCCATCTGGTCGATCTCGACACGAAAGAAGAAACAACTCTAGTCGATGAAGAAGGCTACTTTGGAGGCGCAACGTTCTCCGAGGACGACCGCTACATCGCTTACACGGGTTCCGTCCGTACATTCGAAAACGCAACACATAGCGAATTGTACATCTACGACACTGAAAACCAAACGACGCTTAATCTGACAGAAGGACTGGATGCGCCAATTGGCGACGCAGTCGTTGCAGATACCCAGCAAGGCCCGAATCCGCCAGATGCTGTCTGGACAGAAGGCAACTACTTGTATTTCCAAGTGACAACAATGGGCGACGTGCGACTCTATTTCGCAGACCTGGAAGGCAGTTTGTATCCAGCCTCACAAGAATCAGAGCATGTCTACGATTACGACGTTGCGAAAAATGGACAATTCGCGCTTGCAGCGATTAGTAATCCAGTGAACCCTGGTGAATTGTATCGACTCGATATCGCAACGGGCGAGCGGAAAGCGTTGACTTCATTCAATGAAACCTATGTAAACGACACGATTCTCGTGCAGCCGGAAACGATTCAATTCGGAGGTGCTGGCGGATTCGACGTCCACGGATGGCTCATGAAGCCTGCAACTTACAAAGAAGGCAGCAAGTACCCGCTTGTCGTCAACATTCACGGCGGTCCGCATGCGATGTACGGGAATTCTTTCTTCCATGAAATGCAGCTTCTTGCAGCACAAGGTTGGGGCGTTCTATATATCAACCCCCGCGGCAGTCATGGGTATAGCCAGGAATTTGTCGACGCAGTGCGCGGTGATTATGGCGGCGGAGATTACCAGGACATTATGGATGCACTCGACAATGTGCTGGAAAATCACGCGTGGATCGACAAAGAGAAACTCGGCGTGGCAGGCGGCAGTTATGGCGGTTTCATGACGAGCTGGATTGTCGGTCACACGGACCGGTTCAAAGCGGCAATTACACAACGTTCAATTAGTAACTGGATTAGTTTCTTCGGTGTGTCAGACGTTGGCTACTACCTTTGCGATTGGCAAATCAAAGCGGACATGACAAATGTCGACAAACTGTGGAAGCATTCGCCGTTGAAATATGCAGAGAATGTAAAAACACCATTGCTCATTCTTCACTCTGAAGACGATCTGCGCTGTCCAATCGAACAAGCAGAACAGCTCTATATCACTCTCAAGAGCATGCACAAAGAAACAGAATTCGTCCGGTTCCCGGAATCGGATCACAACTTGTCCCGCACAGGAAAACCGAACTTGCGCATCACGCGTTTGAACGAATTGACAAGCTGGTTCGAAAAGTATTTGTGACATGAGGAAAACGCCTGTCCCGAGTTGCGGGGCAGGCGTTTTTTGAGGGGGGAAGCATGAAGTTAGTCACGTCCGCAGCATCCGTCGTTGACGGGTGTGTCAGGAGTGTCTTGTGCTGCATCGTAAGCGATGCCAGCGCGGATTTTCTTCACAACTGCATCCTCGATACAACATACACCTTTCAGTACATCGGCAAGTGCTTCGTTGTACTCGATCTTTTGGCAAGGTGTTGTATTGTTGTCGTTGAATTCATCAAATTTCCGAACTTCTTCAAACAGGATAGCTGTCGTTGCGAATTCTGTCAGCAAAGCGGAAACGATGATGATTTCACCTAGTGTTAGAGTGCCAGTCTGTAGCGAATCTGACGCTGCAGCTTGCAGCTGATTAAGCATTCTAGCGTGGTCCATGGTCGTTCACCTCCTTTAAAGGGTAATGTGTCCGGACACGTTAAGTTTGTGTCGCGTGTTTCGGGGTGAGATGGACAACCATCCGTATTAAGACTTCTCGAAGCACTTGGTACCATCGAACTGCCGAACAGGAAGGTTGGTGCTGTCCGTCCCTTACTAGTATATGCGGCAGGTTCTCAGTGAGTTGGACAACCAGCCGGGGACAAACTTCTCAAAAATTAGTAGTAGTGGTTTTGTAGCGCGGTCCTAGATGCGGGGAGGTTGTTCGCGTCCGTCCCTTACTAGTCTATGCAGCAGGTTCTCTGCGAGTTGGACAACCAGCCGGGGGACAAACTTCTCAAAAAGTTGTGGAAGGATTTTGAAGCGGGGTTTCTAGATGCGGGGAGGTTGTTCGTGTCCGTTCCTTACTAGTCTATGCTGCTAGAAATCTATCGATTGGACAAGCGCCATCGGTCAACTCATTCAGCGGCTGAAGTACTGATACTAGTGCGTTTTGAATTTGATTTGTCCGAACACTACTACTTTATGCAATTCGATAAGTATGACGTGGACAAACAACTGAGGACAAACTTCTTACAGACACAAAATTGCACAAATGAGCAATGGCGTTTGCAACTGTTTTAATAATCTTGTACGATAAATCCAATGGAAAAACTGACCAATTCTTGAACAGCCAGTCCAATCATCGATACATAGGAAATGAGAACGGAGGAATACCCGATGGGAGTCCACAATGTAATGGAAGACGTCGTCCGAGACACATTGCACACATACAAAGGCAGTCTGCACCTTACATGCGATTGTGAGCAATGCCTGAATGATATTTGCGCGCTGGCTTTGAACGAATTGCCGCCACGCTACATTTCGAACTCAAAGTTCAGTCCATATGTTCGTGTCGAACACGAAGCGAATCATCAAGGCGCCACCACCATTCTTACAGTAATCGCGAAATCTGCTGCGATCGTTTCGGGCAATCCCCGATGTGACACATACGCAGCCAAACACCAGTAAACAGAAACGACCGAAGCGCGAGTGAGCTGCGGTCGTTTTTATGATGAACGATGCAATTCTGTTCACCTCTTCAATAGAACAGGCATGCGATGGGATCCTACGAACCAAGTGTTCCACATTGAATCCGGAAAACTCCCGCTTCTGCGAATCTAACCCTCTCTAATCCAAGTTTTCACCCTCACTCAACACATCCAAACAAAAACACGAACCCCACAACGGAGTTCGTGCTCTCGATTATTTCCCTTGAAACTGCGGCTTGCGCTTTTCTGCGAACGCATTCAACGCTTCAATTCGATCCTCTGTCGGAATCGTAATTTCATACGCTTTCCGTTCAATCGTCAATCCTGTCGCAAGATCCGCCTTCATTCCTTGTTTTATCGCAAATTTCGCCTGCTGCACTCCAATTGGCCCATTTGCAAGAATCGTGTCGGCGAACGCTCGCGTCTCTTCGCGCAATTTCGCAGCTTCGACCGATTTCGTCACAAGTCCGCAAAGAGCAGCATCATCTGCAGTCAGCCGCTGAGCCGTCAAAATGAGCTCAAGCGCTTTCGCTTCGCCAACGAGTCGTGGCAATCGCTGTGTTCCGCCTGCACCAGGAATGATGGCAAGCCCTGTTTCAGTAAGTCCCATAACGGCAGTGTTCGCTGCAAATCGAAAATCACACGCAAGCGCCAGTTCCATACCGCCGCCGAACGCAAACCCATTGATCATCGCAATTGTCGGCTGCGGCATCTGGTCGATCGCCGTAAAGACTTCTCCGATTTTATTCAAATTCCGTTTCACTTCGAGGTCGGATAACGTCTTACGCTCTTTCAAATCAGCCCCCACGCTGAGTGCACGTTCCCCGGACCCAGTCAATACGACAACGCGTACATCCGGATCGATCCGAAGTGTTTCCACCGCTTCACCTAACTCGCGAATCATGTCGTAATTGAACGCATTCATTGCGTCAGGCCGGTTCAGCGTCACCCAAGCAATGCCGTCTTTCTTGTCTACTAAAATCGTTTCCAATTCCATACACCCCCAGAGTTTCTTGTATCCTCTTCAAACATATCATTTCGATCGTATCGAATCCAGAAAGAACCCGATTAATATGCTGTACTAAAGATTATATCTACTCTATAAGTTAGTTGTTTGCAGCGTAGGGCGGCGACTTCGGAGGGATTAGCGAAGATTGAAGACCCCGCAGAAGCGTAGCACCGAAGAGGCTGAAATCGAGCCCCTCGGAAAGCGTCCGCCAGTAGCGGAAAACAACGTCAGTAGTATAACTTGTAGAATTACTTTGATTTCCGTTTTAAAAAAACAATTATGCAAACTAGTCCTAATTTGCTACAATATAGGAAAAACGACTAGGTAGGTGGAACTCCAATGGAACAGAGCGTATTTGTAGGAAGACAGCCGATTTTGGATCGCAACGGGAACCTTTTCGGATATGAATTACTGTATCGCAATAGCCAAGAGAACCGGTTTCCGAACGTCAATCCGGAAAAAGCGACAATCGGTGTGTTGGTCAATACATTCCTCACCATTGGCGCGAACCGAGTGACGGGCAGCTATCCCTCGTTCATCAACTTTACAGGGGAGCTATTAGCACAAGATTTTTACAGTCAGCTGAATCCAAAACGCATTATTATCGAAGTGCTGGAAGATGTCGAAATCACACCTGCACTCGTGTCAAGACTGCGCGATTTGAAACAGCAAGGGTTTAAAATTGCGCTTGATGACTTTGTGCTGAATGAACAATATGCGACTGAAAAAACGTTGTTTACAACAATCGACTACGTCAAAGTCGATTTCATCCAGTCGGATCGACAAGATCGGCAGCGGATCCAGCACTTCGTCCGCTCTTATCCGAACGTCAAACTGCTGGCGGAAAAGATCGAAACGGCAGAAGAGTACGAAGAAGCAAAAGTTGCGGGATACGAGCTGTTCCAAGGGTACTACTTTGCAACACCCGAAGTCGTAGCAGGCGCAGCCGTTCCTTCCGTCGACTACCATACGTTCCAAGTTATGGACAAACTGAACGGCGAGCTGCCGAAAGTGAAAGACGTCGCGGCGCTCATTACACAAGACATGTCGTTAACATACAAACTGCTGCGGTTCATCAACACGTATGCATTCGGCATTCCGCGAAAAATCACGTCGATTCAGCAAGCGATCATGCTGATTGGACTGCAGGAAACGAAGAAGTGGCTGTACATCATTACGATGCATCAGCTCGGTGAAGGCGAAGGCAACGGCGCAGTCAAGGCACTCGTCGACTATTCCATCGTCCGGGCCAAGTTATGCGAACTACTCGCAAAAAGGGCGGGTTACCGGAACTCGGATGAATTCTTTCTCGTTGGAATGTTTTCACTGCTGAACTTGATCTTAAGTAAAGAGTGGGATGAAATCGAACAGGACATTCCGCTGTCGGATGCTGTCATGAAAACGTTGACGGGCGAGCGGACAAAAATGGCGCCTTTCATCGAACTTGCTCAAGCTGTGGAGCGTATGGACGTGGCGGAGACAAAGCGGTTATGTTCAGAACTCGAAATACCGATGAATGATTTATGTGTCTACTCCCAGGAAGCGAATCGCTGGGGACGCAGACTTCATTGAAAAAACTTTGAATTAAAGTTAAATAGCGTTTCCCTATTCACCTGCAATTCGTTAGAATAGGGACAGGAGTTGATAAGTTTGAAAATAGCAGTCGTGACAGATAGCACTTCATATTTACCGGAAGACTTGCGCAAGCGCCTCGGCATCCATGTCGTTCCGCTCGCAGTAACAATAGATGGAAAAGCTTATCGAGAAGAGATCGATATGACGACAAACGAATTTTACGACAAAGTACGCGGAGACGGTCCACTGCCGAAAACGTCCCAGCCATCCGTTGGTGAATTCGCAGCGAAGTTCAAAGAGCTGAAAGAAGCGGGTGCTGAAGGAATTGTTACCATTCATCTATCCAGCGGCATCAGCGGTACATATACTGGCGCAGTCCAAGCGGGCGAATTGGAGTCAGAGTTAGATGTGCGTGCTTTCGACTCGGAAATTTCCTGTTATATGCAAGGGTATTACGCAATTCGTGCGGCAGAACTCGCGCAAACAGGTGCATCGATCGATGAGATTATGACCGAACTCGACGAAATGAAACAAACGATGCGCGCGTATTTCATGGTCGACGATTTATCGCATTTACAGCGCGGCGGCAGACTCTCGAGTGCACAGGCGTTGATCGGCGGCTTACTGCAAGTGAAACCCATCTTGCATTTTGTCGATAAAGTCATCGTGCCGTTCGAAAAAATCCGCACACGCAAAAAAGCGATGAAACGGATCGCCGATTTACTCGCGGATGACACGGCGAAAATGCCATTAGAAGCATCTATTATTCACGGGAATTGTCCTGAAGAAGCAGACAAATGGTTAGCTGAACTGAGCGAACGACTTCCAGAAGTGGAGTTCACGATCAGCCATTTCGGACCCGTTATCGGCACGCACCTCGGTGAAGGCGCGATGGGACTCGGCTGGGTGAAACGGAAAACGAAAAACTAAACAAGCAGGGGGTGTGCGGATGAACAAACCATTCGATCCGGCCGTCAGAGAGTTTCTGGACGGTCGCATTTGGTTGCGTCAGCACACCCCTTTTCCTATGGAAACCATTGATGCGCATATCGAAAGCGGCGCGATTGGAACGATTCTTGGAGTGACAAGGAAAAAAGGACTGTTCGGTCAAGCCCAGCACACATGCAACCGGTGTGAAAATACGAATCCGGATCTATTCACGGTGTTTCACTGTTTGCGATGCGAAGGACCGTGTGCGTATTGCCGCAACTGTCTGCAAATGGGAAGAGTGTCGATGTGCACAGACTTGATGGTCTGGACAGGTGAACGGACGGAATATCCGACGGACCACGCGCTCGCATGGGAAGGGACGTTAACTGTTCATCAGCAGCGTGCATCAGAAGAACTGTATGAAAGTACTCTATTGGCGAGACCGCATCTTATTCACGCAGTGTGCGGTTCAGGGAAAACTGAAATATTGTTTGAACCGATTCATCGATTGCTGTCGACAGGAAAGCGGGTATGTATTGCCGCACCGCGAGTCGACGTTATTTTGGAGTTGGAACCGCGGTTGCGCGCTGCGTTTCCTTCGACAACACTTGAAGCATTGTATGGCGGGGCAGATGTGAAAGCGTTCGACGCACAGCTGATTTTAGCGACAACGCATCAGCTGTACCGTTTTCGACATGCATTTGACGCTATTTTTGTCGATGAAGCCGATGCGTTCCCGTATACCGCGGAAAAAACGCTGCAGCACGCTGTAAGGAAAGCCGTAAAACCTGGCGCGCCGATACACTTCGTAACCGCAACGCCATCCGATCGACTGATTGCGGCTGTTAAAAAGTCAGGAGCGGTTTCGACAATTTACCGTCGTTATCACGGACATGCATTACCAGGGCCGCGCTACCAACCACTATGGAACTACTCAAAACAGCTGAACAAAGGACACATACCGAAAGCGCTTGAAGCGTGGATTCTATTACGTTTGAAGCAAGACGAACCGTTTCTCGTCTTTTTCCATGAAATCGAGCTGATGATGAAAGCGGAGAGTGCCATTCGGAAACTCGATGATCGAATCCGAGCAGTCCATTCAGCGCATCCTGATCGGAAACAGCACGTTCAAGATTTACGGTCTGGTTTAATCCCAGGCTTACTGACGACGACCATTTTAGAGCGCGGGATTACGATAAAAAATATCCAAGTGGCGTTCGTCGGTGCGGAGCAATCGATTTTCGATCGAGGTGCTTTAGTTCAAATCGGCGGCCGTGTCGGACGGAACGTCAATCATCCAACAGGGGATTTTGTGTTATTTCATAACGGGATCAGTTACGCCATGGACAGCGCAAAACGGGAAATCAATCGACTGAATGCAGGAGGCGAAACGCCATGAAACCGTGCTTACTCTGCATGAAATCATTGACAGAAGTTCCTTCCTGGCAGTCGTTTTTCGGTCTGGAAAAGAAAAAGACTCTTTGCGACAGCTGTTCAAATCGCTTCAAACGTGCCGACATAAAGGAAGAAGATGCTGTGCTGGACGCAGTTCATTCCTTATATGAATACGATGACGCGATGCGCGACTGGCTTCATCAATATAAATTCTTACAAGACATCGCACTCGCCGAAGTTGTTGCGCATGACCTGCGCAGTGCATTTTCTCGTGAAGATGTCATAGTCCCGGTTCCCATGCATCCCGAACGTGCCAAGATCCGGACGTTTTCGCATGTGGAGGCACTTTTGGCTGCGGCAAATCGTCCTTATGTACAGCTGCTGAGGAAGACGAATCCAGGTGTGATGGGAGAAAAGTCAAGACAAGAACGGCTTGAGATGGAGAATTTATTCGCATTGCTTCCAGGTGCAAAAGTGGAACCAATCACTTATCGACTGGTCGATGATATCTACACAACAGGAACGACGCTTCGACAAGCGGCGGCTGTGTTAAAACAAGCAGGTGCAGCAAGAGTGGAAGTGGTCACGCTCATTCGATCGGTCCAGAAATAACCCAAGGGGGAAAGACAGATGGCAGAACTAAAAACATGCCCGTCGTGCGGACAGTTTTTCAATTATAACGGCCTCCGCGACATTTGCGGCAAATGTGCCATGAATGAAGAGAAGATTTACGAAGAGGTATATCGGTTTTTACGCAAGCGGGAAAACCGCGCGGCGACAATCGAGCGTATCGTAGAGATGACAGACGCAACGGAGACGCTGCTGCATAAGTGGGTGCGAAAAGGCCGCCTTCAGCCCGCAATGTTTCCAAACCTCGGCTATCCATGCGACAATTGCGGCAAGCTGACAGCGAAAGGGAAGTTGTGCGACACGTGTACGACGGAGCTAAAAAAGGATTTGCAGACGTTCGACGCAGCGACGGAGTTCAGGGAAGCGATGCAGCAGCAAGAGAAGGCGACTTATTTGGCGGGGCGGAAGAAGTAAAATATCAGGGATAGTTGACGGTGTTGATTTACGTTGCAGCCGGTCGCTTTCCTAGGGGCTCGACTTCAGCCTCCTCGTCGCTACGCTCCTGCGGGGTCTTCAGTCTTCGCTGATCCCTAAGGAGTCGCCGGCTTCCACTTCAATCAACGGAGCTTGTTGTTACTTAGTCTTCAGTTATGAAGGAGAAAGAGAAAAAAGAAAAAAGATAAAAGATAGTGATAGAGCGTGTAGGTATCGAGTTCTAAAAATGATTTTAAATAATTTCATACGAAAGGCCCTTCAATTACTCGGAAATTAGCCGAAATAGTAGGTAAGAAACAAAACCATTCCAAAGGAGCGAGAACACATGAAGATTAATAACAACCCTATCCCACCTGTGAACCCGTACCGGGCGAATCAGATTAAAAGTGAAAAAGCGAACCTGGAGAAAACGGTTCAAAGCGACCGACTGGAAATTTCAAAAGAAGCGAAGCAGCTTTCCGAAACAAGCCCGGTTACCGCAAAACGTAACGAAAAAGTGAGCGAACTGAAAGCGCAGATCCAAGCCGGAACGTACGAAGTCAATGCAGAAAAACTGGCCTCCGACTTGATCGGCTATTACCAGCCGAAACAACCGTAAGCGCATTTATCATGAAGATAGCAGGAGGAGTGCAAGATGACAATCGAACCGATTCTAGCGACGCTAGACCAATTGGAAAAACTTCATATTAGCCTGCTGCGCATTGCGAACGAAAAAACGTCACGCATTAAAAAGAACGACATCAGCGGACTCGACCAGCTCTTAAAAGACGAGCAAGCGCACCTGGCTGCGATTTTGCAGACAGACAAAGCGCGTGAACAAGCGGTCGTTTCACTCTTCACCGAACAAGGACGTCCGGTGCCGCTCAACCCCTCAATTTCTGACGTATTGGACATCACCGAAGAGCCTGACCACACACGGCTCAAGGAGGCGAAAGACCGTCTCCTGCACGCGATTCATGAATTGAAATGGCAGAACGATCTGAACCAGAAACTGACGTATCAATCTCTTCAATTTGTGAATCTGTCGCTGGACATGGTCCGTCCCCGGACGGAATCGGTCAACTACTCGAAGAAAGAAATTCAAGGCAACGCGGTAACGAAAGATCTCGCATCGTTCGATTCGCAAGCTTGAGGAGGAACACGTAATGGGCTCCACATTTATGGGACTAGAAACAAGCAGACGCGGCCTGCAAACACAGCAGTCCGCTCTTTACACGACTGGGCACAATATCAGTAACGCCAACACACTCGGCTACTCGCGCCAGCGCGTCAACATGCAGACGACTGGCGGATTTCCTGGAGTAGGATTAAATGCAGGAACAATGCCTGGATTCCTAGGAACTGGTGTTGAAGCGGGTTCCATCCAGCGCATCCGTGACGGCTTCGTCGACCAACAATACCGAGGTGAAACGAATAAGCTCGGCTATTGGGATACACGTTCAAAAGCAATCGGACAAATTGAGGATATTATGAATGAACCATCTGAATACGGCTTACAAAAATCACTGAGCCAGTTCTGGGGCAGCCTGCAAGACTTGGCCACGCATCCGGAAAACGGCGGAGCGCGTAAAGTAGTCATTGAACGAGGGATTGCAGTCGCAGACTCGTTTAACTATATGAATAAATCACTAGAAGAACTGAAAACGAATGCCGGACAAGAAATCGGGATTTCAGCAGTGGAGATCAATTCAATCATGAGTCAAATCGCGGGATTGAATGACCAAATCGCATCGATTGAACCGAACGGCTATTTACCGAATGACTTATACGATGCACGCGATGTTTTAGTCGATAAACTTTCAGGGTTCCTGCCGATTGAAACGAGCTATACAAAGTCAGGCGGCAATGCGTCTTCCGTTGCAGAAGGCATCGTGACGATTAAAGTGAAATTAGGTGGAAATCCTGCACCTGAACCGATTACGGTTGTAAGTGGGAAAGACGCGGCGACATTGAAGTTGGATGGCGCTGACAGTAAAGGCTATCCAACAGCACCGGTTACTGGATTTAGTTTTACTGGAAATGGTAAAGCGAGTGGCGGTCAAATGAGCGTCGACAATATGTTGGATACGGGAAGTTTAAAGTCGTTTGTTAACACGTATGGGTATCAAACAAGTGACGGAGTAAAAGGTTTGCTTCCGGATATGATTACGAAACTCGACAAAATGGCAGACGCCTTTATGAGTGAATTCAATAAGCAACATGAAAAAGGATACGAATTGGATTCTACGACACAAGGCGAAGCGTTCTTTGAAGGAACTGGAGCTGACGGCATCAAAGTCAGAGGATCCATTATCAAAGATCCTTCAAAAATCGCTGCATCATCCGCGGCAAGTGCTGAAGGTAATGGCGAGAACGCCAAGATCCTCGGTCAAGTTCAGTTCGTCAAAGTGAACGGCGAGGGAGACGGCCAACTAGGCGGAGCGACAGTTCAAACCTATTTCCAAGGAATCATCGGAGAACTCGGTGTAGACGGACAGCAGGCTGCCAAGATGAAATTCAATTCGGAGACGCTCTTAATCTCAGTAGAGAATCGGAGAGCTTCCATCAGTTCCGTTTCGCTCGATGAAGAAATGACAAACATGATTAAGTTCCAGCAAGCGTATAACGCTTCTGCACGAATGGTCACAGTGGTCGATGAAACCCTCGACAAAATCATCAACGGTATGGGCGTCGTCGGCAGATAATGAGGAGGAACAACAATGCGCGTAACACAATCAATGCTTTCCAACAACATGCTGCGTAACTTGACGACAAGCTACAACAAAATGGGCAAGCTGAACGATCAACTGACAACAGGAAAGAAAGTCAATCGCCCGTCCGACGATCCGGTAGTGGCCATGCGCGGCCTCAACTACCGCATGCAAGTCGACAAAGTCGCACAATATCAACGCAATATCGGTGAAGTCAACAACTGGCTGGACAGCACAGATGATGCGTTGGATAAAGTCGGACAAGTTCTCCACCGTACGAAGGAACTTGTGACGAATGCAGCGAACAGCGGCGCAATGACGGACAGTGACCGCGATAAAATCAAGGCGGAATTGACTCAGCTGCGCGAACAGCTTCAAGATACGGCAAATACTAAGTCCGGCGATAAATATGTATTCAGCGGAACGAAAACGAGTACACCTTTGTTCGGAGTGAAAGCAGGCGAGGGAGAAGCTAGATTTCCGGATGAAAATGATGCATCGTATAAAGCATTTACGTCTGATGTAAACATCGATGTGTTTGACGGCGTGAAGTTGAACGTGAACTCGAATGCCGTCGAGCTTTTTAAGAAGATTGATAAAGTATTTGCTAGTTTAGAGAGTGAAGGTGTGGATTTCGGTAAAGCAATCGGCGAAGTGGATGGCTTAATGGATGATTTATTGACTGAACGTGCAGACGTCGGTGCCCGACAAAATCGAGCGGAGCTTATGAACAATCGGTTAGAAACGCAAGAGGGCATCGCGAAGAAGCAGCAGTCGTTGAATGAGGATATTGATTATGAGAAGGTCATTACAGATATGATTTCTCAAGAGTCCGTTCACCGTGCGGCTTTGTCTGTGGGCGCGCGAATCATCCAGCCATCGTTGGTGGATTTCTTAAGATAATACGTTTCGCACAGGTGTGCCAGGTACTCTTGTGCCTGGCATTTGTAATTTGACGGTGTTGATTGCTGCTACAGACGAACGCTTTTCGCTTGGGGGTGCCTGTGCCCGACACCATTCGCGTCCTTCCGCGAATTGTGACGGGCACAGATACCCTGCAAAAATAGAACAATATCGCGCAATGGGACAAGATGGCCAACCTAACGCACTGGTTTTGGACCGAAAAATGTCAAGCGATTTCTCGGCATGGTAGATCACACCCAAAACCATGGGGGAGGTATGCATTCAATTCCATGGATTTAGGGCTATTCCGCTCAAAGGCTGACAGGCTGTCACACAATTGGGCCTGCAGGATGCAGGTCATGCAACCGTTGCCGCAGGACGCGGCGCACTTAGGTTGCCTTCCTTCCGAATGGTGTAACAGTCTTCCAGCCGTCATAGTGATTGAATCCCGTTGAAATAAAGATTAGTAGGAGGTTAAGTAGATGGGTATTCCACAGTTACAGATCCAAACGACCCGGGGAAGATTGGCGTTGAATATAGAGAAGCCTGTGCAGCAGATTGAACAGCCAAAAGCGACAATAGATATTCAGCAGCCTGCTGCGACGTTGGAAATCTCTACTACTAAACCTCGATTATCTTTAGATACGACTGCGGTTAGGGAAGATATTGATATGAAGAGTGTGTTTAAGCGTAGCGAAGAGTATGCGCAACTTGGACGCCAAGGTGCGAGTGAAGGAACGGCGAGGCGTGCTGAAGAGGGGCAGCAGCTATTGCGTATCGAGAATGGCGGGAATGTGATCGCGGATTTAGCAAAACAAAATGGAACACCACCACCTGCTCCTTTAGGAATACGATTTGTTGCCAACCGTTCAAAGATCCAAATGTCATTTTCGCAAGGTAGTACGTCAATCAATGCAACACCTCAAAAACCGATTATTAACGCTCAAACCAATAAACCGATACATACCTACACCCCAGGTAAAGTCACCGGACAAATGGAACCATATCCATCTATTCAGATCGACTGGAAAGGTTGATTACAATAAAAGGAGCATCTATTATGACTATACAAACTAAGTTCCATGGGGAAATCCCGACAGAAGAACTTACAAATTGGACTTTTCCTAATGGTCTACCTGGTTTAGAAGACGAAAAGCAATTCGTCATCCTGCCAATTGAAGGGAACGATATTTTTCAAGTCCTTCAATCAGTCAACAATTCAAATGTGGCGTTAATCGTATCGAATCCCTACACGCTGATCAATGACTACTCATTTGAAATTGACGAACCTACGATTGATTTGCTAGAAATCAAATCACCAGAAGATGTTATGGTGCTTGCAGTGATGTCATTAAAGCAACCGTTCGAATCTTCAACAATTAACCTTCAAGCCCCACTTATTTTCAACATTAACAATCAAAAAGCAAAACAAATGATTATGAATGATGCAACCTACCAATTGCGCCAGCCAATCGGTCAACCTATTGTGAAAGGGGCGCGTTAACATGCTAGTCCTTTCTCGCAAACCAAACGAAACGATAAAAATCGGTGATAACATCGAACTTCGGATTATTGAAGTAAAAGGGGATAATGTGAAGATTGGAATTGAAGCACCAAAGTCAGTAGATATCTTACGTGGGGAATTGGTGCAATCAATCTCTGATACGAATGCAGAAGCTATTACACTGGACTTGAACCTGTTTAATCAATTGATGAAGAAAGACGGGAGCCTGTAAATAGGTTCTCTTTTTTATTTCAATAAATAATTCAAGAATATTTATCCAAACTACTAAACACTCAACCAACCAATCCGATATTAACTATGTAAGCAAGAGAAGGATGTTTCGGCCGGCACTCTGACTCAAGCGAACAACAAAATTATCAGGTTCACAAGGACGTGAACCTAAAACAACTCAAGGAGGAAATAATAATGATTATTAATCACAATATCGCAGCAATGAATACACACCGTCAACTAGGTTCAAACAACGCAGCTGCTTCAAAGAATCTAGAGAAATTGTCTTCAGGCATGAAAATCAATAAGGCTGGAGACGACGCAGCAGGACTAGCAATCTCAGAGAAAATGCGTGGGCAGATTCGTGGTTTGGATATGGCGCAGAAAAATGCGCAAGATGGTATCTCACTGATTCAAACAGCTGAGGGCGCATTAAACGAAACCCATGATATTCTACAACGTATGAGAGAATTGGCTGTGCAATCATCAAATGATACGAATACTACAACTGATCGTGGTGAGCTGCAGAAGGAATTCAATCAGCTTGCTAAAGAAGTAACCAGAATCGCAAAAAATACGGAATTCAACAGTCAAAAGTTATTGGATGGCAGTACAACGCCAACTACAAATGGATTTACATTCCAAGTAGGTGCCAATACTGGCCAGAATATCAATTTAAAAATTGGTAATATGGATGCAACTGCATTATTAATCGGAACTGGAACGGATGAAACTAGCACAGTTGGGGTAGCTATTAACACCCAGACAGATGCCAACACCGCAATTTCTACTATTGAAACTGCAATAGGTACAGTTTCGGCAGAACGTTCGAAATTAGGGGCAGTTCAAAATCGTTTAGAGCACACAATCAATAACTTGGGTACTTCTTCTGAAAACTTAACACAAGCAGAGTCACGTATACGTGACGTGGATTATGTTTTATCAGCTGCGTAAGCAACTGAGACAAACACAGTCGTCCTGACTGGTAACGGTCAGAGAGTACGATCGGGTGAATTGCTGGAAACCCCTGAAGCTTTCTTCCCCACAACGTAACTGGAAACGGTAAGCGTGATGGGCTGAAAAGAAGAGAGATTGGGCAATCAGCAGCCAAGCTCCTGTCTCGAAAGAGTGGAGAAGGTTCAACGACTAGGATAGACCATCTACCGCGCAAGCCATGATGATGAAATCCGTAGGAAACGCAAGAATGAGTACCTTGCTGATCCGAAGTGCCCGACCCCTACCTAATGTGGAGGGTGAAGATATAGTCTAGTCATTTATGAAAGTAAATGTTTCGCACGATGGCGAAAGAAATGATGTCGTTCACTAAGAACAACATCTTAACTCAAGCAGCACAAGCAATGTTGGCTCAAGCGAATCAGCAGCCGCAAGGCGTACTTCAATTACTTCGTTAATAAATTATTTACGCAGCTCTTTTCACTGGGTTGCGTTTTTATTTAAAGTATATTTGTCCGAAAGCTTAAAGGGGATGTAATTTAACCGATAATATCTATAAGCAAGAAAAGGATGTTCTGGCCAGCATTCTAAATTAAGCGAATATCTATATTATAAGGTTCGCAAGGATGCGAACCCAAACAACTCAAGGAGGAAAATATAATGATTATTAATCACAACATTGCAGCAATGAACACGCACCGCCAATTAGGATCGAACAACGCAGCAGCATCAAAAAACTTAGAAAAGTTGTCTTCGGGAATGAAAATTAATAAAGCCGGAGACGACGCAGCAGGCTTAGCAATCTCAGAAAAAATGCGTGGACAAATTCGTGGTTTGGATATGGCACAGAAAAATGCTCAAGATGGGATCTCACTAATTCAAACAGCTGAGGGCGCTTTGAATGAGACACATGATATCCTGCAGCGTATGAGAGAACTAGCAGTTCAATCATCAAATGACACAAATACCGCTACTGACCGTGGTGAACTTCAAAAGGAAGTAGACCAATTAGCACAAGAAATCACAAGAATTGCAAATAATACGGAATTCAACTCACAGAAGTTAACAGATGGATCGTTTCTCAAGACAGGAACACCATTAGGTACAACTGATGGTGTTGATCTGAAGTTTCATATTGGTGCAAACACTGGACAAAATATAACAGTTGATATCGGAGCAATGGATGCAGCGTCACTTGGAGTATCAGCGGCCGTAGATGCTGAAAATGCAAAACCTACATGGGTAGATAATAAAGTTACTGTTCAAGCGAAAACAGCCAAAGGAATTGATATTTCGACACAGGTTAAGGCAAATACAGCGATAAAAGCAGTTAATGATGCAATCGAAACAGTTTCAGCAGAACGTTCGAAATTAGGGGCAGTTCAAAATCGTTTAGAGCACACAATCAATAACTTGGGTACTTCTTCTGAAAACTTAACACAAGCAGAGTCACGTATCCGCGACGTGGATTATGTTTTATCGGCTGCGTGAGCAACTGAGACAAACACAGTCGTCCTGACTGGTAACGGTCAGAGAGTACGATCGGGTGAATTGCTGGAAACCCCTGAAGCTTTCTTCCCCACAACGTAACTGGAAACGTTAAGCGTGATGGGCTGAAAAGAAGAGAGATTGGGCAATCAGCAGCCAAGCTCCTGTCTCGAAAGAGTGGAGAAGGTTCAACGACTAGGATAGACCATCTACCGCGCAAGCCATGATGATGAAATCCGTAGGAAACACAAGGCTGAGTCCCTTGTCAATCCGAAGTGCCCGACCCCTACCTAATAAGGAGGGTGAAGATATAGTCTAGTCATTTATGAAAGTAAATGTTTCGCACGATGGCGAAAGAAATGATGTCGTTCACTAAGAACAACATCCTTACTCAAGCAGCACAAGCAATGTTGGCTCAAGCACAGCAGAATTCGCAAGGAGTTTTACAACTTCTAAGATAATGTTGTACGGGCGTCTAACTTGGTAACGAGTTAGAGCATCACTGGGTGAATTGCTGGAACCTCCTAAGAGCTCTTCTACCACAGCGGAACTGGAAACGGTAAACGTGATGGTTTGAAAAAGAAGAGATTGGACAATCAGCAGCGAAGCCCCTGTCGGGAAACCGTGGGGAACGTTCAACGACTAGGATAGACCGTCTAAGGCATTCGCTATGACGATGAAATCTGTAGGGTGTTACAAGTCGTAACATTCGAAGTGCCCAGCTCCTGCGAACGTGCAGGATGAAGATATAGTCTGACCTCGTTTAGAAATGGCGGGACAAGTCGCAAGCAAACCAACAGCCTCAGGGCGTTCTACAACTTCTTCGTTAATCGAACCCTTGGCACAAAAAAAGAGACTTCCTCGTGAAGTCTCTTTTTTATACGTTATACCTGACCTTTCTTACGCAAATCGGCAGCTTTGTAGACAATTGCCCAATAACTACGCTTAAGTGTTTCAGCAATGTCACGGTCGGTGCAATTACTTTGTTTCATAGCTATAAGCGTAGCGATCTCATCTGGTTGTAAACGTTAAACTAGAGACAACAGTTTTCAACAAATAAGATTCAACAGTTTTCCATCATAAATCTACTTTCTATATACTGTAGGCAGTCTATAGAAAGAGAGGAATAGGATGTGGAAAA
>NZ_JAUBDH010000008.1:0-129283 GCF_033253705.1 Sporosarcina aquimarina
CCCACGTGTTACTCACCCGTCCGCCGCTAATCTCAAGGAGCAAGCTCCTATTGATTCGCTCGACTTGCATGTATTAGGCATGCCGCCAGCGTTCGTCCTGAGCCAGGATCAAACTCTCCATAAGTTCTGAGCACCGATGCATAGCACATCACGTCGTCTGCTTCACTCTCTCAGTCGGTCACGTACGTTAGTGCGCTCCCTTCTTCGTTCGATCGCATCCTAGTGCTGCACCATGCCTCGGCACTCAGACATTCCACTCATCAAAGATAAATGAAATGCTATAGAAGAATTGATTGCTCAATTCGTACTGGCATCATTTAAGATGTCTATCAGATCGTTCGATCTGTTTGTGTTCGTTCCGCCGGCAAAGCCGGTTTCCCAAACGATAATTCGTTGACATTTTGCTGTTCAGTTTTCAAGGTTCATGTCGCCGTTCTCTCGAAGCGACTTGATTATCTTAACATGTCTGATAAACTCAGTCAAGTTATTTTTGAAAAAATTTTTACGCTCGTTTCAGTGGCTAACAATGCTAGTTAGTTACCTCCGCGGCGACAAGAACTATAATACCATCGAATCCAATTCCGCGTCAACACTTTTTCTAAAAAAGTTTAGAAACCCTTTAACATCAATACTTGGGCAGGAAAAAACAGCCGTTGTTAACGGCTGTTAATCAATTACGCTGTACATTCGATGATATAGAAACTCATTTTTTGAATCCACACACTCTACCTTAATAATGTTTTTCTCTATTAAGAATTCAATAAGCATCTCAAGATCGACTGAATACATTTTCAGTTCTTCGTGTTCATGAAGTTCTTGTATGGTCCACGTCTTCTTTTGCGCCATCACATTAATAATGTGCCGTGCTCCATAATCAGTTCGGTTGTGGATAAAGAATTCACTTGCTAGAAACATTAATTCTAATCTTTTTTCGATTGGCTCGTCACTCATTATCAGTTCTTCATAGAGTTTATATATAGAAGGATCGATTTTCTTAACTTGTGACCATACAGTCACTTCTGGAAGGATTCCTTTTTCAATCACAGATAAACGTGCCAGATGATGAAGCGACTGCACAGCATGATGATAAGCATCCATATAATGATGTTGTTCGTAAAAAGTCTTTCCTTCCATATACCGTCTTACTAATTTCGCCAGTTCAATTCCCATTTTTAAATCTCTGCCGAAGAAAGGGTATTCTCTTAGTTCAGCTTTTAAGCTTTCCACATACTCATTACGATCAAAGAAAACTTTTCCGTAAAAAAGCCAATCGACGACTTTTCGTTTAGTACCTAACAATAACCACTTCTTCAGCTGATTTTCACTAATAATATGAAGTGCTGATTTCTCTTCACCGTCTGTGTAATGTTTTGTTTGGATTGGGATTGTGTTAGAAGACGAGATAATTAGCAGAATCTCATCGAATGTATCAGTTAGCGGATCGCCTTCCCAGCGCTTACTTACCAGCAGCACCCCTAATGTATCAGGAGAACTAGCTCTTTCTTGATAGATGGGTCTAAGTGTTTGTTCCATTGTAATTCCTCCCTAGATGCTAGTATGTTCGCCAGCGGCACCATGAAATCCTCCTTCTGAGAGACTCCTATGTTGCTTCAGTTGATTCTATGCTATATTAAGAGAGCGAATCATAAGGAGGTCTTGTAGTGAAACCTTACAAGAATAAAATCAATCGTATCCGATCATTTGCCCTTTCACTTATCTTTATCGGTGTGATTGTTATGTATATCGGTTTGTTTTTTAGAAAGTACGAAATTATCATGCTGTTGTTCATGGTAATCGGTGTCATTAGTATTTTAGCAAGTGTTGTCGTATATGCATGGATAGGAACGCTATCCACGCGAGCCGTGCAGATTGTTTGTCCGAACTGCGGCAAGCAAACTAAGATGCTTGGACGAGTCGATATGTGCGGACACTGCAGAGAACCGCTTACTTTAGATCCTACTCTTGAAGGTAAAGAATTTGATGAACTATATAATAAGCGAAAAAGCGAAAAGAATTAAAAAAACACCCATTTCTCAGTTGAGAAATGGGTGTTTTTTAATAAGCTGTTGCGGCGTGACCTGATTTAGCCTCACACGCAGGACATACTCCATATACTTCTAATCGGTGAGAATTCACTTTAAAACCGGTTACATAGGAAGCCAAACGCTCTACTTCTTCAAGTCCCGGATGATGAAAATCGACAATACTTCCACATTCATCGCAAATGATGTGATAGTGGTCATGTGTTACAAAATCGAATCTGCTGGATGCATCTCCATAAGTTAATTCCTTTACGAGACCGGAATTTTTGAATACGCGCAGATTATTGTAGACTGTCGCAACACTCATATTTGGAAAATCCTTTTCGAGTGCTTTGTAAATTTCATCCGCCGTTGGATGGGATTCAGAAGAAATGAGGAATTCTAAAATGGCATGTCGTTGCGGAGTAATCCTGACACCGCTCTCCTTTAATGTAACTAGCGCATCTTTAAGCATAGCACCAGACATAAACGAACACCTCTATTCCATAAGGATTACTAATTTATAATCATTATAATTAGTTTACTTAAAAAGGTGTAGGCTGTCAACCAATCCGGATTAATAAGCGAGCCGATATCCCATCAATATCCTCGATCTGTTTCAATTACGTTCTTGTATCCTTCATCACCCGAAAGCCACATTTCAAGATTCTCTTTAAAAATCTCTAACGCACGTTCCACATATTTTGCCGAAAGGGCAGATACATGAGGAGATACAGTACAGTTGGACAGTTCCCAAAGAGGACTGTCCGACGGCAGAGGCTCTTGCTCAAAAACGTCTAAAACTGCATGAGCGATCTGTTCGTTTTGAAGTGCGTGAACGACTACTCGTTCACGCACTAGATCCCCGCGTCCAAAGTTCATAAAAACAGCAGTCTTTTTCATTTTCTCAAAATGGGATTCGTCCAATAACCAGCGTGTTTCGGATGTACTAGGTAAAACTGATATGACGTAATCTGCCCTAGGCAACGTATTCTCAATCTCATTAAAAAGAATATCCTCATGCATTCCATCATGTCTATTTCCAGATCGACTGCACCCAATCGTATTCACTCCGAAAGCTTGAAGTAATCTGCCTACTTCCCCACCAATTGAACCTGGACCTAAAATGAGTGCGGTTGAACCTTTCAACTCATTTGACTTCATCTTCTCCCAGATTTTCTGTTTTTGCTGTTCCTGAATAATCGGAAGTGCTCGATTTAATGAAAGGATGTGTGCAAGAATGGATTCCGCCATAGGAGTTTTGTGAATCCCGCTAACATTCGTGACGAGTATTCCCCGTTCTCCTAATCCGGCCAGCGGCATTTGGTCTACGCCTGCAGAAGCAACCATTACCCACTTTAATTCGGTCAGTCCATCTAAGACTTTCTCTGTTAAATCCGAACCATATGTAACGAGTATCTCTACTTCTTTCTCGTCCGCTCCTTCAATCGTATCCGAAAAGTCAAAGTTAACCTTCGGGAATTGATCTTTTAAAGCATTCCTGAACCGCTCCTTAATCGGGAAGGTCAACAACACATTCGTCATTTTGAATCACCAAGCCCTTCATTAAGAACTTGAAGCAAAGTTTGATAGACCTCGTCAATATGACCGTCTACTTTTACTTTACGCCATTCTTTCACAACCGTTCCTGTTGGATCGATTAAGAACGTAGAGCGTTCGATTCCCATATATTCTTTACCAAAAGATTTCTTCAATTTCCATACGCCGTACTTCTCGGCTACGGCATGCTCTGTGTCAGATAGAAGAGAAAAAGGAAGCTGCTGCTTACTGCTGAATTTCTCATGAGAAACTTCATCATCAGGGCTAACACCTAAAATTACGGTATCACGTTCAGCAAAATCCTCGTAATTGTCTCTGAACGTTTGTGCTTGCAGTGTACAACCTGGCGTTGCATCCTTTGGATAAAAGTAAAGAACGACATGCTTCTTCCCCGTATAATCTGAAAGGGATACCCATTCGCCACTTTCGTTCTGTAATGAAAATTCCGGTGCGTGCATTCCTTCAAGCGTCGACATTTTCCATTCCCCCTATCGGATTCCTTCCTATAATAGTATCGGACTAATCCGTCTTTTTCAATTCCTTTGGTGTTTCGTCTAATCTTAGGTAAAATGGTAAAGAAGTTATTTGAACGGAGGAATAAATATGGAACGATCGAATTCAGAAATGATTTACGCAGAAGCATGCGAGCATATTGTAGGCGGAGTGAACAGCCCATCGCGAGGCTATAAAGCAGTAGGCGGCGGTGCTCCTACAGTAATGGAACGTGGAGAAGGTCCTTATTTCTGGGATGTGGATGGAAATAAGTACATTGACTATTTAGGCGCTTATGGTCCTATCATCACAGGGCATGCTCACCCCCATATAACAGCTGCAGTGACAAAAGCTGCAGAAAACGGATTGCTCTATGGAACTCCTACCAAGCACGAAGTGAAATTCGCAAAAATGATCAAAGACGCAATTCCAGGATTGGACAAAGTCCGATTCGTCAATTCCGGAACTGAAGCTGTCATGACAACGATACGTGTTTCAAGAGCATATACAGGCCGTACAAAAATCATGAAATTCGCAGGCTGTTACCACGGCCATTCGGATCTTGTGCTTGTTGCAGCAGGATCTGGTCCCGCAACTTTAGGTACACCCGATTCAGCAGGGGTTCCTAAAACAATTGCTGAAGAAGTTATCACGATTCCTTTCAATAATCCAGAAGCATTTAAAGAAGCAATGGACCGTTGGGGAGAAGAAATTGCTTGCATCTTAGTTGAACCGATAGTCGGGAACTTCGGTATCGTAGAACCTCAAGAAGGCTTTCTTCCATTAGTGCATGAAATCGCTAAAGAGAAAGGTGCTCTTATCGTCTACGATGAAGTCATTACAGCATTCCGTTTCCATTATGGATCAGCCTCAGAACTTCTAGGCTTGACACCTGACTTAATGGCCCTTGGTAAAATTATCGGCGGCGGCCTGCCGATTGGCGCTTATGGCGGCAGAACAGAAATTATGGACAATGTTGCCCCTCTCGGTCCAGCCTATCAAGCAGGAACAATGGCAGGAAATCCGGCATCCATGCTTTCAGGAATTGCATGTTTGGAAGTACTCCAAACACCAGGTCTTTATGCAGAGTTAGATCGCCTCGGTGCAATGTTAGAAGAAGGAATTCTTCAATCGGCACAAAAACATCATGTTCCGATTACCATCAACCGCAAAGGCGGAGCATTAACAGTATTCTTTACAGACGTAACTATTGAAAACTACGACCAAGCCGAAGCAACTGATGGTGAACGATTCGGTAAGTTTTTCAAACTGCTTCTTAAAAACGGAGTGAACCTGGCACCATCTAAGTATGAAGCTTGGTTCATCACATCTGCACATACAGAAAAAGATATTCAAGATACTTTAGTAGCAGTAGATCTTGCGTTTGCAGAATTACTCTAAGAATCACCTATTGACCAGTACCGGCATTTATTGTAAAGTAGCGCAAAAGAGACCGATGAAGAGAGGAATACATTCATGAAACTTGGTGCCCGAAGTGTAAAAACGGGTATTGCAATTGTGTTCTCATTATTCCTTGCCCAATTGCTCAACCTGCCCAATCCTGTATTCGCAGGAATTGCTGCCATTTTCGCAATCCAACCAAGCATTTACAGGTCTTATTTACAAGTTATTGAACGCATCCAAGGTAACTTAATCGGTGCAACAGTTGCAGTTGTCTTTGTTCTTATTTTCGGCCATCAGCTGGTCATTGTCGGGCTTGCAGCTGTGATTGTTATTTTGATTATGCTAAAACTCGGTCTTGAGAAGTCGATCGGCATATCACTAGTTACGATGGTTGCGGTTATGGAAGTTCAGGGAGATTCATTTCTCTTATTTGCATCACTTCGTGTATTAACAATACTAATTGGAGTATTGGCAGCGTTCTTAGTGAATTTGGTATTCTTGCCGCCAAAGTATGAAGTAAAGCTATTTCAATCCATTCATCAGGTGCAGGACGAAATTATCCGCTGGATCCGTTTAACCGGACGACAAGCATCAGATTACCTTGCTACTAAAAATGTCATTGTAAATTCAAGAGACCAACTGACTAAAATCGATCAGTTATATGCTCTTTATAAAGAAGAACGATATTATTTAAAAAAGAACCAATATGCCAAAGCACGAAAACTTGTCCTGTATCGTCAAATGATTGTCACTTCAAATGCCAGTTTACAAGTGCTCAAGAAACTTCATCTGCACGAAAACGAACTCGGTGTTTTACCAGAGCAATTTAAAATGATGATTCAAGAAAGACTGGATGCGTTACTCACGTATCACGAACAGCTTCACTTGAAGTTCGTAGGAAAGCTGAAAGCAGATCAGATGAGTACGGGGCTTCATGACGAATACATTCAGCGCCATGAAGTGATGGATATCTTTTTGAATGAAATTGCGTTATCTAAAGAGGAGAAAGAAGAATTCTCCACTTACTATTTGCTTCATATTTTGTCTTCCATCCTTAACTACGAAGAGCAGCTGGAACATTTGGACAGCCTGGTTGTGACGTATCAACGGAGATACGACAGTGAAGCAAATACTAAATTTGATGATGAAATCTATTGAAAAACTAGCGGCCTCGTTTAAGGCCGCTAGTTTTTTCGTATTAGCTTTTCATTTTCGGATCCAGCGCATCACGCAATCCGTCTCCCATTAAGTTGAATCCTAATACAGTGAGCATAATCGCAAGTCCTGGAAAAATCATCGTCCAAGGAGCTGATTGTAAATAATCTTTTGAATCCGCTAACATCTTCCCCCACTCCGGTTGTGGTGCCTGTGCACCCAATCCTAGGAAACCAAGTGCAGCCGCCTCTAGAATTGCAGTTGCGATTGCGAGCGTCCCTTGAACAATAACCGGTGCCATAGAGTTTGGCAGAATGTGCGAGAACAGTATCCTTGCATCCTTCATTCCGATCGCTTTCGCTGATGTAATGTATTCATCTTCTTTAATACTAAGAACTTTTGAGCGTATCAGTCGGCCGAAGTTCGGTACGTTGATGGTTGCAATGGCGATCAAGGCATTTCGTAAACTCGGCCCGAGTACTGCAACAATCGCAATGGCAAGTAAGATAGATGGAAACGCGAGCATAATGTCAAAAATACGAGAAATAATGACATCCACCCATCGGCCATAGTATCCTGCGATAATACCAAGGATACTGCCGACAACAACCGATCCGATTACCGAGAAGAATCCAACAGCTAGTGAAATTCGAGCACCATGTATAATTCGTGAAAGTATATCCCGACCAAAATCATCCGTTCCAAACCAGTATTCGGCAGAAGGTGGATGGAGCCGGTCAGCCATATTCTGATCATTGATACCTTGAGAGGCAATCCAAGGAGCAAAAACCGCGATAAGGATAAAGAAGATAACAACCGCCATTCCAACAACAGCTACTTTACTCTTTCGAAATCCCCTCCACGCATCACGCCAAGGTCCTGATTCTTTTTCAAGCTGCGCTTCTGCAATTCCATCAACCTTCGGGGTTAGTTCAGACATGGTTCCAACCTCCTTCCTCAATCATATTTTATCCTCGGATCAATGACGCCATAGAGCAAGTCAACGATTAGGTTAATCATTACAAAGAAGAACGCAACGACTAAAATTCCTGATTGAATGACCGGATAATCACGATAATTGATAGCGTCATAAATATAGCGTCCAATTCCCGGCCAAGCAAAGATTGTTTCTGTTAGAATCGCTCCGCCTAAAAGCATTCCCATCTGTAATCCTACAATCGTCAATACCGGAATAATTGCATTTTTTAAAGCATGCTTGTAAACGACCCAAAACATTTTTTGACCTTTCGCCCGAGCAGTTCGTATATAATCAGAACGCATTACTTCCAACATACTAGAACGAGTCATTCGTGCAATAATCGCCATTGGAATAGTTGCCAGCGCCAAGCCTGGAAGTATTAAATGTTTAAACACAATCCATAGCTGATCAAACCTGCCATTGAGCATGGCGTCAATCATATACAAATTCGTAATGGGCGAGACCGGATCTCGTACTTGTTCCCGACCTGTTGTCGGCAGCCATTGAAGTTCAATGGAGAACGCCCATTGGCCAAGCAAGCCAAGCCAAAAGATCGGCATCGATACACCTACAAGGGCTAAAATCATTGCTGTATAATCGAACCAAGAGTTTTGGAACCAAGCAGAAATGATTCCCGCATTGATGCCGATTACTACTGCAATAATCATGGCAAACAAAGCAAGTTCAAGTGTTGCAGCAAGATAGGGCCAAATTTCATCAGCAACCGGTAATTTTGTTCTCATCGATTCACCTAGATCACCAGTAAAAAGCCCCTTTAGATAACTGAAAAATTGTGTATACCATGGCTGGTCAAGACCTAATTTCGCGTTGAGTGCAGCGACCGCCTCAGGTGTAGCTTGTTGACCTAAAATTGTTTGTGCAGGGTTTCCAGGTATCGCGCGAATCATCATGAATACCACAAACGTCATCCCTAGTAATACGGGGATTAGTTGAAACAATCGTTTTCCTATGTAACTGAGCATTCGGTTCACCTCTCATGGCTCTTTTTTTCGTTCGCATGCAGCACAATCATTTTTAAAAAACAGGAAAGGGGGATATGGCGAATGGCCTCCCCCCTTCACTTTTACATGTGCATTACATACTTACTTGAAGTCTACGTTCGAAAGTAAGTCAGAACCAGTTGGGTGTGGCACAAATCCAGTAAGATCTGCTGCTCCGCCAAGTAGTGGTGTTGAGTGAGCAAGTGGTACCCACGGTGCTTCTTCGTGAAGAATTTCTTGTGCTTTCATGTAAAGCTCATTACGCTTATCTTCGTCAACTTCTGTTTGTGCTTCAAGGAATAACTTATGGGTTTCTTCATTTTTGAAGTACGTGTAGTTGTTGCTTCCGATGTTGTCTTCATCAAGCAGAACATAAAGGAAGTTGTCGGCGTCGCCATTATCCCCTGTCCATCCAAGCATGAAGGCATCTGCTTCACCCTTACTTGCTTTGTCTAGATAAGTTGCCCACTCGTATGAAACGATTTTTGCTTTAATGCCGACATCAGCCAAATTACTTTGGATAACTTCTGCGACTTTTGTGCCGTCCGGCATGTACGGACGAGGAACTGGCATTGCCCATAGTTCCATGTCAAATCCGTCTTCAAGTCCAGCTTCTTTCAACAATTCTTTTGCTTTTTCTGGATCATATGCATATTCTTCAATATCATCGTTGTAACCTGAGATTGAAGAAGGCATTGGGTTTTTCGCTGATTCTGCACGTCCTTCGAAAAATGATTCGATGATAGTCTGCTTATCGATTGCGTAGTTCATCGCCTGGCGTACTTCTTTCTTATCAAATGGAGGACGTGTTACTGTAAGTCCCAAGTATCCAACGTTCATAGATGGACGTTCGAACAATTGAAGTTTTGAATCTCCTTCGATTTTCGCACCATCAGCAGGGTTGATGCCATCAGCCAGGTCAATTTCTCCTGTAGTCAATGCATTCAAACGTGCCGCGTTGTCAGGAATTGCGCGGAATACGACTTTGTCCAACTTAGGAAGTCCTTCTTGCCAGTAATCTGCGTTCTTTTCAATTGTAATGGAATCATTCGCTTTCCATTCTACAAACTTGAATGGACCAGTTCCTACTGGATTACGCGCAAACTCGTCGTCCCCTTTTGCATAAGCTTCAGGGCTTGCGATTGCGAACATGCTCATAGCTAGGTTTTTCAAGAATGGCGCTTGCGGACGCTTTAGTTTGAAAACAACTGTGTTTTCATCTTCAGCTGTCACGGATTCGATAACTGCATCTTCGTCTCCTTCAAATCCACCAAACATCGAGCTATAGTATGGGAACATTTCAGCATCCCCGCTTGCCCAACGTTCAAAGTTCGCAACAACTGCGTCAGCGTTGAAGTCTGTTCCATCATGGAACTTAACGCCTTCTTCTAACTTGAATGTATACGTCAAACCGTCTTCAGATGGCTCCCACTCTTTAGCAAGACCCGGCTGAATCGTTGTATCTTCCTCACCGAAGTTTACAAGCGTTTCGAAAAGGTTGACTGTTACTTTAAATGTCTCTCCTTCAGTTACACGAGACGGATCTAGAGAAGTTGAATCGCCCCCGCGACCAAATACTAACGTCTTCTCCTTCGCACTCGCTTTCCCACCATCTTCTTTCGCGCCCTCATCGCTGTCGTCATTTCCACAAGCAGCTAGTGCAGTAGAAAGAACAAGAAGCATTACGAGAGCAAGTGACCATAATTTCCCTTTCCTCATACAGACCCCTCCATCTCTTTTTCTTTCATTTCTATGTCAGTGCCTTCTTGCCCACTGTAAAGGTGGCAAGCGACAGATTGACCATTCTCACGTTCGACCAATTTCGGGGAAACTTTCGTACAAATATCCATTTTAAACGGACAGCGTGTATGGAACGTACACCCTGAAGGCGGATTTGCCGGACTGGGTATATCACCATCAATCAGCACTTGTTCTTTTACATAATCCGGATCTGGTACAGGCACTGCAGATAGCAGCGCTTGTGTGTAAGGATGGAGAGGGTTTGCATACAACTGCTCACTTGGTGCGATCTCAACCATCTTACCTAAATACATCACACCGACCCGATCACTGATGTGTCGGACGACGCCAAGATCATGCGCTATGAAGATATACGTCAAATCGAATTCTTTCTGTAGGTCCTGCATTAAATTCAGTACTTGAGCTTGGATGGAGACATCAAGCGCAGATACAGGCTCATCTGCAATAATAAGCTTGGGATTGGTCATCAGTGCACGAGCAATCCCAATCCGTTGACGCTGTCCACCACTAAATTGGTGGGGATATCGTTTTGCGTGATAAGCATTCAATCCAACGATTTCCAAGAACTTCACTACGGACTTTCTCCGTTCTTTCGCATCGGAAATTCCATGAACAAGAAGCGGTTCTTCTAGAATTTTCCCGATTGTATGTCTCGGATTTAACGATGCATATGGATCTTGGAAAACCATTTGAATATCACGGCGCATCTTTCTCATTTCTGAGGTGGATAAAGAGGTCAACTCTTTTCCGTCAAATTCTACTGTACCTTCGGTAGGTTCCAGCAGTCTCATGAGCACCCTTCCCGTCGTCGACTTACCGCAGCCGCTTTCCCCAACAATTCCTAGAGTTTCTCCCTTGTTCACATAAAACGATATGTCGTCGACCGCTTTTACATAACCAGTGGTTCGGCCGAGCATGCCTTTTTTAATAGGGAAATACTTTTTAAGACCTTCAACTTTCAACAAAGGCTTTTGGTCCATCTTGAGTCACTCCTTCCTCACTGTATAAGAAGCATCTTGTTTGATGGCCTGTTTCTGTGTGAATCAGCTCAGGATTTTCCGCCAGGCACCGGTCGAACGCGAACTCACAGCGAGCTGCAAATTTACATCCTTTTTTAATTGAACCAGGTTTCGGAACGTTTCCACGAATCGAGAATAGGCGATCTTTTTTGTAACGCATATCTGGAACAGATTGAATGAGACCTTTTGTATAGGGATGCTGAGGATTTTCAAAAATCTTTTTTACCGGCGCTTCTTCGATAACTTGACCCGCATACATGACAATGACACGCTCACATGTCTCAGCTACGACACCTAGGTCGTGTGTAATCAGCATAATCGCTGTATCTAGCCGTGTATTCAAGTCTTTCATCAACTTCAAAATCTGAGCTTGAATCGTTACGTCTAATGCAGTAGTCGGCTCATCTGCAATCAGTAGTTTTGGATCGCATACAAGCGCCATCGCTATCATCACTCTTTGTCGCATTCCGCCAGACAGCTGATGAGGATACTCGTTTATCAATTCATCTGCGCGGGGCAAACCTACCAGTTTCAACATTTCAATAGCTTTGGCTTTCGCTTTTTTCTTAGACCATTTCTTTTCATGGAGTAAAATTGCTTCGGACATTTGGTTACCGATTGTGAATAATGGATTCAAAGAGGTCATCGGTTCTTGGAAGATCATCGCAATATCGTTGCCACGTATGTATCGCATTTCTTTCTCACTTTTCTTCAGTAAATCGTTACCTTGAAATAGTATTTCGCCACCCGTAATTTTACCAGGAGGTTTCGGCACTAGACCCATCACTGAAAGCGAGGTAACGCTTTTTCCACATCCGGATTCCCCTACAATTCCGAGTACTTCCCCTTCTTTTACATGGAAATCTACGTGATCCACTGCGGGAATTTCTCCTGAGTCTGTAAAGAAAGTGGTCTGCAAGTCTTTCACATCTAAGACCTTTTTTCGTTCGCTCATGGTACCGCCCTCTCCCAATACTATTTTTCTAAACATAACTTCTATTCAATATTATACGTTTTTTCAGACTTAAATCAAGGAAATTTTCTGACTATCAAAAAAAATAGACAATTGGGAAGTAGTTTCCCAATTGCCTAGTATAGAAATTATATGGATTGAACTTGAAATAGGTCGTAGTACGTTCCTTGCTTTTGCATAAGCTCTGCATGTGTTCCTTGTTCTTTCAGTTCTCCATGATCGATTACCAATATTTTGTCTGCATGTGTAATAGTCGAAAGTCTGTGCGCCACGATCACTGTCGTTCGATCGTGTGCAAGTCGATTCAATGAGTCTTGAATTAGTGCTTCACTTTCTAAATCGAGTGCCGATGTTGCCTCATCCAATATTAGCATTGGAGGATTCTTTAAAAATACACGCGCTATAGAAAGTCGTTGTTTTTGTCCGCCGGAAAGTTTAACTCCGCGTTCTCCAACTGTTGTATCGTATCCTTCCGGAAGTTCCATTATGAAGTCATGTGCATTTGCAGCTTGTGCCGCAGCGATTACTTCTTCATCAGTCGCATCAGGTTTACCCATTAAAATATTACTGCGAACAGAATCGCTGAACAAAATACTATCTTGCAGCACCATTCCAATTTGGTCACGAAGTGTTTTCGTTTGAATACCGCGTAAATCATGACCATCTATCTTGATAGCCCCACCCGTTACATCGTAAAAGCGGGGTATTAAGCTGACAATCGTTGACTTTCCTCCGCCACTCATCCCAACAAGCGCAACCGTTTCTCCAGGATTCACTGTAAAGTTCATATCTTTCAAAATCGGAAAGCCTTCTTTTTCATAAGCAAAATTCACATGATCGAATTGAATCTCTCCTTGAATTCTCGGAAGAGCTTGGGCGTCGTTTTTGTCAGTGACTTCGTATGGCTCTTCCATAAGTTCAAACACCCGGTCCATAGAAGCAAAAGATTGGGTAAGTGATGTCGAGGCGTTTACTAGACGCCGCAACGGATTGTACAGCCGATCGATATAGGCGATGAAGGCAACCATTGTACCTACAGAAAGATTGCCGTGAATAACATGGTACCCCGCATAAGTGATAACAAGCAGCGGAGCAACGTCTGTAATAGTATTTACAACAGCAAATGCTTTTGCATTCCATCTGGTGTGCTCAATTGCCTTATCCAAAAACTCACCATTTGTTTCATCAAAACGTTTTTGTTCTTTATCCTCTAAAGAAAAACTTTTAATGACGCTGACACCTGCAACTCGCTCATGTAAATAACTTTGAACGTTTGCCAAAGCTTGTGAACGCTCCCTTGTCAAAATCCGCAGTTTACCAAAGAAGTGTTTTACACTATATGCGTAGAAAGGGAATGCAAAAAGTGTTACTAGTGTTAACGGAACGTCCAGCGTCAACATAATCGAAATAGCAATCAGAATCGTTGCAAGGTCCAGCCAAACATTCATTAAGCCGATCATGACGAAATTCTTTGTTTGTTCCACGTCGTTAATGACTCTTGAAATAACTTCCCCAGCACGTGTTTCTGTATAGAAACGCAAGCTGAGTTTTTGTAAATGTCCATATAGACTTTGACGGATATCATATAATATTTTGTTGCTGACTAATTGTGCTAAATATTGCCGGTAGTATTCAACAGGAGGCCGGACGATGAAGAAGACCAGAGCTGTTCCGCCTAACCAGTAAAATAACTGCATCGTTTTTTCGTCTGGTGTCATTGTAGTTGAACCGATGACATCGTCAATTACGATTTTAATGAGAAAAGGAAGGAATAGCGGAATTGCAAATTTCACTATCCCTATCAAGACCGTTAATATAATTTGCCAATTATATGGTTTGACGAACTTTAAATAGCGTTTAATACTAGGACCCATTCCATCCCTCCTATTTAAAAAAGCCAGCCGCGATACAGCGCAGCCCGGCTACTTATTCTTCGTGCTTTAAATTTTTGTAAAACTCGTACCTTGAGGTCCAGACGTTTATAAAGTCTGGAGCAAATGGGCCTTTGCGTTGTTTGATCCAACTCAAAAGCGTTTCCAGGTTGCGTCTTAAAATTTTATCAATGACTTCAGGGTAACCCATCTTCTTCTTATGATCAGCGTATTCATCCTCATCTAATATGAGATAGCTCATGTCTGGGAACACTTTAACGTCTAAATCATAATCGATATATTTTATGGAATTGTTGTCAAAAACAAATGGAGAGCTGATGTTGACATAGTAATACACACCATCCTCGCGCAGCATGCAAATGATATTAAACCAGCGCTCTGCATGAAAATAGCAGATGGAAGGTTCACGCGTAATCCACGTTCGTCCATCTGATTCAGTCACGAGCGTACGGTCATTGGCGCCGATTATTATGTTGCGAGTCCCTTTTAAAACCATCGTTTCCTGCCAAACTCTGTGGATATGTCCATTATGCTTATAACTATGTACTTGTACAATTTCCCCTTCTTTTGGAATTTCCATATTTACTACCACCTTTTTATCCCCCATAATTTCCCGTTCTATTCTTATCACAACATTATACCAATGCAAGTTAAAAATAGAAAATGATTGACCCTGCAGTCAAATAAAAGCCGGCAGAGGACTATTTCCTCTGCCGGTTCCGGTGGTGTTTATCCAATTACTTTGTTTGGTTCCCGTACTTGTTCGCATATTTACCAGAAGCTTGTTGCTTATTCGCTTCAGCCTGCTGGTTTTGCTGCTTAACATGCTGCACATCTGTTTCGGCTCCAAACTCTTCGTTCATGAGCGGATTGTTTTGTTGGTTTTGTTGTTTGTATTGCTCTTGCTGGTTGTTTTTCTGATTCCGCTGGTTGTTTGTTGTCATGGATATTCACCTCCGTAACAACTAGCATATCCAGCTGGATGAAAATTATCCTGTCCTAAAAAAAATATTTTCCGAGCGCGGCTAAAATTTTACTCATTGGTTTCGATTGTGGAATCGCACGTAATTCCTCTTCTGAGAAAAAACGATATCCTTCAGGGAGAGGTGACGCATCCTGAAGGATTGCAAAGTGCCCTGTTACTTCCCATGTTACATGGGAAAAGACATGCTTGAAATGGACATACTCTTCATTTAAATCGAGTATAAGACCTGTGTTGTCTTTCATTTCCTGTTGAATGGTGTCCTGATTAGCAGTCTCTATTTGTGGGAACTCCCAAAAGTCTCCAAGCAAACCACCTGAAGGACGTTTTCTTAGTAACCACTGACCCCCTGGTTCTTGGATTGCAAAAGAATGAATAGACACCACTTTCTTTTTCATCTTTTTCGTCTTTATGGGAAGGCTTTCTTGGACTCCTTCTTCAAATGCATCACAAAACTCTCTTACTGGACAAAGTAAACAGCGTGGTTTCGGTGTACAAATCGTTGCCCCTAGCTCCATGATGGCCTGATTAAACGATGAAGGATCTGTTTCGTCAATCACTTCCATAACCCGCTGTTCAAATATCTTTTTCGTTTTAGGCAGCGCAATGTCTTCTTCTATTAAAAACAATCTGGAAAACACTCTCATTACATTGCCGTCCACTGCATGTTCTGGAACTCCGTAAGCAATACTGAGTACCGCTCCAGCCGTGTATGGTCCGATACCTTTTAAATTCAAAATTTCAGACCGCGTTTGCGGAATGACACTGCCGTAATTTTCCACGACCTCTTTTACACCTGCTTGTAAATTACGAACTCGGGAATAATAACCAAGACCTTCCCAATGCTTCAATACGTGTTCCTCTTCAGCATCAGCTAAACACTCCATTGTTGGAAATGAGGATATAAAACGTTCATAATAAGGAATCACGGTATCTACCCGTGTTTGCTGGAGCATCACTTCTGATATCCAAATGTAATAGGGATTTGAAGTATGCCGCCATGGTAAGTCGCGCTTCTCGCGATGATACCAAGCAAGTAGCAGTTCGTTAAATTCTTTTTTCTGGATGATTTGCATGCTTTAACTCCTTCAATCGTTTATTACTTTTAGGTTGTTCAAATTTGGGTATATAATATTAAGAGAACTGCTGAATTGAAACTTCAGTATGTATTTTCAAAACAAAGGGGTGATGTAGTGGACACAGGAACACATATTGCAATGGGTATCGCAATTAGTGGACTTGCAATGGCAGATCCTGTAGTTGCGTCACATTCAGCAACGATGGGACCAGTATTTGCTGGCATCATGCTGGGTTCACTGGCACCAGATACAGATACAGTTTTAAAATTACGAAATAATGCAGTTTATATACGGAACCATAGAGGCATAACACATTCTGTTCCGGCAGTATTATTATGGCCGATTCTTATATCCATCGTCTTATCACTTTTCGTTCCGAATGCGAATTATATTCATCTATGGGCATGGACTTTTCTAGCGGTATTCATCCATGTTTTTGTGGATATCTTTAATTCTTATGGCACACAGGCTCTTCGGCCGTTTTCACAAAAATGGGTCGCCTTAAGTGTTATCAATACATTTGATCCTATAATTTTCGGATTGCATGTCGTGGCCATTGCCGCTTGGTTGTTCGGGGCTCCTCCCGTTCTGACAATGAGTATTCTGTACGGCGTTGTATTCGTTTATTATTTGCTGCGATTCGCCGTTCGCGGCGCTGTAAAACGTGCAGTTTACAATACAATACCGAATGCTGTCGAAGTTTACGTCGCTCCAACTATGCGTTTTTTTCAATGGAGAATTGCAGCTTCCACAGAAAAAGACCACTACGTAGGCAGAGCATACGGTCGATCCGTTAATATTTACGATCGATTCGACAAAAAACCATTACCTGATTCACCTTACGTTGCAGCTGCGTTGACAGACAAAAACGTTGCCGCTTTCGTATCATTTTCCCCCATTTACCGGTGGGAAATCAGCAAAGTCGATGTGTTAACGGAAGTTCGTCTAATCGATTTGCGCTACCGCAGTAAAACGTTCTATCCGTTTGTTGCAGTAGCACATGTTGATGAAGACTTAACTGTTGTGAATTCATATACAGGTTGGATTTTCTCTGAAGACAAGTTGAAAAAGAAACTGAACTTCGTAGAAGAATCCTAAGTAATTGAAAGTTACTTACCTGTTTTTGCTGATGAAAGCATGGCAATAGGCAATGCTTCCGCGGCTAAGTCGCCGCCCATGCGATATCCCCATGCAAAACGGCCTTTTAAATAATCGACTTTGAAAAAATAGCCCTCATCTCCCTGGATTTTATAGATTTCTCCGGGGATGATTGTGGCTGGATCCACCAAATAAGATTGTGCCATTACTGCTTTTCGTTGGTAAACGGCATACTCATTCAAGATTCCAAGCTGTTCTGCTTTTCTTGCCTTCTCCATCAGTTTGGCAATTTCAGTACGCAGCTCTTGCTCAGTCATTTGACTATATTTCTTTTCATTCTCCATCTTCTTCAAGCTCCTTTTTTTCGATGAACGCATCGATGCGATCGAATGGAATTCCTTTGCGGTACATGGATTCTTTTACACGTCGTTTACGATCGTATCCTTTGTATTTAATGCTGACCCGACGCCAAGCTTTTTCACCGGTAGTTTCAGTTATGGCTGTCCATTCATCCTCATCAGGTTCAAATTCTACTCTAGATAGCGCTTCTTTAATAATATCAAATGAAAAACCTTTCCGCTGTAAAGCGTTTTGGATACGTTGTTTGAGTTGTGCGGGAGCGATCGATGAATGTTTACTTGCTGCCTTTTCCGCTAATCGGGTGGCAGTCGCCAGTTGTTCTTCTGGGTCATATTCCTCGAGAACTTCATCTTGAATTTCAGGATCTATTCCTTTTTTCTTCATTTCCTGTTTGATAGCATTCGGCCCCTTATCAGATGTATTTTTTTGAGTTCTAAGCAGTGCTTCTGAAAAAGCTTGATCATCTAAAAAACCTAACCTTTTCAACTTGAGAATAGCTTCCTTAATCACTGTCTCACCAAACTCAGCTTGAAGCAGCTTCTCTTTGACTTCATATTCACTTCTCATTCTAAAGCCGAGATAGTGAAGTGCTCGATTGAAAGCACGCTGAATCTCTTCTTCATAGACTAAGTCTTCTTTTTCCCAATTGTCTAGCTGCATCCCTTTGGTCAATCCAAACTTCACTAGGTTCGATTCGTGTACACTGAATGTGTAGACATCATCTAAAAAGATATTGTAGCGTTCTTTGTCCTTCTTCTGTTGCGTTATTTTCGTAATGACTGGCATATTATCACCTCGTTAACTACTAGTATACCTGTTCTCATTAAGTCGGTCAGCTGAACCGTTTTCACCACTCTCGAAAGGAGCTTACTACATGGATATTTTAATAACTGGCGGTACTGGTTTCATCGGTTCACGCCTCACTGAATTATTGATGGATGAAGGCCACGATCTCACAATTTTAACTCGAAGTGAATCTAAAAAAGAAAACGGAATCCAATACGTTCAATGGTTACATAAAGACTCTTCGCCTGAAAGAGAAATAACACCACCTAATGCTGTCATCAATTTGGCAGGCGTTTCAATTAATGATGGCAGCTGGTCAGAAGCGCATCAAGAAAAAATTTATAACAGCCGAATGGAAGCAACAGACGAACTTTTGCGCATTATGGATGCACTTGGTAAGAAGCCGGATGTATTTGTGAATGCGAGTGCAGTGGGAATCTATCCAACTTCAGAAATGCATGTATACACGGAAGAGTCCACAGAAGTTGCGCATGATTTTCTAGGTAAAACAGTTTACGACTGGGAACAAAAAGCATCCAAAATGAAAGAATACGGGACTCGAGTCGTTTATACACGTTTTGGCACAGTATTCGGTAAAGGCGGCGGTGCTTTGCCACTTATCGTCCTTCCTTATAAACTGTTCGCCGGCGGCCCGATCGGATCAGGTCAGCAATGGATCTCATGGGTCCATGTGGAGGATGTGGTGCGTGCCATTTCTTTTGCTATTCAAACCCCTTCTTTACATGGCCCAGTTAATGTAACTGCGCCTGCTCCAGTTCGAATGTCTGATTTAGGCAAAGCCATTGGTTCGGTCACGCACCGGCCGCATTGGCTTCCCGTACCAAGCATCGCTATGAAAATCGCACTTGGTAAGAAAAGTAAACTCGTATTGGAAGGACAGCATGTACTGCCTGAGAAGCTGAACAGCAGCAATTTCACTTTCAACTATCCTGCAATTCGTCCTGCACTTGAAAACATTTTAACTTAAGATTCGTGTATAGAAATAGCTTGAAAGCACACTCTATGTGAAAAGGAGTGTGCTTTTTATGTTGGAACAACATGGTCCTGGAATTTTAATGGCTGCCTTCGTGATCGTGGTTGGACTTGCTTTCAATCCTTTTGCAGCACATGCTGAAGAATTTCATTGGGGCTTTAAAAAATCAGCGAACGGTGAACCACCAAATGCGGGTTCAGTTTTAGAGTCAATGTTGAATGAGTATGGAGCAATATACAAAGGCAAACCTGACGAAAAAGTCGTTTATCTAACGTTTGACAACGGATATGAAAACGGGGAAACGGAGAGTATTTTAGATACCCTAAAAAAAGAAGATGCACCTGCAACGTTCTTCTTGACCGGGCACTATTTAAAGAGTGCCGCGCCACTCGTGAAACGGATGGTAAAAGACGGACATGGGATCGGCAATCACTCTTTCGATCACCCCAACATGGCAAAATTGAGTCCTGAAAAAATGCAGGATGAATGGCAGCGTTTTGACGAATTGCTGGAAAAGACGACTGGCGTCAAACGAACTGTTTACGCAAGGCCACCTGAAGGTATCTTCAACGAAGAATTGCTTGCCGTAGGGAATTCACTCGGTTACCGTCACATATTTTGGTCTGTAGCTTTCATCGACTGGTATGCGGATAAACCCCAAGGTAAGGCTTTTGCTTATAACGAGCTGATGAATCAACTGCATCCAGGAGCAGTGATTCTCATGCACACCGTCTCCTCCGATAACGCAGAAGCACTTCCAGACTTCATAAGGGATGCTAAAAAACAAGGGTATTCGTTCGGTTCTTTGGACGAACTCGTCATGGAATACGAAGACATTCAACTCGGGATGGCCCAATAGATTGTAATCCATCAAAAAACAGAGACCTTTATCGACGGTCTCTGTTTTTAACGTTGAGAAGTGAAGTAAGGATAGTGTTAATTCGAAACTCGATGCTTCATTGACTTCTTCCCGGTCATCGTCAATAAAAACAAGATTCCAAGCAACAAACCAAACAAGAAAAGATAACTTTGCTGGTGTGCTTCGAGAACGTATCCGCCTAATATTGGACCGGTTAAACTGCCGAAACTAAAGAAAATACCACACAATAAGTTACCTGTTGGAAGTAAATGCTTAGGTGTCAGATCAGACATATAGGCAACCCCAAGTGAAAAGAGCGAACCGGAAAAAATTCCTCCTATGAAAAACATCGCCATAATAGCAAATGCATAGCTGCTCAATAATGCAGCTCCAGTGAAGGCAAGCATTCCGCCACCTAGACCGAGCAGCAACACGGGCCGTCGTCCGATTTTATCGGACAAGATTCCAAGTGGAATTTGAGACAGAATCCCTCCGAATGCAAAAGCAGGAATGATCAAAGACACCATTGTCAGTGGAATTCCATTTCTAAGTGCAAAAACAGGAAACATCGCATTTAAAGAGGATTCTAAAAATCCATAAGCAAACGGCCCAAGTAAGGCGACCCATGCAACTACGATTGTAGCAATTGCCCGTTTTCCAAAATGTCCTGCTGAAGCGGTTCCTGCCATGACTTCAGGTAAGTCATTTTTCAATGTGAACACAAGTCCCCAGGCGCATAACGTTAAGAAAGCTGAGACAATAAAAGGTAATCCTTCATTGATGGACACAAGCGGAACGAACATTGGACCAATCGCGAATCCAACGCCTACAGACAATCCATAGATGGAAATGCTTTTTCCTAGACGGTCTGGGGAAACGGTGCTCGTCACCCATGTTTGCGTCGCAAAATGCAGCGCATGGTCACCAATACCGATGAATAAGCGAAGAACAAACCAAAATAAGACACTCTTCCATAACGGAAAAGCGAGCAATGAAATCATGACTATCAGACCGCCCGCAATGATGACGGGCTTGTATCCAAACTTTCGCAGCGGTGCTTCCATGAAAGGAGATATTAAAAGTGTTCCTATGTATAAGCCGGTCGCATTCAGTCCATTTAAAGTTCCCGAGATACCGTCTTGTTCAAAAATAGCCGAAATGAGCGGCAGCAACATTCCTTGAGAAAAACCAGAGATGGACACGATAATGACGAGCACCCAAAACCGGTGCTTTTGTCTAGTTTCAATGTTGTTCAATCAGCAAACACCCCTTTTTCCGCAAAAACATCTATAATGATAGCATATAAAGGGAGGGAATATTAATGAAATTTGAAATGACAGAATACGGTTTTGAAACAGAAACAGAATTCGGCAAGCTTGAAATCTCTTCTAATGAAGAAAAAGGATTCCGTCCCTACCAATTAATGGTCGGATCTATTGCTGCTTGTACGGGTGGAGTCATGCGAAAAATATTGGAAAAGAAACGGATGCCTGCTCAATCGATTACGATTGAAGTGAAAGAAGTGGTCCGTTCGCAGGATGATGCAAGCCGTCTAGAAAAGATCCATTATCACATTACTGTTCAAGCGGATGGTCTTACAGAAGAAAAGATGCCCAAAATTTTAGAGCTAACTCACAAAAACTGTTCGATGTATCAGTCCGTTGCGAATTGTATTGAAATTGAACAAACGGTTGAGATTTTAAAATAATTTTCAGACACAAAAAGACCCGGCCTCTTATGTATCCACTGAGAGCCGGGCTTTATGTTGAAATTAAATTATCCATAAGTTTGTTGCGAATTCGCCGATAGAATTTCCGTTTCCAGACGTCTTCGAATCGCCTCCTTTTTCTTGTACGAATACTTCGTTCTTCCCTCCTTTATTAGATTAGTTACATCATAACACATTAACTTTCAATTGTGAATAGTTAAAATGAATTTTATTTTCGACTTATTGTGCTGTTTGCTTATTTCCGTTAAACTGAAGGTATAGAAAGAGGTGTTGATCATTCAGAACTCTCCATCTAACCAAGTAGATGATTTAAAAATTCGACTCAATCAATTTTTAGAAACTCTTGATTCAATTGAACCTGAAACTACTGACTTAGAAGAAATTGACCGACTCATTAGTCTTGTTGATGATTTAGAAGTACGTATGGGAAAATTGAAGTAATCCAATTGAATTGCTCCTTGAGTGCTAAAGGTGCTGTCTACATCAAGTCATGAAAATGGCTTTTTGAGGCAGCACCTTTTAATTTATGTTTCCAATCTCTCATTTTCTTAGGTCTTCAGAGATATCTTACCTTCTAGTTCCCTTTTTAAAAAGTGATCTATAGCTCTATACATAATAATTATTCTTTCTTGTAACACTTATTTCTCAAGTATGATATACTACTATTAATAGTCATTATAAAGTAGTAACAGTTTTCATTTCAGTCGGATTCCCCTGTGGAATTCGACTTTGTGTCTTTTATAAGGTAAATGAAAGTGAAATTCATTCTCAATTAGGAGGGGTATTATGACAACTCATGCAAATAAAGAGCTGCCAAAGTCTATTGATTGGAAAGAACATATTGAACTCATTTTAGCAATTCTTTCAGGAGTGCTAATTATTGCGGCTTGGCTCAGCGGTAAAAATGGTTCGGAGCTATTTTCCATTTCCTTATATGTGGTAGCTTTTCTTATCGGCGGCTACGCGAAAGCAAAAGAAGGTATTGAGGAAACGATTGCAAATAAGGAACTCAATGTGGAAATGCTTATGATTCTAGCCGCTGTAGGATCCGCGATTATCGGGTATTGGGCGGAAGGTGCGGTTTTGATCTTCATATTTGCGTTAAGTGGCGCTTTAGAAACGTACACATTGAACAAAAGCCACAAAGAGATTTCGTCACTCATGGAATTACAACCTGAAGAAGCTTGGCTAATTCTAGAAGACGATTCTGAAGTAAGTGTTCCGACAAGTTCTTTAGCAGTTGGAGCGCGCATTCTTGTTAAGCCAGGCGAACGTATTCCAGTAGACGGGGTCATTTTAAATGGTAATACCTCTGTCGATATGTCTGCGATAAACGGAGAATCTGTTCCCGCAGACAAACGCATAGATGATGAATTATTTGCTGGAACAGTGAATATCAGCGGCGTAATTGAAATGGAAATGACAAAACCAAGCAGCGAATCTTTATTTCAAAAGATTATTACGATGGTTCAAAATGCACAAAGCGAAAAATCTCCATCCCAGCAATTCATCGAACGATTTGAAGGCAGCTATGTAAAGGTCGTTCTATTCACTGTAGCGCTTATGCTTTTCCTTCCCCACTTTGTATTCGGATGGGATTGGACTACAACATTTTACCGGGCAATTGTACTTTTGGTTGTCGCTTCTCCTTGTGCGCTCGTAGCTTCTATTATGCCTGCAACACTTGCAGCCGTTTCGAATGGCGCAAAGCGTGGCGTGTTATTTAAAGGCGGTATTCACTTAGAGCACCTTAGCTCATTACGGGCTATTGTTTTTGACAAAACAGGCACGTTAACAACAGGTAAACCTGTTGTAACCGATTTTCTAGTAAGAGAAGGGGCGTCTTCTACTGAATCACTTTCACTATTAGCTGGTATTGAATCTCGTTCGAATCATCCCCTCGCTATGGCCATTACAGCATACGCTAAAGACCAAGCTATTCAAATGAGACGCGATTTTCAGATTGAAGAAGTTCCTGGTAATGGCTTAAGAGCTTTCCCACCCGAAGGTGAAGTACTCGTAGGAAGTCCTCGTTTCGTCGGAACGGAAGAAGCTAAACTATTTGAGAATGGGGCTGCGTACGCACTATCTGAAGAAGGTAAAACGGTACTATTCATCAAAGACCAGAATGGAATTTTGGCAGCTGCCGCATTGCAAGACGTCCTGCGTCCTGAAGCCATTACTGCAATTCAAGAACTTAAAAAAGCAGGTCTTCAAACAATCATGCTGACGGGAGACAATGAAAAAACTGCAAAGGCGATTGCCGCCCAAGCCGGCATCGACTCGTATACTGCGGAATGCTTGCCCGATATGAAAGTGCAAAAAGTGAAAGAGTTAATGGAGAAATACGGAGCTGTTGGAATGGTTGGAGACGGCATTAATGACGCTCCTGCGCTTGCGACTGCTACAAGTGGTATTTCTATGGGTGAAGGAACCGATGTCGCTCTTGAAACAGCGGATGTCGTGCTGATGAAAAATGATTTAACCAAACTTCCTTACGCTATCAAACTATCACGCAAAATGCAGCGTATTGTTAAACAGAACGTTTTCTTCTCCATCATGGTAATCGTTATGCTGATCATTTCGAACTTCATGCAAGTTGTCGATTTGCCGCTAGGTGTTATTGGTCACGAAGGAAGTACTATTTTGGTCATCCTTAACGGACTGCGCATGTTAAATACAACAAAGTAAAAAGCAATGCCGCCGGTTTAAACCGTGGCATTGCTTTTTTCATCTTGTAGTAGCTCTGCTCTTTCTTTTGCAACTGCGTTAATCTGTCCGCCAATCATGAGAATGATGGCTGAGAAGTAGAGCCACAACATAAGGATAATAATTGTTCCAATACTGCCATATGTGTTTGCGTAACTGCCAAAGTTAGATACATAGAATGAAAATCCAAGAGTCGTGACAATCCACCCTACCGTAGCGAATAGTGCTCCAGGTAATGCAGTTTTAAAAGGAAGTTTAATATCCGGAACTAACCAATAAATGAGTGTAAATACTACGGCTATTAAAACTGGCGGCAATATGAACCGCAACTGATTCCAAAGTTCATTAAATCCATTTTCAAATCCAACATAAGAGAAGATAACAGAACCGATTTGTTCGCCAAATACAGGTAAAACAAGCGCTACGATTACAACAACGACGAGCATAATCGTAAATACAATAGACATCCCTCTTTGAACGATAAATGAACGGGAGTCTTCTTTGAAATAAGAACGGTTCAACGCCTTAGTCAGTGCATTCATTCCTTTAGAAGCCGACCACAACGTTGCTAAAATACCAATAGAAAGCAAGCCGCCATTTTTGTTCGTAAGTACTTCTTTCAAAATATCTTCAATCATTTTAGCAACTTCAGCTGGTGCATAATCTCTTATGAACAGCATGACTTGAGTCTGGTCTAAGTTTAAGTAGGGCAACAAAGTAAATAGGAAAATAAGTAGCGGGAACATGGAAAGCAAGAAAAAGTAAGAAAGCTCTGCTCCAAGACCAGACACGTCAACCGTCTTAATGCGTAAAATCAGTTCTTTTAAAAAACCATCTTTCGTTCTTACATCAAATGTGTGAAGTTCACCATCTTGAATATCTGTAACAAATCCACCTAATTTGGTATCCGAGAATCCACTTTTTTCGTCATGAGCCCGATGAGACATCTCGTTTATGTAGTTTTTGTCCTGATGGGCCTTTTCGAGAGAAGGTGACCCATCGGACGTTTTCTTATTGTTTTCTTCTTTCAACTCGTGTCACTCCTTTCCAGACATCAGGTTTAAGAGGTGGCTGGTGACTCTTTAATAATCGTTTCGTACTCTTCTTTTGAGTCTGCAAATGTATCTTTTGTATCTGTAACCAGTTCTTTCACTTGCGGTGTTAATGTCTTAAGCTCCTCAACTTGTTCTTTAATGTATGATACGTCGCCAGAGAGCTGTTCATACGCAGCTTGGAACTTATCTTTCTGATCAACTAGCTTTTGTTTTAGTTCATCCTGATTTTTAGCATAGTAGGAAATGGCATTTGACGCTTTTTTTGAATTGTCTACTATCGTATTTCGTGTAGAACGATCGATCATTGCAGCGGCTGCTCCAAGTAATGCACCAAACAAAATAAATCTACCTAGTTTACTATTCCCCATCATTATTACCTCCAAAATTATTAGTTATTTACTTAACGTATTATACCCTAGCAAGCAAAAAACAAACAAATTGGATTCGTCCTTTTAAAAATAGTTCTTGACGTATCAACAGAAATTTCGCAATATTAATACTTAATACAACTTAGTTAGCACGAATAACAATTTTAAGGAGGTGGATTTTCTTCTTTTTAGAAACATCTACGCATACTTTAGACAACCATTTAAGAGGGGGGAATTGGGATGGATAAAACGCTGGAAATATTGGGGAAAATGAGTGATATAATTTGGGGGCCGCCCTTACTTATCTTGCTCGTCGGGACAGGAATCTTTTTAACATTCCGACTTACGTTCATTCAATTTAGACTTCTCCCATACTCATTAAAACAAGTGTTTTCTCGAAATCATGATAAAAAGGCGACTGGGGACATTTCTCAATTCCAAGCCCTGATGACCGCAATGGCAGCTACTGTTGGGGTAGGTAATATTGTCGGGGTCGCAAGTGCTGTTGCCACAGGCGGACCAGGAGCAATTTTCTGGATGTGGGTCGCAGGTATTTTCGGGATGGCCACAAAATATGGTGAAGCGGTTCTAGCCGTCAAATACCGTGTGAAAGATTCAAAAGGCCAAATGGCTGGAGGACCCATGTATTATCTTGAACACGGACTGAAGCAAAAATGGCTAGGTGTCCTGTTTGCAATCTTTGGTGCATTTGCAGCATTTGGAATTGGTAACGGTACTCAATCCAAAGCAGTAGCAGATGCTATGAACAACGCATTTAATGTCCCTTTCTGGGTGACAGGTATTGCACTCGTTATTTTCGGAGCACTCGTTATTCTAGGTGGAATCAAGTCAATTGGGCGAGTAACTGCTTTCTTCGTACCGATTATGGCACTTTTCTATTTTATTGCAGGCGCAATTATTATTATTACAAATTTAGAATTAGTTCCCGCAGCATTCAGCTTAATCTTTAGTGACGCATTCTCAGGTGAGGCAATTGCAGGTGGTGCTATTGGAACAGTTATCCGACTTGGCGTTGCGCGAGGACTTTTCTCAAACGAGGCTGGACTTGGATCAGCACCAATTGCAGCTGCTGCTGCAAGAACAGATATGCCTGGACGTCAGGCCTTGATTTCAATGACACAAGTATTGTTCGATACACTCATCATTTGTACAATTACTGGAGTTACAATCGTCATGTCTGGTCAGTGGGACAAAGGAATTGACAAAGGCGCTTTAACAGGCGAGGCATTTGGAACGTTCCTAGGAAGCGCTGGTCCGATGCTAGTCACGATTGGGCTGATATTCTTTGCTACTTCTACAATTCTAGGCTGGAGTTACTATGGGGAGAAGTGCTTCCAATACTTATTCCCGAACCCAGCAGCTGTTTTCACGTACCGCATTGTATTTGTTCTCTTCATCTTTGTAGGAGCAACAGCATCTTTGGACGTGGTTTGGACACTGGCAGATGTATTAAACGGTCTAATGGCCATTCCGAACTTAATTGGTCTTCTCGGCTTGTCTGGAGTGATTGTGCTTGAATCTAAGCGATTCCAAGCGAAGATGGAAGAAGAGAAACGCATAAAAGCTGGGCTTCCTGTTGACAGTAAGTCGAAATAATGGAATGATTAAGTCCATAGATAGCGAAAGGCGGAAATTACTATGGACTTAACTCAACCAACTCCTGAAAACGTTTCGTATATGATCAACCAAATTAAAGAAAAACTGCGTATGGTGAACGTAGACGCGATGAAAGCTGAGAACTTCAGTACTTCACAATATGAAGACCTTCAATACATCTACAACATGGTGATGAAGCGCGATACGATTACACCGAATGAAATGCAAGCAATCGTTGCCGAACTCGGATCCCTACGCAACTGAGCATCTGTTACGCATACAAACAAAAGCGGCTTCCCCAGTTATATTAGGGGAAGCCGCTTTTTGTTATGAATCACTCAGTTGTTGAACCATCTTTAAATACAAGCGGTTGAATGAGCACTTCAACTCTTCTGTTTTTTGCACGTCCTGCTTCCGTATCATTTTTTGCAATAGGACGGAACTCTCCATACCCTTTTGCGCTGAATGCTACAGGGTTCACTTGCTTATTCTCGGCAATAATGGTCAAGAAGTTCACTGCTCTCATAACGCTCAATTCCCAGTTCGATGAATATTGTCCGGTTTGCATCGGCACATTATCTGTATGGCCAGCCACTACAATCGAACGTGGCTTTTCGAATATAAGTAACTTCGCAATGTCTTCTACGAGCTCACGATACTGGTGGTCAATTTCAGCCTTGCCTGGACTAAATAACACACTGTCTCGTATCGTTACAAGCAATCCTTCTTCAGTCAGTTTCGTATCAAACTGTCCTTCCAGCTCGTTTTCAGCGATATAGTTTTCTAGATTATCTTGGATTTCACCTAGAGAACGCTGATCTTCTAAATAGGAGGAGTTTTCATTCTCCCCGCCTAAGTCATCTTGAGGTACAGGAACGGTTGTCGGAGATGAACTATCCATCACCCCTCTCCCCCCGTCAAAAATATCATTAAAGACCGAAGACATCTGGTTAAATCTCGCTTCGTCTATTGTACTGGAAGCAAATAACACGATGAATAGTGCGAGAAGCAAGGTGAGTAAATCTGAATAAGGCAATAGCCAGGACTCATCCACGTGACCGTCATCTCTTTTACGTTTACGTTTCTTCGGCAAAATCCCCAGCCTCCTTACCTTTCGGGCTTTCGTTCGCAAGCTTACGACGTTCCTCCATTGAAAGATAAGATGACAGTTTTTGTTCTATGACACGCGGTGCTTCTCCCTCTAGCACAGAAAGAATACCTTCAATCATCATATTCTTTTGGCGAACTTCTTCTGCTGATTTGCGCTTTAACTTATTAGCAAATGGGTGCCATAGTACATACCCAGTAAAGATACCAAGTAACGTGGCAATGAATGCCGCGGAAATCGCATGACCCAGCGCGTCAATATCATTCATATTTCCAAGTGCGGCAATTAGACCAATAACGGCACCTAATACACCTAGCGTCGGTGCATATGTACCTGCTTGGGAGAAAATTAGCGATCCGGCACTATGTCTATCCGACATCGCTTCAACCTCTTCAGCGAGAACGTCCCGAATATAATCTGCATTTTGACCGTCAATCGCAAGCCCTAATCCGTTCTTCAAGAAAGGATCTTCAATTGAATCCGTTTGGGCTTCCAGTGATAGTAAGCCTTCCCTTCTGGCAATGTCTGCCCAAGAAGAAAACATCCGGATTATATTTGCATCTGAAGATAGTTTCTGCTCTTTAAAAATCACCCCGAATAGTTTAGGGATACGTTTAATTTCATTCATCGGAAAAGCGATCACGACCGATGCAACAGTTCCGAAGATAATAATCAAAATAGCTGCGGGGTTCAACAGGCTTGAAAGCGCGGCGCCTTTTAAAAACATCCCGACGACGATTGCGACAACCCCGATAATTAAACCAAATACGGTTGATAAATCCATGCAAAGACCTCCATGTCTTTCATTCTTCTTCTTATTTCGTCAGATTTCGTGATTTCTTTAGGAATTCCAACTGAGAATCTCAGGAAACTTTCGCTACAATTTTGTAAGCGGATTCAAAACTTTCTTTTTGCACTTTTCAAGCCTGTATTGTTACTATAGAAATAGATTGCGAAAGGGGTAGGAATGACTTGAATACATTTGAACAGCAATTGCAGAACTATGCAGAACTCGCGGTAAAAGTAGGCGTGAATATCCAGCCGAATCAATATCTCTTTATAAGCGCTTCAACGGACGTCCGGGATTTTGTCCGGATTATTGTAGAAAAAGCTTATGCAGCAGGAGCGCGCCAAGTATTTGTCGACTGGAGCGATGATGTCGTCTCACGCATTCGCTATGAACAAGCACCTGCGGATTCTTTCTCTGAATTCCCATCATGGAAAATTGCAGAGCGTGAACAGCTTGCTGAAAAAGGGGCAGCATTTATGAGCATTGTCTCACAAAGCCCTGACTTATTTAAAAATGTAGAAGCATCTCGAATCCGTGATGCTCAAAAAGCTAGCGGGCAAGCATTGGATCGATATCGGCAGATGATGCAGGCGGATAAGTTCAGCTGGACGGTAATAGCAGCCCCTTCAGCCGATTGGGCGTCACTTGTGTTCCCTGAATTACCAGTATCTGAACAAGTTCCTGCGTTGTGGAACGCCATCCTTAAAGCAGTTCGCGCAAACACTGCTAATCCTGTAGAAGAGTGGAAATTACATGATCAGACACTGCATGAAAAAGTAGATTATTTAAATAGCAAACATTACCACAAACTTCATTATACTGCGCCAGGAACTGATTTAACAATTGAGTTACCTGAATTACACACATGGTGTGGAGCTGGCAGTGTAAATGCTGATGGCGCAACATTTATGGCAAATATGCCGACTGAAGAAGTGTTTACTGCACCACTCAAAACCGGGGTAAATGGTGTGGTCTCAAGTACAAAGCCTTTAAGTTATGGCGGGACAATCATTGACGACTTTAAGATTACATTCAAAGATGGTCAAATTACGGATATCACTGCAGGTCAAGGTCAAGACGTTCTCGAAAACATGATCCAGGCGGATGAAGGTGCAAAGTATTTAGGAGAAGTTGCGCTTGTTCCTCATGAGTCGCCAATTTCAGCATCAGGTCTATTGTTTTATAACACGCTATTCGACGAGAATGCTTCGAATCACTTAGCAATTGGAAGTGCGTATGCATTCAACTTGGATGGCGGAAAAGAAATGGATCGCAAAGAACTTGAACAAAATGGCTTAAACCAGAGTATCACTCATGTTGACTTCATGATTGGATCCGGTGAAATGGATATCGACGGAATTCTCGCTGACGGTACTAAGGAGCCTGTCTTCCGTAATGGAAGTTGGGCATTTTAACACGACATTCACATAAAGTTCTTCAAGGCTCTTAAATTATTCATCAAAATGCGGTATACTAGTATTAGTCACTGATTACCAATAAGAGAGGAGACTAATAATGGGCTTACTTATCGTAACAATCATCGGTTTCGCAGTTACTTTCGGTCTCGCTGCGATGTTCATGATCCATTATATGAACGATTCTTTAGTTTCGCATGATTCAGAAGTAATTGATCCAAAACCGGACGTCCGCTATTAACCATTTCACCAATATGGACGATTGAGATATTTAAAAAGGGCGGCCAAACGGCGCCCTTTTTCTCTATAAATTAATAAAACTTCATCACTTTAAAAACGGAGGATTTCTAATGACAATACTTTCAACTATTTTAGATCATAACGACAAATTTGTAGGTGAACATCAATATGAACAATACGAAACAACAAAGTTCCCAAACAAACGGATTGTAATTTTGTCTTGCATGGACACACGTCTTACAGAATTGCTGCCAGCTGCTATGAATTTAAAAAATGGTGATGCTAAAATCGTTAAAAGTGCTGGTGCGCTTGTTGCACATCCGTTCGGCAGTATTATGCGAAGTTTGCTGATTGCAGTTTATGAACTTCAAGCAGACGAAGTCTACATAATTGGGCACTACGACTGCGGAATGAGCTCTATAGATACAGAGTCGATTATTGACAAAATGGTGGATCGTGGAATCAATAGAAACTTATTTAATACACTTGCTTATTCTGGCGTAGATCTTAAAGGATGGCTGCATGGCTTTAAAGACGTGACAGCGAGCGTTAAGCAAAGTGTTGATGCAGTTCGCAATCACCCTCTAATGGACAAAACAGTACCTGTGCACGGACTTGTCATTCATCCTGACACTGGAAAACTTGATGTAATTGACGACGGTTATAAGGACGTTAAGCCATCAAATGACTAATTTCTAACTATTTCCCGGGAAATAGACAAAAAAAACACACCCTTTTAAGCTGAAAGGGTGTGTTTTTTTAGTTAAACAGAATCCGGATGCGACTTTTTAAAAATCGCCACGCGGCCTTACCTTTTCAATAATCTCCTTCTAATTGGGCATACATATAATGATCTTCCCACACTCCGTTAATGTAAAGTAGTTTGCGGTGAAGGCCTTCGCGCTCAAAATCCGTTTTTTCAAGAACTCGGATTGACGCATGGTTGCGGGGGGAAACGTAGGCTTCGATTCGATGCAACCCGACTGTTTCAAAACCAAATTGAGTGATCAATTTCAGTGCTTCTGTCCCCATTCCTTTTCCAACACATTCGTGGTCAATGGAATATCCTACGAAACCACTCGAAAACGGCAGCCGTTTAATGCTGTATAAAGAGATTTGTCCAACTAATTTACTCGTTTCGCTATCAAAAATCCCGAAGTTATACTCGCGTCGGTCTCTCATTTGGTAAAGGGACTCGCGAATTTTTTCCTTTTGCATAGGTACCGTATAGTAACTTGCGTCGTGTCTGGGTTCAAATATTGTCCAATATTCTTTGTTGCGCAAGACAAGATCTGTAAACACCACCGCATCTTCTTCTGTTAAAATTCGCAAGTAACACGTGCTGCCTTCAAGTATAATCACGCTCTATTCACCCTTTGTCTGATCGTTGTCTTTTTCTCAATCGTATATGTACACGGATATGTCATCTTTTCGCTTAGTATACCATGTTTTTCCCAACATCTTCTGTCCTATACGCAGTATTTTTGGTAATTGTTGCGAAAACTTCATAATTCCTTTTTCATAACGTGTTTTTAACTAGTATACTGATACGAGGAGGGCATTACATGAAAAAATTTCTACTATCCATTGTTTTTCTGATTTTAACAACGGCACTTATCGTTGCAAATATAGCACCGCTTAACGGGTTAACAACTATTCAAATAGCTCATAAATTACCTATCCTTCTAATGCCTGCTGATTTCACTTTACTCATTCGGCCCGTAATATTCATATTTCTCGCATATTGGATCTATAAGTTCAACACTTCTGAAACAAAGACGACACTTCGTGTTACTTTATTCATAACTGCTTGTTTAACAAATACAGTTTGGTTCCCATTATGGCACTACGGCTTTTTCGGCTGGGCTTGCCTATCCACATTCGTCGCGTTATTTTCACTTTATGCACTCTATCGAACGTATCCCAAAAAACAAAATCTCTTTAGCCAACGGGTACCCGTTTCACTGTATTTTTCTTGGACATTACTCGATTTTGTCATCAATGCGAATTACTTACTCGTTTTGGATGAGTGGAATCGTTTTGGAATTAGTACTGTTCTTTGGACCATCCTTAACTTAACTATATTAACAGCCGTGGCGCTGCATTTTAGTTATCATCATTGTGAACGCATGATGTCATACGTATTCATATGGGTGTTTATAGGTATTATAGTGAATATCGGATTGGAAGAATTATTCGTTTCACTTGCCACTCTCTTTTTAATGACAATATTAGTGTTAGGCATGATGATGTGTTCTCCTTCCCAAAGTTCAAAAAACATAAAAGAGACTTCACTCCAGCAAAACTAATCAGCTGGAGAAAGTCTCTTTGTTTGTGTGAAAATGTTATTCTTTCCGTTGCTTTTGTAGAGTATTGGGCAATGCTGTTATAAAGCGTGTTAACGAAAGGATTTGAACGAGTATGGATCAGACAAGATTACTATCTTCTCTTAGTTATTTCAGTGTATTTTTCGCTCCTCTTCTTCTGCCATTCATTGTCTGGCTTGTCGCTGACAATCAAAAAGTAAAGTACCATTCGAAAAGAGCACTTATCTCACATCTCATTCCGACCATTCTATTAGTAGCTGCTTCGCTAATTTCGTTTTTCAGTTTGTTGCCTATGCGACAGCAGTCTTACGATTTCTTCCAAGATCCATTCATGATGTCACCAACCAGTCCATTCGGTTTTTGGGGCGCTGCGCCTATTTTGTTCATGATGATGTACAGTGTATTATTTTTAATTGTACTCATTTGGAACGTGGTGCAGGGTGTGAAAGTGTTTAAGTAAAAGTCAAACCGTCTTCTCGAGTAGTATTCCTGAAGTATGGTATAGTAATTAGTGACAATGAATGTACAGAAAGAAGGATTTCACATGATTGCAAAGACAGAAGAAGAAATTGCTGCCCTTCGAAAAATCGGGAAAATTGTAGCCGAAATTCGTGAAGAGATGAAAGCAGCAGCTACACCTGGCATGACAACGAAGGAACTTGACGAACTTGGAGGCAAACTTTTTGCTGAAAAAGGCGCTGTTTCTGCACCGATTGATCAGTACGATTTTCCTGGCTATACGTGCATCAGTGTTAATCATGAAGTTGCTCACGGCATCCCTGGTAAGCGCGTTCTTAAAGACGGCGATTTGATCAACATCGATGTCTCAGGTTCTTTCGGTGGTTACTTTGCAGATACAGGCATCTCTTTTGTACTTGGCACAAGTACAGAAGCAAAACAAAAGTTATGCGATACTGCAAAGAGTGCATTCGATCGTGCCATGACGAAAGTGAAAGCCGGCTCACGTTTAAACCAAATCGGTAAAGCTGTTGAACGTGAAGCGAAAGACAACGGACTGAAGGTCATTAAGAACCTGACAGGACACGGCATCGGAACAACGTTGCATGAGGAACCACAGCATGTCTTAAATTATTACGATCCTTGGGAACCGACCATCATGAAAGAGGGTATGGTGATCGCTGTTGAACCCTTCATCTCTGAAAAAGCCGAGCATATTATCGAAGAAGGCGATGGCTGGACGTTCATCACTCCTGATAAGTCACTCGTAGCTCAGATTGAACATACTATTATCGTTACGAAAGACAAGCCTATTATTTTGACAGAAATTTAAGCAAAAATGCAGTGCATGAGTAACTCATGCACTGCGTTTTTATTATTTCTTCTTTTTAGCGGGTGCTGTTTTTTGCCCGCTAACTGTTTTGGAATTCCCTTCAATCAGCTTGCCGCCGTGCCACACTTTTTGAACAGGTTTGTAGCCTTTGGCAAGTTTTCGGTAATCCCGCTCTTCAGGATAGGATAACAGCGTGAGGACTTCCCCGTCTGCACCCGCGCGGCCTGTTCTGCCGGACCGATGGACGTATTGTTCCACAGTATGGGGTACATTTACGTGAATGACATGTGTCAGTCCATCAATGTCTAATCCACGAGCCGCCAAGTCTGTTGCAATTAGGATCCTGATCTCCCCTTTACGGAACTTATCAAGCGTTTCTTGTCGTTCGAACTTGTTCATATCTGAATAGAGGACAGCTACAGGAGCCCCTTCGTATTGCAGCTTCATTTCTTTCATACGCAATTGGTCAACGTTGTTGATGAATGCCAGTGCGCGGAGTCCTTGTATATGGGACAATCCACGCAATACATCAGTTTTGTCCCGTATTTCTGTTTTGACATACGAATGGACAATTTTACCGGATGACGGCATTTCTGCTGCAGTTACTTTTAGACGAAGCGGGTTATTCATGAATCGGAGTGCAACGTCTTCAATATCCTCAGTAATCGTTGCAGACACTACCGCTACTTGGCGTGATTCATGAGCCGCCTCAATCATATTTTTCACGCCAACCCGATGATCACGAGATAACAACTGATCTCCTTCATCGAGGATGATATGACGAATGTCACCCATTTTCAGCTTTTTGTTTTTTATCAACTCAGCTAGACGCCCCGGTGTTCCGACTACAATCGTCGGTTTCTTTTTCAGTTTTTCAATTTGACGCTGCATATTAGCCCCGCCAATCAGTTGTGTGACAGTGACAGGTGTACCTTCTGTCCATTCTCGGATTACGTTGACAATCTGCATCGATAATTCCTGAGAAGGTGTGATAATTAGCGCTTGCGTTTGCTGTTTTGTACCATCTGTCAACTCTAATAGCGGCAGTACATACGCTAATGTTTTGCCTGAACCTGTTGGAGATTCCGCTACTACATCCCGACCGGCCAGCATTTCTGGAATCATTTGTTCTTGTATCGGCATAACGTTTTCAAATTTCCATTTTTCTTTAACTTCTTGACTCATTCCTTCTAAAAAGGACATTTCCATCCCCACTTTCGCTCTCTTCTTTTCAGTTTACCATACTCCTGCCTTTGCTTGTTTATTTCTTATTAGACGAATTCAATAGACGTCTAGACTGTGTCTGTTGTTCAAAAGCATAGGCATATCCAAGTAACGCGGGTTCTGAATAGGCAGTCCCTGTAAATGTTAGCCCAAATGGCTCCCCCGACCTTGAAACTGCCGCTGGAATTGTGATGGATGGATAACCAGCTGCAGCTTGCAAACTGCACCCGTGGTCTTGTGGAAAGGCTAAAATATCGACATGGTTATCTTTCAATGCTTTACCAAGAGCTATGCCCTCTGCTAAATGTCGATTGCGCATCAATGCCTCAATGTACTGTGGTTCAGTCAGCGTGCCGCTGCGTGAATTTATCGTCTCGAGTAGTTCTTGTCCATAGCGTAACGTTTGTTTTGCATGTTTTTTGTTGAATTCAAGTAGGTCATCTATCGAACGAATCGGATTTGTTTCCGCCGTTTTTCCTAAATAGGAATTGAAAGCGGCTTTGCATTCATGTAATAGCACATTATAAGCAAGATCATCCTCCTGCGTTCCAATGTCGATGTCTGGAACAACTTCTGCACCCAATTGTTCCAGTGTCATCAGCGCATCTTTAAATAATTCCATTCGTTCCTCGGACACTTCGTTTCTGAATATCGAACTGGCAATCCCTATTCTAACTCCTTGTAGTGCGTCTTTCTTTAAGCACTCCATCCAGTTAACTGAGGCATACTTTTTAGAATAGATTGTGATGGGGTCCTCTGGATCGTAACCAAGTAACGCTTGAAAAATAAGTGCAGCGTCTGTCACCGTCCGTGTCATAGGGCCAGGAGTATCTTGTGTGATGGATAAAGGAATAATCCCGTTTCGACTGATAGCGCCTATCGTCGGTTTAAGTCCAACAACACCGTTCTGTGAAGCTGGATGGATAATCGACCCTGTCGTCTCGGTTCCAATGGAGGCCGATGCTAAACTTGTTGCAGCTGCTGCTGCAGCTCCCGAGCTCGAACCACCGACTTCAAACTCACCATGCGGATTGTGTACTTGGCCGCCGCGTGAGCTCCATCCATTTGGCATCTGATCGGACATGAAGTTCGCCAGTTCCGTCATATTTGTTTTCCCTAAAATCACGGCCCCCGCTTTTCTCAGCTGTTTAACTAAAAAAGCATCTTGTTCGGCATAGTAGTCGGCCAGCGCCAAGGTTCCTGCACTTGTATGCATTGCGTCACCAGTGTCCATATTGTCTTTCAGCAAAATAGGAATACCATGCAGCACCGAGCGTTTCCCTGATAGCGTTCTTTCGTAATCCAGTGCTTGCGCAATTTGCACTGCATGCGGATTGACTTCCAAAACCGCATTACTCGTTTGGCCTTCTGTTGAGATCCGGTCCAAGTAGAACAGCACTAATTCTTCAGAGGTCAGTGTTTCCTCTTCTAATGCAGTTTGAATCATGGGTATTGAAGCTTCTGTCACCCATTGGAATCGATTTCGAATAGATTGGTTGTTTTCCATTTTTGCTCCTTTCTTCAATCATCTAGTAGTATGAGAAAACCGGTTAAGGAAAACTCCCCAACCGGCATACGTTATTTAATCTGATTATAGTATTCTTTCATTAATAGAAATAAGGGCAGTTCATACAACTGTTTACCTTCAATTTTAAAGATTCCCCGCTCTACGAGCCGCTGGATGACATCTTCTCTTTTCATATCCATTTTAGTTTCTTCGATTTTCAACATGGTACTGTTCCTCCTTGATAATGTACACACTGTTCTATTCCTTTAATTAGGAAATCATAAACATGAAATACTTATTATCATTTCAACTGAAAGAGGTTTTTTTTACGTGAACTTGTTGTTCAATTACGGATTTTTCCACCGCACTGAACAATTGCTGTTTCCGCTAATACACGCAATGCATCTAAGAATCTATAGTCCAGTTGGAGTTCTTTTTTCACGATAGAAAGTTCTGTGCATCCTAGAATAATCCGCTCACATTCCAACGTTTCCATCGCTTTTGTGATTTTCTCCCATTGCTTTCTATCTGTAGGACGTCCTGCCTTCACTTGGTCGTAGATAACAGACATTACATCTTGTTGAATTTCTTCATCAGGCAGTAACGGGATCAGTCCTGCTTCCATACACGATTGTTGGAAAACACCTGCTTGGATTGTGCCGGTTGTCGCTAAAATTCCTACACGTATAGCACCTTCAGCTGCTGCACGTTGAACCGTCTCATTGATCATATGAATCACGGGGACATTCACTGCACTTTGAATTTCCTTGAAAAAAGTATGTGCGGTATTACAGGGGATGGTAATGACTTCAGCCCCCATTGCTTCTAGTTGCTGAGCATCTTGTTGAAGGACTGGCACTGGATTTGTTTTTGTGGGATCTACTATATATGCCGTCCGATCCGGTATGTTGGTGTCATTTAAAATGATCATATTGATATGATCTTGGTCTTTTTCTGCATCTGTCAGCCGAACTAGCATATCCCCGTAATACATTGTAGCCAAGGGACCTACTCCGCCGATAATTCCTAGTGTTTTCATAAGGGCATCTTACTTTCTGTAATTAGTCTAAGCGGCTGTGCCGATTGAAAAAGTATATCACAAATACTTGAACGTTTGAAAATCGGACAAGTTGCATGTATTCGGCCATTCAAAAAAGGGATGCGTGAGCAATCCCTTCTACGTCAATTCCGTTTTAACTTTTTCTTCAACTGCTGGACCTTCGGAACAACTTTCACAAACATGTTGTACATGAATGGCTTGTACACATGGTCAATTTCACCAATATACGTCGTGACACTTTCGTCTTCATCATTAAAGAAACTCTTTTTGAATGCATAGAGCCCGTCTTCTTCTGAATTCGTACTGAATATACCGCCTAGATCGTATTGAATCGCATCTTCTTCCAGTCCCCACTTCATCATTTCAAAATTCATCAAGTGGTTTGGATTCATGTTTCTTTTCACGTTGCTGCTGCCTGCGTATAAGTAATACATTTTACCGGAATAATTGATAGTTACTGCTGCCGCTAACTTGTCTTCCTCATGTGTCATCAAGTACACGCGTAAGCCGTCATAGTTGTCGCGCAGCTTAACGAAATACTCGTATGAACGCGTCGTAATATGATTACGTTCAGCCATCGTTTTATAAATCTCAAAAAAGTCTTTTAAGTATTCGTCTGAGCGGGACCACGAAGTCTCAACGCCCTTTTTAGCAGCACTGCGGACTAGGTTCCGTGTCTTTTTACGGAATCCCGCCATCAACGAATCCTCGTCTTTTCCTTCTAACGATACGATCATGTTCATCCTCGGCTGTATCAAGTCATCTTTTCCAGCATCGGTATTGTGCACCGTGTATCCAGCGTTTCTGTAAAGCTGATCAAGTGACTCATCATACACGACTTCCGGATCCATTTTTAATGCAAAGGCTTTATGTTTTTTCGCCAACGGCTCTGCTTCTTTCAGCAGTGCTGCGACTTTACTTTCGTCATACACATCACAGACTGGTCCGCGGGGGGCATATAACAGTGAATATCCTCCGGGCACTTTTTTGATGAGTAACGACATTGCAGCAGTGATTTCACCGTTTTCTTCTAAGTATACTTGTTCGTTTCCCCAGTCATCTTTGATGAACGACCAATTCAAGTCTTGAGTTAACGAACGATACGGGGATGACCGGACAAACGCATGATAGCGTTCGACATCGGCCGCGTTGTTTTTATCCAATATAGGCACTGATTTTGACACTCCTTAGTCATGACGCCCTCAGAAATTCAGGCGTAATCTACTGTTTGAAATCAGTTTTTCTTTTTGAAATACTGTTCAAATCGTTTGTAGTAATTGCGGTAATAATTATAAAGCTTCAATGTGCGGATGAGTGACTTATCCTGGTCATAGTACAGTGTAGACGCAGTTTTTCCTTCTTTGATGAGACGCTGTACTTTTGTTTTCAACTCTGGATCCATCGTATAGTTCACCAGCAGCTTTTTAGGTACAGCATGCCACAGCACTTCGTTGCGGCCATACTCGATTGGATTGTCGTGATGATAGACACGGTCTTCCACTAAGTATTTTGCCATATTGTAGCCATTCGCAGTCACAAAGAAACTGCTTCGTCCTTGACGGATGTTGAGTTCAAAGATTTTGAACTTCCTATCGCGCCGATCGTATTTCAAGTCGATGTTGGCGTAGCCTGTAAACCCGATTGCTTCTAAAAACGTTTTGTATTGATCATAGAGCTCTTGGTTTTCTTCGCCTACAATCCCGACGTAATTCCCGATTAATACCGGCGTATAATCCTCCAGGACAACATGACCCAAGCACATCATACGCACTTTTCCATTGCGGTCACAGTAAGCATTCAACACGCGCATCACTGTATCGTCGCCCGGAATATAATCTTGGATAATCAGTTTTCCGTCATATGAAGATTGATAGATGCGTTCAATTGCATCCACATACTCTTCCTTAGAGTGTAATACGTACGCTTTTTTCTTCCCTTCAAACTGCGCGACGAAATAACGCATACTATCCGAAGGCTTGACCACTACAGGGAAATCGAAAGGCAGCGGCTGCTGCGGATCCATTCCCTTCTCAAACATGACGGTATCAGGGTAGTCCAAGTTGTACGTTTCCGCCATTTCATAGAAGTTTTCTTTAAAAATGATGGCATCCATCATTTCTTCGTCTACGAATGGCACTATGTAATGAGGCTCTAATTTACTTCGGCTTCGCACTGCAAGTTCAACGTAATTTTCGTTACTCGCAATTAATAGCAGTTTGTCTGCTTGCTGCAGCAGCTCGTCTTTTAATGTAAGAAGACTTTTCACAAATGTCTCAGGCTGATCGAAATCAGCAAAAATCCGCTTGTCTACAATTTTACTATGCATCGTTGACAAAAGTTCTCCTTTTGTTGCAACGATACTGACAATCCCATATTGTTCGTGGAAAGCACGCGCCATTCCATAAGCATTATCGTCTGATCCAAGAATAACGGGGATGAAATCTTTTTTATGCATGGTGTTCCTCCATTCCAAGACAGCAAAAAAGCGTGCTGACACACTCTATCTAACTGTCCATACCTGTCACAAGTTTAGCTTACCCCCATTTGCAAGTCAAGAAACGCAAGGGGAGTGTACGCATTAAAAAAACCACTCTTCATGAAAGAGCGGTTTTGATCAATTATTCTCCAAGATCAACGTTGTGGTACACTTGCTGGACGTCTTCAAGGTCTTCAATGGCATCAATCATTTTTTCGAATTGCTCTGCTGATTCTGCATCGAGCTCTACATCATTTTGAGCAAGCATCGTCAATTCTGCAACTGTGAATTCTGTGATGCCTTCTGCTTTAAATGCTTCTTGGACATCGTGGAATGCAGTTGGATCCGCATAGACGAGAACTTGTCCTTCTTCTTCAGCAATGTCGTTCACATCCACGTCATGCTCCATCATGAGTTCCAGCACATCGTCTGCTATTTTCCCTTCGATTCCAAACACAGCAGTGTGATCGAACATGTAAGCAACAGAACCGCTGACTCCCATGTTGCCGCCGTTTTTACCGAATGCTGCCCGGACTTCAGAAGCCGTACGGTTCACGTTATTCGTCAGCGCATCGACGATGACCATCGATCCGTTCGGACCAAACCCTTCGTAGCGAAGCTCATCATAACTTTCCTCGCCACCGCCCTTCGCTTTTTCAATCGCACGCTCAATAATTGTTTTCGGAACACTATACGTCTTCGCACGCTCCAGAACAATTTTTAATGCTTGGTTCGATTCTGGATCCGGCTCTCCCTGCTTCGCTGCTACATATATTTCACGTCCGAATTTTGCGTAGATCCGGCTTGTGTTGGCATCTTTAGACGCTTTCTTTTCCTTAATGTTATTCCATTTACGGCCCATCGTGACCACTCGCTTTCTGTTTAGATGAATCAGAGGTTAAAATCCTTTTATTAGTATATCATGAGTGAATTCATTGCGGAAAGAAAAAACGTCGATTCTACTGCACTTGCAAGTCACAGAAAAGTGTGGCAAAGTAGTAAATGAAACAAGACAACTTCATCACTGACAATATGTAGGGGTACCGGTAAACCGGTTGAGATGCATGCGAGATGCAGACCCTTTGAACCTGATCTGGGTAACGCCAGCGGAGGGAACATATTCATTTCATAATGATTATGTGACGCATACTCCCGTTGTTTGGGAGTATGCGTTTTTTGTTGCAGTGTGAAATTCAGAAAAGGGGGATTTCATTGAAACGGATACTTACAGTTTTGTTTGCGGCTTCCTTATTAACTGCTTGTGGAACAGATAGTGACTCAAGCGCCTCAAAAGACAGCGGCAATGACAAGGTTAAGAAAGTCCACTTCGCGCTCGATTGGACACCGAATACAAATCACACCGGTTTGTATGTGGCACAAGAAAAAGGGTATTTTAAAGACGAAGGTCTCGATGTGGAAATTATGCTGCCTGGTGAAGCTGGAGCTGACCAGCTCGTTGCTGCAGAAAAAGCAGATTTTGGAATTGGTGCGCAGGAAGCACTGACTGAGGCACGCGCGGCTGGTATTCCAATAGTGTCAATCGCAGCTATCATACAGCACAACACTTCCGGCTTCGCATCTTTGAAAGAAAAAGGCATTGAGTCACCTAAAGACTTTGAAGGTAAAAATTATGGCGGCTGGGGTGCTCCAGTCGAGCAGGCTGTCGTCAAATCGTTAATGGAGAAAGATAACGGAGACGTAAACAAAGTGAAATATATCAACATGGGTTCATCGGACTTCTTTACTGCAATCCAACGTGATATCGACCTGGCATGGGTCTATTATGGATGGACAGGTATTGAAGCGGAGCAGCGGGGAATGGAACTTAATATTCAATATCTAAAAGATTATTCCGAGAAACTCGATTACTACACACCCATTATTACAACTAGCGAAAAAATGATTGAAAAAGATCCTGAAACCGTGAAAGCCTTTATGGCAGCTGCCGTAAAAGGGTATGAGTTTTCAATAGAACATCCGGATGAGGCTGCAGATATATTGAGCAAAGCCGTTCCTGACTTAGATCCTGAACTCGTCAAGAAAAGCCAAGAGTGGCTGTCTCCTAAATATCAGGACGACGCTCCGCGTTTCGGTGAACAGAAGCTCAAGACATGGGAAAACTATGCAGAGTGGATGAACGAAAACGAGTTACTCGATGGCGAGTTCAATGCAGAAGACGCATTCACAAACGAGTTCTTACCTAACTGAGGAGGCATACTAAATGGCTAATGCGCTTGTGAGTATTCAAATTATCCCAAAAACACCGAATGGTGAAGATGTTATTCCCTACGTAGATGCGGCAATTGAAGTAATCGACCAAGCGGGAGTACCCTACCAGGTTTCTCCGCTGGAAACGACAATGGAAGGCGACCTTCCGAACTTGCTGAGTATTATAGAAAAGATGAATACACGCATGACCGAACTCGGAGCGACGAGTGTCATTTCTCAAGTGAAAATTTACAGTAATCCTTCAGGTGCTTCAATGGACAAACTTACGGAGAAATACAGATGAGTACCGCAGTAAAAAAAGGATGGCGGCCGCTTGCGGTCTTCATCCTTTTACTCATCCTATGGGAAGGCATCGCGCGCGTACTCAGTGTTCCGTCTTGGCTGCTTCCGCTGCCCACCCAAATTGCCAAAGAGGCGTTTACAGGATATGCGCTCTTTACGCCTCATATCCTTTCAACAATTACACTTTCCGCATCTGGTTACCTCATTGGTATTTCAGTAGGGATTTGCGTTGCAATCTTGTTGTTCCGAATTCCAATACTCCAGCAAGCGTTTTACCCGCTTCTGATTTTATCGCAAAATATTCCAATCATCGTTCTGGCACCGCTTCTGGTTATTTGGTTTGGATTTGGGATGCTGCCTAAAATTATCGTCATTGTTTTGGTTGTCTTCTTCCCCGTCACTATTGCTGCGTTAGATGGTTTCAGGCAAACGGATCGCGATATGCTGCACTACTTAAAAATGATAGGTGCAAGCGACCGTCAAATATTTTGGAAGCTGCAATGGCCTCATTCATTGGCTTCTTTGTTTTCGGGGTTGAAGATTGCCGCTACGTATAGCGTCATGGGTGCGGTAATTTCTGAATGGCTCGGTGCGAACAAAGGAATCGGCGTCTATATGACACTCGCCTCTTCTTCGTTTAAAACGGACCGCGTCTTTGTAGCCATTGTCCTTATCATGATACTCAGCTTGCTCTACTTCGGAATCATTTTAATCGTTGAAAAGAGCTTATTGAAATGGCGCGGACAAGGAAGGAGTGAGTCAAATGGGACAACTAACACTTGAACACGTATCGAAGTCTTATGGACAAAACCACGTACTTGAAGACATTACGTTAACTGTGGACGAAGGAGAATTCGTCTCGATCGTCGGTCCTTCCGGAAGCGGAAAGAGCACCATTTTTCAATTGATTGGCGGTCTATTTCCACCTGATTCGGGGACAATCTCACTCGACGGAACTGTCCTTAATAATCGTCGTGGACATATTAGCTACATGCCGCAAAGTCCTGCGCTGTTTCCTTGGCGTACGGTCGTCCAGAATGTTGAATTGAGTGCAGAAATTTCAGGATTGAAGCCAGATACTCAAAAGACACTTGAGCTGATCCGCAGTGCGGGGCTTGCTGGGTACGAGGATGCCTATCCGAGTGAATTATCCGGTGGCATGAAGCAGCGGGTTTCCTTCATTAGAAGCTTGAACGCACCACAGTCCATCATCTGTCTTGACGAACCATTTTCCGCGTTGGATGAATTCACAAGGCTCGAGATGCAGACGTGGTTACTATCCATTTGGGAAACCTATCGGAAATCGATTCTTTTCATTACACATAATATCGACGAAGCGCTGTTCCTATCCGACCGAATTGTCATTTTGTCTGACAAACCCGCAATCGTCAAAAAAGAAATTACGGTTCCGTTTGAACGGCCCCGCTCTGAAGAACTGCTACTAAGTGAACCGTTTCTTACCCTAAAAAAAGAAATCTATACTAATTTGCGAAGCTGAACGTTGGAAATTCCTTACATGTTTAAGACCTCTTACTATTTGGGAAAAGAGGTATATAACGTTGTCGAAGGAGCGAAACCTATGAAACTTGGAAGAGTTGTTAAAACAGCTATTAAATGGGGACCTATTGTATTACCCGTGATTATGAAATTTGTTAGTGATAAAAAGCAAAAAGAACAGCCGCTGAAACGCAGACGCTAAAAGAGGACAAGCCACAACCTGGCTGTCCTCTTTTTCATTGATAAGAAACTAATTCTGGAGCAGTTCCGCAAGCAAGTGCGTGTACTTCAGCTCCATCTAACGTTTCTTTTGTATATAATTCATTCACTAAATTCTCAAATTGCTCAGCATGACCGCGAATAAGCTCTTCGGTCCGTGCTACGGCTACCTGAAAGAGTTCTTGCATTTTAAGATTTTTCTCACGTTCACTAAACGTCAATGTGAACCCATCTTGAAGCAAGCCCGTATCGACCATTCGTTCAATGATGTCTTTCGCTTGCTGCACGTCACCGCTTACTCCGATACTATGTTCTCCGAGATAAATTCGTTCCGCAATACCGCCGCCTAAAATCATACTAACCTGATCGAGGAGTTCGCTCGCGGTTTGCAAGTGCATCTCTTTTTGGATTGGCGCAACATACCCAAGCGCTTGACCGCGTGGGATGATTGTTGCTTTACGGACCGAATGCGGTTTCGTAATAGCAGCTATTAGAGCATGGCCTGATTCGTGAATTGCTACACGGCGTTTAGTCAGCGGGTCGTTTAAGCTGCGAGACGTATTGCCCAGAATTGTCCGATCAATCGCAAAATCCATGTCGCTCTTGTCGATTTCTGTACGGCCTTCACGAATCGCACGTTTACTTGCCGTTGTGAATAATGCACTGATTTGTGCCCCTGAAAAGCCTGAAGTACTTTCCGCCAGCATATCGAGTGAACTCGCAACATTCGGAGCAAGAGCTTTCCCTTTTGTATGGATGTCCATAATTTCTCGACGCCCTTGTGTATCCGGGAGCGGCACTTGGAATGAGTAATCGATTCGTCCAGGCCGTAAGAAGGCTTCATCGAGCATGTCTTTCCGATTGGTTGCAGCGATGAACAATACCCCTTCATTGTCTGCTCCGCCGTCCAGCTGTACAAGAAGTTCAGTGAGTGTTTTCTCTGATTCTTCTCCGCCATGCGCCTTCCGTTTACCTGCGAGCGCATCGACTTCGTCAATGAAGATAACCGCCATTTCTTGCTTCCGTGCATTTTGGAACATCGTACGGATTCTGGATGCACCGACTCCTACGAATAGTTCTGTGAACGCGGCACCGCTGGATGAATAGAATGTAGCTCCTACTTCATGAGCGATGGCTTGTGCGAGTAATGTCTTCCCTGTTCCTGGAGGCCCTTCAAGCAAAATACCTTTTGGAGCCTTTACACCAAGCGCTTCCGATTGTGTCGGATTCTTGATGATATTTAACGTTTGATGGATTTCGTCCTTCATCTCTTGTGATAATCCGCCGATATCGTCGAGTGTAATATCTGGAAGGGCTGTCTCTTTCGAAGCGCTATGCTTCATGGAAGACGCTCCGACGCCGAGTTTCCCTTTCCTTTGGAGGATGAAAAACGTCAGTAACGCTGCCAGCAGGAGTCCTCCTACTAAATAACCTGACCCATTTCCGCCTGAGTACGTATACGATACGTTATATGTTTTCACAAGTTGTTCGACCAGTTCACTTCCCGGCCGTACTTTCGTGACGAAGAGATCATTTGCTGTTTCTAAATAGAGTGCACCTGAAGACGTTTCTTTCAAAGTGGCTGCATCTACAGATGTAAGCTTTTGTTCTAATGCGGTGAAAGAAATAGGGGTTGCACGATGAGCATCGCTTGATAGCCAAAACAAAACGGATGCTGTTCCAATGACTAGGAGGGACAGGACGATAACCACTTTTGAAGTAGAGGACTTGATAAACTTCAAATTTCCCAGCTCCTTATTTAAGATATCTCCATTATAGGGAGTCCCCTTACAAAAAGACAATAAGTTATCTCACAATTTAGTGTCTATCTAGTGAACATGCTTTTTTCATTTTAATGTAAAAAAATCCTCAATTTAAAATGACTTAACTTGCACGTACATAATCAGCTGTTTTCAGCCCATACTGTCATTGTAATGCAAAACGATATTCGGGAGGTTTTACAGTGAAAGAGGACGTAAAAAAACAAGCAAATAGTACAATTAAGACGACTTCACAAGCAGAACAAAAAGCTGATCAATCCATCAAGAATATGAAAGAGGAAATTTCACTCGAATTGTCCGAGTTGGGAAACCTGGCACCTAAACACGAGCCCATGACCCCAAACCAGAGAGATAAATCCGAACGGGAGAAGCATTATTAAGACCGCTTAAGGAGAAGCCAGCGTCTGTTCAATTACAGGCGCTGTTTGAAGTGAGGACGAATGGCTTTAGACAATACACACAAACATTACCATTGCATTTTGAACTTTATAGCAGTAAGATAAATACATAAGCTGCATTGTACGTATTCCCATAAAGTTTTAACCTTTAAGCTGTAAAAGGGAGTTTTATATAGAACTGGAAATGGCAAACCAATCATTTTATGGTTGGACAGACAGGAATAGTTCTGCGAACACCCACTTTGAGGAGTGGTGGTTTAAAACTTTCTATGAATTGTAGTACGGCAAAGGCGGCAATAAAGAAAACGCACCCTCCCTAACGGAAGGTGCGTTTTTTTAGTTATTCAGATGAAAGTTATTTGACCCACTGGTGCGCAACGTCCGCTTCTGCCAATAAGCCGCATGTAAGCAAACCTTTCATGATCCCATCGTTCGAACACGTATCGGTCACGAGATCGGCTTTTTCTTTCAACTCAGGAATCGCATTTCCCATCGCAATCCCCGTTCCTACACATTCAATCATTTCAAAATCATTCGGTCCGTCCCCGAAAGCGTAGCTGTTCTCAACTGGGATATTGAGATGCTCTATCACTTTAAGGACTCCTACAGCTTTAGAGGCACCTTTAGGCAGCATGTCCACTGCATTTTCATTCCAGCGGATGAAGTCATAGTCTGGATAATGCTCCTGATAAGAACGGATATCATCCATATTGCCATAAAGTTGAATTTGATGAACAGGAGAATGGACAAAGATTTCGGAATCCACTTCTGGATATCCGATCTTTAGACTGCCCAGACTTCCTTCAACAAGAGGATGATCCGCTTGGTTCACCGCAAACATATCATGATTGGAATACGTGATTCCATGGCCATTTTCTTTGGCGAAAGAACTTAGTTCTGTAAGCAGCTCCGTGTTCATCGGATTGGAGAAAAGCTCTTCTCCTTCAAAGACAACGTGCTGACCATTCATAGAAATGTAGGAAACGAACTCTAGCTCAATCAGCAGTTCCCGAAACATTTTAGGAGCGCGTCCTGTACAAATGACCGTAATAATCCCTTTTCCCCGCAGCGCTCGTAACGCTTCTTTTGTAGATGATAAAATTGTTTTATCGTCACTCATTAACGTTCCGTCCAAGTCAAAAAACACGACTTTCTGATCTGTCAATTTAGTTCCTCCTATTCGAAACGAGCTGGTTCCAATACTTTTTCATTCAGCTCATCTTCATACCCCGTGCTTCAATTTAGCCATAGCCCGTCATAAGTTACAACTATTCCGTTTGAGGAGTTAAAACGGGGTTATTCTACTTTCCTAAGTACATAGTGATCCTTCAACGCTTGCTGCAACGAACTGTGCGTTCGAATCATTGAAAAATCCAACCCTAATTGAATCGATGTTTGCGCAATTTCAGGACGAATTCCTGTAATTATCGCTTTTACACCTAGCAAGTCAAGCACTTGAATGATTTCATAAATTTGGTTCGCTACCATTGTATCTATAATCGATACTCCTGAAAGGTCGATGAATAAGTTTGTAATGTCTTCTTCCATGCATTTAGTCGGAACAATTTCTAAAATGCTTTTGGCACGTTCGGTATCGATATCTCCCACTAATGGTAGAATGCCGAGAGTATCATTAATTTTAATAATAGGTGAACTCAATTCATGTATTAAACTTTGCTGAGCGTTCAGTCGGGAATTCATCAACGTGACATACATTTCAGAAAAGCCAGTGAGCAATTCGTCAAACGCTAAGTGGATGGTTTCCCCCCACTGCAAAATCACCGCAACGGGAACAGGTTCAATTTGCTGACCGACGAATCGTTCAATTTGACGCCAGAAAACTTTTCGCACACGGCTGAGGGCATCGACTACTTCAGAAATCCCAGTGTTTGAAGCGAGACGGCTCTTCGCAATCAGTTCCGACCATTCTGCTTTTTTCTCATCAAAATTCCCCGATGGGCCGAGTAAACTGCTGGCAATGGTTCGGTTTGTTAAATTATTCTGTTCTCGCAATGTTTTTTCTGCTTTAGCTCCTGCACCACTTGCATAGATTGAAGCTTGCCCCGGGTCGCGCAAAGCAAGCCAGTCATTCGTTATCGCTTCAATATGGTCTATTAAATAGTCATGTAATTCTTTGTTCCAATCTATCATGCTCAACTCTACCCCTATCTGATAATCGTATGTACTCAAAAATGCCTCATCTAAGTTTACCTCATTTCCACTTTTTTTGCAGAAAAAAGCCGAAGAGCGCGCTCTCCGGTCTAGTAATTATTTGTTCAATACTTTCACTTTTACTGTTTTTACGCCCCATGCCATAGCCGAATCCTGACCGGGGATGAATACATCAATTTTGTTTCCTTTTATGGCACCGCCAGTATCTCCGGCAATGGCTTCTCCATAACCTTCGACCCAAACCCGTGAACCAAGAGGAATGACGGATGGGTCGACCGCAATGACTTTCAAGTTAGGATTGGCCCTTAAGTTGATGCCGATTTTAGTCGTTCCTGAGCAACCCGTACAATAGGCCGTATAGGCTGTAGCCCGCATCGTCATCTCTCTGCCTGTTTGGGAAGAAACTGGGGTGGTTGCTTGTGCTGACGCTGTTTTGGTTTCAGATGGCGGCTGCACTGCTGGCTGCGCTGTTTTACTCGTATTTGTGTTTGTCTGAGGTGGTTTGGTGGCTGCAGGTTTTGCTGCAAGTGTTTTGGTTTTCATCAAGTTTGTCGTTGAGCCTGGTGCTTCTATCGAGACATTTAACTGATCCCCCGGCCGTATTAAATCACTCGTTAACCCATTCCACCCCATGAGGGATTGCACAGATATGGAATGGGCCTTCGCTATACGAAACAAATTATCTCCTGCCTGAACTGTGTACGTAAGGGCAGGCTGTTGTTCTTCTAATAATGGGTTATCTACAACCAACTCTGTCGCGATTGCAGGTTGGAAAGGATAAGCATCCCGTCCTTCTTTCAATTCCGTCTTATCTGTTGTCAGCGAATCATTCGACTCGGCAACGACAGGCGATGCCAGCATAAAAATTGCCAGCAAGAAAATCATGGCTTGTACGATCTTTCTCAAATGAGTTCCTCCTTCAATGATTAAAAGTTCCGCGTCTCTAATTAGCAAAAAGCTTGGACGCTGTTTGTCAGTCTCTCCACTCGCAACCTTTTTAATCATTCATTTGAGAATTGACTAGTCTTCAAACTCAACAAAAAAAGAGCAGCTCTGTAAGTTACAAGAGTCTGCTCCTATGCATCTCGATTAATGATTACCATTTTAGAGAGTGCAGCTTATCGATTAAAGCCGTTTGACTCCAACCGCTGATCGGCCATGTCCGAATGTCTTCAGTCAATTCGGTTATAGTTCCGAACCCTTTAACAAATCCATTTAAACGCGCAGCAAACGTTGAGTCGATTAGCATGTCTTGGTCGGGAAATAAGTTTTCCATTTGCTCCAGAGCTTTTGGATATCGTTTCAAGTAATACTTTTGATGGCGTTCATCTGCAGGAGTAAATGTCTTAAATGGTTCTACTTCCGTTTCAATCGATTCACCAAGAGCTGCTTCCATCTCCGGTTGAATGCGTTGAATAGCGGCGAGCTGCTTGTCATCCTTGTACCGTATTATGGATGAATACTGGCGGCCTTTATACGCATCCCGATTCGGATAATGGTTCTTCCAGAATACGCGCAGTAAGTCTTCGTAAGCGATTCGATCAGGATTAAACACCACTTCCACCGTTTCGGTGTGGTCTCCCATTTCCTTGTAAGTCGGATGTTCAGTCGTGCCGCCAGCGAATCCAACGCGGGTTCTTATAACGCCCGGGATACTGCCGAATCGCGCTTCCGGTCCCCAAAAGCAACCCATTCCAACAATCAAGGTCTCTTCAAGATGCTCATGCAGACCCTTTTCCAGATCTGTAATAATCAGCTGTTCCGTCATGGTCTCACCTCTTTTGATATACTGTACCCCTTTTTAAGTGGGGGTATCTCAAGTTATGGAAATAAAGTTAAAAGACTCTCTGGGCTTCTTGGACACATTTGGGGGGTTGTCCGACATTGGGGGTGGGTTGTCCGACACTCGACATGGCTTCTCCATCACAAGTGGAATTTTCTCCGACATTACGCTGAGTTTCTCGATAACGGGACACAATCCGGCATGGATAAGGGATTTATTGGCAGCGCTTGGCTTAATATAAAAAACCTGCACGTATACCAACTGTCTTTGGCATGCGTGCAGGTCTCCTAGTTAAAACATTTTGGTCGTCCAAGTTTCGCCGTTCCAGATTTTATTGACGACCCCTTCATAAAAGTCGGGTTCGTGGGAAATGAGGAGGACGCTTCCTTTGAACTCTGTTAATGCGCGCTTTAGTTCCGCTTTGGCATCGACATCCAAGTGGTTGGTTGGCTCATCCAGCACAAGCAAGTTGGTTTCCTGGTTCACCAGTTTACACAAACGGACTTTCGCACGTTCTCCACCGCTTAATACTTTCACTTTACTCTCAATATGCTTCGTCGTCAGGCCTACACGAGCAAGCGCTGCGCGCACTTCATATTGCGTAAAGTGTGGGAATTCACTCCAGATCTCTTCCAGGCACGTTTTGTCACTATCCGACTTCATCTCTTGTTCGAAATAGCCGATTGCCAAATGCTCACCGCGCTCCACTGTACCAGACAATGCAGGGATTTCTCCAAGCAAACTTCTCAACAATGTTGTTTTACCGATTCCATTTGCACCTGATAATGCGATTTTCTGGCCGCGTTCCATGGAGAGATCCAATGAGCTGGATAACGGTTCGTCGTACCCGATCACGAGCTGATTTGTTTCAAACAAATATTTACTCGGTGTCCGTGCTATTTTGAAATCGAAATGCGGCTTTGGCTTTTCTGAATCCAGTTCAATCATGTCCATTTTGTCGAGCTTCTTTTGACGGGATTGCGCCATTTTACTCGTCGCCGCGTTCGCTTTGTTTCGTGCAACGAAATCTTTCAGGCCGGCAATCTCTTTTTGCTGCTTTTTATACGCTGCTTCGACTTGCTGTTTCTTCATCTCATGGACACGTAAAAAGTCATCGTAATCGCCAGGATATCGTGTGATTTGCTGATTCTCCATATGATAAATCAAGTTGACAACACTATTCAAAAACGGAATATCGTGCGAAATGAGGATGAATGAACTTGGATAGTTTTGCAAATACGTGCGCAGCCATTCAATATGCTCCACATCCAAATAGTTCGTCGGCTCGTCCAACAGCAAAATATCCGGCTTCTCTAAAAGCAATTTACCGAGCAATACTTTCGTACGCTGTCCACCGCTCAAATCGTTCACATCGCGGTCTAGTCCAAATTCATCCAATCCTAGGCCATTTGCGACTTCTTCCACTTTCGCATCTAAAATATAAAAGTCATGCTGCTCAAGATCGTCTTGAATTTGACCCGTTTCTTCTAAAATCGCTTCCAGTTCTTCCGGATCGACTTCGGCCATCTTTGCAAACAAATCGTTCATTTCACTTTCCATATCATACAAATATTGAAACGCAGTCCGTAACACATCGCGAATCGTCATTCCTTGCTTCAGCGCAGCATGCTGATCTAAATAGCCAACACGCGCACGTTTTGCCCAAGACACGGTTCCAGCATCGGGCTCCAATTTCCGCGTAATTATATTCATAAACGTCGATTTTCCTTCACCATTTGCGCCGACAAGCCCAATATGCTCGCCCGCCAACAGCCGGAACGACACGTCTTCAAAAATTGCACGGTCTCCAAAACCATGACTCAAATTCGTAACTGACAATAAACTCATGATGTACACCTATTCTTTCTTCCCAGATTCAAGTGAAACGACGGTCTCCCTCATTTCACATCTATTCGTTATCATACTAAAAACAAAGAGTCACCGCCACCTTCTCAGCAAAAAACGCCTCTATTCATAAGAGACGTTTTCCACTCAGCCTAGGTCATGACCTGTCACTAAAATATATCCGATCAGAAACACATTCAAAATGATGATGACGACTGTACTTGTCCATGCCAGAATCTTGATAGGCATAGAATTCACAAACTCGCCCATCCTTTTCTTATCACTTGTAAATCTGACAAGTGGAACCACAGCAAAAGGAAGCGCCAAACTCAGTATGACCTGACTCCACAATAGCAATTCTCCTGTACCTTTAGAACCTGCAATCCACGTGACGATGAAAGCAGGAATGACCGCTAACAAGCGAGTAATCAGCCGGCGCAGCCAAGGAGTGATCCGTAACTTGATGAACCCCTCCATCACAATTTGACCGCTGATTGTTCCTGTTATGGTTGAATTCTGACCAGATGCAAGGAGCGCAACCGCAAACAATGTACTTGCGATACCGACCCCAAGCGTTGGACTGAGCAAGTGATACGCTGCTTCAATTTCAGTGACATCCAGTTTTGTTCCATAAAACGCAGCCGCACCAAGAATCAGGATCGCTGAGTTTATCAAAAAAGCTACAGATAATGAAAATCCGGAGTCGATCAACGAAAACTTGATGGCCTCTTTCTTTCCGGCTTGAGTCCGTTCATAATTCCGCGTTTGCACAATCGAGGAGTGTAAATAGAGATTGTGCGGCATGACCGTTGCACCCAAAATCCCAAGTGCGATGAACAGCATGCTTGGATTGGTGACGATTTCTGTTCTAGGAACGAATCCTGCAAACAGTGCAGAAACTTCAGGTTTGGATGAAATCACTTCAAACACGAACACAACAAAGATCGTTGCCATCAACACAATCACGATAGACTCGATAATGCGGAACCCTTTTCTCTGTAAATAGAGCAGGAGTAAAACATCCAAAGTCGTAATCGCGATTCCCGCTAATAACGGAATCCCGAACAATAGATTTAACGCGATTGCCGAGCCGATGACTTCCGCTAGATCGGTTGCAATAATTGCTAATTCTGTGATGATCCACAAAAAGATGGACATCTTTTTACCGACAGAGGCACTCGTTGCCTGAGCTAAATCCTTACCTGTTACAATTCCGAGCTTTGCAGACAACGACTGCAGAAGTACGGCTATTAAATTTGAAATCAGAATGACACTTAACAGCAAATAGCCGAAACGCGCACCGCCCGCAATGGATGTCGCCCAGTTTCCGGGATCGACATAACCTACTGCGACAAGGGAACCCGGACCGGCAAATGCCAGCAGCTTACGCCAGAATCCTTTTTTGTTTCGGACATCGATTGTACTATTGACTTCTTCCAGACTCACCCCTGAGCTTTGTCGAAGCCAACCATTGTTTTCATCACTCATGAGCAGCCTCCTAACTATCTTTCCCTTGTGCAACTTTTAAATTACAATAAGGAACTCACTTTTAATATTTTATAGCATACTACGATTTTTCTAGATGTAAATTACTTTGCTTGAATGTTCGAAATCCGTAAACAAAAAAACCGTTCAGATTAGTCTGAGCGGTTTCTTTACTATCTATTCCAATCAGGCTTGTTTTTCAACACTTTCCAAAGTCTTCTTATGAAGGACATGCTGTGTGCCCCACTCGTGCATGGCTTCCAATATCGGACTCAGCGTTCTTCCATAGTCTGTCATCGAATACTCCACTTTCGGCGGAACCTGCGGATACACAACACGTTGGATAATGTCTTCTTCTTCCAATTCACGCAGCTGTTTCGTCAGCATCTTCTGCGTAATTCCCGGCATACTCCGTTTCAGCTCACTGAATCGTTTCGTTCCCTCATGAAGTAAATATAAAATGATGACCGGCTTCCATTTCCCTACTACGATTTCGAGCGCTTCTTCAACTCGACATTGAGACACTTCATCTTTCATATTTACTCCCCCTGACGGTATCTTTTAGGATACTATACCACTTTAAAGTGCGTACTTCCATAAAGAACAGCGGCTGACTATACTAATAGAGAAGTGAAGCCGGCCATTTAAAAGCCCTTTACGTAAAACTAAGGAGGAATTCATCTTGTCACAAACCTTTTTGAAGTCCGTTGAAAACCGCCGTTCTATTTATGCCATCAATAACGAAACGATTCTATCCGATGAGAAATTGGAAGGACTTATCCAGCATGCCGTGAAGCATACACCCTCTGCATTCAATTCGCAGACGGCGCGTGTCGTTGTACTTTTAGGAGAACAAAACAAACGTCTATGGGAAATCACGAGTGATACGTTAAAGAAAATAGTGCCTGAAGAGAATTTCGAATCGACTGCACAGCGCATGACGATGTTCGGCAGCGGATACGGAACAATCCTTTTCTTTGAAGACATGCAAATCGTCGAGAACTTTCAGGAACAATTTGAGGAGTATAAAGACAATTTCCCGACATGGTCACAGCAATCATCCGGTATGGTCCAACACGTCATCTGGACGGCATTGTCCGATGAAGGATATGGTGCAAGTCTGCAACATTACAATCCATTGATTGACGATGAAGTGAAAGCGGAATGGAATCTGCCTTCTTCTTGGAAACTCATGTCGCAAATGCCATTTGGAAAGATAGTCGCGCCTGCGGGAGAGAAAGAATTCCAGCCTGTTGAAGAACGGATGCGTGTATTTAAATAAGAGATTCTTCTTAATACAACAGAGAACACACGTGACTTGTGTTCTCTGTTTTTTTGTTTTCTATAGATTGCGCAGTTTCTTTGCAGTTCCCTTAACAAATTTTGTATAGGGGGACTGCGGCATCAGACTCATATTCGCTTCCGCGATATTAATGAGCTTCATCGCATTGTTTAAATCCCCCAGTTCTGCTGCACAAAGAGCAGCATACGCATCTTTCTCATAGTATATTGACAGATCGAAGGGGTGATGCAAGTCATCACTGATGACGACTTGTCCCAAAAGTTTCCACGCTTCTTCATAATGTCTCATGCCATACAGTGCTTTTCCACGTTCCAGAAGAACGAAATTCAAGAAAAACTCTTCTTCGGAGGGCAATTCCTCGATGGTATCGAGTTTGCTCATCGCCTTCGCATAATCATGGTGAAACGAATTCAACTGGTGGATCCGAATTATTTTTGTGTACCAGATTGCGTGCTTATCTTCTGCGAACTCCCCGTATTGTATAATCTTCCTTTCGTAATGCGACAGCATCTCCTCATCCCCATCGATGACCGCCCGATATGCAGCCACCCTGTACAATTGACCTGTCTGATAAAAGATGAGCTCCTTCTTCGAGTACTCGATTGCTGCATTCATCACTTTCGTTCCTGCTTCTGTATCGTTCACTGCAAATCGTAAAATCGCTTCATATGTATCCAAATCCAGCTTAGTCAATGGATCAATGTAGCCGCTTTTTTCTTCGACTTTCGCCCGTTCTCTCATCAGCCACTCTAAAGACTCTTCATAGCGGTGCTCGGTGAATAGCACCAGCGCCTGGAAGATCCCTACTGCTGCCCGCCGCGGAATGATATTAAGACCATCGTAAATAGCGGAAGCTTTTTCTACAGGTTCCTGCCAATTCTTATGCTTCAAATTGAACGCAAGTCTGCCATAGATCTCAAGCAATCGGCCCGATTCGTACCCTTTCGAAAGCTTGGACAGAATCGGTTCAATCATCTTCACGGCTTTCGCATAGTCCTCCTGGTTTTCTGATTTATACAGCCGCTCCGCTTCATCAAGCAGCGTACGAAGTTCACTTCCACTCACTTCTTCCCACAATTCCGAAACGTCCACCTGGAGCCGTTTTGCCAAGTAATTCAAGTTCTCCATAGAAGGGTTTGCTTTATTATTTTCAATCAGACTGAGCATGCCTTTTGTCATCTGCTCACCTGCGCAGGCTTCTAACGTCATTTTCCGTTCTTTCCTAAGCGCTCTAATCCGCTCTCCTAATGTCCTCATAACGCTTCACTCCTGAAACAATCATTTAGTTTAATTATATTAAACTTCTTCTTGAATTGGAAGAGTCTTCATGCTATTATTTGTTTAATCAAATTAAACTATCTGAATGGAGTGACTGTTTTGAATGAAACCGCTAAAAAGTTGAAGCGTGCAACTTATCATTTGTGGACCTTTACTGCGAGTAAGATGATTAGCGCATTCGGAGCGCAAATCTATGCATTCGCAATCAGCTTCTATATTTTACAGCTGACTGGTTCTGCCACGAGTTTTGCAGCGAACCTCGTTTGCAGTATTTTGCCACGCACACTTTTGGGGCCATTCGCCGGCTATGTTGCAGATACGTATTCCAGAAAACAGATTGTCATTATAGCTCAGATTGCTTCTTCCTTGGCAATCCTTGGACTTCTTGCCGTCAGTTTGACGTATGGGCTATCTTTGCCTGCTATTTACGCGACAACCGTTGTCCTGTCTATGGCGTCGACATTTTCTGGTATCGCGTTCACCTCTTCAATCACGGGACTGGTCGATGAAGACCGGATCCAAAAAGCGATGTCTTTGAACCAAATGTCGATTTCTTTTGCCGCGATCGGCAGTCCGGCAGTCGGAGGCCTGCTCTATGGAGCGGTTTCAATGCCGGTGTTCCTGATCCTTTATGCCAGTGCTTCTGTCTTTGCTGTGTTGCTGGAATCAACGATGGATTTCAATCTATTCGCCAAGCGTAAAGCGAAAGAAGAAGGAGCACCGAAAGAAAAAATGCTCGACAGCATGAAGGCCGGATTAGCCTATGCCCGAATGCAGCCGTTATTGATGGCGATGATTTGGGTCGCCCTTCTCGTCAACTTCCTGTTTGGCGCAGTTTCGGTCGGCTATTCGTTCATCCTCATCGAAAAGCTGAAAATGCTTCCGACCCATTTCGGACTGGTCGAAGGAGCGATGGCGGTCGGTATGCTTCTCATGTCTATCTACTTGGCGGCCCGCAAACCGTTCACTTCGCCGATCCTTGTATCCAAATGGGGAATTGCGGCACTCGGACTTGAAATGGGACTCATCTCGGTGCCGCTGCTGATTCTTCTGCCGTATGGCGGCATGTTCACGTTTTATGTGACGATTTCGTTCATCAGCGGTGCCTTAGGACCTCTTATCAATACCCCTTTGCAAGTCTTTATGATGAAACTGATTGAGGATGACTACAAAGGACGGGTGTTTTCCATTTTGGAAACGATGGCGATGGCGCTTATGCCGCTTGCGATGGTTCTCTTCGGATTTCTGTATGATATCTTGCCTGCACCTTGGATTTTAATCACTTCTAGCGTACTCCTAATTGTCACGGTATTCGTCTTGCTGCGCGCGTCTGTCATTCGCCAAGTGACGGGGACTGTTCCCTTAGCGGGAGTCGAGCAAGCTATAATCGATCAATGAAGATCGGACAAAGAAAGAGCCGACAGAAAAAGGGATTCTCCTTTCCTGTCGGCTCTTCACTTAGTTCACAAGCGTTACTTCTTCCACATTACTTCCATCTGGGTCCATCTTATATAATCTGTTATCCGGGCGTCTTTCCCCGAATTCGTGATCGACCACGAAATACACTTTTCCGTCTGCTCCGTAAATTGGGTATTCTGCATAAGCGTGCAATTCGGTGAGCTGATTGATGCTTTGCGTCTCCCAATTATACGAAAACAATTCGTATTCATAGATTCCTTTCGAATTGGTTCCCGCTATCGCTTGGTATACGAGTTCCGAACGATCTGGAATAAGTACAAAATCATAGAGATCCTGCGTATCCTCAGGAATACTGATGACCAGCTGACGATTCGGATTTACTAAAGGAATTTTAAAAACGCGTCCCTTCGTTTCAATGACCACTTCATCAGTTTCGGCATCCACATCGTCATCCATTTGAATATAAATCGATTCGTCTTCACTGGACACTTGAAGGGAGGCCATACTGTATTTGTTCAATTCGGTATGTTGTTCGTGCTCACCACTATCCAACTGATAGCTGTGCACATCAAAGTCATACGGATATAAGCTCGCCCCGGGTGAATAGGGAGAGAACTGAGCCGCTTGTAAGTAAAATAACCGATTTTCATCTTTTGGGTCAATTACCAGTTCCATTACGATGGCGTCTCTTGTAAAAAGGACTTCATCCTCCCCTGATTGGATATCCACTTGATGGAGTGAGCTGGTACTCTCCGCATTCAGCTCTTTGTCTGAATTTACATAGAGCACTGTCTTCCCATCAGGCATTATCGTTAAATCTTGAATGGATTGGTCCGCAGGAAGCTGTACAACTTGTCTCACTTGATCGGATTTCGCATAGAGTGTCGGTTTGCCCCTTTCGTATTGGACATACGCAATAGCGCCATGTTTCGAAACGTCAAATAGTCCAGTCAGTCCTTGCTGTTTTTCTTCATCTGGAATGCTATATGCAAAGCCAAGCAACAAGCAGGTACCAGTCAGGAGTACAATCACGCATGTGAACAGAGCCGTTTTTTTCAAAGTATTCCCTCCCCTGCAGCTAGTGACTTCCATAGTAGCATGAGAACAACTGGAATCAGGATCTGTATAGCAGCAATACTATACGCCACTTTTGTACGCTGTATCTTCAATGCCTTCATTTGAATGATATAAACAATTCCATACACCCCAAGCGGAACGAATAACTTCCAAGTTTCACTGTTTCCCTCTTCACTGAACAGATAGAATATGTATACGAAGTACAGCGTACCTGCTGATAGAGCGATTCCAATCGTAATCGTAAATCCATGTAATACTTTGGCGTTCGCAGACGGTTCTCGAACCAGACTTGTAGCATAAATTCCTATTACGATTCCCGCCACCAACAGATAGCCAATGATTGATAGAATAGATGAATAAGGGCGCAGCATGCCTAATGCAAGAAACGTTCCATAACCGACAGAAAGTGTATTGAGCACTAGAAAAGTATTCATCACACTACGCCGGTTCATCCAACTTTTTGGATGTGTAGAGCTAAATAGAAGTGCGGAGCCCATCACAATACTGATAAGCAGCCACCCCATATAGGCATCTCCCAGGGTGAATAACTGAAGCAAGTACACACTATACGTAAAAAGAAGAGCGAAGATAGATAGGAAGAACGGCAATTTTACAAAACTAGACACCATGTATGGACCCCCACAATACGATGAACATTTTTGTTTAAGAATACCATTCCAGTAAGCTTGTTACAATGAAAGATTCCATCGTGAAGCTGTTTAAAAACTTTAGATCAGAACTCACTGCTGTGCCTACGAACGATTTTGCTTTGACATGTTAAATGTTGGCAGACACTGTAAGATGTATACTCTCTCCTACAGTCAGGATTGTTGTTAAAGAAAGGATAATCTAGGATCCAAAGTTTCCAGTCATTCTAATAGTGACAACAAAAATAATAACCACGAGTAATCCAAGCATGCCGATTGAGGAGAAAGTTAAAGTAATCACTTTCAGTGGTCCTTTCACACTGAAAATAGCCAGTATAAACGAGCCTATTAATAAGAACAACAAGAACCAGGTATTAAATGTATACGGTAAAGGGGTCAAAACGTTTGGCGCAACAAAACAAAGTATGGAGAACACAGTAATCATAACCAATGAAATTAATCCGAAATACTTCCTCAATCTCATCCCTCCCATCAGTTCTCTTCTAAGACTCTTTAAATTCTTTTTGCACTTGAATGATGACGTACTTTTCCGTCCACATTTGAGTCGTAACAATCGTTTTCAGATTCTCTTTTTCAAAAAACAGACCGGCCCCCAGTTTTTCTGTGAACGTCCACCCAGCTGATTTCATCATGTCTTTAATGGCTTCATCGGCTGACAGCACACCATTACCGCCACTCTCCGTGATAAACCAAGTTGCCCCATTTTCTTCGGCAATTTCTACAACCTCTTCATCCGAGTTTTTCAGTTTTTCTATCACTTCGGTTGATGTTAAATTCTCTACTGGCAGTGACGGATAATACGATTTATTTACAACTGCATACACCACCACACTGACTAATAGCGCACCCACTATGATTCCAAGTGCTTTCATACGTGTTCATCTCCTCAATCCCTTAGATTCCTAGTCGTTTTGTGGCGGCAAATCCCACTGTATCCTTTTCTCCAAATAAGAAAGACTAGGAATTACATAGTTCCCGACAATTATGATTGTGAGTAAAGCGTTACTTTTTACGGCGCAAAGTTCATTTGACCTGTTAGCAACAGCACGATGATAATGATCCAAAAAATCAGGAAAGAAGAGGAAAGAATGAGAGACAGAATAGGAATTACATTCTTCTCTTCTTTCATCGTAATTCCAATAACCGATACGATTATGCCGACTATTGTCAGAAATATTGTAAGATAATCTCCTGCTAGGTTTCCTACGCTCGCAATACGCGTAGGCGGTACAAACACGATGAAAAAGCAGACCACTCCTATTATCAGAGAGAGATAGCTGACTTTCCCAACCTTTTTACGCACTGCACTCGATTGTGCCATCACATCACACCCCTTCAAATTCAATTGTTATTCATCAAGTGAGACTTGTTCTGTGTCGCCACTTTCCGGATTTAACCGAAATAGCTCATACTCCGTATTCCTTCCGGCAAAATTATAATCGATCACATAATAGAGATAGCCATCGGCTCCGAAAACGGGACGAGCAGTGTGTTCTTTGTGGAAGGTAAGACGTTTGGTTTCCATCGTCTCCCAGTCATAGGAAAACAATTCATATTCATAGATTCCCTTACTGTTCGTTCCCGCCACTGCCTGATAGATCAGCAGTGACTGATCAGGCACTAAAACAAAATCATAGAGATCATTTGGATCATTGGGCATGAAAATCATTTTGGACTGTTCCGGATGTGCAAGAGGAATTTGAAAGATGCGCTGTTTCATTTCAAAAATCTCTTCAGCCGTCTCAGCATTTTCATCCGCATCCATTTGAATATAGACGGAATCCTCTTTACCTGAAACTTGCAAAGAAGCCATTCCATACTTCTTTAGATCAGTGATTTGCTGATGCGTTTTTTGCTTCAAATTGTATCTATGCACGTCAAATTCATGCGGCTGTGCACTCGCTACAGGAGAGTAGTTCGTAAAAATGTCTGCTTGCAGATAGAAAATCTGGTCTTCTATTGCAGCGTCATACGCAAGTTCTGTAATTATTGCGTCTTTTGAAAACAGAACTTCATCTGCGCCCGTTGCAACATCCACTTTGTGTACTGCCCTTTCAGTTGTATCGCCACGATCTTTGCTAGAATTCACATAGAATAATGTATTTCCGTCTGGCATTATGACAATATCAGCGATTGCGCGATCTGGCGGCAGCTGGGCCACTTGTCTTACATCCTTTGACTTCACGTAAACCGTGGCTTTTCCACTTTCATACCTTACATAGGCGATATCTCCTGAAACCGACACATCAAATATCCCTGTTAGACCATTTTGCTTTTCATCATCGGGTACTTGTTGGGTTAGGCCGAGTCCGACACATACACCGGTTGTAAGTAAAATTGCAATGCCGATTAGGACTAGTTTTTTCATCACGACAAGCCCCCTCTGACAACCAGTATCCAGAATCCGAACAATGCGAGTGGCAGCAGCAGTTGAACCGCCGTCACGATGTAGGCGATTTTCTTCCGGTTATGCTTCAGCAAAATCAGCTGCAATGAATAGAAAATTCCCCATAACGCTAAAGGAACAAACAGTTTCCACAGTCCCCAATATCCGTCAGATGCAAAAATCAGATATGCGTAGAGGAAAAACAATGTACCGAGCAGCAGCAAAATACCAAATAACAAATTGAAGTAATGGACGAATTTTGTACCCGTCTTCAAATTAAGCTCTGTCGCGGGCACATCATAGATTGTCGTCCGGAAAATCAACACAATCGTAAATAACACAATCAGTGCATCAAGAATTGAAAACACGGTCGTATACGGAGGATCCAGATCCAAAGACAAAAGCATTCCTGCTCCCATCACGAACATATGGATAACTAGCAATGTGTTCATAACTGCACGCCGATTCAGCGAAACGACTGGGCGCAATGTTAAGAACAGCAAACTGGAACTGAAAAGCACACCTAGCAACAGCCAGCCAATGTGAGTATCTCCCATGACAAACAGCTGGCTCAAGTAGATGCTGTACGTCAGAAGCAGCGAACCGATGCTTAGTGTCATCAGCATTTCTCTCCTGTATGGATACATCGCATGCTGCAGCGTTTTACCTACATTCTTTCCGTCCCCGAAGTTGATCATTGCGAGACGCGCCGCTTCCACCTCTGTATGACCGTCCCTTTTGAAATCCTCGCACGCACATTCCAAATGGACGACTAGCTCTTCAAATAGATCTTCCCGTTCTTCCCGGCTGCAATCTGTTTCTTGTATCACTTTTTTCACGAATCGTTCAAAGATAGGGTTCATAGCAGACCTTCCGAACTTTTATGGACAAGGGCATTCATCCATTCCCAATTCTCTTTTTTCATTTCCAGCGCTTTCGTCCCTTCATCCGATAGATGGTAATACTTCCTCCGACCACTCTCCGTCTGTTGCCAATACGATACAATCCACGACTTTTTCTCAAGCCGTTTCAATGCCGCATACAATGTGCCTTCACTCATTTCATACGTTTCTTCACTTAGCTCTTTCAACACTTTCACCATTTCATATCCGTACATATCACGCTGGCCGATCAAAGACAAAATAAGCAAGTCGATGCTGCCTTTCATCATTTCCTGATCCACAATCATCACCTCATATTCATACTTGTTTAGTACCTCGCTTTACAAGGTACACCTCTTTACCATATATTACTATTCACTACCTCGCATTGCAAGGCCCTTTAACTAGTTGAAAAAAAAATCCCGTTACTCAACACATTCAGTTTGAGTAACAGGATGCTAACTTTATAGTGAAGCAGCTTCCAAAATATCCACGATTTCTAAATATCCTTTATCTTTCGCATGTTGAAGTGGTGTGATTCCGTCTTTGTCCGTAATCGACTGATCCGCTCCATGTTTCAGCAAAATTTTAATGATTTCTTGGTGTTGAACGCCGCCATCACTTAACACAACGGCTTCCATAAGGGCCGTCCATCCAAGATCATTCACATGATTCACATCCACCTTCGTTTCATTCAGCAGGGCTTCGACCATTTCAACATGGCCGCGCTCAGCTGCAGGAATGACAGCAACTCCGCCATACCGGTTTGTGAGAGTAACGTCTGCTCCCGCTTCGTTTGCGAAGCGCATAATGTCAATATACCCTTCTGCTCCCGCATATAGGAAGCAATTGTTTTGCATGTTGTCCTGTATGTCGACATCCGCCCCAGCATCCAATAGCGCTTTGACAGTGGGGGCGTCGTTATTGTACGTTGCAATCATAAGTGCGGTTCTTCCTTCGCTATCTTGAGTATTCAACTCTGTATTTTGCTCGATCAATTCCTTCACTCTCTTTGTATCTTGCTGATTGGCAGCTTCTACTAGTTCAGTTGTCATTGAATCTCCTCCTTGTTTAATGACGGTATTCCCGTCTTTCTCTTCAGGCACACATGCTGTGATGAGACTGGCAGCGAGTCCTGCTAGGATAAGCTTACGCATCGGAAGTTCCAGATTCAATCGGAGCAACAATTTCAACCTTCATCCGATCAGGATCTTCAAAATAGACCGCATAATGGGATTCCCCGCCTGCGAACGGATGAGTATCCGGGTAAAGAATTCTCACGTTACGATTTTTCAATTGTTTTGTGATTAAGTCCACGTGCTCCTTGGTTTCCGCATGGAACGCTAGATGATTCAGTCCAGTCCTACATCGATGGTACGGAACATCCAGAAATCGCTCTTCAGTTTGAACAAAAACAAGATACGTTTCCCCAAGTTTCCAACTCTTCCCCTCGGCCCAATCCTGATACACTATGTAGCCTAGTCTTCCAGCAGCCATCCCCAAAACTCTACAGAGCGTTCCAAATCAGAAACGTATAATTCAATGTGATGAAGCAATCCTTTCACAAGCAGTCCCCCCTTTTGAAAAACGCCCGCTAATCTATTGAATAGCGGACGTTTTGGATATTTTTATTATAACGCAGCTTTGATCGTTTTCCGATAATAACCGACGGTCAAGAACGCAAACACTAAATAGATGGCTATATAAACGGACATTGCAATGACGGTCGGAACCGTAACATCACTCATGAAGATGAACGACGCAGATTTCAATGCAAAAATCGAATGCAATAATCCGATCAGAAGAGGCAATCCGAATACGAATACTTGCTTCTTAATAACGCCTCTCATAATTTCCTGCACACTGAATCCTAGCTGGCGCAGCGTTGTGTAACTTGCTTTCTCTTGTTCTGCTTCCGTCATCTGCTTGAAGTAGAGAATACTTCCTGTTGAGATGAGGAATACGAGACCGAGGAATCCAGCGATGAAGATGAGCATACCGCTGGACTGCAGCGTATTTTGGTATTGTGTATAGTAGTCGAATCTTTTACCGGAACTTTCAATTCCATTATACAGCTCCGTAGCTTCTTTTAGCTGGTCTTTATTTTGTAAATTGATTGCAACAGTATTGATTTGAGCGATTTCACCTGATTCCTTATATCCTGAACGGATCGTCTGGAATAGCTCATCTTTTACGACGATTATCGACGCAAAGTCATAATCATTGAAGGCATTACCTTCTGCAAATCGTTCAATCGCAACGTTTTTGTTCAAACCTCCAGGTTCAAGTATAAGATTAACCGGAGTTTCCACAGACTTCAGCATCCAATGGGTGTAACCGGCCATCAAAACACCCGACTGCGGGTCATTCACTTCAATCGTCAACCCCGCTTTACTTAATTGACTTTCGCTTACGACTCGGATTTGCACATCCTGATAATAAAGCATGGGATTCAGTTCCTTTTCATAGTCACCCTTTAATTCAAATCCTTCGATATCAGAAGCATGATATGAAATATCCGCCTTATCAAGCAATTTCAGGAACTGATCCGATGCGGAGGGATCTCCGACAATCATATAATCGAACGGCTCCATTAAACGGCTTTCTTTTCCCGATGAATAGTAAGTTGAGTATGCAGCAGCAATCATGGTCAGCGTCATTGCAGATAACACCGTAATAATCGTCAACGAATTCGCATTGGCTTTCAACCGGTGGATCAATGGCGCTAGTGACAAACTATTCGACAAACCGAGGTGTCCATTTTTGGATGTTCTGATTTGGAATATTGCCCAGCCAATCGTCACACGGAACAGCAGATACGTTCCAAGAATGACAGAAACTAATACGACAATCATATAGAAAAACAGCAAACTGTTAAGCATATGTCCAGATAGCCAATAACCGAAGCCAATTAAGAGTACCCCTAAAGTTCCAAATATAGCGGAAACCGCTGTTTTCGGCTTTTTAACACGTTCTCCCGACTGATCCACCTTAAACAGCTCAAGCAATGTACTGCGTTTCACTGCTACTGCCATTTGCAGTGAGGTTAGCACGAGCAATGCGACAAACACGAAGATTGTTTGCAGTATCGCAGCTCCGGAAAATGATAACGTCAACACGCCATCTATTCCTATAAGTTTCATCAACAGCAGTAAAAATACTCTGGAAACAAGCAAGCCAATACCAATTCCAATTGCGAGAGCTCCTGTTCCAAGCAGAAGGTTCTCTGTCACTAGCATCCGGGTTACAGTGAACTTGGACAACCCGATAAGCTGATAGAGTCCCACTTCGCGGCCTCTGCGTTTCAAGAAAATGGAATTCGCATACAGCAGGAAGACACCCGAGATGAACAGTAAGAGGATACCTGCAGCTTTAAAGCCCGATGCCATTTTGAATGAAGTATCCGTCTGTTCCAATACCGATGCGTCATGCTGCAGCGAAGCAAAAACAAAATACAGCACAACACTTAAAATCAATGCAAAAAAGTATAAATAGTAATGTTTCAGGTTTTTCCGCATACTGCGGACAACGAGATCAAAGAGCGTCAACGCTGTCACCTCCAAGAATCCCTTGCACTTTCAGGATTTCTTGAAAGAACTGCTGCCTCGTCTGTTCCCCGCGATACAGCTCGGAGTAAATCGTACCGTCTTTCAGAAATACAACGCGATTGCAGTAACTCGATGCAACAGGATCATGCGTCACCATCATAATCGTGACGTCCCGCTCGTCGTTCACTTGCGCCAATGTTCCGAGCAGTGAGGCGGCTGATTTCGAATCGAGCGCACCTGTCGGCTCATCTGCAAACACAATTGAAGGTTCGTTGATCAGAGCCCGCGCAGCTGAAGTCCGCTGCTTTTGGCCGCCTGAAATTTCACCAGGGTATTTATTCGCTAATTCTGTAATTCCCAGAGTACGAGCAATCGATTTGAAGCGATCTTCCGCCACGACACGTTTCACGTTTCCAACTGAGATCGGCAGTAAAATATTTTCTTTCACGGTCAATGTATCGAGCAAATTATAATCCTGGAAGATGAACCCGAGCTGATCGCGTCTGAACTGCGATAGTTTGCGGTCGTTCATCGAAGAAATATCTGTTCCATTTATTTTAATCGAGCCTTCTGTTGTCCGGTCGATAGTCGCCAGGACATTCAATAATGTCGTTTTCCCGGCACCTGAAGGCCCCATGATTCCGACGAATTCGCCTTCCATAACACGGAAATCCAATCCTTTTAAAACCTGCTGCACTTGCCCGCGCGTTCCGAACGATTTACGAATCGATGCAGCTTCCAACATAGTTGTTTTTTGTGACACTCAAAACGCCTCCTTGTTTCTATACTCTTACTTTACTGCAGAAAAACAGCGGAGTCGTTCGATTTGGATGACAAACAGCGGTCGCAACGTTACAGTTTTGTCACTTACGGGCTGCATCAAATTCTGTTTGACTGAGGAGGCAAGACATAATTATTTAAATCCTGGATTGGGATCATAAACTATGGGATGTGATCATTAATTCCGGATTTCGCTCATAAACTCTGGAGTGTGCTCATAAACTCTGGATTCCGCTCATAAATTCCGAATTCCGCTCATAAACTCTGGAATGCGCTCATAAATCCCGAATTCTGCTCATAAACTCTGAAATGTGATCATAAATCTCGCATTCCGCTCATAAACTTTGGAATGTGATCATAAATCTCGCATTCCGCTCATTAACCCTGGATTGTGCTCATAAATCTCGCATTCCGCTCATAAACTCTGGATTGTGCTCATAAATCTCGCATTCCGCTCATAAACTCCGCAATGTGCTCATAAATCCCGGATCCCGCTTATAAACCCTGGATTGTGCTCATAAATCTCGCATTCCGCTCATAAACTCTGAAATGTGCTCATAAATCTCGCATTCCGCTCATAAACTCTGAAATGTGCTCATAAATCTCGCATTCCGCTCATAAACTCTGAAATGTGCTCATAAATCTTTCACTTACGGGTGGCATCAAATTCATTTTCCACTGAGAATGTTATAACCATTTGTGTCCCTGTCGACCCGTCGGATTGTCCATCCAAGCGGACACCTATTTTATCAGCAGCCTGTTTTGCCAGATAAAGCCCCAAGCCCGTTGCTGCGTGTTGTATACGACCCGCACTTCCCGTGAACCCCCGGTCAAAAATACGGGGCATTTCATGTGCAGGAATTCCTGGTCCTTCATCCGCTACAATAATAGATAAATGACCTGTTTCATCCACTGAAGTTTGTAAGGCTATCGTTCCACCTGGCGGACTGTATTTCACTGCGTTCGTTAATAATTGCCTAAGAATGAAGCGTGACCATTTTTGGTCCGTCACTACTTCCAAAGATTCCTCCGCAATTTCAAACGCAATATTCTTCTCCAAACACCATGGCATCAGCTGGCGGACTTCTTCTGCAGCAATCCGAACGATGTCGGCTTGTTCCACTACGTAATCCGCTTCCAATGAAGGAAGTCGAGATATGTACAGTTGCTGGTCGATCAGCAAATGAACACGCAGCCATTCCGCTTCGATTTTTCGGAATTCGGGTATTTTTCGATTTGCGTCAATCAGTAACTTCATCGCAGTGAGCGGCGCCTTCACTTCATGAACCCAAGCTGCCGTATCATTTTGCTCCGACTGCACAAACTCCCGCATCTTTGCCATCTGTTTTCTGTACGATGCATCGACGTGCTGGAGCAGTTCGGACGTCATGGCATCTTGATGAAAAATGGTGGATGGAAGTCCTTCTTGCCAGTCATCGGGCAATTCCTCCAAAAGTCTACTCAGCGACCTTGTATAAGCCGTCTCTTTGCGATAACGCCAGATCACGAACACTATGAATATCGAAAGTAACAGCACATTCAAGTAGCCGACTGAGACTGGATTGATGGCGAATCCTTGATCCAAAAACAGCAGCAAGTCTGTCAGCAGCAAAGATCCTAGAAATAGAGCAATCCAACTTTTCCGATCCACAATATAAATTCGCAGCATTACGTATTCTCCTGTACTGTAACTGCCATATAACCCATTCCTTTTTTCGTAACAATCGCTTCTTCCAGCCCTAAATCACTGAGTTTTTGCCGTAAGCGTGTCACGTTAACCGTCAGTGTATTGTCGTTGACAAAGCGTTCATCATCCCACAACTTCCGGATCAGATCATCTCTTGAGACGATTTCATCTTTTGACTCCACCAGAATGGACAGAATGAAAAACTCATTTTTCGTAAGCTCGATTTCTTGGTTTCTCCCTTTAATGACACAGCGTTTCAAATCAATTGTTGTTCCATTCCACTTCAACTCGTCCATCGGTTCATCTAGTTCGGCATATGCATACGCACGGCGTAACGTAGCTTGTATCTTAGCAAGTAACACATCGGTGTGAAACGGCTTTTGTATGTAATCATCCCCGCCCATATTCATGGCCATGACGATGTCCATCGGATGGTCTCTCGAAGAAAGAAAAATGATCGGTACATTGGATAGTGCACGGATTTCGCGGCACCAATGGAATCCATCGTACGCGGGGAGTTGAATGTCCATAATGACGAGCTGCGGATTGAATTGCGTAAATGGCGTCATAATATCCTGAAAGTTTTCCGGACCTGCCACTTGAAATGACCATTGTTCTAAATGCTCTTTCAACGAATTAAAGATAGCACTATCGTCCTCCACGATGAAAATCTTTTCTTCCATGTCGCGACCTCCTTCGTTAGTTCTGCATACGATTCAACACATGCAATGTATCGAGTACGTGCTCCAAAAACATCGATAGCTCCTCCATATTATCTTCAGTGAGCCGCGGTTTAAATGCAGCCTTAATAGAATTCATCATCTCGGGATTCTCTTCGCCATGAACATAACGGATGGTTTGAGTGAGTTCAATATCCTGTTCCCAGATGGAGGCCATAACTTGTTCAATTCCAGCACATTCTGTTTCAGGATCCTGGATGCTTTTCTGAAAACAAATTGACAATGAGCACGCGGCATTTGCATTCGGATCTTCCATGATTTCGCCAGCTAGATCTCGGACACTTGCGTGCAGCACGACTTCCACTTCGATTTCAGGATGATTGCGAAGGACAAACCGCAGTGCGAATTCTCGGGATAGCACGGCGAAGTCCATAACATCGCGTCTGTTCTTTATGTCAATGTGTTCATCTAAATTATCTAAGTCATATAATCGATTTTCGAGAGCAACCTTCAGATTATCAAATATCGTTGGATCGTACATGGTCGTGATTTCCTCCTAACCGTATTAAATACAATTCATGCTAACTTGTTTTTTTCGTTCTATCCAAAACCTGCGGACCACTGTGCCATCTTCTTCAGTCAAACTAACATCTTCCTCGCCGCCGTTGTGCAGAATCGTCTTTGCGGATCCGATATTATCATCGTTACACGTGACGAGTACAGATTTTATCCCCAGCTTATCAGTGACCTTTAACGCTTCCGCCAGCATCCGCGTCGCATATCCTTTTCGGCGCTCTGACGGCCGGACCCCGTAACCGATATGCCCGCCGAATTGGTGCAGATACTCATTTAAGTCATGCCGGATATCAATCATTCCGACGACCCGATCCGTTTCATCCACCAAGAAGTAGTTCGTACAAGGCAGCCATTTGCCCTGTCCTGCTTCCCGCTTCCGGAGCTCTTCCAGATAGACTTCATAAGGTATTCCGTCTTTCAGATGAAAGCTGCTGGGAGTCATTCCATCCTCGTCCCATTCTTTCATATACGCTTCGTGCTCGTCTTTCCATTTCATACTTGGCCGTTCAAATCGCATGATGATCCCCCTCCTCAGTCTAATGAAAAACTTCCCGTCTTCAAAAATCTAGCTGTCAAAACTGCTGTTTCATAATGATAATGAATATCTTTATGTCCAAATGGGAGAGTGGTGAACTCTGTCAGATCGGGAATGTCCACAGAAGAAACTTCCACACGTCCATCATTTTCTCCTTTGATGAGATGTCCTAACCACAAGTTACTGTTTGTGCCTGCGATAGCACCCATTTCAATTGGAGTGTCATTTAGTAAAGACAGCTTTTCTATATAGGCAATGTGCAAAGATTTCAACGTTCTGAACCAGTTTGTGTACCCTTTAATGGTACCTGCTAACATAGCCAGTTGACTGCCTTTGTTCGGGGTTGCAAGTTGGACACATCGTCCGATGTGTATCGCAGCCTCCCGATCCAGCAACAAATGCCGGATGAGTAAACCGCCTGTGCTGTGACCGACTAGATGAACCTTTCCTCCAGTTGAATCTGCCAGTTTTTCCACCTCATTCGTCACAAGTTGCGTAACACGATCGAATTCTTGTCTCGTTAATGGGAGTGTGAGCGCGTGACACCGAAATCCGAATGCCTCAAGATACTCAGACAGCACTGCCATATCTTTCGATGACTTATTGAAACCATGTAACAGCAGCACGTGATCCATTTTGCATTTTCACTTCCTCGTTCATTCACTTTTCAATTACCTATAGTGTATCATGCCAGTCACTGACGAATCGGGGATTATCCACAAGTTTTACAGCACACTTTTCCAAGGCGGTTTTCACATGAAATATGCTATAATCGTGTTACTGATGAAGGAGGTGAAAACAATGAGCGAGGTATTGTTGCAGCAAATACTTTCTGAGCTGAAAGACGTGAAAACAGGTCAACGCGATATGCAAGGTCAAATGGATGGTATGCAAAGCCAAGTGGATGGTATGCAGAGCCAAATGCACGGTATGCAAAGCCAAATGGATGGTATGCAGAGCCAAATGGATGGTATGCAGAGCCAAATGCACGGTATGCAAGGCCAAATGCACGGTATGCAAAGCCAAATGGATGGTATGCAAGGCCAAATAGACGGTATGCAAAGCCAAATGGACGGTATGCATAGCCAAATGGATGGTATGCAAGGCCAAATGGACGGTATGCATAGCCAAATGGGTGGTATGCAAAGTCAAATGGACGGTATGCATAGCCAAATGGGTGGTATGCAAGGTCAGTTGGATCGTATTGAAAACAAACAAGACGCCATTTTTGAGCAGACTGGACAGTTAATGGAATTCCGTCAAGAAGTACTTGTTAAATTTGACCATGTCACAACAAAAGAGGACATGCATTATATTGAAGCCAAACTGATGGAACACGATCGGGATTTATTCAATTTGAAAAAGCGGGCATAGCTGACTCCCCTAATCCAGTTATATGTAGCCCGCCACACCCCATATTCTTCCCTAACCATGTATGATTTCCCATCATTTCAGGCATCTTACCAATAGGAGGTGACCTGCATGGGAAACAAAAATAATCCAAAAACAATGAATGAGCGGACGCATAATCCGTTCGATACGTATCAAAACAAAGACCGTGATGCGAGTAATAGCAACAGCAACAATCCGCTAGACAACGCAGATACGGAATTTGCTCCTGAATTTGATGCGAAAGTGAAGAACAAAAATAATAAAACCAATCACGATAAGAACCAGCAATCGAATAAGAATAAAAAGAAATAGGTAAAAGCCGGGGATCTCGAATGATCTCCGACTTTTTTTATTCGTCTACGTACAACTCTCACCATGTCTTCAATGCATCTTTAATGGACAGCCACCTAGAAATAATTACTTCTTCAATTCTGCTTCATAGTGAGCAATATACTCTTCAACTGAGATCTTCCTACATAACTCAGCAATCAATTCATAAGGGATAGTTTCCATCTTTTTTAATCGAATGCAGCTTTTCCCCATATCCAATTTTGTTTTCACGTGCTTTGGATACTCCGCTACGAACCAATCATGTACTTCAGGAAATGCGTATATCCCCATATGATAGAGACCGATGAAGTTTTTCTGGGAGCCAATGCTTAGAAATGGCAGCGGTTCTTCCGGTTTGCAGTGATACCCGTCCGGAAATATACTATGCGGGATCACATATCCAATCATGCCGTAGGAGAGTGTTTCTTCAAAACCAGGCGGTAAATTTTCTTTAATCGTCAGACGCAGTTTTTCAATCGCTTGCTGTCTGTCTTCAGGAAGCTGTTGAACGTATTCTTCAATGGTTTCCGCTTCAATTCTCATAACAATCCTCATTTCTTTTGTTTTCTATTTATCACTACAATAGCATATCTCAGTTAGGATTCAGTCTTACATAAATGAGAATTAGCATCTGTTCCGCGTTCAACAGATGCTAATTCTTATGTATGCAGTCCCCGAACCCACCCTCGCGAAGAGCTGTAAATTAGTGCATGGTAGTTACAATGACAATCTATTTGTACAAGTGTCACTTTACTGGGCATCAATGTTCTGCGGTCATTAGCCGCAAAGCTGGCCCCGCTGCTTTTCGTAATCCAACGTTCCCTGTTGGCGGGTTTGCACTCACCTTTACAACCTCTCGCTACCGACTGTCTTACGTTAGTCTAGCAAATCAATATTCCAGTTCATCCCTTGAATCTTCGTATCTAATTCTCGATAGGCTTTCGATAACTGATCAACTTGTTTTTGAATTGCCTTTACACTAACTGTACTAATGATTCGAATTTCCGACTGGCTGTATCGATCAACCTGATGGGAAGCCTCGTCTACCACTTTTGTCAGGACCGATCGCTGGTCAAAAAGCTGATCACGTTCAGTTAACGCATCCGCAAGTGTACGGTCTTCATCAAATTTAATCTCGCAATTGGTCCGGTTAATTTTTTTAATTACCGAGGTAAGCTCTTGACGGATCTCCGCGAGTTCCGATAGCATCTCATTCGGATCCTCATAAGGGGCATCGCCCTCTTGAACTTTCAAATTCATGAGAATTCGTTTTTTTAACTGTTCAATTCGTTTCTGATAATCCGCCCGTGCGATTAAAGCTTCTGCTAACTTCATGTTCGAAACCTCCTAAAGCCAATCTGTATAATATTGTTATTCTGCATTCAACCGATTATTCCTCTTTTTTGGAACGATGAGTAAACGGAACACAGTCTATGACTTGCTCCGCCCGACAAACCTGGTAATCATTCCTGCCACAATAAGACTGAACACCAAATGGCTCGATGTCCAGTAGAACCAAGCCATCCCGTCATCCGCAGCTGGAGGCTGATCGGTCAGCAGCGTCAAAAAATATAAAATACCGCTCCCTAGCGTATAGACTGCAACATAGGGCCACATTTTGTATTGCCAGCCGAACAATTTCAATATGTAAAACAAACCGATGACACTCGCAACGCAAAAAGCGAAGTGAAAGACGATGCCGAACCAGGTGCTGTCCTGCCAGATATGAATAATCGGAAAGTAATCCACATTATACAAAAGGACGTACGCCTGATTTCCTGTCAGCGTATAGACCAGCTGCATCAGTGCCGCTAACACTGCGCCGCTTGCTAGTCCGATACCTATCAGCTGCATGAACTGTTTCATCCGCGTTCCTCCTATCCTTTTCTACCTGATTATCTATTCCCTTTTCACTTGCCGCAGTAAACAGCAGTCCCACCACTTTTTAAAAATAAGGCCGTATCCATCCGTTTGGAATGGATACGGCCTTATCATTTTCACCACCATGGTTCGTCCATCGGATTCTCCAGCTGCAATTCCACATAGAATGGAACCAAGCGGATGGTTAATAGGGCTAGAAATGCGAGGTAGATAACCATTCCATAAATGCCATGTTCAAATAAGTTAGCTGCGATGATCATCACAGGAATGAAAAGCTGGAACAAGCTCGTCTTTTTTCTGGACTTCCTCGTTTGGTAATTCATCTCACCACAATTCGGACACGCTGTCTTTTCATTTCTGAATGCTTTTTTCAATGCCAGCTTATGCGTCCACACAGCCCCGCAATTCGCACAGACAGGCAGCGTCCTTCCCTCTTTTCGAATACTGCGTATAAACAAGCCGTAAATGATGAAGAACAAAATTGCCAGCAGCAGCGTCTTTACCGAGTCATATCCAAGTAGATCCATAATAGTAAGTGTCCCACCGCCATCCGCTTGCGTAACACTTGAAGGGTTCTCTGCGTTTTGGTTAATCCACCCAAAAGCCATAGACAACAATACAAAAGACGATAGCACAATTCGATAGGTCCAAACAGGTGCGCGTGTTTTTGGTTTCCGGCTGTTTTTGACAGAGTGAATGAGCTCTTGTTTCCGTTCATCGTCGAAGGTGATTTTTTGCAGCTCGGCATTCAACTGTTCTTTAATCGAATCCATGAGAAAACCCCTCCTGTTCTTCTAATCGCTCTTTTAATTGAGCGCGGGCACGTTGAAGTCGAGTCCGGATTGTTGGTTCAGGACAATTTAAAATCTGTGCAATTTCCACCGTTGACGATTCTTCGTAATAGTACAATACCAATACTTCACGATAGATCAGTTTCATCGAAAGCAAAGCAGTTAATAGAGATTCTGTAGTTTCCTCTTCAACCAATCGTCGTTCTGGAGTTTTCATCGATTTCGTGCCAATAATCTTTTCTTTGAATACAACTCGTTTATGAGTCCAGCTCCTTAAGTAATCGTGGCTGCGGTTCACGGTCATTTTGACAAGATAGGTCTTCAACGAACTCTTTCGTCTGAATTCATCGGATTGCTGATAAAATCGAATGAATACGTCTTGCACAATATCTTCTGCAGTACTTTGATTTTTGACATAGACATAAGCGACCCGCAGCAAATAATCGCCATAATCGCCCACCACTTTTTCGATATTCACGAACGAATCCACCTGCCTTTCTTCTATAGACGGATGTCATTTCATTTCCGATTCACTTTCAGGAAAAATAAAAACCTGCAGCGTCCTTTTCAGGATACTACAGGCTGCACTATTATGAACAAGAAGCGACTGCCTTATCGGTATCGCGCTCTTGAATTAGAATATTTTTTTGTGCATCCAGTTTAAACTCGATGCTTCTATCGTCCAGACAGTTTATTAAATAGTCTTTTGACGAATCACTCATGTTTTCATGATTTCCGTAGATGACAAATTCATTGGCTTCATCTGCGCACGCCCCTAAAGACATCAGTGTTACTAGAGTAACCAAAGGAATAATGAATAACTCCTTTTTCTTCATATCGTTCTTCTCCTTTCACTAGTTTTTCACTGATTCTATTGTTTCAATTCGGCAATGTACAGCCTACTAATCTGAGTATACGAACAAACTAGATCGATAGCTATCTAATTTTGTGCTTTTTTGACATATTTCGTGTTTGTAAAGTAATTGAAAGTTGAACTGAAATAATAATATAGGCATTTCCCTTATATGAAATCGGGAGAAGTTAACGTAAGATTGACATTGAGAACGATTATCAATTATATCCATAGGAGGAATTCCATTGTCACAAATAACACTCGACCAACACGTCTCAGATATTGTCACAGCTATCCCGCAAAGTGCCGATCTGTTCCGGAACTTACGTATCGATTATTGCTGTGGAGGTAAAATTTCATTGCAAGAAGCCGCTGTTCAACGCGACCTCAATCCAACGGATGTTTTAACACGCGTTCAAGAAATTGAGAAAAAGCGAGAGTCACGTGATCAGATGGAGCCTTCCTCCTTTGGAGAAAAGACACTCATTGCATACATTCAAGAAAAATATCATACCGGTTTACGTGAAGAGCTTCCATTGCTCGCGCCATATGTCACGAAAGTCGCCCGTGTCCACGGTGAAAACCATCCACATCTGCTGCGTGTACAAGAAATCTACAAACTATTGCGTGCTGAATTGATTGACCATACAGATGATGAAGACCTAAACGTATTCCCTCTTATTCTGGAGTTTTTAGCAAACCCGACGCCTGGGCTAAAAGAGCAGCTAAAACCTCATGTCGCTGAACTCGAACACGAACATGATAACGCCGGCCGACTACTTCATGAACTGCGGGAGATCACGAATAATTTCACTCCTCCTGATGAAGCATGCGGCACGTACCGGCTCGTGTATGCACGTCTTGAACAATTTGAAAAAGATACATTCCAGCATGTCCATTTGGAGAATAACGTCTTATTCGACCGAGTCCGAGAAGCAATTTGATGAAACAAAAGCCACGTACCGCGCAATCTCGAACACGATACCTGGCTTTTCCGACATGTACGCAGGTTACAAAAACGCTCCAATCCCTTGTGTGACAAAGGACTGGAGCGTTTAATTTTTTTATAAAACTCACGTTAAGGTAAGGCTTCGCGACCAGTTAAGGCATAATACATTTGAGACGACAGTAACCTATACCAACTTCTCACAAGACGAGCTACGAGTGATAATAAAGTAAATTATTTATTCATAAACGTTTTGATCTCTTCTTCTGACATGGATGAATCGCATTTTACGTTTAGAGTATCACCTTTCGTATAGATGAATCCAGGGACTGTTGGAATGTTGTATGCATTACGGAAAGCTGTAATACCTTCCATATCAGACTTTTCCACGCTATTTACATAATAAATAGTAGTGTTAGTTTCCTCACTAACCTTTTTTAGTTTTTCAACAAATAGTTGGCAAAAAGGACATACAGCCTTGCCTACATAGATGACTGCTTCCATATCGCCTTTTACCAATTCTTGTGCTTTTACAGAATCAATCTTATCAAAGCCTGCTACATTTTCTTCATAATTCATTATGACTCAATCTCCTTTTTATATAGCAAATTATAGTAAATAACGTATAAATTCTGAAACCAATCATGGTACTCTATTGAACTCTAACAAAACTTATAGTGAAATACAAAAATTCCTTTACATCCTGAAAATTTCAGCTGTATTATTCTGATGGCATTTTTCTGCTATACCTATAATCGTCAATAGACAAAAGCACTTGCTTTTTTGTGAGCAAGTACTTTTGCCTATCTTTTCTAACTACGGAAAGTTCATTCTTATAATCCATCAACTGCTGGATAATCATTCATCCCATTATCTAGTTTAGATGCAGTTTTGCGATGTTCAACTGTTTTCTCATGAAATTTATTTAATTTTTTAATGCCTAACTTTGAATCAGTTTTTTTCAGAATACGTGAGGATCGTACGGATTGACTCACCTTTATGAAGCAAGTCAAATGCCTCATTGATATCCATAAAGTCTAAATGATGTGTAATGAACGAATCCAAGTCAATTTTACCATTCATGAAGTCTTCAATCATTCCTGGAAGTTCGGTTCTGCCTTTAACTCCGCCAAACGCTGATCCCTTCCATACACGTCCAGTAACTAATTGGAACGGACGAGTGGAAATCTCTTTACCACCAGCAGCTACGCCGATAATAATACTTTCTCCCCAACCTTTATGACAGCATTCTAGAGCCGATCGCATCACTTCGACATTCCCGATACATTCGAAGCTGTAATCTACTCCTCCATCAGTCATTTCAACGATAACTTCTTGGATTGGTCTATCTAATTTTGAAGGATTGATAAAATCAGTTGCGCCCATCTTTTTAGCCAATTCAGCTTTACCATCATTCATATCAATTGCAATAATGCGGCTCGCTTTTGCTTGAGCCAATCCTTGGATTACAGCTAACCCAATAGCTCCTAAACCAAATACCGCTGTCACTGCCCCTTCTTCCACTTTCGCTGTGTTATGGACAGCACCAATACCTGTAGTGACTCCACATCCAAATAGGCAAACTTTATCAAGCGGGGCTTTTTCGTCTTCAACTTTTACTAATGAAATTTCAGAAACAACTGTGTACTCGCTAAATGTACTCGTTCCCATGTAATGATAAATTGGCTCTCCATTGTAAGAGAAGCGAGTCGTTCCATCAGGCATTAGCCCTTTACCTTGCGTTTCACGTATTGCACTACATAAGTTTGTTTTGCCTGAAAGACAGAACTTACATTTTCCACATTCTGGAGTGTAGAGTGGAATAACATGATCGCCTGGCGCTACTGAAGTAACTCCTTCACCTACGGCTACGACAACACCAGCGCCTTCGTGTCCTAAAACGGCAGGGAATACACCTTCTGGATCATCCCCCGATAATGTATAAGCATCTGTATGACAGACTGAAGTGTACAGAATCTTTACTAGAACCTCTCCAGCTTTTGGATCCTCAACATCGATTTCTACAATTTGAAGCGGTTCTCCCGCTTTAAATGCAACGGCTGCTCTACTTTTCAAATAAAACCCTTCTTTCTTTCTGTTTTTATAGCGTTACTATACCCATAATCACATTTTGAAAATCAGTTGACAATACTGACATATTTGTCATCCAGACAAATTAGAACATGTAAAATCGTGAAACACATTTTGTTTTCACTTCCATGATTACACATCCTAACTTAACACGCCATACTGACCACTATGTCATAACAGTCAATAGTGTATTGGACAGGAATTTCAACAGAAAATAACATGTTAGTTATTTCTTTCTTACACCCAGGCGTAAATTAAGTTATTCAGTCTCTGGTATATTTACATCTTTTTCTAAAGAATCGCTAAAAATATCTCCCCAATCACAGATTGAAGTGACGACAGGTTCCAAGAGAAGACCGATTTCACTTAGTTGATATTCGACTTTAGGCGGCACAACGGGATATACAGTTCTAATAATTATGTTATCATCTTCTAATTCCCTTAATTGTCTAATTAGCATGCGCTGATTCACTTCAGGAAGTTTCTTTTGCATTTCACTCAACCTTAATGGTGACTCTTGCAGCAAACACCAGATAATCACTATTTTCCAACGTCCACCTATAACAGATAAAGCCAGATCTTTTCCAGTAAAATAAGTTTTATCTTTATAATTAATTTCCATCTATATTCACACTCTCTACAAATATTTCTAGTCTAAAGGAATAATCTACACATCATACCCATTGGGATTTCTATTTCAAGTTGTCCTAAAGCTCCTATCTTTCAGCATTATAACATAGTGACAGGAATGTCAGTATTGTAGAATGCATTACATTATGTGATTATGGGTATGGATATTAAAAAGGCTATTGGTTTTCTTCGTTAACATAAATCATCCCTCACACTATAAATAAATGGAGAGTGAAATAAATGACTTTAAAACTAATTGAACAACATTTCTCATTTGATGGAGTACAATCTAAGTACAGCCATTATTCAGAAGTTTTACAATGTGATATGACGTTTAGTATCTACTTACCTTCAAATCAAGAAAAGAAAGAAATCCCACTCATATGGTGGTTATCTGGTTTGACGTGTACAGATGATAATTTCAGTCAAAAAAGTGGTTTCCAACGATTAGCCGAAAAACACCAAGTGGCAGTCATTATCCCCGATACGTCACCTCGTGGAGAAAATGTTGCGGATGATGCTGCGTACGACCTTGGTCAAGGAGCCGGTTTTTACTTGACTGCTACACAAGAGCCTTGGGCAAAGCATTACAATATGTATGCATACATAACGGATGAGTTATCACGTATTGCAGCCGCTTTGATCCCTAACTTCTCGGGTAAAGAAAGTATAATGGGACACTCAATGGGAGGTCATGGCGCATTAGTGATCGGGATGAAAAATGCCGCCAAATTCAAAGCAATTTCTGCTTTTTCCCCTATTTTAAGTCCTAGTCAAGTTCCTTGGGGAATAAAAGCTTTCACAACTTATTTAGGCGAAGACAAAGCATCTTGGAAAGAGTGGGATGCGTCAGAGCTCATTAAAACAACTGATGCGCCTCCTATTCTAATTACACAAGGAACTGGAGATCAGTTTTATCCAGAACAATTGGATGAAACGACTTTCTTAGAAAATGCTAAAGTAACTGACGCAAAAGTAACTTATAAGAAAGTGAAAGGCTATGATCATAGCTATTTCTTCATCTCAACATTCTTGGAAGACCATTTCGACTTCCATATCGAGCAATTGTCATGATGATTTTTAACAAATAACATTTGGAATGGCAAATATCCACATTCAATTTAAATGTGGATATTTTTGCTTGTTTCTTAAAAAGGTACGAGAATTAGGAGGTATAGATATCATGGATTTTAAAAGAATGTTAGAAAATAATCGTGTTAAGCCCTATCTATTAAAAGCTCGTTTCGGGGTTGAAAAAGAAGGTCAACGCGTTGACTTACTAGGTAATTTAGCTAAAACCGATCACCCTGAAAGCATTTCATTAAATGATGAACATCCGTATATTCAACGAGACTTTTCAGAGACGCAGATGGAATTGATTACACCGGTTTCTGATTCTCTGGAGGAGCTGTTTAATTACTTATCGGCTATCCACGATGTTGCCTATCAGTCTATAGGTAAAGACGAAATGCTTTGGCCGTTAAGTATGCCTCCTGAGTTACCGGATAAAGAAGATGACATTTCGATTGCAAAGTTAAAGAATTTCGCAAACGTTCTATACCGCCGTCATTTATCACATTCGTATGGCCGTCGAAAACAGATGATCAGTGGTATTCATTATAATTTTGAGTTTGGTGAAGAGTTACTTGAAACATTATTTAACGTACAGTCAGAGATTAAGGATTATCAACAATTTAAAACGGAGATTTATCTTAAAGTCACAAGGAACTACTTGCATTACCGCTGGCTTATAACTTATTTTTACGGGGCTTCTCCAAGTAGTGAAAAGAACTTTTTCGAAAAAAGCTCTTTGAATGAGCCTGTTAGAAGTATTAGAAACAGTAAATTTGGTTATTCCAATCATGAAGACCTTCATGTGTCCTTCAGCAGTATACAAACCTATATTGAAAATCTTTTATCAATGGTTAAAAAAGGTGTATTAATTGAAGAAAAGGAATTTTATTCGGCTGTTCGTTTAAGAGGCACTGCTCAAGTTTCAGAGTTAGAAGACCAAGGTGTCAAATATGTTGAGCTCCGAAACATAGATATTAATCCTTTCGATAAAAACGGAATTAGTTATGAACAAGCAGAGTTTCTTCATCTATTCTTAATTTACTCTCTATGGAAAGACGAAGGTATACATTGTGATGAGTGGGTTAAAGAAGGTGACTTAACGAATGAGGTAGTGGCTCTAGAGCACCCATTAAAGCATACGCAATTTGAAAAAGAGGCTGAAACAGTAATTGATGAAATGGAACAGTTAGTTAGAATGTTCGATTTGAATGTTTCAGACACGCTATTTATCAATCTCCGGGAAATGTTAAGAGACCCAAGTAAGACTTTAGCTGGAAGACTCTACGAAAAAAGCGTAAACACCAGTCAAAGTGAAGTCGCAACGGATATTGCTAAAGAAAACTACAAAAATGCATGGGAGAAACCCTATCAGTTAACAGGATTTACTGACATGGAACTGTCCACGCAAATTATCATGTTTGATGCTATTCAGCTAGGAATCAAAGTCGAAATCTTGGATCGCCAGGAGCAATTTTTAAAACTTAAATTAAACGATCATGTTGAATATGTAAAAAACGGAAATATGACGAGTAAAGATAGCTATGTCTCTACTTTAATTATGGAGAATAAGACAGTGACAAAGAAGATTCTTCATCAACATGGATTCCGCGTACCCTTAGGTGATGAATTTAATGACAAAGAGCAAGCTATACGTGCTTATGATAAGTTTGCTTCCAGACCTTTCGTTGTGAAACCAAAGTCAACAAATTACGGACTAGGAATTTCGATATTTAAGGAAAAAGCAAGTTTCGAAGATTATCAAAAAGCAATCACACTTGCCTTCAAAGAAGATTCTTCTGTACTAATAGAGGAATTTCTTAGTGGGACAGAATATCGTTTTTTTGTGCTGAATGATAAAGTTGAAGCTGTTTTATTGCGCACTCCTGCCAATGTTTTAGGTGACGGGGAACACACAATCGAAGAGTTAGTCAATCAAAAGAACAGTGACCCATTACGAGGCAGAGACCATAGGACACCTTTAGAAACTATACAGCTAGGTGAATTGGAAATCCTTATGCTTAAAGGCCAGGGGTATCAATTGACCTCGATTCCAAAGATGGACGAAGTCGTCTACCTGCGTGAGAATTCTAACGTAAGTACGGGTGGAGATTCCGTTGACGTGACGGATCAAATTCCTGAGGATTATAAAAAAATAGCAGCGGATGCGGTAACTGCACTAGGAGCTACTATTAGTGGCATCGATTTGATTATCAACGATATTGACGTCCCAGCTGCTGAGCCAAATGCCTATGGGATTATTGAAGCGAACTTTAACCCATCAATGTATATGCATATCTATCCATACAAAGGTAAGTCACGACGTTTAACTATGCATATCCTATATTGTCTATTTCCTGAACTATTATAAAACCAAAATTATTCACCGAACTATACAGAATCCCACTGAAAGTTGAGTTATACAACTTTCAGTGGGATTCCATTTTTCTTTGAATGTATGAAATGCATCAAAATAGTCTTATCGATCATCAGGCGTTATGATTCATTATTTCCTTGGCCAGCTAGTTTGCCACAAGAGTTATCGTGTAAACCGGCTTTACTTTTGCTTACTTTTTCCGTCCCACAAATTGAATGACATGAGACAATCCACTATGCCCTGCCCCTTCTTCACGCACGACTTCTTTCTTTTCAACATGCAGCTGATCCCAATCAGCAAATACATCAAAGTCTTTCAGCTCATACAAATACTCAAGATCTTTCGGCCCGCCTGTTCCATAGTCGATCTGCTCTTTAGCATAGACTTCTGTCACAAACAGCCCACCAGGTTTGACCGCTTGTCGAATTCCTTCAAGCGTCCGTTTCCGCAATTCCGGATTGAAATGGCCAAATACGCAAATGATCGTATCGTACTTGTCTTTCGGCCATTCTGCCTCCTGCAAGTCTTGTATCTGTGTCTTTAGCTGAACACCCTTCTCTTTTGCAAGAGCCTTCGCTTTGTCGAGTCCCGATTGGGCGAAATCCCAAATCATGACATCACAGTCCTGCTCCGCTAAAAAGACTGCATTTCTTCCTTCTCCTTCAGCAACGGCTAAAATCGATGGCCCCATCTCAAAACGCTCTGCTGCTTCTTGAATGAAAGCATTCGCTTCTTTCCCGAATACATACTCCGTCTGACTAAAACGCTCTTGCCATTTATTCATCATGATTCATCCTTTCTGTCATCCTGTTTGTCCCTTCAATATACAAAAACAATTTCGCATAATATGACTTGACCTTAGTGACTTCAATCCCCGATTTTTTGATCATCTCTAGCGTATCTCGATTTAACTGGCATCCATCACAAATCTTTTGCCATAATGGATTCAAGATATCTTGGGTTTTACTCAAGAAGATCGGCTCCATCCGGACATGTTCAAAAAACAAAAGGCGGGCTCCGGGTTTGCTCACACGCTGAATTTCTGCAAGTGCTTTCATCGGGACTGGAATAGTACAAAATACTAGCGTGGCAACGACAGTGTCGAATGTATTATCTGCAAACGGCAATGCTTCTGCTCCGGTTTCATGGACACGTATCGGCACTTGTGCGTGCCGCAGCTGTTCATCCGCCCGCTTGCTCATGGAAGGATTAGGTTCAATCGCATCCACTTGGCGTGCATTCTTGTAGTAAGGAAAGTTAATCCCTGTTCCTGATCCTATTTCTAATACCCGACCTTCTGCCTTTTCAACGAGGTCCCTTCTAATTTCTTTAAATCGGGACGCTTCCAGCGGTTTCATCGCCACATCATATACTTTTGGAAACCAGGTTCTCATTGACTGAGCCACCTCCCTTTTTGCATAAATTCCACATGTCTTTAACTCCGATTCTATACTACTATCGTAACACGAACTGGTTTACATGCTCATTGCTCTCGTTTGTTCGGCTCTTACTTGGCAACGTCAAATTGGAAATGATAAACTATAAAATAGAGCGATTGGAGGAGAACTCATGACAACAACTCAAACGATGTCCATTCACCGCGCACTATCCGAACTCAAAACATTGAACGATCGAATAGCGAAAGCGACCCAAGAAGCGGATTTCATCGCAACGGACCGAAAATCTGCACAAAAAATCAATGGTCTCTCTATTGAAGACTATGAAAAAACAATTCAAGCAGGTTTCGACAAAACCATGTCTTTAATTGAACGTCGTAATTCTATTAAAGACGCTGTAGTTCAGTCCAACGCCGCAACACAAGTGACGGTTGCTGGTGAAACAATGACAGTCGCGAAAGCAATTGAACGCAAAACTTCTATTCAGCTGGAAGAAAACTTACTCGCTGCGATGGTATTTAAACGCAGAAAAGCCATCAACCGTCTGACTATGGAAAATGACACACTGACGCAGCGGTTGGAATCTTACTTGACCGAGATCTTAGGTAAGAAAGAGAACGCAAAAAAAGAAGAAGTTGAACTGCATACAAAATCCTTCATGGAGCGTAACGAGTTTGTTCTTATAGACCCTTTGAATCTCGACAAACGTATTGATGAATTGGAAGAAAGCATTTCCAATTTTAAAACAGAAGTAGATGCAGTCCTTTCTGAATCCAATGCCGTGACACAAATTTCAATTTAACGTCCAGGATTGCATGGGTAATTGAAAACGATGTCCACAAGACCCTTCTTTTCCGAGTTTTCTTTGGGACAATAAGTAAAACCGGACAACCTACTTTAATTACTTTAAACGTATAGTAGTAAAAGCGAACTGAAAGCTTAACGATCAGCGCTCAAAGCTTTAAAACTTACACCTTAAAGTTCTTACCGTTTAAAATTTAAAAGTTAACAGTTAAGGTTCTTTCAAATCTTGGGGCTTCAGTTATGGGATTCTTGTGTTGGCCCTTCGTTATCTGCCAAGCTGATTATGCCGTGCAATCCAGAAAAAACCGTTGAGGAAATCCAGTTTTCCTCAACGGTTTTCTATTTGCTTATAATTTGAATGTGTTTTCCATAACTTTTAGCATAGTGCATGCCTTCAATCATCAGGGTATCCGGCAGTTCATCGCTTTTAAAGAGCAGAACTCGTTCGTTGTACGGTTCCTCATTCCCGTAATCTACAAGGTCTGCCCTTAAAGTGGTGTGAAGAGGAATTGATTTCCCTTTTGACTTGATGGAAACTCCATCTAATAGGATATTTTGTTCCGTCGCAATCTTTAGTTGGATACCTTCCGTTGTTTTTTCGATTTTACTAATGATCAGTTCCTGACCATGGATTGTTTCAGTTTGTTCATTTTCTCCAGATAATAGAATCGATTCGTTTAGTGATTCGTACCCCACAAATTTGTCCACAACCACCTCTAATGCCTCAATATCCGTCGGTAACCGGTCATAATAAAGTTCAATAGATGATCCAAAAATTGCTGATTTGCTGCTTGAACCTGTCATATCCACCGGTTTGCCATTTGCTAGTAAATGAATCCCTGATCCCCCTAATTGGATCCGGTCAAAGTTATCCACATTCACCTTGCCTTTAATCGTAGTACGGCTAGGTGTTGCGGTGATTGAGTCAAACCTGATATTCCCTTGGTCAACATGAACCTTTTTACGAATTGGCTGTTTCAGTTCAGTTTGCATCGCTTGCTTAGGATTATAAGGGAATGTAATTTTTCCTTGTTCAGCGTTTTCATTGTTCCTATACTCTAACGTCAGTTCTTTTGTAAACGGATTTACCGCTTCGAATGCCTGAATTCCTTTAATTTCCGTTCCAGCCTCGTTTACAGAATACGTTCCATTTGTTGCATGCGCTTTTGTCCATAAACCGTGAAGACTATCAAAATAAGATTCTTCCGAGATTCCATTTGGATTTTTCACTGTGTAATAGAGAATGGATTGGTTTTCATCTGTCAGCAACCCGTCTAAATACAGTTCAGTTCCATCAAGGAGTGTAATTTTTTTCTCAATCGGCTGCCCGCTGCCCTGTTCATTCAATTGAGCTAGCGTTTCGGTCATTAATTCATCATAGCCAAGCAGTTTGTTGCCATAGTATGCGAGTGCGTTGTAGTTATAGCTTACGATGAAGAGAAATAGTAAAGCGGCAACGCCAGCTACCCATTTCGGCATCTTATTCTTACGTCGGGAAGGCGTTTGTTCAAGTGCTTGTCTTAGACGCTCTCCTAGTTCCTCAGGAGCTTTACTGCGCTCTAACCGTTCCTTTTCTACTTCTAGCTGCTTTTCCAACTCATTCATTCCACTCACCTCCGAAGTGTTCACGCATTTTCTTCAGACCTTGAAAAATACGGGATTTCACAGTCCCAATTGATACATTTGTCATTTCGGAAATTGTTTGAAGGTCCAAGTCGTGTAAATACTTTAATTTGATTGCCTCTTGCTGATTCGTATTCAATGTATTCAACATCTCTATCAAGTCCATGCGCTGCTCGGTCTGTGTAAAATAGTTAGCCGGATCAGCAGGCAGAACGGGTTCTTCCAAGCTATCCTCAGGATGCTCCATAAAGACAATTTTGTTTTGCTGCTGCAATAGCTTTTTACATCGATTGACAAGGATTGTTTTGCTCCAACTGTAAAATGATTCTTCTTTTTTCAATTGAGGAATCGAATGATAGAGGCTCACAATCATATCTTCCAAAGCATCCATCGCATCATGGGAATTGCCCATGTACGTTAAGGCCAATCGATAATAAGCGTCTTGTTGCTCAGTAATCAGTTGCAACAGCGCTTCTTTGTTTCCTTTTTTTGCTTTCTTGACCAACTTGACGGTCCTCATCGACTCACCTCTTTCTTATAAGAGTTCCCAGGCAGATAAAAAGTTCATTTTAAAACTATGTATTTTCTTTTTGGGTGTTATTCACAACTACGCTACTTCATTCTAAAATTTTTTCTTAGGTTGTCAGACGTCTTACTCTTGCCATCATCACTATTTCGTGATAAATTAATGAGAAGGAAAAATTTCATACTAAAATCAATCTGTATAACCTCGATAATATGGTTCGAGGGTCTCTACCAGGATCCGTTAAGTCCTGACTACAAAAGAATTTTTGTAGTCGGGACTTTTTTGTATTAACAAATTCGATAGTAACCAATAGCAGGAGGAGATTAGTTGGACATTCGTGTATTTTTATTAGCCATTTCAGCAATTACGGTTGGTTTAGTTGAACTGGTCGTAGGCGGGATTCTGCCTGTGATTGCCGATGATTTACAAGTTTCAATAGCAACTGCTGGACAGCTCATTACAATTTTCGCGTTGGTCTATGCAATCGCGGGACCCGTATTGCTGTCACTTACAGCTAAAATAGAACGTAAAAAGCTATACTTAATCACCTTATCGGTCTTCTTCTTAGGTAACGTTTTCACTTATTTCAGCACAACATTCGGAATGATGATGACAGCAAGAATCTTAACGGCTGCAAGCGCAGCGTTAGTGATTGTTCTGTCTTTAACGATTACAGCACGTATTGCAAAACCGAGTCAACGTGCGAAAGCATTAGGATACATCTACATGGGAATCAGTTCGTCGCTCGTGTTAGGAGTTCCTATAGGGATTGTCATTACGAACGCCTTCGGCTGGCGGACAGTGTTTCTTGGAATCGCAATTTTGTCGCTTGGTACTATTGCGCTGATCATGAAATTTTTCGACAAAATTCCGACAGGCGAAGTACAGCCTCTAGCTGAACAGCTGAAGTCCTTAGCGAACAAAAAAATTGTCTTCGCTCATTTAGCAACGATGTTCATGCTTGCTGGTCATTATACGGTGTATGCCTATTTCACACCGTTTCTTGAAACAACGATGAATCTCAGTTCCTCTTGGATCAGTGTCTTCTACTTCCTATTCGGAATCGCGGCAGTTGCAGGCGGCGCATTTGGCGGCGGACTGGCAACTCGGCTTGGCTCGCAAAAGAGTATCCTGATCATTTTAGGCGCATTCTCAATCAGCTTGTTTGTTCTTCCATACTCTACCATATCCATTCCGGTGTTCATCATCGTCATGATGATCTGGGGAGCGCTTAGCTGGGCACTTGCACCTGCACAGCAGGACTACATCATTCAAACGGATCCCGTATCATCGGATATCCACCAAAGCTTTAACAATTCCGCACTTCAAGTCGGAATTGCACTTGGTTCAGGTGTCGGCGGCGTTGCGTTCAGTCATACAGGCAGTGTTACGAGTATGCCTGCGGTTGGCGGTTTCATCGTCGTGATTGCATTTGTATGTGCAGCCATTTCACTTTCAATGGCTGTACAGAACAGCAACTCTTCAAAGAAAAGCAAAAATCAGGTTTCAGAAAGAACACATTAATCCATTAGAAAAAGGAACCGCCTCGTTTGCATCCTTGCAAAACGGACGGTTCCTTTTCTCTGTTCAATTCCCTATTTTCACTGCGAGATCTTTGTTTTTCAATACAGCTAAAATACTTAAAGCTGCAAGAAGGCTCGTTTTAGGATTGTTCGGCATCGGGTTATTTTCAACTTGAAAGTGCATCTTTCCGAAATCCCCTTCCGCTTCTATCGTGTGAGTATTGCGTTCTGCAGCTGGATCCACAATGACACAGACTTCGGTCTTTTCAACTCCAACACCCGCGAGCGCCAGCACAAGCGCTACGTTAACATTTTTAGGAAATTGTTCAACTGCTTCCCTGGCGGAGCCTTCGAAGAGAATTTGTTTTTTATGTGAACCGTCAAGCCCAAGTGAAGCTGGCGACTTCCTTGTTGTGATTTTCACAGATTTAAGTCCGTTTGTTGCTTGAGCGGATTGCAGCAAATCCAAACCTCCTATTGCACCTGAAGGCAGATAGATCTGCACCCCATTGAGTGCGGCGATTTCTTTTAATTCATCATAGAAGTGAATGTCTTTAAAAACGCCGATGCTGCTTATTACGAGGTTCTTCTTATGAGCAACAACATCTTTTACATACGCAGAAGCCGCCTCAACAGTTGCAGCTTCGACGACAAGTTCGATTGGCGAATTCAAAAAACCTTGGAGATCGGTATAAAAGTCTATATGAAATTGCTCACTTAACTGATGCCCTACTTCCTGATTCCGACCAAAGAGCGCGACAACTTCACATTCAAACTCGTGATTTGGGTTCACGTGTTCCAACAAATACGTCGCAATGTTGCCTGTGCCGATAATTCCGATTTTCATGATTGGCCTCCTCTTCGTTCTGTTGCTATGCACTATTCTTCCATTCTTCTTATCATACCCATTCCTGATCATCATTCAACTAGTATTGAAGAAACCTAGATTTCATCTGCTATGTTGCAATTTTCTTTTTCAAGACAAAACGGCCGAACTTCCACTTAGAAGTTCGGCCGTTCACGTGATATGTAGAAACAAGTTAACCCGTAACCATTTAAACCTTCAAATCTATTATAACGAGTAAAAACCACATATACAATTTGACAGCCGCAAGTCCTAATCTTTACTGCGCGGTATACCCGCCATCTATAACAATCGACTGCCCAGTTAACCCAGTCGCTTTATCACTTGCGATGAACAATGCGAAATCGGCCACTTCTTGAACTGTCAGCAATCGTTTTTGCGGAACGAGCGGATAAATGACATCTTCTAATACTGTTTCGAGTGATACGTCACGGCTTTTCGCCAAATCTCCTAATTGGTTGCGCACAAGTGGTGTATCCACATAACCCGGGCACAATGCATTGACAGTAATTCCGTGTTCAGCAGCCTCTAACGCAGCGACTTTAGTCAATCCAATCAAGCCGTGTTTCGAACTGTTGTATGCAGATTTCCCAGCAAAACCGATGACGCCATTGATAGATGCCATATTAATGATTCTTCCAAACTTTTGTTCTTTCATAATCGGCATAACGTGTTTAATAGCCATAAATGGAGCCACCAACATCATTTTCACCATTAATTCAAAGCGATCGGTTGGGAAATCTTCAATCATTGCAACATGCTGCATTCCCGCATTGTTGACCAATACATCCAGTTTGCCGTAATATTCGACTGTCTTGTCAATCGCTCGCTGAATCTCTTCTTCTTTGGTCACATCGCATTTAACTGCCAGACAATCCGCACCTTCAGCAACTAACCGTGCTACAACATCATTCAGCTTGGCTTCATTAATATCCGAAAATACGACTTTTGCCCCTTCTCTAGCAAATTCCTCGCCAATTTTATAGCCCAGCCCACTCGCTGCTCCTGTTATGAAAACCACTTTACTTTCACTCATTCCGCATTCCTCCTGCTAATCTGAATAGATCTCTTATTGAAATTTTACACCTCTGAATCCTGCAAAACTAGCTAAAGGAATCATTCTAGTTTTTGTATAGTAGATGCCATGTGAAGAATCATTAACTATTCAAATTATGAAATACCATCATCAAGCGATACATGCTAGTAGGAAATCTTTGAATCCATTTGATAGTACAAAAACCAGCAGACCAAATAATCAGAAAAATGATATACTCATTTTAGGAGGTGTTGCGGCTTTGAAAAAACTTATACTCTCTTTAGCTGGCGGTAGTTTGGCAGGAATCATCCTTTCATTTTTGCTTATGAATTATGAAAGCATGTCTTACGAAATCTTTGACCAGGCTGGTGTTGCGAAAAGAACTGTCAAAGACATGGACTTTGATTTCGTATTTAGTGCTGCGTTGCTAGTTGTAGGGTGTACAATCGTCATATACGTGATTTGGACATATATCGAAAAGAAGAAGGATGATACGTTTTACAACGAATTCAACAAGAAGTAAACGGCAGCCACTCCACCACGATGTACACTGCGTTTCAGTGAGCAATTATAGAAACACCATCCTGCTCACACATATTGTTCAATGGCATCCAATACAACCGATTGTTTGATTTGATAACGAGTCGCTTGCCAAATCGCTTTCTTGTTTTTGATGATGAATAACTGTGGTGCTTCGTGTGGTATACCTGTTTCTTGCTCTACTGCTTTGGACACTTTCTTATCTAATTGCACAATCACTACATATCGAGGCAGCTCTGTAACTAACGCCTCCATTTCTTTCTTTGCAGTTACACTGCTCAAACTGGTGACACTCACTTTAAATAGAAGAAAAGGCTGTTCGTCGGAATTCTCGAGAAGTTCCCGCCATTCGTCAATAGATTTAAGTCGGTTCATAGTTCATTCTCCTTTAGCTCAAGTTCAGTTATTCGTTCCCTTTATAGAATATCTTGAACGAAAGAATACCTCTTGTCACTCGAGAAGATTTAATAACCCACTTTCACATCAGATAAATTCAGTAAAAGTTTTTGTTACAGTTTTGAATGAACGTGTTTCCCCTGCTAGTACTTGTTACATTGTGTATGCTATATTGATTTTCAAATTTCAGAGGAGCGTGTCGGAATTATGATTACACCGATTTTCAGGATTTTCGATGTTGATAAAGCAATAGACTTTTACATCGGTTATTTAGGATTTCAACAAGATTGGCAACATACGTTTGATGAAAACATGCCTAAATATATCCAGGTTTCATTAGGCGATCATGTCATTCATTTATCCGAGCATTACGGAGATGGAACCCCTGGAAGTATTGTTCGTGTAAAAATAGATGACGTGAAAAAATACCACGCCGCGCTTACAGAGAAAAATTATAAGTATGCCCGTCCTGGTTTGCATAAAACAGACTGGAACACCCTTGAAGTTGCAATTCATGATCCTTTTTCTAATAAGATTGTGTTTTACGAAGACCTTCAGAGTTGAATACTCACTTTACTATTGAATGGATAAGGCGAGCACAAAAACTCAATTACATGAGTTTTTGTGCTCGCCTTTTGGAAATTATAAATATCCGTTAATCCGTGATTTGTCTTCCTCATGAATTTCATCTTTAATATCGTCAATGCTTTTCTTACGTCGTTCATTTTTCTCCTTGATCGTCTTAAATTCCTTACCATCCGCGAACTTCATCGCCTCTTCAGCTGCTTCCATATTACTAATTGTTTTGTTAAGCCGCTCCTTATTATCCGCGGGATCATTCGGTTTTGGATAATTTCCAGTCATGAAAAGTCCTCCTTTTTTCTGATTATCGGTAGTAGTATGCCCCTTTTAGTGAGAATTATTATGGTGATATACCCGCTGAGAGCTTAAGCAAAAACTTTCCAACCGAAAACTGACCAGATCAATACTTTTTACGCTTATCCAAAATAGGATAACCAAAAAGGAACGTTTACATTTGTTTCATTCTCTTTACGGAAACACGTTTGAAGTATCTCCTCCCCTAGTTAACAAAAATCGCTCCAATTATGGGCATCTTTGTCACTTCTTCAATCCTCATAACTCTCCGATTTTACGAAAAAACTCTATCTTTCAAATAACTTCAAAACCACAGATAATAATATTTTACTCCCGATTAATTAGCAGCCAAAGCAGTTTGCTCATTCTTAGATGAAGATAAGAACCTTTTGTGACACAGGTACTTAGCTATTGTAATCTCTTTTTCATCGGACTAGTATAGGTTTCGAACTAAAGCCTTTTGACATTTAATTGAAAAATACAGTTCGTTTTTAATTATATGAATATACTTTTTCAGTAAATAATCAGGCTTTCTTACAAATATATATTACTCGTTGAAAGGAGTACGAACATGAAGAAAAAGTGGATTGCACTTGCGCTATTCTCTGTGACAGCCATTTTACTCGCTGGCTGTGATAACCCACTGCTAATATTCGATCCGAAAGGACCTCAAGCTAGAGAGATTTCCAGCACGATTCTGTTCTCTATTGCGATGATGGCAGGAATTCTATTTGTTGTTTATGTACTCTATACAGTCGTCCTAGTAAAATATCGTGCTTCAAAACTCGATGACGATTACGAACCGCCACACGAAGAAGGTAATAAGTGGCTGGAGATTATCTGGACAGCGATTCCAGTAGTCATTGTCGTGATTCTTTCAGTTGTTACTGTGTCGTCTACAAGCACAGTTGAACAGAAGTCAGTCGTCTATGCGGATCAGGAACCGCTCGTCATCTATGCTTCATCGTCTAACTGGAAATGGCATTTCAGCTATCCAGAAGAGGGAATTGAAACGGTGAACTATGTGAACTTCCCCGCAAACCGTCCGATTGAATTCCGTCTCTATTCTTATGGACCGATTACAAGTTTCTGGATTCCGCAGCTTGCAGGTCAAAAGTATGCGATGAGTGACATGGTCACTTCAATCCATATGTCAGCAGATGTACCGGGCTCGTTCATGGGTAAGAACTCGAACTTCAGCGGTGAAGGGTTCGCCAAAATGGAATTCGAAGCACAATCGCTGTCCGATGAGGATTACAAAGAATGGGTACACGATGTGAAAACAACAGCACCTAAACTAACAGAAGACGAGTTCGATAAGTTGTTGAAAGCGGAGCACCTCGGCCGTAAAACGTATTCTTCAAACCATCTTGAGTTCAAACCTGCTCCTGAAGGTGAGCATAGCGGACACCATCATGGCGGATCCGATTCAGAAGATGCACAACAGCACGAAGGACATGAAGATATGAATATGGATGGGATGGATATGAGTCATGATGAGTAATAAAAGAACCGCCATCATGCTTTCTAAGCTGTCTTCCTTAACTGACGAAAGGAGTTCAACAATATGAAATGGGACGAATTTTTCGTAACCGGTGAACCGATGATTTACGCAGCAATGGTCAGTATTGTTGTTGTCTCTCTCGCGATTCCGATTGCGCTCACATACTTAAAAAAATGGAACTGGCTTTGGAAGAACTGGCTGACGACTGTCGACCATAAGAAAATCGGAGTCATGTACATTCTCGCTGCGCTCCTTATGCTCTTCCGCGGAGGCGTGGATGCGCTCTTAATGCGTGCACAGACAGCTATTCCGGATAACGGATTGCTGGACGGCCAGCATTACAACGAAATCTTTACAACACACGGGGTCATTATGATCCTGTTCATGGCAATGCCATTCATTATCGGATTAATGAACGTCGTCATTCCGCTTCAAATCGGAGCACGTGACGTTGCATTCCCTCGATTGAATGCTGTCAGTTTCTGGCTCTTCTTTGCCGGTGCGATGCTGTTCAATATTTCATTCGTCATCGGTGGTTCACCGGATGCCGGATGGTCTGCCTATTTCCCACTAGCCAGTCTTGAGTTCAGTCCGACTGTCGGGAATAACTACTATTCACTCGCCTTGCAAATTGCCGGTATCGGTACGTTGTTAACAGGCATTAACTTCTTGGTGACCATTATAAAGATGCGTGCACCAGGTATGACATTGATGAAAATGCCGATGTTTACATGGTCGGTCTTAATAACAAATGTAATTATCGTTTTTGCATTCCCGGTTTTGACAGTGGCTCTAGCATTGATGACACTAGATCGACAGTTCGGCACACAGTTCTTCGCCATGCAAAGCGGCGGAATGGACATGCTCTGGGCGAACCTGTTCTGGGTGTGGGGCCATCCTGAAGTGTATATCGTTATTTTGCCTGCGTTCGGGATTTACAGTGAAATCATATCTGCTTTTGCCAGGAAAAACCTCTATGGATATAAATCCATGGTTGTCAGCATGGTAGCAATTTCACTTCTATCGTTCGTCGTATGGGCTCACCACTTCTATACAATGGGTCACGGCGTTATGGTCAACAGTGTCTTCTCTATTACAACAATGGCGATTGCAATACCGACCGGTGTGAAAATATTCAACTGGCTGTTTACGTTACGAAAAGGAAAGATCAGCTTTACCACACCGATGATGTATGCTCTGGCATTCATTCCGATTTTCACAATTGGCGGCGTAACAGGAGTCATGCTTGCTATGGCAAGTGCTGACTATCAGTATCATAATACGATGTTCTTAGTTGCCCACTTCCACTATGTACTTATTCCAGGTACAGTGTTTGCGGTCATTGCCGGTTTCCATTTCTGGTTCCCGAAAGTGTTTGGTTTCATGTTGAACGAAAAGCTTGGAAAACTGTCATTTTGGTTCATTACCATTAGCTTTAACGTGACGTTTTTCCCGCTCTTCATACTTGGACTAAACGGAATGACGCGCAGGATGTATACGTATTCGGAAAGTACGGGTTATGGTCCTCTCAATATGTTATCCATGGTCGGTGCTGTCGGTCTTGCGATCGGTTTCATCCTCCTTGTGTACAACATCTATTGGAGTATTCGTTACAGCCCTCGGGATAATGACGGCGATCCTTGGGATGCGCGTTCACTGGAGTGGAGCACACATAGCCCAGTTCCGGAATATAACTTTGCGTTGATCCCTACTGTTAACAAACTGGATGCACACTGGTTTGCGAAGAAAGAAGGCAAACCGCTGACATCAGGAACGTACGAACCGATCCATATGCCGAATAATAGCGGACTGCCAGTCATTATGGGGGCTGCATTCTTCTTCTGGGGCTTCTTCATGGTATTCAGCTGGTGGACCCCTGCGATTGTCTTTGGTGTTGTAATCCTAGGAACACTTGCCTATCGATCGTTCGAGAAAGATCACGGCCGTTACATTTCTATTAAAGAAATCGAACGGACAGAAAACGCATTGCGAGGTGAACAGCATGAAAATTGATCATACAGTACCGATGGAATATAGTACCGATGAGAACAAGATGAAGATCCTCGGATTCTGGATTTTCTTGGGGGCGGAAATCGCCCTCTTCTCCACATTGTTTGCGGTGTATTTCACGTTGCAAAGCAATACAAATGTAGGACCGGCCGCAGAGGACTTGTTTCACCTAAGTCCCGTTATGATTGAAACGATTCTGCTGTTGTCCAGCAGTTTCACGATTGGTTTAGGTGTCCATGCAATGCGACTTGGCTTGAAGAAACCGATGATGACATTCTTCGGAATTACATTAGCTCTCGGTGCTGCATTCCTAGGCGTCGAAGTGTATGAATTCGTAACATATGTAGGCGAAGGTGCGACGATCCAGACGAGCGGGTTCTTGTCAGCACTCTTCACACTTCTCGGAACGCATGGATTGCACGTAACGTTCGGTCTCCTTTGGGGGGGCGCGATTTTACTGCAAATTAAGAAACGCGGTTTCACACCAGAAACTGCAAATAAGTCGTTCATCTTCTCGTTATATTGGCACTTTCTTGACGTGGTTTGGATTTTCATCTTCAGCTTCGTCTATCTGAAAGGACTGATGTAACATGAAACAATTGTTTCCTCCCCAGCACGTAATGGGATTCTTATTCTCTTTGCTGCTGTCACTTGTTGCACTAGTTGCAGTGCTTTTTGACTTATCATTTGCAGCAGGCATGACGATCCTCGTCGTCACTGCGATTGTACAAGCAGGGCTGCAGCTGTTCTTGTTCATGCATGTGAAAGAAAACGCAGAAAGCAAGACGCTTTATATGAATATCCTTTATGCGTTATTTGTAGGACTTGTTACGATCTTCGGGACATTGTTCACTATGCACTGGGGCTATATGGTGAAATAAGAAGGACACAAAAAAGAAGCTGTCTCAGGAAGTCTAGTTTGACTTTCTCAGACAGCTTTTTAAATTTGGTTAAAACATTTCTTTCCTAACTGTTGAAAAGTAAATCCGAGTTAATTTCTTGAATGGTGCGTGCGCCTGCTAATGCCATTGAAGTTTCAAGTTCGTGACGGATTTTATGGATGACCTGTCTTACCCCTGCTTCTCCGTTTACAGCGAGACCGTAAATAAATGGCCTGCCCAGTAAAACTGCGTCTGCACCGAGTGCGAGCGCTTTGAATACATCTACGCCGGTTCGGATTCCGCTGTCTAGAAGAATGGGAATACGTTTTTGAATGACTTGCGCTATATCCGGTAATGCGTCTAATGAAGCGATGCAATGGTCAAGCTGTCGGCCGCCATGGTTCGAAACAATGATGCCGTCAATGTTGTGTTCTAGGGCTAGCTTTGCATCTTCAGGATGTAAAATTCCTTTTAATAAAATCGGTAACTTTGTCATTCGCCGAATCTTTTTCAGTTCATCCCAATCGAGTCCTGGCTGGTCGATAATATCAATTTGCTTTTGCAGTGCTGCTTTCATATCTGCTTCCGGAGGACGCGCAAGCAATGCGCGAAACGCCGGGTCATTCAGGTAGTTTCCGCATCCATCTCCTTCTTCTAAAGGAGAGTACTGATTATGTGCATCCGTTTCTCGAATTCCGAGTACCGGTGTGTCTACCGTTATGACGATTGCAGAGTAGCCATTCGCTTCAGCACGGTTCACTAAACTTTTGGTTACTGTATCTTCAAGGGAACAATATAACTGAAACCATCGTGTGCTCTCTTCTAATTCACTCGCAATCTCTTCCATTGAATAGGAGGCTGCACTGCTGACTACAAATGGGACATCTGTTGCTTTAGCCACTCTTGCAGAAGCCAACTCTCCGTCGGGATGGGCAATTCGTTGAACACCAATTGGTGCAAATAGAAATGGTGAAGAGAGCTTCCGGTTGAATAACGTTGTCGACAAATCGATTTCAGCAACATTCCGTAACACGCGCGGACGAATTTTCCACTTGGAAAACGCTCCAAGATTCTCTTTCATTGTCGCTTCACTTCCGGCTCCCCTGGCTATATAGTCAAATGCTTCTCTTCGAATTCTTTCAAATGCTTTTCGTTCTAACAAACTTTCAAACTCTGGTTGTATTTCTGCAGCTGTAATCATCTTAGAATTCTCCTTTTCGCATAGAAGTAAAAAAGCTTTATCTCCCTCAGCCATTACTTCTCACTGGGTCGATAAAGCTCCTTTCGTCGTTAAAAAATGAATAAATGAGCGATCAATACGATGATTGGCAACGTAATAATCGTACGCTCAATAAAGATGATAAACAACTCAACAATTGATACAGGAATGTTCGACCGCAAAATCAGAATTCCGATCTCTGACATATACACAAGCTGAGTTAAGGACAAAGCCGCAACAACGAAGCGTGTAATTTCAGCATCGATCGATCCTCCGATTACAGCCGGTAAAAACATGTCTGCAAATCCGACTAACATCGTAGGTGCTGCTTCAGCTGCTTGCGGTAATTGCATGAGTTCAAGTATTGGAACTAATGGATAGGAAATAATGTTGAAAACAGGAGTGAATTCCGCAACAATAAGTGCAATTGCTCCCAAACTCATGACAAGTGGAATTAGCCCAAGCCAAATGTCTAGTACTGTTTCAACGCCGTCTTTCACTAATCCCATCGGACTCTTTGCATTACCAGCTTTGTCTAATGCCTGCTTCCAGCCCCATTGAATATTGGAGACACCTTCAGGCTGTGTTTCATCGATACGCTGGCCTACTGGCTCATAGTACGTATCGGTCTTACGCGACAACGGTGGAATACGAGGCATGATAATCGCTGCAACAACACTCGCAATCGAAACCGTAATATAAAATGGAACAAACATATGGCCAATATTCGCAACGTTTGCGACAACGAGTGAAAATGCGACTGAAGCTATGGAAAACGTAGTCGCAATGACTGCCGCTTCACGTTTCGTATAATAGCCTTCGTCATATTGCTTCATGGTCACTAACACGCCAACAGTTCCCGCGCCCATCCATGACGCCATCGTGTCAATCGACGATCGGCCCGGAAGTGTAAATAACGGGCGCATCACTTTTTTCAGTAACGCTCCTACAAACTCCATCAATCCGAACTCCACTAAGAGCGGCAGTAAAATACCTGCAAACAAGAACCACGTCAGTAAGACTGGTGCCAAGTCATATAATACGACCCCACCCGTGTTTCGCGATGCGATGAATTCTGGTCCAACTTCGAAGAAAGCCATGACTCCGACAGCAAGACCGAATACACGCATCGTAATTCCGAACCAACCAACTAGAAACACATTCTTCAAAAATGGACGATTGACAATCGCTGCAGGTTTAAATGCGACGGTAACCAGAGTCAGCGCAACCGTGACAGCAAGTAATACTAAAATGAAATGCGGGATATAATCCCCGGCACCTTTAAGGAGAAACGACGCGAGGACCCCGACCCCGATCGTAACTTCCCCATTCACTTTAATAGGTACTAAAAATAGCAGGACACCAATGAGTGATGGAATTAGAAACTTCCAAACCGCACCTTTCGATCTAACTTTCTCCCCTTTGAACGCGACTGACATGGCGTTTCCCCCTTTAGTTTGAAACAGATTGAATTGCAGTTTTCAACACGTCAATACCTGTATCAATTTGCTCTTTTGAAATCGTGAGCGGTGGAATCATGCGAATCACTTCACCTGAATTTCCACAAAGATAGAACAATACACCGTCAGCGAGACATTTATCGAGTACCTTCATCACGACTTCCCCGGAGGCTTCCCCTGTGACTGGATCCCCTAACTCGATACCAATCATAAGCCCCACGCCGCGTACATCCCGAATGACCGGGAACTCTTCCTTCATCTCAAGCAGTTTTGCCACCGCATAGGCACCCATTTCTTGTGCATTCATTAGCAGCTTCTCTTCTTTGATGATTTCCAGTGAAGCAAGTGCTGCAGAACATGCGATTGGATTCCCGCCAAACGTTGTACCATGAGCACCAAGCGGCCATTGATCCATCAATTCTTTTGAAGCGATGGTCGCACTAAGTGGTAAGCCCGCGCCAATCCCCTTCGCAACCGCCATAATATCTGGCGTTACATCGAACGTTTGAGCAGCAAACCAATTCCCGGTACGGCCAAAACCGGTCTGAACTTCATCAAAGATCAGCAAAATCCCATGACGATCACAGATTTCACGAATTTTTTTCAACCACGATGCAGGAGGAATAATATACCCGCCCTCACCCAGAATCGGCTCGATAATCATGCACGCAACTTCTTCAGGATCGACTTGATGGCTAAATAATGCTTTTACATCCCGCTCCAGCTTTTCAGCGAAAAATACTTCGGGATCCGCTCCTTCGGGCAAATATTCCGGGAGTGCATAGGGCAGCTGATACGCAAGCCACGAGGGCTGCAGATGTTTTCGATATTTGCTTTTAGATGTCGTGACACTCAGCGCACCTATTGAACGTCCATGGAAACAGCCTGTAAACGAAACTACATACGGTCGTTTCGTAACATACTTTGCAAGTTTGAGAGCTCCTTCAATCGCTTCTGTACCGCTATTTGCAAAAAAGAAATTATCGAGTTTTGGCGGCAGTACCTTTTGCAATTCGGCAGCCAACTTCAAAATGGATTCGTAGATGATGACACCTGATGGTCCGTGAACCAAATGATCGGCACTGTCTTTAATGGCTTGAACGACTTTCGGATGTCGGTGCCCCACATTTTCAACCGCGATCCCGGAAGTGAAATCCAAATACTCTCTTCCGTCGACACCATAGTAATAACAACCTTCTGCTTTCGTCACCGGAAGGTTCGGATGGTCCTTCGCCATGCTTGGCGCTAAGAAATTTCCAATTGAATCTACCATGTGAACCCAGCTATTCTCACGATCTGTTTGTTTTTGCATAAGATAACCTCCAAGTATGTTTGATTCACGTTGTATTGTGTATAAATATATAACATTAAGAATAATTATACAAACGCATAGTTATAAATCAGATTCAGTTTGTGTGTACTTTTTTAACTTACGAACAACTGAAGGCTGGCTGATCCCTAAGATCTTAGCCATCTCGGTAGTTGTTCTATAACGTTTTTTCGCTCTGTTAATCACTTGCATCTCTACTTGCTCCAAGATCCCCGGCAGCGTTTCCCCTTCAAAATTGAACTCGAGAAACTCGTCTTCTGGCAAACGATATTCATGCGGCAAGTCATGGACATCGATTATTTCTCCTTCACTATGGACAACCATACGCTCAATAACATGTCGGAGCTCCTGGATATTCCCTTTCCATTCAAGCTGTAATAATTGTGCAAATACCTGATCCGTCACCATCTTATCCACTTTGTATTTCACTGAGAACGACTGCAGGAAGTGAGATATGAGAACGCTTACATCCTCTATGCGCTCCCGTAATGGAATGAGTCGAATCGGTACAATGTTGAGCATATAATACAATTCACTTAAAAATGTTCGTTGACTCACAGCATCTTGTAAATCGGTTTCAGTGGAAGAGACAAACCTCACATTCATCGAGCGGTAAGAATCCGAACCAATAGGTTGGTAGCGTTCTTCTTTTACCATTTTGTAAAGTTTCGTTTGCAAGTGAAGTGCCATTCTATCAATGTTTTTCAAAAACAATGTCCCGCCTTCAGCAATACCGAGAAGCCCTAGTACAGCGGGTTGACTCTGCGCAGTTTGCTCACCAACCAATTCTTTTAACAATAAAGACTCAGGTATGGTTGCACAATCTAATTCGATGAACGGTCCATTGCTCCTTTTACTGTCTTTATGGATCTCTTTAGCAAGTGTCGTTTTGCCCGTTCCCTTTTCCCCCGAAAGAACAACAGATACATCTAGTGAAGCAACACGATGTGCCGTCGCAAATGCCTCTTGTGTACTTTTACTTCTCATCACTAACTCTTTTTTCGTAAACATCTGCCTGCGTAAATATTGGACCTCTTCATGTGCTTTGGACATTTCATATTCAATCTCTTTCATGTAGTCCTGAATGACTAGCAGTTCCGAAACATCATAAGAATAGCTGATGACATAATCGACATCCCCGTTGTAATTAAAGAATGGCATTCCTGTTATCAAAATCTTTGAGCCTGATTTCGTTTCTTGGATCCGCACGACTTTCTTCTTTTCTTTAAGGACAAGCGGAGTAATCGCAGGTGAAAAGATTCCTTTCCTTTCAAGTTCATAGACAGACTTGCCGATTAAATCTTCTGCTTCTATTCCATATCTTTGACCGCTGATTCGTGTCGCTTTTACAATGATTCCTTCATGATTTGTAACGATAACGTCTTCATCATGGGTTTCCAATACTTCTTGGACGGAATCCGGTGTTAAATGAAATTGAGCCATATATTCACCCTTCACTGAGACTAGAATTTTCAGATATTATCAAGATATGAATCAACTATACAATACTGAATAACTAATATGCAATAGTGTATTCGAATTTTCAATAAATTAATTCAACAAAAACTATTCCCCCTGTCCACCTTTTCGTTCCTCAGCTCTATATAGAGGAAAAAGGGGGAATTACTATGACACACTACTTATTTAACTACGCAAAGTTCAACACGAAAGCAGAAATGGACGCAGCTGCCAGACAACATACCGACATTCACTGGAACGCGATGAACAAAACGGATCGAGCTGTTCTTGAAATGATTCGATGCTATTCAGTGAAGTATTTGGCAGCACATTTGAAGCATGAAACTATTGAGAAAAAGTTGGGGTTATCGAATTCGACAGTCCGTCGTGCAATTCGCAAACTAGAACTGCTTGAAATCATCGGACGCATTCATTACGTACGACCTGTCATGAGCGGACTTGGCGCCAATATTTATGTCATTTTGCCTGTTCGTGACCAGGGGAAAACGACCACTGGAGCGAACCCGAAGGATGCTGATGAGAACAAGGTTTCCGAGACAAAATCCAAAAAGGAACCTTTCTTTTATAAATCTAAAAATCTTAAAGATCTTATAAAGACGTCTCAGCCTGCGGCAGAAGAGTTATCCACAACGCTATTCGGGAAGATGAAATATTTACTTTCATTCACGGGAGATAACTCCAAAGCAAGGAAGTTTTTCGGGATTCATAAAGCGCTCTCCGGACAGATGCTGAAGTTTGACATCCACAAAGGAAAAGAGGAACTATTCGAGGATTTGGCGTATCAAGCGATGCATATTACAGTAATGGCAACGAAGAAAAAGAAAATCCGCAATTTACCCGGTTATTTTAGCGGTGTGTTGCGTGAGGTTATTTGCGATGCGCTGTTTAAAGACAGTTACCAGGAATTTTCTGTATCTGTCGACGATTTCTATTGTCCAGGATACTAATAACAGGGGTATTTTACATTATTACCAGTGTCTGGAGAAACGGTTTTAAATGGATTACTTTATTTACAAATCGATTGGTTTTATGGAAGTTTAGATAATATAAAGCGCTTTTCAATGGCCTTGTTTAGAAGTTGGCAATCTTCAAACAAAAAAGCCCCTTATCCAAGGAGCTCTTGTTAAATATTTTTCTGAACTGAATACTCATTGAGCTTTGTTTGCCGCACTGGAGTTCTTCAAAAACGTTAGGATTTCCGCAACTTTTAGTCGTGGAATTATTCTGCTGCATCTTCCAACTCCACTAACTCTTTCGTAATAGCTTCCTTCTCGCGGCCGCCAGTCTCGCTTGAAATCACATCACTCTTTAATAGTGATTCAATCGCCTCATACCGCGCATACAGTGCATACTTCTTCAACGTAAGCTGTTGGTCCTCTTTCAATTCAGGATACTTTAGGAGCAGCTCATTCGATTGCTTATGAAGTTGCTCGAGCTTTCTTTTATATACTTCGGCCACTTCATTCGAAACCGATTCCGGAATGAACAAATTCTTTTTCACTCGTTCAATTTCTTGAATCGCCGTCTCATATTGGTAGGCATCCGCAATCACTTTTTCATATTCCATGTTCCCTTCTTGCTGACTAATGATACCGAGTTTCGTCAGTAACGTCTTGATGGTCAGTCCTTGAACGAGTAATGAGAACAACACGACACTGAATGCGACAATCAAGATATCCTCCCGTGCCGGGAAATCCCTTGGAAGGCTTAGGACAAGTGCGATAGATAGAGATCCTCTTAACCCGCCCCAGTTAAACACATGCTGCCACGAGGACGGTATGCCTTTGACAAATGCCAAACTGAGATAGACGGCCACAATTCTCGAAATGAGAACAATCCCGATTGCAAGAAAAATCAGCCCCCACTTTTCGTGTACGTCAATTCTTGCAATTTCAAGACCCACCATCAGGAACACGAGTGAATTCGCGAGGAGCGCAGCAACGTCCCAGAAATTATTAATGTTGAGTTTGGTCGTTGGACTCATCCCGATTTTCCCACCATAATTCCCAAAAACGAGTGCACCGACCACAACGGCAATTACACCGGATGCATCCAGTGCTTCCGCGAGTAAGAACGCCCCGTAAAAGAGAATAATACTAAAAATGATTTCTAATGGATAATCGTCAAAATAACGAGTTAGCCTGGAAAATCCGAATCCTAGGACTCCCCCAACTAAAATGCCAAGTGTGATGACTTTGATGAACTCCCAAATCCCCATTCCTACTCCGCCAAGACCCATATCTAAGTAAGCGAGTAAAGAGAATGCCGAAATGTTAAATAACACAACAGCCAGCCCATCATTGAACAAACTTTCGCCTTCAATTATAGTCGAAAGTTTCTTATTCACACCCAAACCTTTGAATATCGAAAGAACACTAACAGGATCCGTTGCACTCATCACAGCAGCAAACACGAAGGCTGCCGGTACAGGAAAGTCCAAAAGCCAAAGTGACAAAAAGCCTACCACGAGAAAAGATAGAAATGTCCCGCCAAAGGCAAGTGTCAAAATGGGTGTCTTATTTTCGTTCAATCGGGAAAACGGAAGTTTAATGGCCGCCTCACCTAATAATGCTGGTAAAAAAAGTGTAATAATGACAAAGTTAAAAACTTCACCTTCCGTAATGAAATCCGTCAAAGGTTCGAGTATAGAAATATTAGATAGACCAATAACCGCGCCCACAACGACAAGTGCAATTGAATACGGCTTATTGAATTTTTTCGCAATCGCTGTAATTCCAGCGGCGATCATTAGAAGAAAAAGTCCGATTTCAACGATATGATGCAAATCCACTTCCTGCATGGGCCACCATTCTCTCTGTATAGATTGTAGTACTCTAGCCATTACCTGAAATGGAGCACCGTAAACACGGATATACTAAGCAGCCTCTCATTCATTTCTTTTCTTTGAGATCCGGTATATTCACTTACAAAAACTCTCTTCTTGTATCGAAAATCATATTGAGGGGGTATAGTCTTTTTATAGACTTCATTTTATGAGGTGCATGACTTTTCACTAGTTGAATAATAGTAAAAGCCTGAGCGCCAACACTAAATAGCGTTTGGCACTCAGACTTTTTTCTTCTTATAAATTCGGCAGCTGTTACGCTCCCGCTTCCAAAAACATGGCGTCCATTCGTTCACGGTTTGCATCCTCAATCCATTCATTATACGTGTCATACAAAAAGCGCAGTTGCTCTATATCAGCAGCAATTATATCGCAACCAAACTCACTATAATGGTTAAAGATTATGTTTCGTGACAAGTTAATAACAAACACTTCATATCTGCTATTAGGGACTTTTTTCAGCCCAGTCAATGGCATTCTGATATCTTCCGTACATTTTAGTTCCATCAGAAGATGATATTCAATGTCTTTTTTTCTACCCGGCTGCAGAAAACGATGGGTAACCATAGTATCTCCATTTTGATGGGGGCTCTCCGGTATTTCAACATACCTAAGATTAGCAAGTGTCTCTTGGTTTTTGACGAATGTCCGATAAGTTGTGAGCGGTCGCCTTTCAAGAAAGTTATGCCCTTTCTTTGTATAGACCTGAGCTACAACAAGTAAATCGTCTTCTTCACGAAATACTTCCTCGAACAACGTAACCGCACGTTCTACAGTTTGTTTCAGCACATCAGCATCCGTCATTTTAGCTGCAGGCTCCGCTATTTCAAATCGCAGCGCCTTCTCCCAAGTAGTAAACAAAGGTTGTTGAAATAAGTCTTCTTTAAAATGTTGGAGTAAGTACTTTTCTAACGTTTCTATAACAGTCATCCTTCTTTCCATCTAACAGCCTGCCACACGTTTATGGACACTTCAATCTCAACAAGTAGCATTGGTTTATATTAGGCAATGAAACGTTTCGTAAATCCTCAATTTACTTAAGAGTCTCCGATATACCCAATACAATATTTACCCAGATTCTCAAAAGATAATCATGATTTTATTTCCAATTGAATTTTTTGTATGAAGTCTGATAGAGCATAGCGTGGCTAGATTGCCTACTATTTAATTCTTCTTTATCCTCTTAGTTATTTCTTTTCGTACTGAGGTCCTTCACTAAATACCAGGCACTCATCCAGGAAGCGATCGGAATCACAAGAGCCACCCCAATGCCAGCACAGAGAATGAGAAGCAATTCTGAACTAAATACTTTGGAATTGACGATATCCCCAATCGAATACTGCAAATCTTTAAACCATAAAAGCAATGCCAAATGACCGCCGAAGAATGCAAAAAACAACGTATTCGCGTCCGCTCCTAATATATCTCTTCCTACATGCATCCCGGCTGATGCCAACTCCTTCGTGCGCAGCATCGAATTGTGCTTGTTCAGCTCGTGGATGGAAGACGTAATTGAAATCGCCACATCCAAAATCGCGCCAATTGTACTGACGATAATGACCGACGCCCCCACTTTCATGAAGTCGACCCCAATATACAGAGACAGTCCACTTAGTGAGTCAGCCTCTTCCTCACCGAATCCCTGGATCATCATCGTCTCAGAGAAGTAGATGATGAAAAGTAACATACATCCAGTAACCAGCAATGTTGAAACAAACGCAAGAACCGTTTTACTATTCACTTCGTTCGTAAAAAACAAACTGATGCAGCCAACTAAAATACTCGCACCAAACGTAACAACTATTGGATTAACTTCTGGATTCGTCATGAAAAATAACATAAGAAACAGCACACCGAAATTGAGAAACAACGCAGCAAAAGAACGCAGCCCTGTCCTCCCTCCGACAAACAACATAGACAGCAACAGGATGATTGCGAGTATAACTAATGCATTCATGATGCCGCCCTCCTTCGTCTAATGAAAAATAAGACCGTCTGCAGCACAATCGGAATTGTTAACACCACACCAATTCCTCCTGCTAATGCACGGGCGACTTCGAGTGAGAGGTTAATGGATAACGTAAATCCTAGCGGCGCGGCATTTTTCAAATAGAGAATTAGGATTGGAAGTGAACCACTCATATACGCAAGCAGCAAAATACTTGTGATAGTTCCCATAATATCTTTTCCGATGTCTACACCGGAAGCACGCAATTCACTGTCTGTGATATCGGGATTTCGTTCATATAAAGCAAACAGTGAGGACGATATCGTAATTGCGACGTCCATGATTGCTCCAAGTGAGCCAATGAAAAGGCCAGCGAGAAACACTGATTGGTAGGGTCTGGATAAGAATTGCATCTCTTCATAGTGCAGACCGCTGCCGGACGTCAGCCAAATGACTAAAGAGGCAATTCCGAGCGAAACGAACGTGCCAATTAGTGTTGCTCCAATTGCCGCATACGTCTTTTGTGTGAACCCATTAATAAGCAGCAACGATGTCGACGCAAACAGCAAAATGCATATACTTGCAATTCCTAACAAACTTGAAGAAAAATCATGAATATACAAATCGAGCGCAAACGAGAGAATCATTACATTTAACGCAAAGCTCGCTAGCGAAAGAAGTCCTTTCTTCCGTCCGATAATCAGCAATGTAAAAACGAAAATCCAAGCAATAGCTACTATATAGCGGTCCCGTTTTACATCGATTACTTCACCCGATAACTTGCTTGTGTCCCCGTCTTGTTCATTGATAGATACAAACAACTCATTATTTACGTGATACTGCTGGTCATATGCGCCCGTTGTAGAATACATATTGGACAGTTCAATACTCTGTCCTTTGTTCTTCCCATTCTGCAACACTGCAACCAACTGCTGAGATACTAGTTCGTCCTCATTATTATGTACATCCGTTGCTTTTGTCCGCTCCGTTACTTCCACAGAAGTCACTTTAGCAATCGGCCGTTCATACAACGAATAGTTATGGGTTACGAAGATGATTGACCCGATACAGCATAGAACTAAAACACTGTATAGCCATATAGTCGTTGCTCTCATTTTCCTGAACTTCATGATATTTCTACTCATAGGACCACCTTCCAACGCTATGATCTGCGCTGCTTTTCAAATGTGCGTTAACTAGGCAATTGCCTACATCTTACCATCTCGGATGGTGTCTGCGCATGACACACCCTTTATCCCCTATTAAACAATTGCGGTAAAAACAACACAAAAGGACGCAATTTATTAGCGCGTCCTTTTGTCTGATTATTTATTTCCCTCGCAGCACTCGATTATTTATTGTCAGTAACAGTCAATGTGAATGTGTCCGCTTCATATCGTCCAGGCAATTCACCAATACCAGGAACAAAAACTCCATCTTCTCGTACTTCCGGCTGTTCATCCAGCAATAGGGTTAATTGAGGTGATCGGAATAAATCCGTTCTATACTCCGCAATAACTGGCCGGCGGAAAAGATAAGGACTCCCTAAGATTTCCACGCGAATAAAGCGGTTGTGCAACGCCCGCTGGTGTCCAAGAACGATATTCATCGGATCGAAACCGACAATCTTGAAGTCTCCATTAATAGTTAACTTCGCAGCCGCTGACTGTTCTGCTTCAGCAAAGGCTGCTGCCCGTTCCGCTTTCACACGAGATAATATCTCGAGCAATTCGTCACTCACTTCAAGCGGCTCTACCGGTTCTATTACCGTGTCCTCTCTGAACTCAACTGATTGTTGTACCAACGAGTAAAGCGTGACATCCGACGCAAATAGTTCCTCTTGCCAATTTGGACGAATTCGATCGAGCACATAACAAAGGAATACCCCTGAGCTATAACAGCTTTTACGAATATGACGCACTGTGTCTTCTTTATCCAGCAAGCCTTCCCCATAGTTCCGGACGATTTCAACATCCAACAAATCACTATGCTCCATCATCACTTTACTTTCTACGTAAAATGCCGGTCCTTCCAACGTCTCCGTTAACAGCTCATACTGCATACTTGTACCTAACGCAGCCATTCGCTTTTGACGATAAACAATGAATTGACGCAGATGACGATCTCTCGCCATTTTGTCCGTAGGCAAAACTGCGTGGTATAAATAATATCTTTCCAACGCACGGAGCGCTGCGTTTTCTGTATCAAGCGGATACAAAACACCTTGCACCTCATCGGGAAAACGTAATTCTCCCTGCAAGTTTTGGTAACCATGAAACAGTTCATGAACCATCACCGCCACAAGCTCCACATCATCCGCGCAATCTGCACGTCTTACTATCGCCGTCGGATAGTCGTGAAACTGAATGAGCGTGTTCCCGACAAACGCCTCACTCCAGGGCAATTGTGTATACAGTTCTTGAGGATAGTTCGGATGGTTGAACAAGTAGACAGATTCATCATCATAAACGGCATAGGCAACTGCTTGGAAACCAGGCCAGTAAGTCGACAAATCGGCTGCAGCCAAGGATGGCAAAGTTGTTGGAATTTGCATGATGTCGCCTCCTTTATAAATAGAATACGGCATTCAAGCAAAAAAAGATTCAAAAAGGGGTAACCTATCAGCCGATAAGCATCCTTTTTGAACCTTGTTACTAGTTATACATGTTGGTAAAACAAGCCATGCTCGGTGCAATACGATAACAGCATCCCATGTTTGCGATTCGCAATCCGTGCTTGCAGCGCCCATTCAGGAAACTGCTTGATGACCAGAACTTGGTCGCCTGTTGCAAATGCCAAGAAAGAAATGTAATGATCCTTACTCATTATATGATCACTTGAAACATACAGTTCCCCATCTATAAGCTCCGTGTTAAGCAGATGGTCGTCTGATGCTTTCTTCGCTTCTAACGGCGCCAGTTTCCTGCCGCAGCAAGATACAGATGCATTTCCAGTATTAAATGCTATATTTCCACACGCGTCGCATACAAAATAATTCGATTTTTTCATATTGCCTCCTACAAAGTCGTTGGCGTTTAGGTCGCCATCCAGAATTTCTTCGATATTCGCACCAAGAAGGGCCGATAACTCGGTCAATAACGAAACATCCGGACACCCTGCCCCCCGTTCCCATTTCGAAACGGTCCGATCCGACAGATGCAGGCGATCCGCCAACTCTTTCTGCGTCCACCCTTTTTCCTTCCGCAACGTTAAAATGACGTGTCCCACTTTTTCATAATCCATGGCATGCCCTCTCCTTCCTGATAGAATCATCTTACTCTCTGGTTAGTTTTATACACAACCAACGCTCCGTAGAGTCCGCTATTTAAGCACTATTTTCAAATCAATTCCCTTTTACACAACTGCATAGAGACATCGTGGCATCTTGGTTCACGAGGTGTGTTTTTCCGCATAAAAAAACGACCCTACAAGTAGGATCGCTTTTAAGCAGTAATTAGTTTTTTTGAACGTTAGTAGCTTGTAGGCCACGTTGTCCTTGCTCAATTTCAAATGTTACACTTTGACCTTCGTCTAAAGATTTGAAACCGTCGCTTTGAATTGCTGAGAAGTGTACGAATACGTCATCCCCTGCTTCACGCTCGATGAATCCAAAACCTTTTTCTGCATTAAACCATTTAACTGTACCTTGTTCCATAATTATTGCCTCCTAATGTGTGGATCTCCACACAATCTGTTACTATACTTGCTCAAATACCTTAGACGAAAAACAAAATCTTTTTCTCAATTTGAAAAGAACAAAGATAATACTCATTAAATATAACACCTATATAAAAAAAAAGCAAATAATTCAACAAAGTTATTTTTAATTACTTTATAACAAGTAATTTTCATTCAGACGGTTTATCTTTTTGTTTTTGCTTTTTCTCCAAATACTCCGTACGAATTTTTTCAAGCTGTTGCTTTTTATCAAACTTTTCAGGCTTTAATTTTTCATGATACTTTGACACAGCCTTCAGCCCTTTGTAATCCAATTGATATTTCCCCAACTTCTTCACCTCTTTTACCTATTTATATAAAGAATCTATAGTTCATCGAATCAGTCCATCATGAATCATAAGGATTGTTCACATGCACATATTCCTTAGCTGTTCCATTATCGCACCTTCACGCTTCACTGAAAAGCCCTGCCAGTAAATCTTAATAATATAGTGCATAGCAGAGCCTGAATTTAGACACAGTCTTTCACTTCAACCTTCAAATTCTTCTTGTCCTGCTTACCGACAGACGTATAAGGGATGGTGTCCATAAAAATAATTTCCTTAGGGATCTGATATCTAGCAGCCCTGCTTCCCAGCCAGTCCAGAATGTCTTTGCTTGTTAGTCCGTCAGTTTCCGGTTCCACAAAGGCGCATAGTCTTTGACCAAACAGCTCATCGTCTATGCCTATGACAGCAACATCTTTTATTAAATGATGATTGATAAGCAGCTGTTCCAATTGAACGGGATAGACATTTTCGCCGCCAGACACAATCATGTCATCCGTTCTTCCGCACAAATAGAACAATCCAAGGTGATCTGTATAACCCAAATCTCCTGTAGCAATCCATGCATTCACATTATTTTTCATCGACCACCTGGTTTTAATGAAAAATTGACCTACTTGCCCATTTTTCACTTTGTTTCCATTTTCATCGAGTATTTTTAAGTGCACTCCAGTAATTGCCTTACCGATTGTCTGTTTATTTGCATGTAGATCTTCTGGAGCTGCAATGCAATTCAAACCGGATTCAGACGTTCCATATAAGTTAAATAGCACGTCACCTAGTTTCGTGGTCACTTCGACAACCAATTTTGGATTTATGGACGCACCTCCTGAGGCGATACAAGTGAGCGATTTTAAATCCTCAGCATTATGGTCCATCATCTTATCGATCATTAACGGAACGACAGTAACCGCTTCAATTTGATGAATGCGGATCTGTTCGCATACGTGTTCAGCGGAAAACCTTCTATTAAGAAAAACAGTTTTCCCTAAACCGATAAACGACAGCAAAATTGCAATCCCGTATCCATGATAAATGGGTGTTGCGATTAGCATATTCTCTTTCCGCAGCAGCTTTAGCTTAGTTAACAACGTTAAGAACGGATTGACATAATTCATAAGCGAAGGCTGATGGACAACTTTCTTAGGCTTCCCCGTTGTGCCTCCCGTCAGCAGAATAATTTTACTCGCGGATGTTCTTTTCAGTTTACACGCCACATGGTTCTTTTTATGACTCAACTGATGAATGGAGTTTATACTATTACGATCACACACAATTTTCTTCTTATCAAAAGTAGAAATTTCCACTAAGTCCATTAATCCTTCATCATAAATGAGCAGATCGAATTGATGCTTCGCTGCTAATTCATTAAATTGACTCAAGCTCATTTCTGCATTTAATAGGAAGACATCTGATCCTAATCGAGAAACCGAAAAAATCGCTTTGACGAATGAGATATGATTCCGGCAAAGAAACGCTACTTTTTTATCCTCATCTAATTCGAATTCCTGCTGAAGGTTCATTGCGAGAGTTTCACATTGAATCCGCAACTGCTTATAACTGATTGACTCCTCATCGTCAGTCAACGCAATCTTATTTCCATACACTCTTTCGGAAAGTTGGAGCAGAATCATGATGTTAATGCCGTGCTTTCGAATAGCAGTCACGAGTCGAACAATTCTTTTCGGAGAAAGCAAATACATTTTGAATAGAAGTTGAACGAAATTAAGAACCTGCACGCGGATCCCCTTTTCTCTCATTTACTTTTGTCATGACTCTTTCAAGCCCCCCTCTACATACAATCGATGCCAGTTGACCGAATAGAAGCCACCATGGTCTATACTTTTTTCTTTTGGTGTACAAAGACTTGCAGATGATTTCCGCAACATGGTTCGGACACATAGCGGGCATGCGATCATAAGCAGCAGTGGGTCGGATCATATCAGTCTTAACGAGCGGAAGGTAGATTGAAGTGGTATCGACGCAACTCGCCTTCAATTCGATTGCGACTGAACGGAACCATGTATCAAAAGCGGTTTTCGAAGCTTGATAAGCCGCCCAATTCGGAATGGGGATGAGTAAAGAATTGATTGTTGAGACGTTGACGATCTGCCCTTGGCTTTTTTCCAATAACGGAATGAGCGCTAACAGCAGTTTGACAGGGGCAAAATAGTTAATGGCCATCGTTCGTGTAAAATCATGAACCCGGTCCAATGACTGATGAATCGATCGATTGATGGATAGTCCGGCATTGCTAATGACCACGTCAAGCCCTTCAGGTAATGCACGAATGAGCTGCACGACTACGTTTAAGTCATCGTCTATTCGTAAATCCGCTTTATAGATCGTGACTGCAGCTTCTGCTTTTTCAATTTCGTTTTTTATGTAACGCAAGTTTTCCTCACGCCGAGCAACTAAAATTAAATGGACAGGCAGATCTTTCAGCATATAGGCTACTTGTTCGCCAATGCCTGAACTTGCCCCTGTGATGAGTATCGTTTTACCGCTCAGTTCCTGTTGCAGTTTCTTCCTATTGAAATGAGTGGGCTGAAATAAAACTTTTTCAATTAAGTTATAAGCATGAACAGCAGGTGGTTCTTTTTCTAAACTCATCATGTCTCTTCCTTTTCAACTGCAGATTATTTAACCCGCGGATCACCACATGGTCCATTTCACACTTTCTATATTCCGCTATAAAACTTTGCGAAATATAGAATCCCCTGTTTCCTAACCTGATAATTTTTCAATTCACTGCCTGTAGCTTTTTCTGTCGGTGGGTTTTTGAGAGAATAGGATTGAGTGTGCATTCTATTGTGCTCTCTCGGATACTCATCTGGTTCAATACCGGAAGTGACTGCTGCTACTGGATGCCCTATGAAAAATACGTACGTTCGAACTGCCACATTCGGTGTCGAATGCAACAGGTAGAATAGAACAACCAAACTAGCAAGACCTAATCCAATTCTTTTTCCAAAAGGCTTTCCATTTTGTTTAACTTCCATATGCACTCCTCCTAGATTAAAGATACAGCACTGCACCGCCATCCTTCTCTCGTTGAATGGCCACCAAGACATGAGTAATTATTAGTTTACCTGAATTAAGTTCAAGGGCATGCTAGCAGGGTGAGTTTCATCAATTTTGAACTGGGCATCCTCTCTTTTAATTCGAGTCGTTTCATAGAGTTGTTCACCTTTGCTTAATGATAAACGGCCAGTCCAATACATATAGTCTTGAATGCGTTTGCCCTGACAGAATACAACAAGCATCCGGTCATCTAGGTATTCTATTGAAAAGTTGCTGATACGATTCACAGCTATTCCATACTTCTCTTTCAGTTCGGCTTTGCTTGTGTAAGGCGTCACTAGAATTATAGTGTCCCAATCCCCTTCCACAAGTGCACTGAAATCCACATAATCGTTCCGTTCGATCTCCTGTTGAACAGAGCTATGAATTGCATGGCTTTCATTGATTTTGTAAAAGTTATACAAAACGACTGAGGATAGAAGCACCATCAGCACGATTACGTATTTCACGCACATCTCCCCCTTTGTTGAGTTGCGTCATCACAGTAAAGGACAGATCCTTTTACATGGATTTTACAATATGAAGTGCTGCCCGTTCACTTTTAGGACGATTCTGCTCACACGAAGTTTTCTGCATTTTCAGACATGTATAAGCAGGCTATTTTATAATTAGAAAAGTGAAGACTGTCAATAAAACAATCAAGACCGTAATTAGCACAATGAAACTGAGGGAAAACAGTGTACATACGATATCTACTAAGTTAATTGTACTAGCGCAAGATGTTGGATTTATTTTGCTCTCCATCTTCTAATGCTATAAAACAACCCTTTAAGTGCACAACTTTCCTTCAGAAAATACGATCCAAAATATTCTAATCCCAATAATTAAAAATAACTTCCCCGTTTGTATTCGGACTCCAATGTTTCTCATTTTTCAATTCGATTTCTGCTAAGTCATGAGAATTGGGATCAAAGGGTTCGTTTAGGAAGTTCTTTTCTAAAACTGTATAGTAGGGTCTCAATATGTTTACTAAATCTTCCGGATCCAAATAATGGATTTGAAGTTCATTTTCATATGTAGCAATGGCAACATAGGGGAAATATTCATGAAGTAAAATGGACATTATGTTTTCATTGATCTTTATATCTAAGCGAAAATAATTCAATGGATACCTGGGTGGGATAAACTCAATTACTTCACCATGAAGTTTCCTTGCAATTTCATATCCCACCTTTTTAAACAAGGTTCCATCCATCTTCTTTAAATCGATATTGTGATTTGCTAAACCTGTAATATACACGGGTAACCGCATTTAATTTACCTCATCTCCATTAGCACTCATATTTTTATATGGTCCTTTTTCTGAAAAAGAGCAAATCTTTGTTAATGAAATGCCCCCGTTAACAGAAATAAAAAAGATAAAATCATTTACTTTTATTATAAATTCCCCGCTTTAAATCAAAGAAACCAATTGTTCCACATACAAAAACACCCAATCCTAAAACACCTGTAAGAACCCAATTATTCCCCCAACCATTAATTAAAACAATTAAACAAGTGAACGCAATAACTAAAGCTCCGTATTGCCCTCTCCATTTATCTAATTTTGAGGATTGTTCATTTTCCAAAACAACCAACTCCAATCTTAAAGGCACTTCTCAAACAAATTGGCCCTTTTCTTGAATAACTAATAATCTCTTTACTACTCTTCATCAATCTCATCTTCAAATTCAGAATTGGATACAATAAATTCCTTTAGGTTAGAAGCTACTTCCTCAACTTCTTCCGTTTCGTGATACCAAATATAAATTTTATTATCCATTATATTATCAACAATTCGAAAACATAATTTGTCTCCTGTACCATCTTCACCAATAGATAATAAATCAACTGCCATTCTCTCATCTTTCGCATCTTGATTTTGTCTTACAATATCATCCCAAGTTCTCTTTAAACTTTGGGGATCTTTAATAGGAAATAGAGACCATTCACCAATCTGAGCATTGTTAGTTACTTTAAAAAGATCTTTATATTGTTTTGGGAAAACAACACCTAATTGTTCTTCTGCTGATTTTATATGTACATCCGTAACCCCAGGTTTACTTGTTTCAATTCGATCGATTACATCATTCATAAATAAATACCATCCCCTTAAATTCTTTTTACATATTATTTCTTGTTTCTCCTTCAAAAACCTTCTTAAGCTATCCTGTCCAAGACTAAAAACATCTCTTTTTCGTTGTCTAAGTGTTATTAAATAGACTGGACGAGATACTTAACCATTTTTGTTTTTTTGCAATATTGAGTATCAATTCATCACTCCGTGTATATACTATGTGTATACACGATAGAATTGAGGTGATATAATGAAATCAGAAAATGAAAAGGGAGTGAAAACCATGACAGTTGAAACTACCGTTCAAAAATGGGGAAACAGTTTGGCAGTTCGTATTCCTAGTGCATTTGCTGAAAGAGTGGCAATTCAACAAGGCTCCGTAATCGAATTAAATGTAGTGAACGATCGAGAAATTTCATTAATTCCCAAAAAGAAAGTTCCAAAATTGGAAGAATTATTAGCGGAAATCACACCCGAAAATCGTCATGCAGAAATTAATTTTGGAATAGAAGGGAATGAATCAATTTAATGACAGTACCTGAACGAGGCGATTTAGTTTATGCTCAATTCAACCCACAAGCAGGACACGAACAGGCTGGTCATCGACCTGGAATTGTCCTATCGCCACAAACGTTTAACGATGTAACAGGATTTGCAGTCATTTGTCCAATCACGAACCAAATCAAAGGTTATCCTTTTGAAGTAGCCTTGCCATCCGGCTTGGCTATTTCGGGAGTTGTTTTGACAGATCAGGTTAAGAGTTTAGACTGGAGAGCTCGCAATTTTCAAGTAAAAGACAAAGCACCGCAAGAAACTACCGATGATTGCTTATCTCTAATACATACTTTTTTATGAAAAGCCTTTCCTAATAGAAAGGCTTTTTTGCTAGTTCGTTTGGTAATTGATGTTATAAAAGAGCGGCTTTTCATAAATCTAACATATCTAGATTGTGTTAGATTCGAAAGTATTTAAATCAATCACTCAACAAGAAAAACTGCCATGTAAGGGCAGCCGATTATACAACTAATGCCCCCGAATGCTTAAAGATTTTTATTAGACCCTTCATCGGAACAACTACTTTCCTGTCATTGTTGGTTCACCTATAAAATTAAGCACTGTATTTATCCAATTTTTAATGGTGGATTCTCTTTCAGCTGTTTCTATATCTTTAGGTAACATTAGCCATTGGAGTTCACTTGGAAGCTTATGGTTTTGTTTTCTTAGACATATATTATGAATTGCCTCCTCATCAATAAAGAACAACTCATTATCGCCTGAGAGCTCTTGATAGACCCGTGTTGAGTATTCCTTTCCATTGATGGTAAGGTCATAATGTCCACGGCCATATGGACGGCATCGAATTTGATTGCCTTTTAATTTTGAAAAAGAATATTCAAATGCAAGAAGATGTGCTTCACTGATAATAAATTCTTCTAAGTAGTATTTATTGTCTACATGCTTGCCCCAATTTATATCGTACACGTCAAACATCATACGAATCGTTATATGTTTTGAATTTCTTTTATTCTTATTGTTTTCCTTTGCTATGGCGTAAGGCAATAAGCGTTTCTTAACTAGAAACTCAATATTACTGTGATCCGATCACATCCGTAATTAAGAAGAAACACGGTCTCCAAATTACTCAGCACCTCATTTTAATAAGCAATAGTGTCGTAATTCAATATTCCCATAGTGTTCCACAAATCTATCTTCTTTCACATGTATTTTTGTATTTCAAGCGTTTTTTTGATATCTAGTAAAATTCGTTAAATAATCTGGTCCTATTGCGACATGGTCATGTTACTGAAATGCCCCCGTTTGTTTAACATAGATGTCCAGCATATTAACTTAATTATACCAAACTTTCCAAAAATATTGGAAATCCTCAAATTCTAGTTAAGCGATCAATCATTTAAGATAATAAATAGGGCTATATTTGCTTATTTCCTGTGCAACTTATAAAACACCTCTCAAATGCCTTATAACCCTATTGCAACTAAAAATGACATATACCCCAACATTTTATTTCGAAGGCACTCTATGAGCTTACTGTGAGTTTACACAGCTATATCTAGTAGACTTTAAGAGTTGGACATGCTCTTTTTTCTAGTAACTCTCTTTTTGAAAAGATTAGCTTTGATTTTTGATAGAAAAAGAGAAATGAATATTCCTGATTTTTTAACCAACACCACCAACCGCTCCTGTTTGTTGTTGTTTTAAGTACTTAATGTTTAAGATCTTTGTTTTAAGTGATTTAGAGGGTATTTGAGCCCTTGGTATGACTGGGTTTTCAAGGGCTAACTATTACCTTTTCGGGTTCAACTATTACCTTTTCGGGTTTAACTATTACTTTTTATATAAATAGGTAATAGTTATTGTTAAATAAACGTTTATAAGTGATACCATTATATTTAAGATGTATCTAATACGATACCGGTAATATTTAACGAGAGAGGAGTAATTACATGAATGAAAAATATGTTGTAACACAATCGAACAATTTAATTGAGGCACGTCATGTGAAGCCATTATCAGCAAGGGAACAGAAGATTATTCTTACTATGGTATCTATGATTCAACCAAATGATAAGGACTTTAAAGAGTATCGTGTGTCGATTCAAGAATTTAGTGAGATGTTGGGGTTGAAAGGTCATGCAAAGTACGAAGAAATAAAAGAAGTAGCATTAAGATTACAAGAAAAACAATATTTATTCCTGACGCAGATGGTTTTGTTACAACGAACTGGGTTGCTAGTCAGCGTTATAAAAAAGGTGAAGGTGTAATAGTGCTATCATTTTCACCGTATTTAAAGCCATATTTATTACAGTTGAAAAATCAATTCACCTCTTACAAGCTAAGTAATATTCTTTCTTTAGGAAGTGGCTATTCAATACGATTGTATGAACTGATGAAGAAATGGCAGCATCTCGGAAAATGGGAGTGTCCAGTTGAAGAGTTGAAACCCCGGATAGGGGCTGTCGCAAAATCTCATTCAGCTTATGGGAATTTTAAAAGCAAGGCTCTTTTACCTGCTATCGAAGAAGTAAATGAAAAAACAGATCTTCATATAAGTTTTAAGGAACTCAAAATAGGACGTAAAATTGAACGAATTGAATTTACGATTCGGCACGCTCCGGAGAAAGAAATTAAGCTACCGGAACCTAAAAAGAAACTGGAACAACCGAAAAAAGCACCTGAAAATGAAGAGGTACGTATTCGGTTAAATAGTTTAGCGGACAAAGAACTCTATCAGTTTGATCCCAATTATTTTTCTCAAATGTATCAAGGAGCAGTAGTCATATGGGGTGAACAGGCTGAATCTGAATTAGCCCTGATTATCAGATACGTGAATGTAGAAGAGTCGGTACAAAAACCACTTGGTTTTATAAAATCGCAAATTAAATTAGCATGGGAAGCTTCTGAACGTGGAGAACGACCAACGTTCTCAGATCTTCAACCAACGAAGAAAAGAGTGAATGGCCGACAAGAAATTATTCCCGATTGGTTTAAAGAAAAAGATGAGAACATCGAGCAAAATGAAAAGGAATTTGATGCTGAAGTGGAGACCAAGCGACAAGAATTACTAAAGAAGTTGGAGAGCATGAAAAAGTATAAACAAGATTAAGCGTTAAAACTTTTGGTGTATTCCGTATACGAATTTCATTGGTGCAGGATTTACTGAGGGCTCCAGGCAAGGGAGCAAAAGTGCGCTCCCCTAGCTCAAAAGCAGGAAAAGAAGAGTTGCTTCCCCTTTACGGTTTTTCGCAAAGGTACTCCTTCTCTCAAGATCTAAACTGTGACGCTGTCACACTTCAATCCCTCTATCTAAAAGTTCTTTCAATCAATTAGAAGGCCTTCACAATGTTTGCATTGAAAGAGATTGTTGTGAATAAAAAACTGAGAGGATGATGGATTTTATGAAGAAGATATTTTGTTTCAAGATAACTTTTTTAACATTGCTGCTCGCCTTTACAATTCATACATCAACACTTGCAAATGAATTAGAAACTTACGGTGCCGGTGAATGGGATGTGATTTATGACCGTAATATAACCGTAACATCCTCTGGAACCAATACCTCAACGATTACTTCAGGCGGAGGAGATATAAGAGTTTGTATATCTGGAATTGAAGCCCGCAACAACTTCAATTTTCAGTTCTTTACCTCCACAGGAAAAGCTGTACTTCCTACTATGTTCCTTGCTAATACTAGCAATAAGCCAAGTGTTTATGATTGTCTACCAAAGATCGATATTAGACCTTACGTCAACAGCAATGGAAAGGTAAATCTTTATTTAAGATTAAAGTCACAAAATATTAGCAGCGACTCTGTTCGTGTAGTAATAGAAGATTGAACAAAATAAGAAACTGGTTATCTCCGAAACAGATAACTAGTTTTTTTCTTATTTTAAGTCAACTACAAATGAATTAAAATTATTTTCCTTTGAAACACTATCTACTATTTTTTGAATATCTTTTTTTATGGTTTCATTTATCTGATCTTTTTTCTCTAAAGAGATTACTACGTATTGTTCATCAGGTGAGTATATTTGATACGATACAAGCCCCGCTGGTTGGTAACCTTTCTTCTTTAATTCATTTTCAATTTGAATTGTTAATTCCATTTCATTTATTCTTTCTACAATATCATTAGCAATATCGTTAGCCGATAGATTTTTATTCTGATCGGAGTACTTAGCAGAAGACAAATGACTGTGAAAAGCAAAAATCACTGCTGCAGATAATAAAAAAATCGATAAAATATATTTTAGTTTTAATCTCTTCATATAATCCTCCCATCAAAAATACCATTACTTAAAATATGCTCTATCCCGTCAAATATTCATGTCATCATATTTGTTTTTGGTGAATATCGAGCAAAGCGACAACCATTTAAGTAACTTAAATGGAAAGGTAGTAAGGATTCCTATCAAGACAAAAACCTCGTTTTGGGGGAGTGTGACCACACTCCCGTAGCTTGCCGTACTCATTATTTCCACGTTGCGAGAGATGAAATCTGGGGAAGTGTCAACGGTAAATGTCTGACCGAAACGAAGTGAAGGGAATTTAAGAAGTTGATACGAGAAATTATTTCGACCCTGTTTTGGCATTCCAACCACGTTGGAATACGCCCAATGGCGAATGGGAGTTTGCCACTTTTTTAAAAGGGGCAAGGTCTGTTTTTTATCTTTGAGATTCTCTTGGATCACTATTTTTTTAGCCCCTGCAGGAAACCCAATATACGCAGTGATTTTCCTAGAAAAAATCACTGCGTATAGATGGGCACTCCGTTTTAACTTTGTGATTTTGTATTTCAGCATGGGTTGTTCATTAGAAAGCCGTACAAGCGATTTTAGATACATAGATCAGATACAGGAGATTCAGAGGTAAGGAATATATTTGAAAAGCCCTCAGAAGCTTTTAAGAGCTTCTGAGGGCTTTTGCTGTGTGTGTATATGGTATTGGTCAAACCATTTAAAAAATCATTTACAACTCTACTGTTCTTTTTTGAATAACCGTTTCCACCACGCCTTTTTTTCTTCCTGGTGTGAAGCAGCTGCAAGTTGTTTTTGACTTTCGTCTATCGTTTCACGCAATTGTTGCGTTAATAATTGATCACGCATTTCAATCGTGTCGCTCATTCTTTTCTCCAATGCGTCGAGAAGGATTTCCCTCTCATCTTCAATTGCCTTTTTCACAATATCCTCTACTTCACGCTTTGATAAACGCATGGTTTCGGAATAAACGCTAGGCATCTTTTGAGCGTTTTCGTTCTCAAAATTCCTTGTCGCGACTGCATTTATGGAGTCTGCGAATGGTACTAAATTGGCGAGAAGTTTCTTCAGTTCTCTGAACGCTTTAAAATCGCGCTCGTAATAGATACGCTGCTCTTTTTCGTTGCGCTGAAATGAGTACCCTTGTTTCTCCAATTCGATGGACCACCGTCTAAGCGTGGAAGTCGTGATCTCTAATTCAATCGCAACATCTTTTGAGAAATACCCAAACTCGTTTTCCATAGCGTTTATTTCACCTCGTCATTCAGTTCTAGAAAAGCCATTCAAAACCTTCTAAAACGCCAGACTTGACACCCTTTTTCCCTCAATTCAAGTGCAAGAATGAAATTTTCACCTTTTTACTTTTCCGCAACGGTTGCAAATTTTATTCCCCAATCCATCTGCCGAAATGCTTTCAAAAGTTTGTCGTGTGGTTGGCTCACGCCAAGCCAGTAAAACGAAAAGAAATAAAAACACGCCTCATCGGCGTGTTTTTATTTCTTTTTAATTTTTTTTACAATTAATAGTATTACTGCAATAACGCCAAAGATAACTAATGCTGAAATACCTAACGTAATTAGTAAATTAATCATTGTGCCCTACTCCACGAAGGCGTTGTAACTGTATATTGATCTCCCTTTGCAGTAGTTACAGTTGCTTGACTATACATAGTCGTATATGAAGGTAGTATAGATGAATATTTCGTTGTCTTATCCATTCGCGTTGTATTTAAACTACTACTCTTGGACATACTAACAGATCCCTTATAGACACGACCTACAGTAGGTAGCTTCCCACTCCATCCAACAACCCCGTATGCTGAATGATGTCTAGCCAAGGCAACTTTTTTCAATGCACCCGAATTTGCAGTTAATGTTAAATTCCCTCTAAAAGTAGACGTGCCAACTACCGTAGCTATATTTTGATACATAGTCCCTGTTAAAGTAACCTTAGTTCCATATTTACTTAAGGCTTTATTTACGGCCTTAGAACTGCTGCCATTATATAACTCTATGCCCGGGTTATTCTTTACGTTTCTGGCTTGGTTTAATAAAAATATAGTATCTTCTTCAGATAAAATAGAGCCTTCATCGTACTTTTCAGCAATGAAAATTTCCTTTTCACTTTTTTCGTCGTCAGTCATAGATGCATATACTTCTTTATCCTCTGACGTCAATACTTGTGAAGCTTCTTCTAAAGTCGGAAATTCATCTTCAGATTTTGCGCTTACATTAGTGTGTGAAAAAATGAATGGTAAAACTAAAAGACAAGACAAAAACAATAAATACATTTTTTTATTCATTTCCAATTCCCCCCAATACATATTTTACCTAACTTATCCAATAATAAAGCAAAGCAAATGAAATTAATACATTTGTTTCAAACATATGAAAACACTTTTTCTTTTCAAATACTCCCATTATTCAGGCGAAATACTATGCCTTTTTCGGTACCACTTCCAAATAAAGGTGTGCTCTGCCGAGGGCTATTTCGGCTTTCGCCGATCGTCCGCTTCAGCGAACGAAAGAGACACGAGAATAATCTCTCGTATCTTCTGTATCTCTTTTATTCAACTAACGTGCCCAATTAACGAAGACTGCATATAGTTTTTTCACTTTTTCCTTTTAGCTCTGAAAAAGAAGAATCCAGCTATAATCAATACAACAAGAATACTAATAACAATTAAAAATGTAGTATCAAAAATAAAAAAACGAGAGTCTTTTACTTCGTACATGACTATCACCACCCAGCAATGTATATCGATCGGTTTGTTATTCAAAATGGCCCGTTTGAAGAATATTTTTTACTCACGCAAAGTTTGCACCAAACCAGAAAAAGAAAATCATTACACCTACATTAAAGAAAGTGAATATGGCAGCTATACTAGGAATCCATTTCCGTTCGTACTTATATGTAAATGTTAAAATACCCATTAAGATCGACACGACGTTACCTATCAATATAAGAAGAATTATAAGCCCTGTCAGCTTTTCTTTTGTGGCTACTGCAATGGGGTCTAATAAAATCATAAGTATCGTAACTATTACGCTAACAGTTAAAAACACATAACTTTTCCAAGAATGATGCTTCGTTTTCATAAAATCTCCCCCCCGATAAAATCATTTCTTGTTATTTAAAAGTGGTTTGGAACTTAAAATGGATGGGATCAATTATTATACAAAATACCTCATTTATAGCACAATCCTGCTTCCACAAACAACAGTACTTTGTTTCTCACAAAAGCACATATACGCTTACTCTTTTTTTATAGAAAGTGCATCCTGACTAGTCGCTCTTTTGGCTGACCACCCATGATACTCCCCCTTATATTTCTTAGCATACAAAGACATCAGCTCCGTTTGATAATCGATGAGCGCCAGCGCCTCTGTTTTCATAGCCTGGATTGTCGTACACGCGTTATCACTGCCTCCGCCAGCAATCGTAAATCCGGTTCCGGATAGCTCGTGAATGCATTCTTCTGCATAGCCATTCGGGATTGCCAGAGAATGAGTAATGTGACATGTATTGTTCTCATATAAGTTAATCTTGGTTTCTTCAACTTTGAGGTTGTTGATTTTAAGCCGTTTTGCTGTTTCTGCTGCAGTTTCATGAATGTTAAACAATCCTACTTCAAGAGCGTTGTCGATTTCAACACGGTTATAATCTAATATCCATTTACTATACGTCTCGTATATAGGTAAAAGTGGCTCTTTCGTTAAACTGAACACGTCACATCCGCGATCATCATACATATGAAAAATCAAGTTCTTTTCCATGTTGATGAAATAGACAGATTGGCCGATAGACGGATCTCTTCCTTGTTCATAATTCCCTATGCCTTCCAATATCTCTTTATAACCGACAGATCTTACTTCAGAGCAAACAAATTTCACGTTGTATTCATTTCTGATTTCGATAGGTTTCCCCGTTACCTCGTCAACATCTTCTTCGATATCGTACATCGTCTTTTCCTCTATCTTCTGATGACTTAATAATTCATACAGATAGGCTGGTGTAGTATTTCCAAACATAACATCCTCTGATTCACCCCAGTCTTTAATATATAGATATACAGAATCATCCAGCTTGAAAAACTCTTCGAATAGCGTGTTCACTCTTGTAACGACTTGATTGATCCGTTCATCCGTTCCGTTTCCATATGGGTCCCCCAATTCAAACCTTAAATACAAATCGCTCGATAAGTCTGGGAAATTACTTTCTATGTACTGCAATACGTGTTCTTTCATTGGAATACCTCATTCTTATAATTTCTATGTCTTCTCAGTCTGCTTGCAATTTCTTCTTACCAACTCTATTTTAACTTTCTGCGCCGTTTAGATACCCAGAAGGAAGGTTCTACATAAGTATAACATTTCCATTTTTGAAAGACGCTTCTTTTTTCAATTATTCAGAAGTCGAAAAATGATGACATCCCGGCGCTGTAAAGAATACCCTATAAGAGATGAAAAACGAGGGGAGAAGCAGATTGCAAATTCATACTGTTAAACAAGGAGAGACCTTGTGGACAATCGCACAGCAATACGGAGTGACCGTTAACCAAATCGCAGCGGCAAACCAATTAGAAAATCCAAATGCGTTAGTGGTCGGCCAGGCTCTTGTCATTCCGACTGTGTCCAATACAACAACTCCAAAACCGGTCATTGACGTAAATGCCTATACCATCAACGCGGGAGAAACAGGTGCGCGGGAAATCCAGGAAGTCGGCCGTTACTTAACCTATTGGATGCCATTTGTGTATAGTCTGAAAGAAGATGGCACGTTAACGACTCTCGATGACACGGAAATGCTGAAATCCGCGTCAGCCGAACGGATCGTCCCTGTTCTTGCGGTCACAAATTTCAGTTCCACATCCGCTGGAACGAGCCTGGCGCACACCATTCTATCCAGCCCGGAACTTCAGGAGAAATCCATTACAAATATACTCGCAGTCATGAAGGAAAAAGGGTATCAAGGACTGAACATCGATTTCGAGAATGTGCGTCCTGCTGACCGGGAACACTACAACCAATTCCTGCAGCTGGCAGTCGATCGTTTGCATCCGGAAGGGTATTTTGTATCCTCAGCACTCGCGCCTAAAACGAGCAGCGAGCAAAAAGGATTGCTCTACGAAGCCCATGATTATGAAGCGCACGGCAAGATTGTGGATTTCGTTGTGCTGATGACATATGAATGGGGATATCGGAAAGGCCCCGCCCAAGCGATTTCACCGCTAAATGAAATCAAGAAAGTGCTGGATTACGCGGTCACTGTCATCCCAAGAGACAAGATCCTATTCGGGTTCCAGATTTACGCACGCGATTGGGTCCTGCCTTTCGTACAAGGACAGGAAGCGGAAACATTCAGCCAACAAGAAGCCGTCCGCCGAGCCGTCCAGCACCAAGTCGCCATTCAATACGATCCAGTTGCGCAATCTCCGTTTTACCGGTATACCGATACGGCCGGACGCACCCATGAAGTCTGGTTCGAAGACGCCCGCAGCGCCCAGGCGAAATTCGATCTGGTGAAACAATATAAGCTCCGCGGCATCAGCTACTGGGTATTGGGCTATCCATTCCCGCAAAATTGGCTGTTGCTAGAAGACAACTTTACGATACGGAAGAGACTGTAAATTTAAAAAAGCCAGGACCCCATTGTATGACGAATCCAATGGAGTTCTGGCTTTTTTATCTTCATCTATTTAACTCGTGCAAGCTTCTTTTCCTTTTAAAACCCATCGTCGTGATCATGCTCATCCTCTTTTAAGACGTTCAATAGATTGAAGGAGTCGGAAGTGTCACCTTGCTGGCATCCTTCTAGTGTATACGTGACTAATTGCTGACCTTCCTCTGACACAAGGTCCGTACAGGACATCTTCATTTTAGCAGGATGGTCTCCACGATTTTTATTTTTTGAGCTGTCAATTTCAATATCGAAACGTGTCCCGTCAAATGTTAAATTATACAATGTCGGATTTCCCTCCAGCGTAAAATTGGAGATCCGTACAGCAGCAGACTCTTCCGCTTCGACACTTCCTAAAAATTGTTCAAAGCGTTCAAAGTTGTAAACAGGACCATTCATATTAATCACATCTCCATTTTCCAACGCTTTTTCACTATCATACGAACAAGCAGCTAACAGGTATGTCCCAACAAATATAAGTATAACTAGGCTTTTTTTCATTAGATCCCTCCCTCGGCGTAATGATTGCTTCAACTTCACTTTATGCATCAGTCCGCTGTTTTATCTCATGAAAATTCCGTTATAATTAGTTGATTAATACCCCGCTATTATGCAAACGTAAAGATACCGTATCTACTCTTTTATCCGGTGACAGTGTTCATCATAGGGTCGATCCAGAGTAGTGTCTGAACTGTATGTCACACAAGCCTTCCTTTCAACTCAAAAAAGTTTGAAATTCTTTTGAACCTTTCCATCTTACCAATTGTATAGTCTATAAGAAAGAAACAGCAGAAAGGATGATGAAAAATGGGAATTGGATTTATCATTTCAATGGTCGTTACAGCGGTAATGCTTCTTGCCATCCTTGCCATCCTGATTCCGTTCGATCGTAAATACATCATCCGGAAAAATCGTAAAATCGATTTCGAACAGACAACCGTCTATCTGAGGTGGAACGTCTACGACACTGTCACTGCAGCACTTGCCTTTTATACAATGATTTGCGTCCAAGTGCTCAATATATTGGTGTCATCCGGGAAAACAATCAGCAGTCCGTTTGTCCAATTTTTCACAAACCAGTCGCAAGTGTGGGTCATTGTAGTCGCCCCCCTTAAAATGGACATAAGAGATGTTATAGTTGTGGGAACATACTGTCACGGGAGGGGTTCATTTTGGAATTCATAAAAAAGGGCAGGAAGAGAATATTATCTTTTGAACAGA
>NZ_JAUBDH010000009.1:0-119526 GCF_033253705.1 Sporosarcina aquimarina
TCTATTTTAACAGAGTGTCTCCCTATTTACTTGTATAAAATTTCAAAAGAACGGAGCCTAGAGGATTTCACTCCCCAAGCTCCGTTCTTTTTTTATTGACTGGGTTTTGTCCCAGCCTCTTTTGTTTACCAATATCCATAAGGGCTGTAGTAGGGTGGATATGAATATGGATAATAGCCACCGCCATATGGAGGGTATCCTCCGTATGGTGGGTATCCTCCGCCGTAGCCACCGCCATAGCCACCTCCGTACGGTGTAATTGCATTGCCAAGGAAGCTACCAACTAGGCCGCCAAGGAATGGTCCGCCGAAGCCGTATCCAAATCCGCCTCCGCCGAAGCCTCTTCCTTCGCCAAAACCTCTACCTCCATCAAAACCTCTGCCTCCATGAAAACCTCTATTACGTGACATCTTCCTCCCCCTTTCCCACTATCCTATTCATTGGGCTTAGTAAGGGGTAGGCTGTCACCTATTATGCTTCTGCGGAGTCTTCAGCTAAACGCTCGATGAATGTAGCCAGCGTTCTTGTCATTGCACCTGTAGCCCCTTTAGGTCCAAGCGCGTGTGCAGCACTCGCTTCAGAAGTTCCTGCAATATCCAAATGAATCCACGGTGTATCACCTGCGAACTCACCGACAAAACCTCCGCCGAAAATCATATGACCATCACGGCCTGGTGAATTATTCAAGTCCGCTACTTCACTCTTACGCAGACGTTTCTTATCGCTTTCCGTTAACGGAAGACGCCATACGAATTCTCCTGTCTCTACAGAGGCTTCCATGAAGTCTTCAAAAAAGGCTTCGTTATTCGTCAGTGCGCCTGTTTTGTCTTTTCCGAGTGCCACGATAACACCGCCAGTAAGGGTTGCGATATCGATCAGGTAATTCGCGCCAGATTGTTTTGCATACGTAACTGCATCTGCTAATACAAGACGTCCTTCTGCGTCTGTGTTCAGGACTTCGATCGTTTTTCCTGACAAGGATGTAATGACATCATCCGGTTTGAACGCATCACCGGATACCATGTTGTCTGTGGAAGCAATTACTGCGATGACATTTTTAGCGGGACGTAATTCTCCGATAATCTGCATCGCGCCATAGACTGCTGCAGCACCGCCCATGTCCCCTTTCATGCCGACCATGCCTTCTCGAGGCTTCAATGAGTAACCGCCCGTATCATACGTGATCCCTTTACCGACGAGCCCTACGACGTCTGTCCAGTCTTCTTTACCGCCTGCGTACTTGAGTACAATTAGACGAGGTTCTTCAACGGACCCTTTGTTCACTGCGAGAATTGCACCCATACCGAGTTCTTCCATTTCTTTTTTACCAAGGACTTCGATTTCAAATCCGTATTTTTCTGCAAGCATTTCTCCGTGCTCTGCCATTTTAACCGCAGTTAAGATATTTGGCGGTGTATTTACGAGTGTACGTGCTGAATTCACAGCATCCGCGTGAACAACGCCTACTTCAACTGCTGCTTTCAATTCATCTTCATCTGCAGCACTGATCAGCTCAATTGTTTCAAACGCAAAGTCTTTTTCATTCGAAGTGGTTTTGTAATCTGCAAATTGGTAACTGCCTAAAACAATTCCTTGTACAGAAGCAAACGCAACATCTTCTGCCGTCAGTTCATCGGTAGTGAAAGAGTCTGCCAAAATGGAAACGCTTTCTGCTTTCATCGACTTAAGCTCTTTTCCTACTTTCGAGAACGCTTCAAGCAATGCTTCGTCTGTAAGCTTTTTAGGTGCACCTAGTCCAATGAACACAACCCGTTTAAATGAACTGCCCCCTATTGCTAGAAGCTTAGTTACCGTATTTAGGTCGGTTTTAACATCTCCGGATTTTACCCATCCGTTCAATTGGTCATTAAACGCTCCATTGATTGTGCTCCATCCCTCTTTGTTCTCTGGATGATCTGATAATCCTACTACGAGCACTTCAAGTGTGCTGTCCGTCAACTGTTTGTTTGCAATGATAGTTTTCATTTGACTACCTCCTCATTTTCATACATTCTAATTATATACCAGTTGAAGAAGAAACGAAAAAATATTCTTCGGTTTCCGGACTATTTGCCATTATTATTTTTAACGAGGAGTGCCTACATGACAATCTTGAGCAATGTGCCACTGTTGGTTGCACTATTCGGAATCCTTTTCGCACAATTTGTAAAGATTCCGATTCATTTTTTACTCACTCGTGAGCTCGATTGGAGATTGATGACCTCTACTGGAGGGATGCCAAGTTCTCACTCTGCCGCGGTAACCGCCCTCACGACTGCTATTGCATTTGAGCATGGACTCGATTCTTCACTGTTTGCGATTTCTGCGATCTTTGCAGTAATCGTGATGTTCGATGCAAGCGGCGTCCGTTACCAAGCAGGACAGCAGGCCCTGATCATCAACCAGATACGTGCTGATTTTCAAACGTTCGTCAGTGGAACGAAAGGTTGGATAAAGAAAGACGAAGAACAAAAGATTGTGGAGTTGAAAACTTTACTCGGGCACAAACCAAGCGAAGTTTTCGCAGGGGCCCTCACTGGAATACTGATTTCTGTCATCACTTATTCATTCATTATTTAAAAAACGCTCAGGCACATTTGCCTGAGCGTTTTTTTAAAACATCTGATAGCCTTGTTTTCTTAAAATCTTACTTACTATACCTGAGATAATCGCACCCACCATACCGCTAGAAAGAATCACAACGTCAACTGTGTGCAATGCCATCAGCTTATCTCCGAGCATACTGAATGCGTGACCCGGTTTCGTAATATATTCATATGCCTTCACTTCATCAATAATCAAAATAACGACAATCGGGTAAATAATCGCCATGATCCACGACATGCGCAGCAGCATGTTGAGCAAAAAGCCAATCCCGAAAAACATGACAATAAAGATGAGGACAGACAGAATAATCTCCGTCAGTGAAATTGTACCCAAAATGATGACCTCCATTTTCCTTAGTTCATTTTACCGGATTCCGCCGCTTCTTTCAACAGCTGACGCAAGTGTCATGAAGTTGTTGAAAAGTATAAAAAAAACACCCGTCTAAAAAAATCAGACGAGTGCTAAGAAATTTGTATTAAAGGATGTCAAACTTTCCTTTTTTAAACGTAAGGCCCGCTCCGCCAATTAGGTATAGAGCACGGTTATCGACCATCTTTTTCATGAATGACGCTTTTTTACCTGTCATCTTCTTACCGAAAGCAACGCCGATTGCATCATCCGAACCAAGAGAAGCAATGCTTCCTTTCAAGTCAGGAACGAAAGTCTGTGTTGGCTGCCCCTTCATGAGAGCGATCAGGTTATTCGCACACATATCCCCTTGCTGCATCGCGATTTGAGCAGTTGGCGGATAAGGACGGTTAATCTCTTCATTGATCATCAATGCACAGTCACCTACTATGAAGACATCGTCGTAGCCTGGCGCACGAAGATCCTTTTCAACTTTAACGCGGGCACGCATGTTTTCAATGCCAGTCTCTTCGATTAGGCGGTTACCGCGGACACCTGCTGCCCATACAACCGTACCTGCTTCGATGAATTCAAATTCATCGTCGCCTTTTTTCAGTTTAACGCCTTCAGGAGTCGCTTCCACAACCGGTGTTCCGATTGAGAATTCAATGCCTTTAGATTTCAACTGACGTACTGCGTATTCAACCAATTCCGGGTCAAATCCAGGAAGGACCATAGGCGCTGCTTCTACGCAAAGTACTTTTACTTTGTCTGCAGGCACATCGAACTCTTCACAAAGTTCAGGGATGCGATCGCCAAGTTCTCCAAGGAATTCAATTCCTGTAAATCCAGCGCCACCTACAATAATTGTAAGACGGCTATCTGCTTTTACATCTTCAAGAGCCCATGTTGCAAACTGATATTCAATGTGCTCGCGGATTTGGCGCGCTGCATTCACATTTGCAATTGAAAGTGCATATTTATCAAGACCTGGGATTCCGAATGTTTCGCCTTCAAATCCAAGACCAATTACTAGATAATCATAGCTTTGCTGACCAACAGATGTCGTTACAAGTTTTGCTTTAACGTCGATTGCTTGTACTTCAGCTTTCACGAATGTAACTTTGTCTTTTTTAATAACGCGGCTAATGTCATAGCGTACTTGTTCAGGTTTTAAAGTACCTGCAGCAGCTTCGTGAAGCCAAGTAGATTCATAGTGATAGTCATTTTTGTTAATAAGGATGATTTCAGCATCGTCTACGCCAAGAGATTTTTGCAGATTAACAACAGTCGATAATCCACCATATCCTGCACCTAGAACTAGGATTGTAGGTCTTTTTTTCACGAGAATCGGTTCCACCTTTTTTGTATGATGTGCCGGTTTGTAAAAATCACGTGATTCCTACAATCCAGCGCTTTGATTTGCATTCCTCATTTATAGTAGCTTGTTTGAACTACTATATCAATAGCTGATTTGTAATATAAACCGACTTGTAGAAATAACTTCTAAGAGACTTCACAAACGACTAGGAAACAGGCCATTTACGGGAGGCGAACCAGTTTCTTCCACGGGTAAATGCTTTTCAGACTCAAAACAAAAAACCTTATTGACGAGTAGTTTACACTCTACAAGTCAACAAGGGATTTAGTTTGCATTATTTCTTATCGATAGCATTAATCACAGTTTGCAGGGGCCCCTGCTTTCTTCGCTGTTCTGAATGATGTTCCGCAACCGCATGATGCGATGGCGTTCGGGTTTTCGATGGTGAATCCGCCACCCATCAATGACTCTTTGTAATCGATTTCTGTACCTGCTAAAATATCTGTATCTTCACTCGAAACGACAATTTTTACTCCGTGTAATTCAAGGAGTTGGTCTGTCGCGTACTGTTCAGCGTCAAAACCCATTCCATAAGTAAGACCGCTGCACCCGCCGCCGTTTATAGAAACACGTAAAAAGGAGCCTTGTTCCCCATTGTGCTCCATCATTTCTTTGACACGGTAAGCCGCTGATTCAGACAAGTTAATTAGTTGTGTCATTGTATCCCTCCTAGGTTATTTCAATCATATCAATTCTTCAATTTACAATGCAATGAGTTCACCTTGACTCACAAAGGTTTGCTATAATGGTGTAGGTTGCACGAAAGGATGATGCACTGTGCAAGTGACACCATTTTATGATAAACACACAGCTTGTTTGAATTGTAAGGTACCGTTCACAACGACAAAAGTTCGATCTCGATTCGTAAGGGTATCTTCTACAGACAGTGATTTCAAGCCGAACTATTTGGATCCAGCTGTAAATCCCTTATTTTATAATATCGCGGTTTGTCCGACATGCGGATTTTCGTTCACCGATGATTTTTCTCCGAATTTCGCACAAGGAACCAAAGAGCAGATTGAATCGATGATTACAGCAGGATGGAAACCTCATTCACTTGGCGGCATACGGGAAATCGAAGAAGCTATCTCTTCTTATAAGCTTGGCTATTTAAGCGCCATGGTGAAAAAAGAAAAAGCACTTACAATTGCTGGTATTACGATCCGAACTGCATGGCTCTATCGTATTCAAGAAAATCATGAAGAAGAGCACCGTTTTTTAACACTTGCAAGAAACTTGTACGAAGAGGCCTATATCGCTGGTGACCATATCGGAACACAAATGTCAGAAACACGAGTCCTTTACATGGTAGCCGAATGCTCATTGCGCATAGGAGATTCTGAGAAAGCTACACAATTTTTCTCAAAGATTATCGAAAACCAACGGACTTCGACGGAGCCACAGCTTATCGAATTAGCAAAAGAACGCTGGCAAGAAATGCGCCAGCAAAAAAAATAAGGAACGGGCAATTGTGGCCCGTTCCCATAAAGCCCATTGGCCATTAGAAAACTTGTTCTACTTCTACAACACCAGGTACTTCTTCGAGAAGAGCACGTTCGATACCGGCTTTTAATGTAATTGTGGAACTAGGGCATGTACCGCATGCACCAAGCAGGCGCAGCTTAACAATTCCGTCCTCCACATCGATTAGTTCACAGTCACCGCCGTCACGTAAGAGGAACGGACGTAATTTATTCAATACTTCTTGAACGGATTCGTTCATCGTTGCTTCTGTCATAGGTTTTAAACTCCCCTTTCCTTATAGTTATTATAAACTGGATCGTGAAAAAAATCCAATAGAGAATCAGGAGGCGTTAAATATGAACGCAAAAAAGGTTACAGTTGAAGTATACGGCGCAGATGTAATTTGTGCAAGTTGTGTGAACGCACCGACGTCAAAAGATACATACGAATGGTTAGATGCTGCGATTCAGCGTAAATATCCAAATCACCCTTTCGAGATTGTCTATATTGATATTGAGTCAGATATTAAGGATGCGCGTCAGCGTCAGCTTGCTGAGCAAGTAAAAGATGAGGAGTACTTTTATCCGCTAGTAATTGTAAATGAAGAAGTGATTGGTGAAGGCTATATTCAGTTGAAACCGATTTACAACGAACTCGAAAAGCATGGATTCATATCTGCAATGTGAGTGATAATATGGAAAAAGTAATTGAGAACTTTAATGGTTCGAATCATAATACAAAAAACGTGTGAGGCAAAATTGCCCCACACGTTTTTGTATTTCAATTAACCATTATGCCATTTGTACATCCAAAGTACACCTGATTTTAACAATCGTGCGATTCGACCCGTTACAGTACGATCTGCCAAGTAAGCAAATCCTTGTTTTTTCCCAAGGGAGCCCATGAATCCTTTGAGTTTAATTTCCGGCATTGTTTCTGGAAGGGATTCGCTATTCCAGACATGCTTTAGAACTGTGACGATCTGCTCACCCTGTCCTTCAGCCAGCTGTGCACTTGGCGCATGTGGAAGCGAAGCGATATCACCGACAACGTAGACGTCTTCGAAGCCAGGAATTTGGTGATACTGATTCAACACAATTCGATGTGAGTTATCTTTTTCCACTTCCAATTCACGCACGACTTTTGTAGGTTGAATTCCAGCCGTCCAGACGACAGCATCCACTTCAATTTGGTCTTCGTGATTATAGAGGAAGTTTTCATCCACTTTTGTAATGTTAGAGTTTGCAATCACATCTACATCATTTTTTTCAAACCAACTTTGTATGTAGTTGCTGAGTCGTTCAGGGAAATCACGTAATATGCGTGGTCCTCTGTCAAATAGTTTAATATTCAAGTCAGAACGACTTTCGCGCAATTCACTTGCGAGTTCGATTCCGCTTAAACCTGCACCAACAATCCCTACTGTCGCACCGCCATTTAAATTTAGAAGCGTTTTGTATGTTTCGCGTGACTTACCGATTGTTTGAATACTATGCGTGAATTCTTCTGCCCCAGGAACGTCATGATAATTGTCTTCACAACCAAGTCCAATGACTAGTTGGTCATACTGCAACTGTTTGCCATCTGTAAGCAACACACATTTTTCTTTCACTTCAATGCCTGCAATTTCTCCTTCGATCACCTTCAAGCGCTCGTGTGTAGGAAGGGCTACACGTACATCGCTATCGGGTACAGTACCAGAAGCGAGTGCATAGAATTCCGTTTTCAAGCTGTGGAATGATGTCCGATCGACTAGAGTGACTTCCACATCTGCTGGTAAGTTATTCAAAACCCGCAGCAAAATACGCATATTGCCGTAACCGGCTCCTAATAGTAATAGTTTTTTCATAATGGTCTCCTTTGTCTGAGAGATTTCCGTTTTTCCTCACGTATGAGTATAACAGTTTGTGACTTCCTTCACAATAAGCCAGAGACTTTGACTGATGAGGAAAAAAAGAGTACGATCGATAAAGGTGAGGTGATGGGTGTGAACCCAATAGTTGAATTTTGCATTAGCAATCTAGCAAATGGTTCTCAAGAAACTCTCGAGACCCTTGAGAAGGATTCGAATCTAGATGTGCTGGAATATGGGTGTCTCAGCTATTGTACAAAATGCGCTGAATCGCTGTATGCTCTCGTGAACGGTGAAGTCGTTGAGGGAGATACACCGGCTGAGCTGACAGAAAACATTTACCAGTTCATTGAAGAGAATCCTCTCTTTTAAAATAGAAAGAAACGAAAGGACTTGTCCAAAGTATGGGCAAGTCCTTTTTGTTGTGTATGAAGAGCCGTTGTTTCCGCTTTAGGCACGAACAAATCCTAGTAGACTCTATCTGCTCTTTAACAAGTACAGATAGATCACTTAAGAAATTCCTTATATAGTTGTGTAAATCCATTCGGCGAGTGTTTTAAACATATACGTAGGCGCTTCTGGTTTTGCTGCTACTTCTTCGAGTGAAGTGACACCGCCCTGCAGATGAACGGTGTCGATTCCATAACGGATGCCAGAGAGGATGTCCGTATCATAGTTGTCGCCAATCATGATCATTTCCTCTTTCGATGCACCGCTTCGCTGTTGAATGATTTCTAGCATGAAAGAGCCTGGTTTGCCGAGTATCGTTGGAGTGACACCTGTTGAGGCTTTGACAAGTTCTGTGAATGCACCGTTTCCAGGCACTAATCCAAGCTCATTCGGCAATGCGAGGTCCCCGTTAGTGGATAGAAACTGTGCGCCATTCCGGATAGCCAAGCAAGCTGAAGCCAGCTTATCGTACGTAATTTCATGGTCAATCCCCATGATGACGACCTCCCCGTCTGACTCGACAAGTGTATGTCCTTCAGCAAGTAATGCTTCACGCAATCCTGTTTCCCCAATCATTTGTACAGTCTTTCCTTTAAAGTGCTGCGCACAATATTTAGCACCTGCAATAGCTGAAGTCATGATATGCTGTTCTGTTGTTGTAATACCAAGACGCGCCAATTTTTGGTGCTGCTCCGAAATTGAACGTGACGAATTATTGGTGATGAAATACGGCTCAATGCCGAGACGCTGTATCGTATGGATGAACGCAACTGATTCTGGAATTGCTTCTTGGCCTTTGTAAACAGTGCCATCTAAATCAAAGCAAATGGTTTTATAGTGTTTCATGGGGTGAATCCTCTGGAAGAAAAGCCGAGACTGGCCCTAATTCGTTTTCTAAATAAGTAAGTACACGGCTTGGGAACTTTTCAAGTGAAGGCAGACTTGCTGCCATCGTTTTTTCAATTTCTGCCAAGTCGACTTTCATAAAGTCTCGAACTAGCATTTTACGCAGTTCAATCATTGCTTTAAGAGGTGCTTCCATTCCTTTATCAATTACTTTTTCGTCTTCCATAATGTCAATGATGTCCTCGTAGCTCCCGGGGTCACGCATGATGAAGCCGTCGATCATTGAGTTTCCAACGTCGATAATTGATTCGATTACACTTTGCGCAATTCGTTCCAAGGCTAATTTCTTGAGCATACTCTCTGTCCAGTTTTGTTCACTTGAAAATTGCATTAGCAGTTCTTCCATATAGGATAATGTTTCACTAATTTTTTTCCTATCAATAAAATACATTCGGGTTCCTCCTCAATTTGGATATTTCCTAATCGACCAAGACATACGGAAAAGGACGTCACAGAGAACTCTCCAGAGACGCCCGATCCATTAGGTATTATGAAGGTTGCGGATTTTCTTCTTCCACAGTCGTTTCCTGTGTTTCATTCGCATCCGCTTCCTGTTTTTTCACTTTCCCTACTTTTTTCAAGATAAAGTGGGCACAGCCAAAGTTACAGTATTCGTACAAATAATCTTGCAGCGTACTGATTTTTGTTTCATAAGTCGCCTTCGCATTACGATCTTCGAAAAAACCTTTAAGACGCAGTTGCCCGTATCCCCAGTCTCCAAGAATGTAATCGTATTTTAACAGAATTTCACTGTATCGACTCATTAGAGCTTCCTCGTCAAACCCTTCACGAAAGTTTTCGATGAGGTCAAACTGGTACTGATCCAACGTAATTAGTCGTTCTGTCATGTCGACTCAGCCTTTCACAGTCAATGATTCGAGCGCTTCTTCGCCTCTGCGCTGACGCTCTTTCGCTGCTGCGTTCACTTGCTCGTCCGCATGATAACTTGAACGGACAAGAGGCCCTGATTGGCAGTGCGAAAAACCTTTACTCATCGCAATTTCAAAGAGTTGCTTGAATTCTTTTGGCGTGTAATATTTTTGTACATCCAAGTGCTTTTTGGTTGGTTGCAAGTATTGACCGATAGACATGATATCCACTTGGTTCGCACGCAGATCATCCATTGTTTCCAGGATTTCATCCCACGTTTCACCTACCCCCAGCATAATTGAAGATTTCGTAGGAATTTCAGGATACATCTCTTTGGCACGTCGAAGCAATTCCAATGAACGGTCGTATTTTGCACGAGCCCGGACTCTTGGTGTCATTCGTCTGACGGTTTCGATATTATGATTTAAAATGTCTGGTTCAGCATCCATTAACCGCTTAATATTTTCATACTCTCCACCCATATCTGAAGGCAGTACTTCTACAGTTGCAAATGGATTTTTTCTGCGGATTGCGCGGATCGTCTCAGCGAATACACCTGAGCCGCCATCCTTTTGGTCATCTCGTGCGACAGCAGTGACCACGACATGTTTTAAATTCATGAGCGCTACAGAATCTGCAACACGTTCTGGTTCTGCTAAATCGAGTTCCGTAGGCAATCCTGTTTTGACTGCACAAAAACGGCAAGCACGTGTACATGTATCACCTAGTATCATGAATGTCGCCGTACGGCGTTCTCCCCAGCACTCATGGATATTCGGACAGCGCGCTTCTTCACAAACGGTATGTAGATTTTTTTCGCGCATCAATTTCTTCAAGTCTGTATAGTTTTCATTGGTATTCAGCTTAATTTTGAGCCATTCCGGTTTACGGATATGCTCTTTTTTATTTTCCACCCCGGGTTTGCAAGACACAGTCATCGACTCCATTCTATATTAACGTAAACTTTTCCTCACTTCCAATAATGTATCATAGATTTAAGTCGTCAGCAACTTGCCTTTCTGCGCTTCACCAAAAGAAAAACGCCCAAGTTATGGACGTTTTTTCTTCACTTAAGAAGTTAGTTTAATGACCGCCTAAGTAAGCGTTTTTCACTTCTTCACTTGCTTGCAGCTCAGCGGCAGTTCCGGACAAAATCACACGTCCTGTTTCAATCACATATCCTCTGTCTGCGATGGACAATGCGATGTGCGCATTTTGCTCGACCAATAGAATTGTCGTACCCGCTTCACTAATGTCTTTCACTGTTTCAAAAATCGTTTTTACCATAAGTGGTGCTAACCCCATAGAAGGCTCATCCAGCAAGAGTAACTTCGGCCGGGCCATAATCGCTCTTCCCATCGCAAGCATTTGCTGTTCTCCCCCTGAAAGGGTTCCAGCTGTTTGTTTTCGCCGTTCGTAAAGTCTTGGAAAAATACTGTAGACCTTTTTCAAGTCTTTGTCGATCTCAGCTTTGTCTTTTCTTAAGTAGGCACCTAATTCGATGTTTTCTTCCACCGTCATATCTGCAAACACTCTTCTGCCTTCAGGTACTTGTGAAACGCCCATCTTCACAATCGATTGGGCAGGTTTTCCGTTAATTGGATTTCCTAAATAGTGAATGGATCCTTCTTTTGGTTTCAGCAGTCCTGATAATGTTTTAAGTAATGTACTTTTGCCTGCACCGTTTGCACCGATCAACGTTACAATTTCTCCTTCATTTACTTCCAGTGATACCCCTTTTAATGCATGGATGCTGCCGTAGTAGACATTTAAATCTTGGACACTCAGCATGCTCATACAACTTCCTCCCCTAAATACGCTTCAATAACTTTTGGATTGTTCCGGATTTCTTCCGGCGACCCTTCCGCAAGTAGTACGCCATGGTCAAGAACGTAAATTCGTTCACAAATCCCCATTACCAGATTCATATCGTGCTCGATTAATAGAATCGTTAAACCGAATTGCTTTCTAATGAATGCGATTAAATCCATCAGTTCTTTGGTTTCGAATGGGTTCATACCTGCAGCTGGTTCATCTAACAAAAGCAAATGTGGATTTGCAGCAAGCGCACGGGCAATTTCCAGCCTGCGCTGTTTCCCATATGGTAGATTTTTGGCGGTTTCGTCTTTGTATTTGTCGAGTTCAAAAATCTTCAAGAACTCCAACGCTTTCGTTTCCATTTCATGTTCGCTTTTAAAATAGGAAGGCATCCGGAAAACGGAACTCATTACAGAGTCTTTTGCATGTGTATGGTACGCCACTTTTACGTTATCCAAAACAGATAATTCGTCGAATAGCCGGATATTTTGAAACGTACGGCTCATCCCTAAACGAGTTATTTTAAATGGAGGCAAGCCGTTAATCTTCTTTCCGTCGAAGAAGATTTCTCCTTCTGTTGGAACGTAAACACCTGTCAGCAAGTTAAAACTAGTCGTTTTGCCTGCACCGTTCGGGCCGATCAATCCTACCAATTCACCTTTGTTTATCTTCAAGTTGAATCCAGATACTGCTTTTAGTCCCCCGAATTGGATACCTGCACTTTGCACATCTAACAATACCTCACTGCTCATGCTGGCTCCCTCCCTTCGGTTTCATCCACATCTTCAAGTAATCCGTAAATTCCATTTTACCCATCAATCCTTTTGGACGGTATAGCATAACGATGATAAGAACAAGACTGTAAATGATCATTCGAGTCTCAGGGAAGTCTTGTAGGAATGTCGATACAATAGTTAGCAAGATCGTCGCAACAATTGCACCAGAGAGACTGCCGAGCCCTCCAAGAACGACATAAATCAAAATATCAATCGATTTCAAGAATCCAAAGTTCGCAGGCTGGATAATGTAGAAGTTGTGTGCATATAACGCACCTGCTACACCAGCAAAGAACGAACCGATTGCGAACGCGAGAACTTTATAATACGTAGTATTGATGCCCATTGCGTCTGCAGCAATTTCATTTTCCCGCACTGCGATACACGCACGGCCATGTCTGGAATTCGTGAAGTTGACGATGACTAGAATCGTTACGAAGAGACAAATGAATGTATAGGTCCATGTCGTCAAGTGCGTAACTTGCATTCCAGCTGCCCCGCCAACATAATCGATGTTCAAGAAAATAATCCGAATAATTTCTGCAAATCCGAGCGTTGCGATAGCTAGGTAATCTCCGCGGAGACGTAAACTCGGAATTCCAACAACAAGTCCAGCTAGTGCTGCTGCGATTCCAGCAATCAGGATAGCAGCAATGAATGGCAAGTCGAGTTTCATCGTCAAGATGGCAGATACATAGGCACCTACTGCCAGGAAACCGGCATGCCCGAGTGAGAATTGACCAGTTATCCCGATAACTAAGTGCAAACTGACTGCCAGCATGATATTAATTCCCATGAAGATCAGTGTATTGGAATAGAAATTATTTAAGAATCCACCGCTGATCATGAACTGGATTGCAGCATAGATTGCGATAGCTAAAACGGCAAAAACCCAAAACTGCTTAGACTTTTTCATCATTTCAATTCACCTACACTTTCTCTCTTGTGTTTTTACCGAAGATGCCAGAAGGTTTAAAGATCAAGATTAAAATCAAAATGATGAACGCTGCTGCATCTCGCCACAAGGAGAATCCAAGGGCGCTCACTACTGTTTCCACTACACCTAGTACAAGTCCGCCTGCTACAGCTCCAGGTATGATTCCAATACCGCCGAGTACAGCAGCAACAAAAGCTTTAAGACCAGGTATAACGCCCATCAATGGGTCGATTTTAGTGTAGTAAATACCGAAAATAACTCCAGCGGCTCCCGCAAGTGCTGAACCAATTGCGAATGTAGCAGAAATTGTGTTATCCACATTAATGCCCATCAATTTTGCAGCTTCAGCGTCATAGGATACAGCGCGCATCGCTTTTCCAATTTTCGTCTTATGTACGATGAACTGCAAAACCAACATCAGAACTACTGATACTGACAAAATCAAGATTGCCTGCGTACTGATCTGAGCACCTAAAAAGTTGAATGATTTGTTTTCAAATACTTGTGGATATGCAGCTGGCTGTGCACCTCTGAAATAGATGACTCCATTTTGTATCAATAACGATACACCGATTGCCGTGATAAGCGCCGCGATTCTCGTCGCATTCCGAAGGCGTTTGTAGGCTATGCGTTCAATCAGGACGCCCAGCAAGGCACATACTGCCATGGATAACAATAATGCCGGGAAAAAGCCTAAGCCCCATCCTGAAATCGAAATATATCCGATGAATGCACCAATCATGAATATTTCACCATGTGCAAAGTTTATAAGTTTAATAATGCCGTATACCATTGTGTATCCTAATGCGATTAGCGCGTAAATACTGCCCAGTGAAATACCGTTGACGAGCTGTTGAATCCATTCCATGAAGTTTCACTCCTTTTTCACGTCTAGCGTTCATAAAAAAAAGAAGGCAAGGAGAGAGTATCCCCCGCCTCCATGAAATTAAGGATTTACCTTCGTATTGAACACTTGCTCGCCATCCTTGTATTCAAGGATCGTCGCTGATTTAATCGGGTGGTGGTTTTCATCCACTGAATAGTTACCTGTTACAAGGTCGAGTCCATCTGTTTCTGCAAGTGCGTCTTTAATCTTTGTAGAATCGACACTGCCAGCACGTTCGATTGCATCTTTCAGCAAGTACACTGTGTCATAGCCAAGCGCATTGAATGCATCTGGTGACTTTCCATACTCTTCGTTGAACTTATCATTGAACGCTTTAACCGCGCCGTCTGGATCGTCAGAAGAATAGTGATTTGTTGTAAACGTATTGTTTAAAGCATCTGCTCCTGCAAGATCCATCAACGTTGGAGAATCCCAACCGTCAGCACCCATTAATGGTACGTCAATTCCCATTTCACGTGCCTGCTTTACAATCAATCCCACTTCTTCATAATAACCAGGGATGAAGATGAATTCAGGCTTTGCGGATTTTATACGTGTCAACGTTGAACGGAAATCAGAGTCTTTCGCAACATACGATTCTTCCGCTACTACTTTACCGCCTGCTTTTTCAAAGTCTTCTTTAAAAGAAGCAGCTAATCCTTTAGAATAATCACTCGCATTATCCGAGAAGATGGCAACGTTTTTAACACCTAGGTCATTTGCTGCGAAGTTCGCTGCGACCGTTCCTTGGAAAGGATCGATGAACGAAGTACGGAATACGAACTCATTTACTTCTCCTTTTTCGTTCACCGTAACTGTCGGGCTTGTTCCAGATGGACTAATTAGGGGAGTCTTATTATCATTGGCAATTTGGGCTTGTGCCACAGTTGCTCCACTTGTCGCTGCTCCAATAATCGCAACAACATTTTCTTGCGTTGTCAGCTTAATCGCTGCGTTCGTTGCTTCAGCAGCATCTGACTTATTATCAATCTTTACAAGTTTGATTTTTTTGCCGTCAATTCCGCCATCATCATTGATTTCATCGACTGCCAGTTGAATACCGTCTGCTTCAGATGTACCGTAGGAAGCAACAGCTCCCGATAATTCTAGGTTGACCCCGATCTTAATCTCATCGCTGTCCTTAGATCCTGACGCCCCGTCTTTGTCATCCTGAGAACAACCTGCGAGAAGACCGACGCCAAGCGTCATTGCTGCTAGTAAACTCCATGCTCTGTTAAACTTCATTTCTCTTCCCCCTATTTTAACTATTCTGAAATCGCAACAGAAAGGACAGCCTTGGCCTGGATGCAGTCATCTTTGCCTCTCTATTTCTTTCCGTAACCCTATTCTAAAACAAACTTCTAATTCAGTCTATACAAATTTTCAAAATCTTATTACTAGATTGTTAAATTGTTTCGTTTCCCGTCATATCTACCTTCTAGATAGTGGGAACTATTGCTAATTTCCTAGTTTATATATCGGACTATAAAAGAAAAAGGTATTCCCCACAACTATGCGGGAATACCTTTTTAGCGATTATTCGGCTATGACATTTACAGCTTTTTTTGAATTCCGTACATTCCATACTGTAAATAAAGCAGCAAGAATAATAATTACAGCAGCAAGACCCATCCAAATCGATCCTGTTAGTCCAAGAACGATATACCCGCCAGTCGCAATTCCTGCCGCCATCAGCGCATAAGGTAACTGGGTCGCAACGTGGTCAATGTGGTTACTTCCTGCCCCTGTGGATGAAAGAATCGTCGTATCTGAAATCGGTGAACAGTGGTCACCAAATACTGCACCCGCAAGAACTGCTGAAAGTGCTGGCAACAATAGTTCCGGCGCTGCATTCACCATAATCGTTCCGGCAATTGGAAGTAAGATTCCGAAAGATCCCCACGACGTTCCTGTAGAAAATGCCATCAGTCCTGCTAACACGAACAATACAACCGGCAGGAAAGCTACAGGAATATTAGACTTCGCAACAACTTCAGATAGGAACAATCCTGTTTCTAAAATATCAATTAAGTGAGTCAGCGACCAAGCTAATATTAGTATCAATACCGCAGGCATCATCGCTTTCACACCGCTGACAAATGCCCGACCTATCAAGCCGGCAGATGCTGTCTGATTCACTTTGAATTGGGATGCATAAAGAATAACGGCGATTGCAGTACCCGCGAGACCGCCAATGACTAAAGAAAGCGGAACGTCTGTGTTTTCAAAGATAGACCAAAGATTCAACTCTCCGCCGATTCGGTACCCCGTAATAACCATCGAAGCAAGCGTCACAACTACAAGTGTTACAATCGGTGCCACTAGATCCCTTACACGACCGTGACTGTGTTCAGGAAACTCATCTTTCAATTGACCTGGAATTTCTTTTTCAGGATCAAACAGCTCACCTTTTTCTTCTGCACGGTTTTCGTGATCTTTCATTGCGAAAAAGTCGATATTCGTCCAAGCGAAGAAAAAGACCATAGCTAACGTAGCAATCACGTAAAAGTTCATCGGTGCCATCATGAGAAATGCTGAGAGCGGTGAATAATTGACAGATGCTGTCGTTGCTAAAATGATTGCAAGTTGACCAATAAGAAATGCTCCCCAACTCGACACTGGTGAAATTACACAAATTGGTGCAGATGTGGAATCAATGAAATACGCTAGTTTCGCACGAGAAATCTTATGTCGGTCTGTAATCGGACGTGCGATTTGACCTACCGCAAGTGCGTTGAAATAGTCATCTACAAAGATTGCAATTCCTAATACCATAGTAAGCAGTTTTGCACTTCTGCGTGTTCGGATGCGTGTTACAGCCCACTCCGCAAAAGCACGGCTTCCTCCTGATAGACTAACAAGTGCCGTAATAACACCTAAAAATAATATGAACAGCATAATGAATATGTTATACGTATTCACTTCTCCATCAGTCCAAAATGAGACGATGAGCGCTTTTCCTAACTGCGTCAATGTTTCCACTGGTGCAAAGGAAGCGACTAGTAATGCAGCGGACAAAATTCCTGCCCCGAGTGAAAGCAGTACCCGCTTTGTCGTGAGCACCATTACTATGGCGATCACTGGTGGCAGAATCGATAACCAAGTTCCAATCATTCCAATCTCCTCCTTCAAGTTGTTGAGGTAACCGGGGAAATAAAAAAGCCGGTACCCGTTTCACTTTGTTCAAGTGGACCGGGTACCGGCTGTCTACATGTCGTTGTTTGATAATCACTTTCGTTATCTCACTGACGATTGTAGCTCATCATGGACAATCCAGCTGTCCCTGACAGTGCCATCCCTTTTCGAAATGACCCCAGCCTCATGGAATTGACGTTCCATCAGACTTCGGCAATGCTTCCTTTCACGCATGGTCTGCGATGTCACTCTCGCATGCGGTACTCTTAAACAATGCAGCCTCTACCCTATCGATTACGTTATTACTCGTTCATCATAACAAGAATCGATTCAGGATGCAAGGTGACTTACGGTTTCTTCACATCCTCCAATGGGACTTCTATATTCGCAGGACTCTGGCCTCCCTTCGTATAGATTTGCGGAACAACACCTTGGATGATTCCAATTGCTATAGGAAATTCCTGAACAACCGTACTTTGTTTTGTTGCGATTGGAATAATAATTTGCACATTCACAGTAAGTACCGCATTCACTTCCATGTATACATTATTTATTCCATATTCTCTTAGATTGGTATCGATATCTCCATGGACATCTCCCAAAATATGAAAACGGATTGGAATCTTAGGTCCTAAATTTCCGAGAAGCGGGATTCCTGCCACTTGCCCAATCGGGACGAAGAAAACAACCCCTCCGTGTTTCTCCATCCCTTCTGTATCAAAATCCAATTCTTCACTCTGAGGAAGCATATCTAAATCCCCGGATTCTGCACGTTCCAAATGTTCTTCCACAAGTTCATGAAGTTCCGCCATAATTTGGTTAATGGTTTCCGCATCGATCTTTAATGTAACGGTTTCAGTCGAATCGTTTGGTATATTCAAAAGCACATCGTTTACATCTAACACACTCGATGATCTGGATTGAATTGCCTGACTGATGACGTGCGCCGCAATTTTTCGCGTTTGCACCTCTGCATAGTTCATATATAAAGGCTTCAATTTCATATTCAAATAATAAAAACTTAAAACAATTGATAAAAGAAGCACTGGAATGATGAGTTTAATCCATCTTCTCTTTTTCTTCCGCTGTTTAGGGACTTGCATATGGAATTTCAAAAAGCGACGCCTCCCTTTCCTACAATATGAAAGGAAGAAGTCGCTTATACCTCGTTATGAAGTTGTTCCAAAATACGATTTCCCATACCATGCAGCGATATCCCGAAGCATTTCCGGTGCGATATAGTCGATCTTTTCGAATTTCATATTCGGATAAAAGAATCCGAACGTAAACATATCCAAAGTTGCAAGCTTGTAGTCTGCTAGCGGATCGACTAGCTTTCCGTTCACAAATAGGTCATCGTGCTTCATCGTGAAATTCTCGTGAATCATGATGCCCATAAGCGTTCCTCTAAAACCGAGCCCTCTCACTTCCGTCCGCGGCCAATCGGGATGACAAGATTCTATGTAATAATCTCGCAGCGCTTGGCCCTTTACAGTGAGTATACAAGCGTTAATAGGATGAGGGAGCACACGGTGTAAATCTCTTTTCGTGACTATTCCCTCGGGGAGACTTCCAAGGAAAATCCCGGCATTGAATAATCCGCAGTCTGCTTTTGTATAGGCAAGCAAGGCTTGTCCGAAGAATTCCGACAGCGGACTTTTGCCAAATAAGTTCTGCTTAAGTATTGTCGGGGTCATGAATACTTCTTCATCCAACGCTTTTGTACCTTCGTCTATCATCTTCTGGATTGCGTAAACTTCATCTTCTCCTGCTTCAAGCTCGTCTGCTAGAATCACCTCTGCACGTTTGCCGATCACTTGTTTGTTTTGAACCGTAAGTGTTACATGACCGACATACTGACCAAACTTTCCAGTCGCAGCAAGCAGTGTCTCTCCAACAAGTTCTCCATGTACAAACAAATGATGCGTATGCGCGCCTAAGATCACATCGATATCCGATGTCTCTTGTGCCAGCAAACGGTCTTCATGGACACCTAAATGGGAAAGGCAAATCACGCAGTCCGAAGTGTTGCGCAGTTGTGATGCGAGTTCCCTTAAAATACTGCGTGGCTCTTGTATCGTCCAGCCAAGTTTTTTGTAAAACAACTCGTATTCAGCAGTTGCCGCGATAACTGAGACTTTCAAGCCGCTCGATGTTGTAAACGCCGTATAGGGGACAGCCCAGTCAAGCTGCTCTCCATTTTCATCCAATAAATTCGCAACAACGACATCGAATTGAGCATGCTCATATAATTGTGCCAACGCACTATGAGAAAGCGTAATCCCTTCATTGTTGCCAATTGTTACGGCATCATATCCCGCACGATTCAACAGTCCGATATTCCCTTTACCTTCTGTCGCTTCGGTGAATGGATGAGAGCGATCAACGTAATCACCAAGATCGAAAACGAAACAAGACTCCCCTATCTGTTTGTGATGTGCCCGTTGGTTTAACAGATATTCGCTGATTCCCGGCCAGTTTTCAAAGTGACTATGAATGTCATTTGTATGATAAATATGAATGGTTTCTGTGTTTGCAGTGATCATTCTCATCCCCAAATCCCATCAATAATTGAATTAATCCCGAATAAGAGCAATAACACACGTAACACGACTACGAGAGTTTCCGAGCTCATCTTTTTGTTCAGCATCGATCCGAGCGTTCCTCCGATATAGGCGCCGGGGATGACAGCGAGTGAGTACAGCCATGGAACGTGACCTAAGTAGATGTGTGTTCCTGAGTTAATGAGTGCTGACAGGAATACCATTAGCATCGATGTCCCTACTGCAACGTGTGGAGGGAAAAGGAATAACAACAGCATGGCTGGGACAATCATTGCACCACCGCCGATTCCAAAAAGCCCTGACATTAAGCCAATGACAAACGTAAGAAGCAGAGCGAACCAAATTGGATACCCATAGACGTGCGTTTCTCCTTGCGGATCTGTAAAAGTAATTTTCTTTCCATGATCCACGAACCAATTGATTGGTTTTAAATATTTTCTAACTAACAAAAGACCAGCTAAAAAGATGAGTAAAATCCCGAAATATAAGTTGAAAGAACCTAAATCGAGACTTTTGTTGAAGAAAGCACCCAAAATTGTGCCCGGCACACTTCCTGCAAAGAAAATGAGGCCGCTTTTATAATCGACCGTTTTGGCTTTCATATGAAATGTCGTCGATGACAATCCATTGAAGACCATCATGATGACGGACATCCCGACAACTGTTTGCGGAGTGACGTGCGGAATCCAGCCTAAGTCAATTCCGACTAAAATCGTGACAGGTACAAATATCGTACCGCCGCCAAGGCCAACGAGTGACCCTACGACTCCTGACAGCATTCCGATGATGATCAGTAATACGTATTCCATCCGTTATTCCCCCTCAAAGATGTCGAGCTGTTTAGGAGCCAAATCTTCGAAAGAGAGTTGAAGCATTTTTTGAAAACGTTTGGCATTCTCTGCTGCATGACCACCTGAATTATTATTAAAGATAACGGCTACGTATTCGGTTTGTTGCGCTAACTCCTCAACTGCTGTTTGAATTCCCTTTAACTCTCGATCTGTATAATCATATAAGTACCGGACTTTGCGCCAGTGTTCCCTGCTTCCTCCTGGATTCTGCCAGCCTGCAACGTTGCGACCGTGCAGCCGGATGACTGCTTTGTCACTCCGGGTGGCAGATGGGATGAACGGAACACTGCCAGTTCCAGCTTGCGGTTCATCCGCAATGACATGGATCAGATTATTCTCTCTTAGGAACTGAAGAGTCTTTTCTCGGAATTCTTCCGCATACCAAGACTGGTGACGAAATTCAATTCCGATATCAAATCCTTCAAGATGTTTACATATGTATCGTATTTCATCGACATTCTCTTTGACACAATCGAACCAAGGCGGAAACTGAACTAAAACGAGTGAAAGCTTACCCGCTTTTTGCAGCGGACCCATCGATAGCCGAAAAAGGTCAAACATTTCCTCTTTCGATTCGTAAGGCAGTTCTCCTCGCAAATGGCCTGTCATCCCTTGATAGGCTTTGACGATAAACCCAAAATGGTCCGGCGTTTCCCGAATCCATTTTTGAATGTTGCGTTCTGGTTGAATCGCATAGAACGTAGCATCCAGTTCCACAACAGGAAAGTGTGAACTGTAGTCCATCAATTTTTCTTTTGCTGTAGATGAGGGCGCATACACATCTGGGTGATCGCCCCATCCGGTTAATCCGATTTCTATCATATACAGCCCTCCATTCTTGTACAATTCAGTTACCCTCATCATAGCATACCTAATCGGTTTTTCTGAGATGGAAACGCTTATTAATGCATGAAAAATGACCTTTGCATGGATGCAAAGGTCATCGATCAGTTTTCTTCTTTTACATAAACGGTCCAGCCATTTTGAACCCGTAACAAGTTCGCCGCGAGCTCTGCGTGTTGTTTGGAAGGAAATGTACCTGTTACGAGACGGAATTGCTGTTTCGGATTAGAAGCGGAGGTTTTCATCGTGATCTCTGTTTTAACGCTTTGTAACTGAACATACTCAACAATCGCGTCCGCGATTGCTTCTCCTTGTGCTTTTAGCTTTCGGGGGTCTCTTAGGGATTGAATATCCGTCCGCGAATCCATAAATCCACCTTCAATGAGTACAGCAGGCATAGCGGTCTCTCGAAGAACGTGTAAATTTTTCTTGCGTACACCCCGATCACGCAACCCCATTACATGGATTATGCGGGGCTGTATGCAGTGAGCAAGTTGTTCCGCTTTTGAATTTTTAGAGTTCCCGTCGAATACATACGTTTCAACACCTCCCCAGTCTCCCCAGAAGCCCGTATTCGCATTGTGATGAATAGATACATAGACATCCGCGTTCCATGCATTGGCTTTGTCGGTGCGTACTTTTAACGGGACATCTACTTTTCCTGTGGGGTCGTCTACTCTTAGCAGTTCCAGTTGTGGATATGCTTTTAGTTTCGACTGAGCTGCTAATAGGACTGTATTGTTGAATGTCCATTCTTTTTCACCGTCAGGAGTCTGTTTTCCAGCAGTAGGCAATCCGTGACCTGCATCTAACACTATCTTGAATTTCACTATAGACACCATCCTTTATGAGTTTGTTCATGGTTTATATAGAATGATTGACACGATAAGTATACAAAGTTGACTGACTGAAATCGTTTGACGATAAAATGATATGCAATCCGGTTCCAAGAACGAAAAAGCCTCGTACACTTTTGCGAAGTGTACGAGACTTTTGGTTAATATAATTATCCGATTGAACCTTCCATCTCAAATTTAATGAGACGGTTCATTTCAACGGCATATTCCATTGGAAGTTCTTTCGTGAATGGCTCGATGAAGCCCATAACGATCATTTCTGTAGCTTCTTGTTCTGAAATACCACGGCTCATCAAGTAGAAGAGCTGTTCTTCAGAGACTTTAGAAACTTTTGCTTCGTGCTCAAGTGAAATATTGTCGTTCAGGATTTCGTTGTATGGAATCGTATCTGAAGTAGATTTGTCATCCATGATGAGCGTATCACACTCGATATTAGAACGAGCGCCTTCTGCTTTACGGCCGAAGTGAACGATACCGCGGTAAGTTACTTTACCGCCGTGTTGAGAAATGGACTTCGATACAATCGTAGAAGACGTATTCGGAGCCAAGTGCATCATTTTTGCGCCAGCATCTTGGTGCTGTCCTTTACCAGCGATTGCGATCGACAATGTCATGCCGCGAGCGCCTTCGCCTTTTAGAAGAACTGCAGGATATTTCATCGTCAACTTCGAACCGATGTTGCCATCGATCCATTCCATCGTTGCATTCGCATCACATACCGCACGCTTCGTTACTAGGTTGTATACGTTGTTCGCCCAGTTTTGAATCGTTGTATAACGGCAATACGCATCTTTTTTGATGATGATTTCAACAACCGCACTGTGAAGTGAGTTCGTTGTGTAAACAGGTGCAGTACAACCTTCTACGTAGTGAACGCTTGCGCCTTCATCTACGATAATCAATGTACGTTCGAACTGTCCCATGTTTTCAGAGTTAATGCGGAAATACGCTTGAAGCGGTGTTTCCACTTTAACGCCTGGAGGTACGTAGATGAAAGAACCGCCTGACCAGACTGCTGAGTTTAACGCAGCAAATTTGTTGTCAGAGTTCGGAATCACTGTACCAAAATGCTTCTTGAACAAGTCTTCGTTTTCACGAAGTGCAGAATCTGTATCTTTGAAGACGATACCTAAGTCTGTAAGTTCTTGTTTCATGTTGTGGTAAACCACTTCAGATTCATACTGTGCAGAAACCCCTGCAAGATACTTTTGTTCCGCTTCAGGAATACCTAGTTTATCAAACGTACGTTTGATTTCTTCAGGTACTTCATCCCATGAAGTTTCTGTTGCTTCGGATGGTTTTACGTAATACGTAATCTCATCGAAGTTTAGTGAATTCAAGTCGCCGCCCCATTGTGGCATTGGCTTGCTGTAGAACAATTCAAGAGACTTCAGACGGTAGTTTAACATCCATTCTGGTTCTTCTTTCATACGCGAGATTTCTTCAACGATTTCTTTTGTCAATCCACGCGCAGAGCGGAATACGGACACGTCTTTGTCATGAAAACCGTATTTGTAATCGCCGATTTCAGGCATTTGCTTAGCCATTTGAAATTCCTCCTTCTTTCAATCCTCTTACGAGTCGCTTGCGATCCCTTTTTCCATAGCTTTCCATGGCAATGTTGCACATTTAATACGAGCAGGGAATTTAGCAACACCAGTCAGAGCTTCGATATCACCAAAGTCAACCGAGTCATCCACTTCTTCACCAAGCATCATATCTGAAAAGGCATGGGCAGCGTTCACCGCATCCTCTACATTCTTACCTTTAATAAGTTGCGTCATCATCGAAGCGGAGGCCATTGAAATCGAGCATCCTTCTCCTTCAAATTTCGCGTCTTTCACCATATTATCTTCAACTTGAAGCGTTAAGTGAATCACGTCACCACACGTCGGGTTATTCATGTCGATTGTGACGTTGCTGCTTTCAAGTACCCCTTTGTTACGTGGAGTTTTGTAATGATCCATAATGACCGAGCGATACAGCTGATCGAGTTTTTCGTTTTTCATTATTGGAAATACTCCTTTGCCATGCGGAGTCCCTCTACAAGACGATCCACATCTTCTTTCGTGTTGTACAGATAGAAACTGGCACGCGCCGTTGCAGATACATCCAGCCATTTCATAAGAGGTTGACAGCAATGATGTCCTGCACGGACTGCTATCCCGTTCATATCAAGGACTGTTGCTAAATCATGAGGATGAACGCCTTCAAGATTGAACGTTACAATACCTGCACGTTTGCTTGAGTCGCGTGGTCCATAGATTTCAAGTCCTTCAACAGCTTTCATTTGTTCCATTGCATAGGCAACTAGTTCATGCTCATGCTGCTCAATTTTATCGAGTCCGATCGATTCGATATAATCGATCGCAGCTGCCATGCCAATTGCTCCTGCAATAATCGGTGTTCCTCCTTCAAATTTCCAAGGAAGTTCTTTCCACGTGGAATCATAGAGACCTACGAAGTCGATCATTTCTCCGCCAAATTCTACAGGCTCCATCTCATTCAGTAACGCTTTCTTACCATAGAGAGCACCGATTCCAGTAGGGCCGCATAATTTGTGACCGGAAAATGCGAGGAAATCACAGTCTAAGTCTTGCACATCCAGTTTCAAGTGCGGAGCTGCTTGCGCGGCATCCACTACCATAATCGCATTGTGTGCATGGGCGATTTCTGTAATCCCTTTAATTGGGTTCATCGTACCGAGAACGTTAGAAACATACATCATAGAAACAATCTTTGTACGATCTGTCATTGCATCACTTACCTTTTCAAGGGCAAGCGTACCGTCTTCTTCCAGATCGACATATTTCAAGACAGCGCCTGTTGCTTTTGCCAATTGCTGCCAAGGGATGATGTTTGAATGGTGTTCCATATACGTAATGATAATTTCGTCGCCTTCGCCTACGTTTGCACGCCCATAACTTTGTGCCACAAGGTTCAATGCAGTAGTCGTTCCACGAGTGAAGACGATTTCTTCCGCTGAAGAAGCATTCAAGAATTTGCGCACCGTTTCGCGCGCACCTTCGTAGCCTTCAGTTGCTCTGTTACCGAGTGTATGAACACCGCGGTGAACGTTGGCATTATCATTTTTATAATAGTGCTCCATCGCCTCAATCACTTGACGAGGCTTCTGAGATGTCGCCGCACTGTCAAGGTATACGAGAGGATAGCCATTTATTTCTTGGTCTAGTATCGGGAAATCGTTGCGAATGTCTGAATTTAGCATTAGCGCACTTTCCTTTCAATAACCTCCGTCAGCTGTTTCTTCACGCCTTCGATTGGCAATTTGCTTACAACCGGTGCAAGGAAACCATGGATAACGAGGCGTTCAGCTTCTTGCTTCGAAATACCGCGGCTCATTAGATAGAACAGCTGAAGTGGATCTACACGTCCAACGGAAGCTGCGTGTCCTGCAGTTACATCATCTTCGTCGATGAGTAAAATCGGGTTCGCATCTCCACGTGCTTTTTCGCTTAACATGAGTACTCTAGACTCTTGCTCAGCATTAGAACGTGTCGCGCCTTTTTCAATTTTACCGATACCGTTAAAGATTGAAGAAGATGCATCTTTCATGACACCGTGCTTCAAAATATGACCTTCTGTATCAAGTCCCCAATGGACGATTTCAGAAGTGAAGTTCTGTTTTTGAGATCCGCGTCCTACGACAACAGACTTCATATCACAGCGTGAGCCATTGCCCACCAAGTGTGTAAGGTTGTTAGAAATCGTGTTGCTGTCGTTCATCAAACCTAGTGCCCAATCGATGCGGCTGTCTCGGCCAGCAATCCCGCGGCGGTTAACGTACGTCGTGAAGCCTTCCGCTAAAACGTCTACTGCTCCGTAAGTCACAACTGCGTTGTCACCTGTGAAGACTTCAGAAACGATGTTTGCAAGACCTTCTGCGTGAGTTACTGTCGATAAGTAGTTTTCAACATATGTCACTGAACTATTCGCTTCAGCCACTACGATTACGTGGTTGAAAAGAGAAGCTTGTGCATCGTCATGTAAAAACAATACTTGGATCGGCTGTTTCACTTCCACATTTTTCGGTACATAAACGAATACGCCGCCGTTCATAAGCGCTGCATGGAATGCAGTTAGACGGTGCTCGTCCACTTTCACGCCATCTGTCATGAAATACTTTTTAACGAGATCGCTATGCTCACGTGATGCCGTAAAAATATCTGTCATAATAACGCCTTGCTCTTTCAAGTCTTCTGAAAGTGAAAGATACGCCGGTGTATTATTGTGCTGCACGTAAATATTTTTTTGGTTTTCTGCGTCAACTAGAGACTTCGCATCATCAGGAAGGTCACTCAGACTTTCAAATACAGTGCTTTCTACAGCATGTACAGGAAACTCCGTGAAATTCCACTTATCAATTTTTGTTTTGTCTGGCTTCGGCATTGGAAGTGCGTCTACTTTGTCGAGTGCTTCCAAGCGGAGATCGGTTAACCAGCTCGCTTCTCCCGTCGCTGCGGAATAAGAGCGGACGTCATCTCCGGTCAATGCCAATTTTGTTTCAACCGTCATAGTCAATCGTCCTCCCTCTTACGCTTCTTGTTCAACCGTCTCTTCTTCAATTCCAAGCTCTTCTTTGATCCAGTCGTAGCCGTGCTCTTCCAGTTTGCGAGCAAGTTCTGCACCGCCGGATTTCACAACGCGGCCTTGCATCATTACGTGTACGTGATCAGGTGTGATGTAGTTTAACAGACGCTGATAGTGAGTAATGATCAGGCAGCCGAAGTCTTCGCCGCGCATTTCGTTAATACCAGTAGAAACGATACGCAGCGCATCGATGTCAAGACCGGAGTCGATTTCGTCTAGAATTGCGAATTTAGGCTTCAACATCATTAGCTGAAGAATTTCGTTACGCTTTTTCTCTCCGCCTGAAAATCCTTCGTTCAAGTAGCGAGTTGCCATATCTTCGTCCATTTCAAGCATTTCCATTTTACTGTCCAATTCGCGGATGAATTTCATCAAAGAAATTTCGTCCCCTTCTTCACGGCGGGCGTTAATGCCTGAGCGAAGGAAATCAGCGTTTGTTACGCCAGTGATTTCACTTGGATATTGCATACCTAGGAACAATCCGGCTTTCGCACGTTCGTCCACTTCCATTTCAAGTACTTCTTCTCCATCAAGAAGAACAGAACCTGATGTTACCTCGTATTTTGGATGACCCATGATTGCAGACGCGAGCGTGGATTTACCTGTTCCGTTCGGTCCCATAATTGCATGGATTTCATTTGTGTTAATTGTTAAATTGACGCCTTTCAGTATTTCCTTGTCTTCGATTGAAACATGAAGATCTTTTATTTCCAAAGTAGCCATTCCAATACCTCCAGTATGCTTAAGATGAAGCTTTGTTCATCTTCTATTTATCATCATTCTAATCTTAACCTATATACGTTGTGCTTGCAAATCATTAAGAATGATTATAATTTATCTAGAAAAACCTTTTGTTTCGCGGATTGAATTCAAATTCTTGTTTTTCAATTAACATTTCGAGAGTGAGAATTTCGACCTCCATATTTGATAACTAAACATTATTTTTGACTCTTCTATCCAATTGACGTTTTTGCCAAACTCCATTCCAAACGATAGCCATGCACTTTTACGCACCAAAAAAGTACACTATTTTCCAATTGGCTTGGAGAATAGTGTACTTACTAGCAAGGATATGAAATTTAAATACTAGAAGATTATTGGTTAGATAGCTTGGCTGAAGTTCCTTCTTTTGAGAAACTATCAACGATAATTGCAAGGGCGCCGTCCCCTGTAACGTTTGTTGCAGTACCAAAGCTATCTTGAGCCATGTATAGCGCAATCATCAGCGCGACCATGGATTCATCAAAACCAAGCATAGACGCTAGCAGACCTGTTGCGGCAACGACGGCACCGCCTGGTACACCTGGAGCGGCAATCATTGTAATCCCAAGCATAAGGATGAACCCGAGGTAGGTCATGAAACTGATTGGAACATCATTCATAAGCATGACACCAATCGAACAGGAAACAAGTGTAATCGTACTTCCTGATAGGTGAATGGTTGCAAACAATGGCACTGTAAAGTCAGTGACCCGTGCGGATGCCCCCGTCTGCTTCGCTTGCCGCAATGTGACTGGGATGGTAGCTGCTGAAGATTGTGTTCCGATTGCTGTGAAATAAGCGGGTGCCATGATCTTCATTAAACGGAACGGATTCCGCTGTGAGACTGCTCCTGCCACTGTGTACTGAAGTGTCAGCATGATCAGATGCAATATAATAATCATGACGAACACAAAAATGAAAATCGATAAAACTTTTGCGACTTCTCCCGTATAGGTCATATTCAAGAAGATCCCGAAAATATGTATTGGCAGTAATGGGATAATAATCACGGATATTACTTTCTCAATGATTGTATTCAGTTCTTCAAACATATGCAGCATCGTTTTACTTCCGATCGATGCCATACCGATTCCTAAAACGAATGCGAGCAGCAACGCTGTCATTACTCCCATAAGAGGTGTCATTTCAAGATCGAAGAATGAAGTAGCTGCTTCTTTTGCTGATTCAATCGATTTACTTCCTAAACCGCTTATGTATGTCGGTAATAGATTAGTTGCTGCGAAGTACGCTAGAATCCCTGCAACAATCGTTGAGGCATATGCAAATAATGTCGCCAGGCCAAGAAGTTTCCCTGAACCTTTTCCTAACTTCGCAATTCCAGGTGCGATGAAACCGATAATAATCAGCGGAACCACGAAATTCAAGAAACCTCCGAAAATCATATTGAATGTAGCAAAAACTCGCGTGAACCCTTTCGCAAAGCCCTCACTTATGAGCAGTGTTAAATAGCCAAGTCCTAAGGCCAAAGCAATTGCGATGATAATTCTCCAGATGAGTCCTATTTTAAATTTCACTTTCCAAACTCCTTTCGTGCGTTGAATTAGTAAAACCTTCTTTATCATACATGAAAACGCTTTAACTTTCAGTCCTAATCATTATTCTAAAAAAACTCCTCTACCCTATTCACAAGGTAGAGGAGGTAGCAATTATTTAGTTACCGGGACAACTGAGCCTTCCCATTTCTCTAAGATGAAGTCTTGAATTTCTTTAGAAGTTAACACTTCAACAAGTGCCTTAATGCCTGGTTTGTCTTCGTCTCCAGTGTTCACAGCGATGACATTCACGTAAGGTGAATCTGATTCTTCTAACGCGATAGAGTCTTTCATCGGATTTAAACCTGCGTCAATTGCATAGTTGGAGTTGATAAGAACTGCATCGCCTTCTTCACTTTCAAACATTTGTGTAAGCAGCGCTGCTTCGTAGTTTGCATCGAACTGAATGTTTTTCGGATTCTCTTCGATATCTTTTACTTCAGCTTTCGTTTTGTCTACGCCTTCTTTTAGCTTGATAAGACCTTCTGCCTCAAGCATTGCAAGTACACGGCCGTGATCCGCAACAGAGTTACTGATTAGAATTGTTGCGCCTTCAGGGAGTTCATCCAGTGTTTTGTATTTCTTTGAATAGACGCCGATCGGCTCGATGTGAATGCTGCCTGCGTTCGTAAAGTCATATCCGTGGTCTGCTATTTGTGTTTCCATGTACGGGATGTGCTGGAAGTAGTTTGCGTCCAGATCACCGGAATCCAAGTCTTTGTTTGGAAGAACATAGTCCTGGTAAGCTTCAATCTCCAAATCATAGCCTTTTTCTTTCAACAAAGGTTTTGCTTCTTCCAGGATTTCTGCGTGAGGCACGTTAGATGCGCCGACTTTGATGACTTTTGATTCTTCATCAGAACCGCTTGTGCTGCCGTTTTTGTCTTCTTCTGCTCCGCATGCTGCCAGTGCTAATATTAGTACTGCTAGTAGTATTCCAGTTAAAAACTTCTTCATCCATTCCACTTCCCTTTTCTGTTTTTGACTGTAGTCATTATATAGTAGACAGGCGCGCCTGTTTTTCCCATTGTTATCGTTTGTCGAGCTTTTTTACGGCGAAATCGCCTGCGAATTGAAGGATGAATACGACGATTAAGATCAGAACTGTTGAAACGAGTGTGACGTCTGTCCTGCTTCGTTGGAAACCGTCCAAGAAAGCAAGTGTTCCTAGTCCGCCAGCACCAATAATTCCAGCCATTGCTGTATACCCCACAAGCGCGATTGCGGTAACTGTAATTCCTGAAATCAATGCAGGCATTGACTCTGGCAATAACACTTTGAAGATGATGGTAGAAGTCTTTGCACCCATGGAACGCGCTGCCTCCAGAACCCCTTTGTCAATCTCCGTTAAAGCAATCAGTACCATTCGGCCGTAAAACGGTGCAGCACCTATTATAAGAGCTGGCATTGCGGCTTCTGGTCCGCGAATTGTACCAATCAAGAACTTAGTGAAAGGAATCAGCAAGATGATCAGAATGATAAACGGAATGGATCTAAAGATATTAACAATTGAGCCCGTGAGAAGATTAACGAGCTTGTTAGCCCAAATATGACCCGGAGCGGTTAAAAACAGAAGAATACCGAGTGCGAGTCCGATGATGAATGTAAATACAGTAGAGACGCCAGTCATATAAAGGGTTTCAACTGTCGCATCCCACATTTTTGCCCAGTCCACGTTCGGGAAATAGGTTTCAATCATTTCTCAAACACCTCCGTCTGGACACCTTGTTCGTGTAAGTAAGAAATCGCATTCGCTGTTGCTTCCGAATCACCTGTAAGTTGTAGAATCAGTGTTCCGTAAGCTCCGCCACGCGTTTGCTGAATGTTCCCTTGGAGAATACTGACATCGACTGGATACTCTCGTATCAATTGAGCAAGTACAGGCTGTTCTGTTCGTTCGCCGACAAATGCCAGCTTGACGAGTATTCCGTCTGGATAGTCTTCACGCATGAGCGCCATCACTTTTTTCGAGTCTTCAGGTTCAGTTACTTGGGAAACAAATCGTTTAGTTATCGCTTTTTTCGGTGCTTGGAAAACCTGCAGGACATCGCCAGTTTCCACAACACGCCCAGCTTCCATAACCGCCACTTCATGACAGATCTTGCGAATGACATGCATTTCATGCGTAATGAGGACAATGGTTAACCCGAGTCGTTCGTTAATGCTAGTTAACAAGTCTAAAATTGCATCTGTTGTTTCAGGATCCAATGCTGAAGTTGCTTCATCACATAATAAAACTTCAGGGTCATTGGCAAGTGCGCGCGCAATACCAACACGCTGTTTCTGTCCGCCTGATAATTGGGATGGGTAGGCATTTTCACGTCCGCCTAATCCAACAAGCTCTATCAATTCCGATGCTTTCCGCTCCCGATCCGCTTTCTTCACTCCCGCTATTTCAAGCGGAAATATAATATTTTCTTTTACAGTACGTGACCACAGCAAGTTGAAATGCTGGAAGATCATACTGATTTTTTGGCGAGCTTGGCGTAATTCTTTTCCACCGATAGATGAAATCTTGCGTCCATTCACTTCGATTGTTCCGTCGGTTGGCTGTTCCAGCCCGTTTAACAATCGGATCAGTGTACTTTTTCCAGCGCCACTATAGCCGATAATGCCATATATCTTTCCTTCTTCAATCGTCAAGTTCACTCCGTCAACTGCTGTTATCGCAGTGTTTGAGGTCCCAAATCGTTTATTGACGTTTTCTAATTGAATCATTCGACACCCACCTCACTGCTGTTCATTCTATCCATTACTAGTAAAATCAAAAACGCCTTCCTGCAGATTCACAGAAAGGCGTACGCTTAATAATTCATGGCGTTCATCCGATCTCTCATCTTTCAAAGCCTAAGCTTTGTGTGACTTGGCACCATTTCAATACAATTGACGGTTGCCGGGCTTCACAGGGTACTCCCCTCCACCTCTCTCTATAAGAGTCAGTTATTCAATTGGTTGGTATTAGTTATACCATAGCGCCAGATGACTGTCAACTTAGCTTTTCGAGAATGTTTTGTACAGATTGAAAGGCATAAACTTTTTCAGCAGGCTGACTTTTTCGCTTAATGAGCAAACAAGGAACACTCTCAACCTGGTATTCCGTCGCGATTTCTTCAACATAGTTTAAATCTGCTTTCCCAATCTGCACGTCCGGTTTCAATTCGGTCACAACATTCAACATTTTACTAGCCACTGCACATGTGCCGCATAGCGGTGTGTATAAATAGAACGCGGCAAGCTCTTCACTTTCAACTGTTCTAGTCCAATCACTATATGTCCACTCATTCAAAAAATTCACCTTCACTCTATCGATTCCGATTAAAAATATAAAAGACGCCGGGTTAACGGCGTCCTGTTAATATTATTCTCCGACAGTCATTTTGTCGTAGTCTTCTGCAGACATTAACTCATCTAATTCAGATGGGTTCGTAAGTTCTACAACAACCATCCAAGCGCCTTCATAAGGAGACTCATTGACAAGCTCTGGGCTGTCCTCAAGGTCTTCGTTCACTTCGACGACTTTACCGCTAACTGGTGCATATAGTTCTGATACAGTTTTTACGGATTCAACGCTGCCAAATGGCTCGTCTGATTTTAGTTCGTCGCCAACAGATGGCAATTCAACGAACACGATATCACCAAGCTCAGATTGTGCGAAATGTGTAATTCCAATACGGTATTTACCGTCTTCTTCTTTTACCCATTCGTGCTCTTCAGAATACTTCAAACCTTGTGGTGTGCTCATCTAATACCCCTCCAACAAATAATTTATATATCTAATTCTATTTTGCCACAGGTACCTTTGAAAGACAAGATATGAACTTACGCCTTCCAACTTTCAGCAAATGCAGTTTCATTAAATCCAACAGTCGTTGTTGTTCCATCGGTAACAAGCGGACGTTTGATCAGCATGCCGTCAGATGCGAGTAATTGGATTTGTTCATCCTCGCTCATTGTCGCAAGTTTGTCCTTTAAACCAAGCTCACGATACTTCATGCCACTCGTGTTAAAGAATTTCTTCAACGGCAGCTCAGAATTCGTGATTATCTTTTTCAGTTCTTCTTCACTTGGCGGCTGTTCTGCGATATTTGAAGCATCAAACGAAATGTCATTTTCCTTTAACCACTTCTCCGCCTTTTTACACGTCGTACATTTTGGATAGCCATAATAATGCAGTCCCATTAAGTCACCCCCATTGGTTCCATTTTACCACAAAAACACCCAGACTACAGGATTGCAGTCTGGATGAGAATGGACAAGTCGTATTGGAATTAAACTACGTATTTCGCAGCATCAATCAGTTTCACAGATGCTTCCCGTTTCTTCGCAATGACGTTGTACGGATTTGAGCGAGTCAACTTACGCAGCGCTGAAACCATCATGCGCTGGTTGTCGCCTTCTACTGCTGCGTAAAGTGTTTCTTTCGCATCGCGCTCGATTGCAGCAAATGCCTCTTGACAGAAAATTTCTGTGTACAAGATTTTTTGCTGTTCTTTCTCTGCTCCGTTTTTCGCAACTGCTTTTTCAGTGCGAAGAATTGCAGATTCCATTGCAAAGATGTTGTTTGCAATATCCGCAATGTTAACAAGGACTTCTTGCTCTTCTTCAAGTTTAGTTCCGAAACGCTGTGCCGCTAAACCAGCAGCAAGCAAGCCGATTTTCTTCGCATTTTTCACAAGAACTTTTTCTTGGTCTAGCGGAGCATCTCCAATCTCTTCAGGCATCATCATGAGCAGTTCTTCTTGAAGCGCTTGAGCTTGCTGCAGCAATGGCAGCTCGCCTTTCAGTGCTTTCTTCATGAACGTGCCAGGAACGATCATGCGGTTAATTTCGTTTGTTCCTTCAAAGATTCGGTTAATACGAGAATCGCGGTATGCGCGCTCCACTTCGTATTCAGCCATGAAGCCATATCCGCCGTGTAATTGAACCGCTTCGTCCACAATATAGTCGAGTGTCTCAGATCCAACTACTTTGTTGATAGAACATTCAATTGCATACTCCGCAATCGCTGCTGCAATTGCTTTTCCGTCTTTTTGCTGCTCAGCAGTCATCTGGCTTTGACGCTGCTCGAAGTACCCAACTGTACGATAGATCAGGCTTTCAGTCGCATACAGCTGGGAAGCCATTGTTGCAATCTTTTCTTTCGTCAGGTTGAACGAAGAAATCGGTGTATTGAACTGCTTACGCTCATTTGAGTAGGAAATTGCAAGCTCAAGTGCACGCTTCGATCCGCCAACTGTCCCGACTCCAAGTTTGTAACGGCCAATGTTCAAAATGTTGAAAGCGATGATGTGGCCGCGGCCGACTTCACCAAGCAAGTTCTCAACAGGCACTTCAGCGTCAGATAAGATCAATGTACGTGTGGATGAAGACTTGATACCCATCTTTTTCTCTTCCGCTCCAACAGAAACGCCAGGGAATTCGCGTTCTACGATGAATGCAGAGAATTTGTCGCCATCGATTTTTGCATAGACAACGAATACGTCAGCGAAGCCAGCGTTCGTAATCCACTGTTTTTCACCATTCAATACGTAATGAGTGCCCGCTTCGTTCAATTTTGCAGTGGTCTTAGCTCCAAGCGCATCCGATCCTGATCCTGGCTCCGTTAATGCGTAAGCAGAGATTTTGTCACCTGCAACTGAATTCGGTAAGTACTTTTTCTTTTGCTCTTCGTTACCGAACAAAACAATTGGAAGCGTACCGATTCCAACGTGCGCTCCGTGAGTGATCGAGAATCCGCCTGCTACTGCAAGTTTTTCTGAGATTAAAGCAGATGAGATTTTATCCAATCCAAGTCCTTCATATTCTTCAGGTACGTCTGCACCCAGAAGACCTAAGTCGCCGGCAGATTTAAGAAGTTTTACAGAATGCTCGAACTCGTGGTTTTCTAATTTGTCGACAACTGGAAGAACTTCGTTTTTCACGTAGTCTTCAGCTGTTTTTGCAATCATTTTTTGCTCATCAGAAAAGTCTTCAGGAGTAAAGACGCGATCCGGTGTAATGTCTTCAGTTAAAAACGCCCCGCCTTTGATAAACTCATTTGTTGTCGTTTCAGTCATTTCTAGTTCCTCCTCTAGGTTAGGTTCATCTATACGTGCATGATTTGCTTACAGTAATTCAAATACGCCAGCTGCGCCCATTCCGCCGCCGATACACATTGTGACGACTCCGAATTGCTTACCTTGACGCTTCAGCTCACTCATCATCCTCACGGTCAAAATCGTACCTGTTGCACCAAGCGGATGACCGAGCGCGATTGCTCCGCCGTTGACGTTTACTTTGTTCGTATCAAGCTTCAGCTCACGAATGACTTGCAGGGATTGGGATGCAAACGCTTCGTTCAATTCCCAAACGTCGATGTCTTCGATCGATAACCCCGCAAGTTTCAATGCTTTCGGAATTGCGGCGATTGGGCCGATTCCCATGATTTCAGGCGGGACACCTGCAACTGCGAACGAACGGAACTTCGCGATTGGCTTGAGTCCTTCAGCCTCCGCCTTTTCACGATCCATGACTAGAACAGATGCGGCTCCGTCAGAAGTTTGGGAAGCGTTACCTGCTGTAACAGATCCCGTTAATGAAAATGCAGGGCGTAATTTCGCCAGGATTTCAGTTGTCGTTCCGCGACGGACGCCTTCATCCATTGAAAATGTTTCTTTCTTCTCAGCAAATTCCCCGTTGCTATCGACATAGCCTTTCGTAAATTCAACTGGAACGATTTCGTCATTGAACTTACCAGCATCGATTGCTGCTGCTGCTCGACGATGCGACTCAACTGCAAATGCATCCTGGTCCTCACGGCTGACTCCATACTTTACGGCAACTTGCTCTGCAGTATGCCCCATTCCCATGTAATATTGAGGCGCTTCTTCTGCAAGCTTGGCATTTGGCCGAACCGTATTGCCCATCATCGGCACCATACTCATCGATTCAGCGCCGCCAGCTAAAATCGCTTCAGAAGCCCCAAGCATAATTCGCTCAGCTGCATAGGCGATTGACTGAAGCCCTGAAGAACAGAAACGGTTTACCGTAATAGCAGGCGTCGTATCCGGCAATCCTGCTAACGCGCCGATATTACGCGCCATATTCATTCCCTGTTCAGCTTCAGGCATTGCGCATCCGATAATGAGGTCTTCAATCGGACCGTCATATCCGCCAGCGCGTTTTAGTGTTTCTTTTATAGTAATGGCTCCTAAGTCATCCGGCCGGACAGTCGCAAGTGATCCTTTTCCTGCTTTACCAACTGGTGTACGGGAACCCGCTACGATTACTGCTTCACGCATTGTATTTCCTCCTCTAAAGTTCTGATTCATCAGTTGCGCAACGGCTTGCCTTTCACGAGCATGTGCTGCATACGCGCTTGAGATTTCGGTTCTGCTACAAGGCTTAAGAACGCTTCACGTTCTAGGTCGAGCAAGTATTGTTCGTCGACTAATGTGCCATATGGCAATTTACCGCCAGCTATTACATAAGCTAATTTCTTCGCAATCTTCATGTCATGATCGCTGATGAAACCAGATAGACGCATACCCTCTGCTCCTAGCAGCATTGTTGCATAGCCCGTTTCCCCGACTACTGGGAACTTTTCACGCTTAGGTGCTCGGTAGCCGTTATCATAGAGTGAAATTGCCACTTGCTTCGCATCGTATAATTGGTGATCAGCGTTGACACTGATGCCATCTGCGAAATCGAGGAAGTTATTTTCCCGGGCTTCTTCGGCAGAAGTCGATACTTTTGCCATCGCAATCGACTCGAATACATTATTCGCGATGTTTTGATAGTCTACTTGAACACCGTTCGGCAACCCTTTCAGATGTTTCAGGTAGAGACCTACGTTTCCGCCACCGCCAGGAATCAGCCCCACTCCTGCTTCAACTAGACCGATATACGTTTCCATGGATGCTTGGATGTGAGCGGCAGGTAAACAAACTTCTGCGCCACCACCAAGCGTCATTTGAAACGGTGCTGCCACGACCGGCTTCGTTGAATACTTGATTTTCATCATCGCGTTTTGGAATGTACGAACGACAAAGTCCAATTCGAAAATATTATCGTCTTGTGCTTCCATCAGAATCATTCCCAGATTTGCACCGACACAGAAGTTTTTCCCTTGGTTGCCGATGACGAGACCTTTATAGTTTTTTTCTACTTCATCCACTGCGAAATTGATCATCTGCATGATGTCGAGGCCAATCGCGTTTGACTGTGAGTGGAACTCAAGCAACGCGATTCCATCTCCCATATCAATTAAACTAGCCCCAGCGTTTTTCTTAATAACGCCGTGCTGCTTTTTATAACGCTTTAAGTCGATTACTTTTTCATTAACAGGAACTGGTGTGTATCCTTCCCCGTCAAAGTAAAGCAATTCGTTTTTTTCGTCTTTATAAAATGTTTCATAACCTTTGTCGAGTAATTGCTGTACGAATTCAGGGATAACAGTTCCTTCGGCTTTCATACGCTCGACTGATTGACGAACTCCGATTGCATCCCAAACTTCAAATGGACCATGCTGCCAGCCGAAGCCCCACTTCATCGCGTTATCGATTGAAACAATATCATCTGCGATTTTGCCATGCATATCAGCTGAATACTGCAGAGTCGGCGCTAAAATATTCCATAGAAGTTCTCCAGTGCGATCCTCTGCATAGACTAAGGACTTCACTCGGTTGGCCAGCCCTTTTTGCTGCTTTGCCATTTCAATTGAAGGCGTTTTCATTTTTTTGACTGGGCTGTATTCAAGCGTTTCAGAATCGATCTCGAAAATCTCTTTTCCTTTTTTCACGAAGAATCCTTGTTTGGCTTTCGCACCAATCCAACCGTTGTCGATCATTTTTTGCATGAACTCCGGAAGTTCGAACACTTTCTGTTCTTCACCTTCCGTTTTGTCGTAGACGTTTTTCGCAACATGCATGAATGTGTCGAGTCCAACGACATCTAATGTACGGAAAGTAGCAGATTTTGGTCGGCCAATCAGTGTTCCTGTAACAGAATCCACTTCGCCTACTGTGTAACCGCGCTTCTCCATTTCTCGCAAAGTGACAAGCAAGCCATATGTTCCAATTCGGTTCGCAACAAAGTTCGGTGTGTCTTTTGCAATGACCACCCCTTTGCCGAGACGATCTTCTCCGAATAGTGTCATGTACTCAATGACTTCTTGAGATGTTGTTTTTGCTGGAATGATTTCAAGTAATTTCAAGTATCTTGGCGGATTGAAGAAGTGGGTTCCTAAGAAGTGCTTTTGGAAATCTTCTGTTCGCCCTTCCGCCATCGCATCGATACTAATTCCTGACGTGTTCGAAGTTACGATTGTCCCTGGCGTACGAACTGCATCTATTTTTTCATATAAACTCTTTTTCACATCTAAGTTTTCAACAACAACTTCAATAATCCAATCGACATCTTTTAGTTTCTCTAAATCATCGTCTAAGTTCCCCGCTTCAATCAATGCCAGGTTTTTCTTAGAAGCTAAAGGAGCTGGTTTTTGTTTTAGCAGTTTCATCAGCGATCCAGAAGCAAGTCGATTTCGGACAGCTTTGCTTTCTAATGTAAGACCTTTCTTCTCTTCATCTGCAGTCAACTGGTTTGGAACGATGTCGAGAAGAACAACAGGAATCCCAATATTAGCAAGGTGTGCGGCAATTCCAGATCCCATAACACCCGATCCAATAACGGCTGCTTTCTTAATTTGATAAGCCACGTGAAAATCCTCCCTTTGTGTTTGAATGAATGTTCATTCATTTTCTGATTAAAAAAAATAGAAACCTTTTCTATGTAATCTAGTGTAGACCATTCTCAGCGTTTTCGCAATATTTAAATCTAAAAAACATCTACTCTATCCGAGCGAAACAAGTTTGTGTTCTGATTGCACTTTTCATTGTACACTGATGGTATGAAAGGAGTCGATTTAAAATGGAATCGATTACAACAGCAAAACAATTTTATGATGTGATTTCTGAAACTTCACGTTCAATCGTGAAATTCCAAGCAGGCTGGTGCCCGGACTGTCGAGTGATGGATATGTTCATCGAGCCAATCACTGAGAAGTACGATGAGTATGACTGGTACGATGTAGACCGCGATGTATTGCCTGAAATCGCAGAGAAATACGATGTGATGGGGATTCCAAGTTTACTGATTTTCGAAAATGGCGAGAAAAAAGCTCATCTTCACAGCGCAAACGCAAAATCTCCTGAACAAGTAACAAGCTTTCTTGAAGAGGTTTCCATTTAAGTAATTGTTTTTAACTAGCTGACTGCTGCTGCAGTCGGCTTTTTTTTTACTTCTTTTAAAAAAATCGAGTATAATAGAAGAAAAGTGAAAAACTAATAGAGGTGCCACATGAATCCGACAGAAGAAATTACTCAGTTAAAAGCTACAATTGCTAAATATGAAGAAATCATCAACGAAACATCCGCTCCAATTATTTCTTCTATTGTAGATAATACAATTTTGCTTCCCATTGTAGGCTACACTGACCAAGAAAGAATGGAACGTATAAGGACAAAAATACTTGAATATGCAGGAGACCATCGTCATATCGAATCTGCAGTACTCGATTTTTCCAGTATACGGTTAGCTGAAGAAGAAGGTTCAAAAATGCTCACTTGTGAATTGCAATTGATGCGATCTGAATTGCAGTTGATGGGTATCCGTCCAATCATGGTCGGCTTCACTCCACTTTTCGTTCGTGAATTGATCAACGGCGGCATCGCGAATGAAATAGAATCTTATGCGAATTTCAAATCAGCTTTACAAGTTCTTATGAATGAAAAAGGACTCTCATTTACGTCAAATTAAGAAAGGGAGTTTGTCGCCATGCCCCTACTGAAGAAATTTCTAGGTAAATCACAATACGATTCCGACATTCATCTAGACTATAGATCTTCTGCGTGCGGTCCGGTGACAGCTTCGGTTATCTTACTCTATTTAAATAGCCCGAAGTCACGAGTTTCTATCGATGAACTTTATAAGCTTCTTGGAACGACTAGAATCGGATTATTTTCGTGGCGATTTGTGCATAAGCTCAGAAAACTGCTAGGCCGTGATTGGGAAGTTTCCAAATGTACATTATCCTGGGTTTTGAATGAGCTGGATCAGGGTCGGCCTGCAGCGGCGAAGTTCGATAAATGGTTCACCTTCAACTGGAGAAGTCAAAGTGAATTCGCCTACCACTGGGTGCCTGTTATTGGATACGAGATAGTGAATCAAGACGTACTGCTTGCTATCCACGATAACGGCAGTCCAAACTCATCAAGCCAAGTACGTTACGTTTCGTATCGGGCCAACCAATCTGTCTTATCATTTGTGAGAATCACGCCAAAAACGACAGCAAAAGGACACTGATGTGCTCAGTGTCCTTTTTGTTATGAAACGAATTGAATGGCTTGTTTTAACGTGGCAAAACTGCGAATTGCTCCAAAGTCGAGACCTAACCCTACTAAAGTTTGAGCAATGGCAGGCGTCACTCCGCTTACGACTGGCACTGTTCCTACTAATGATAAGGATTCAAATAGAATGAACAACTGCTGCGCCACATAGGTGTCCGTCGTCTGCAAACCCGATAAATCGATGATCAAATACTCGAGATTCAGTCGAACAGATTCTTTTAATACTTTCTCTTGCAGCACCGTTCCTCGATTAAAGTCCATAACCCCGATGAGCGGAAGGATAGCGGTTGTGTCGTTGATAGAGGCAATGGGTACAGATAATTCAGCGATAGCCGCCTGTGAAATAGTCAGCATTTCTTTTTCGTATTGGACGAATGGGAGGCTGAAATAGTAGACAACATCATTTACAATCAAATCGAGTTCATTGGTCAGTTCATACATTTCCTTTGGACTGATTCCGCTAGTAATCCCTTCGTGTTTCAAGACGGTGCCAATGTATGCACGATATTCAGGCACTTCACGCAACATCATATCCAAAGAGATTCCCTCTTTTTTAGCAAATTGTGTTCCCGCTTCTTGCCCCCATTTTTGAATTAGCGTACCGCGTTCTTTCGTTTCAAGGCGCAATGCCTCTGCATACAGTTTCACTAATTCTACACGTGCCGGATACAGTTCGGCTTCATCGCGTTTCAACGTAGGATAGCGTAAGTTCTGTTGTTTCGTTATCAATTCTGCAAGTTGTTCTGCATTTTCAGTAACTTTGTTACTTAAACGGATCAATAGTTCTTTCATATCCAATCCCTCCTGTGGAAGTAACGAATTCTGTTGAAATTAATTGCTTTAGAACCGCATTCAATCCATTTTCACGCAGTCGTTCTTTCGTGTTTTCATCATATTGAGGAATCTCGAGGTCTTGAAGCGTGTCACCTAAATCCACTTCGCAGTGAATGGTTGCTAGATCTTTGGATAATTGAAGCATCGGTAAGTCTGCTTCAATTTTAGCTTTCTCGGACTTTGTCAGCTCGTCCACTGCATGGACGACTCCTTCGGCCGTTCCGTACGTTTGAATCAGTTTCAAAGCGGTTTTGGGACCGATCCCCTTCACTCCGGGGTAACCATCACTTGGATCACCGATGAATGCTTTATAGTCGATGAATTGCACAGGGGTCATCCCGTACTCTTCTACAAATCGTTGCTCGCTATAAACATCATATATCGAATGTCCTTTTTTCGTTAAAGCGATCTGTACGGATGGTGCCAGTAATTGAAGTAAATCCTTATCTCCCGAGACAATCGTGATATCGGCTTTGTCTTTCCACGTTTTCACAAGCGATCCGATAAGATCGTCAGCTTCCATTCCTTCGACACCATAGTTTTTCCAGTTCATATCTTCGGAAACGGATCGAGCCAAGTCGAATTGCGGAACCAATTCTGGTGCCGGTGCCGGTCTGTTTGCTTTGTAGCCATCATAAATGTCATTCCGGAACGTGACCGCCCCCATATCCCAACACACTGCTAAATGTGTGGGTTTGAATAAAGAGATTGCGGTTAATGTATGTCGGACGAATCCTTGAACACCATTCGTTGGAATGCCTTGTTCGTTCAGCTGATACTGTTTGCGGACAGCTGTTGCAAAAAATGATCGAAACAGCAATGCCATTCCGTCAACAATCAGTATGTGGGGACGCTCATTAGTCACAAGTTTCACTCCTTCACTCTTTTCTCATATGTACATGTTGCTTCCTTTTATCATAACATGTCTGGACACATTGATAGAGTTTTTTCGTAAAATATTTCCCTAAGTCGGGCTGCCGTCTAGGTCTGTCTGAGCAATAGCCATAGAATGAATAGCACAGTCAATTTGTGAAAGGGGATTTTTTGAATGAATGAAATGCATTCCAATAATTACGAGGAAGAGCAATGGTTTCCTCAACTTCCAGAGGGATTCGAAGCTCAACAGACCGAGCAGGCTTCTTGGTCTTCATGGGAATCTCAGCCTATGGCGTTAAATGGTTGGAATCAACACCAGCAGCCGGGGTGGAACCAACATCAGCAGTCAGGCTGGAACCAACCTCCTCAACACGGATGGAACCAGTGGAATAATCCATCTCATTCTCAACCTGGATGGCCAGGTTTTCCAGGTTCATCTCATCAGCCGGGTTGGCCGGGTCAGTCGAATTGGCCATGGCAAGGCGGAATGAATCCACAGCCACCCCCTTATCCAGGATCAGGTGGCGGTGGAGGTGGAGGAAATCAGCAAGCCGCACCAACTTCTGCTCCCCCATCTCAAGCTCCCCCGTATCCTGACCAGCAAGGCGCACAAATGCTGCGAGTGGATCCAGGCGGCATTCGGGGCTGTATGTTTAGGATGACCTATGTATGGACATCACGCCGCAGAGGTTTCTGGTTCTTCCCGACATTTGTTGGCAGAACGTCCGTTGCCGGGTATCGCTGGAACGAACAATGGAGACGCTGGACATATACAGGACTTGACCTAGACCGGGTTGAAGCATTCACTTGTATTTAATAACTTGAAATCACAGAGCGAACCGTTTCCGATTGTGGGAAACGGTTCGCTTTGTTCATGGAACTTTTCTGATACGAAGTTTAGAGCTTCTTTAAAGAGCTCTTCTCGTTTAAGTGGTAAAGAATGGTCATGATAGGTCATCAGGGGCTACTTCTTCTGAACTTATCTGAAGGGTTGCCACGCGGAACGGGCGGGTTGTCGGGCGAATCGGGCGGGTTGCCATGCGGAACGGGCGGGTTGTCGGGCGAATCGGGCGGGTTGCCACGCGGAACGGGCGGGTTGCCGGGCGAATCGGGCGGGTTGCCATGCGGAACGGGCGGGTTGCCGGGCGAATCGGGCGGGTTGCCATGCGGAACGGGCGGGTTGCCGGGCGAATCGGGCGGGTTGCCATGCGGAACGGGCGGGTTGCCAGCATTTAAACAAATAATGTTTTTTAATTTAACGTTAAATAAACTAATAATATTGATGATTTTTTTATTTTATTAGCGAGTTCAGTTTGTTTGTTGTATACAATTTTAGGTGTAAACTAATAAGTATATCGATAAATAAAGGAGTGTTTTTTATGACAGGAACTATGGAAGGTAAAGCTGGTTTAGTCACAGCATCAGGTTCAGGAATCGGACGAGCATCTGCAATTGCATTAGCAAAAGCAGGAGCAAAAGTTATGATTTCTGACGTAAACGAACAAGGCGGACTCGAAACTGTACAAATGATCAAAGACAACGGCGGCGAAGCAGCCTTTATGAAATGTGATGTAAGTGACGAAGAACAGGTCATTGCACTTATCGACAAAACCGTTGAGACATTTGGTAAGCTTGACTTTGCTCATAACAATGCAGGCATTAACAAAGGTCTTGTTCCAATTGGAGAAATGGACTCTAAGGATTGGGACATCACACTTAAAGTAACGCTTTACGGTACTTTCTATTGCATCAAGCACGAAGTGAATGCAATGATGAAAACTGGCGGCGGTGCGATTGTCAACACAGCATCAGGTGCGGGTATTGAAGGTTCACCAAACATGGCGCCATATATTGCTTCCAAACACGCGATTGCTGGTTTAACGAAATCTACGGCATTGGAATATGGTCAAAAAGGCATTACCATTAATTCGATTGCGCCTGGTGCAACGATTACACCAGCAATTGAGCAATGGTCAAAATCAAATCCAGAACAATTCCAAGGAGTTCTCAAATCACTTCCAGCTGGAAGAATGTCTACAGCAGAAGACCAAGCAAACGCGGTTGTATTCCTATGTTCAGACCTCGCAAAATCGATTAGCGGTGTAACTCTTGCGGTTGATGGCGGCTTTACTGCGGGTAAGATGCAACAATAATTGGTTTAAATTCAAAACGTTCATAAAAAATGGATCAGGTGATTTTACACCTGATCCATTTTTTATTAAATTTTGACTGTATGAACACAGATCATTGAGCAGCAACAAGCTATTTTAACGCATAGGCTCCGCACACTTCATTTTTTACTCCCCCTGAATCTTACGTTTTACTCGGAAGGAGTCAGCGTCACTATACTGAGCAGATCCTTCGCCGCTTCTTTCAGCAATTAATGCATTGAGCTCATTGTAAGTAAGACCGGAGTTCGCATTTTGACGCTTCACTTCTTCAATATCGGTGCCGGCTACTGTGTACTTTTTGTTGGCTTGCAATGGATTTCGCCTCCTCATAGATAGTCTTTACTTCATTTGAGTTTTTATGAGCACGTTCCATGAGTTTAACCAAACGAAACGATGGATCTTTGCAAAATAAAAACACCACCCAAAAGGATGATGTTTTCATCTGACGCTCAGAATCCGCTAGGAATTACGTTTAGATTTTCGTTGTTAAGGCTCTCCGATTCACTCACGTGAATCCGTGGCTTCATCTTTGCTGTAATTGTACTGAGAACGGTCAACTGGAGTGAATCCTTTTGGCGTGTGGAATCGTAATAAATCACCGTTCACGACTTTATCAGAGAGCTGTAATTTGTAATCCACTTCTTTTTTGATAGCCTTTGCAGCTTCCAATTGACTCTCATCGAGCGGTAAACCAGTTTTGTTATCATAAAACTTTTCATTGATCGAATCTATCTCAGGGCTGATAAAATCACCATTTCTAAATGGCACGATTTCATTGTGCTCTTTTGATAATAAGTCAGAACCAAATTGGATATATTCTTTTGATTCAATTCCTAGTAAGTGTAACAGCGTTGGAAGAAGGTCTGTTTGACCGCCATAAGTGTGGCTGGTCTCCCCTTTCATTCCGGGTACATGGATGAATAATGGAACGCGCTGTAAATTGGCACCTTCATAAGGTGTAATCTCTTTGCCCATCACTTTTGCCATCGCTTTATTGTGATTATGCGAAATACCATAATGATCGCCATACAGAACAATCATCGAGTTATCATATAAGCCTGTTTCCTTTAATCGCTCGAAAACGTGTTGGATGGCTTCATCTGTGTAACGTGCTGTCTGGAAATAATCGTCAACACTTTTATCTCCCGTATCGGCTTTGTTAATCGTTACCAAGTCTTGGTCCATAGCGTAAGGGAAATGGTTCCCTACCGTAATGAATTTCGTATAGAAAGGCTGTGGAATCGTGCGTAAAAGACTTTCCGATTGATCGTAGAATGGTTTGTCTAATAATCCGTATTCCGCCATATCCTTAGAAGAACTTGTATCATAATAACTCGCGTCAAAGAAGTGATCGAATCCGAACGATTTGTAGATTTCATTCCGGTTCCAGAAACTTCCGTTGTTACCGTGGAATACAGCAGATGAATATCCATAATCCTTCAGGATTGCCGGCGCTGCTTGGTAAGTGTTTTGCGATTTTGTAATGAACGCAGAACCTTGCGGCAATCCGTACAGTGAATTCTCAAGCATAAATTCCGCATCAGAAGTTTTACCTTGTCCAGTTTGATGGAAGAAATTATCAAAGTACATCGTGTTCTCGTCTTTAGTTAATGAATTCAAAAATGGTGTAACTTCTTCACCGTTTAACTTGTAGTCAATTATGAAGTTTTGGAACGACTCTAAATGTAAATAGATGACGTTCATTCCTTTTGCTGCGCCAAAATAGTTTTTGTTCGGCTCGGCATAGTTAGATTGTGTGTAGTTCACCACTTCTGTAATATCACTGCTATCCGCCAAAGCTCTTTGTGATGAGGCTTTCATTGTTTCAACTGAGTCATAAATGGAATAGTTATACATTCCTAAGTATTTCACAATGTAGTTTCTATCAAAGCCACGAGTCAGTAACTGAGGTCGGCTTGCTTCAGCAAGGCCTAAGTTTACAATAGATACAATTAATGCAACTGCTATAATTGCTGTTGCCTTTTTATATCCAATGCGAGATGTATCTTTTTGTATTTTCTTAGAGAACCGGATGTAAAATAGTACGAAGACATCTATAAAGAACAAGATGTCAAAGGGCTTCAGTAAAGTTAGAATACTGCCGCCTAAATCTCCAAAATTCTGAGTCTGGAAAAGTGTAGGTAATGTAATGAAGTCACTAAAGAACCGGTAATACACGACGTTCGCATATAACAGAACTGACATTATCGTATAAACGACGAGAAGAGCTGTATACTTCCTTGTCCCTTTAAACACGAATGAAATCCCCAGAAATAATAATGCTGATCCTAATGGATTAAGCAATAGAAGGAAATGTTGAAGTGATCCTTCTACACCTAATGCGAATTGTGAGGTTTGAGTAATATATGTCTTCGTCCATAACATCAAAACAGCTAATAGAAATATTCCTAAAAAGCCATTCAGGAAATTGTCTTTTTTAGTAATCAATTTATTCATTCTTTCACCAGCCTTTTACTTATTTAATAGTGAGATTATGCTATATAGAGTGATACGCTTTTACTTTTAAAGTTAAATAACCATTATTTTATCCGAGATTTTATTCTACCGAGAATAAATTTTACACTCCTCATCACTAATAGTCAAGTTATATAAATTCAATTGAAATTCCTCCATTAAAAACATCAAAACCTCGTTACTACGAAGTTTTGACGTCTAGTTTCTATAGATGAAAAATACTTATCCACAAAAAGAATATCTAAATTCCAATAAATTATTTTCTAATATTATTAAATCTAAATAGAATTAACTGAATAATGAAGTGGGCATCTTCTTAGACGAAAGATGTATTTGACAGGTTATGCTCTGACTACCGGTTCCATCACCGTCAACGTTCGATTCACCGTATCCATAGTAATGCGGGCTCCGATAGGAACTGTAGCTTTAAAGTGGCTATGCGCGGAGGCTAGGTTGGTCATTAAAGGTTTACCAAGGGGGACGAGAAATTCATTGATCAAATCTGAATAGCTTTTCCCGTAAGCTGGTTCACAATTCGTACATTGTCCCATAATGATTCCTGCACACTCGTCAAATTTATGTGCCATCGCTAAGTGGCTTAAATATCGATACACTTTATTAATCGGTTCATGTGTTTCTTCCAGCAGAATAATTCTGTCTTGTGTATTGATTTCGTACGATGTACCGAGTGTATCCACGAATGAGGTGAGATTTCCCCCGACAATTTGTCCGGTTACATTTCCTGGAACGGCTCCGATAAGTGGAACCTCCGGCGGATTCAGGATTTGCCATGGTGCAGTTATAGTCGATGTTGCGGCAAAGAATTGATTGAAATTATAAGGCGGAGTTTCTGGATTGAAGTCTAACAACAGCAAACTTTGAAAGGTGATCAGGTCCGCATATTCAAACAGCACATTTAATAATATAGTGATGTCGCTGTATCCTGAAACAATTTTAGGATTTGACTTAATGATGTTAAAATCGAGGAATGGTAGAACGCTTGCCACTCCGACTCCGCCCCGAGCAGGTAAAATCCATTTCACTTGTGGATTTTTAAACATGTTCATTAAATCCTCAGCCCGCTGCTGGGGTGTAGCTGCAAGAAAGCCATTTGCGGCATACACATACTTTCCCACTATGACGTTAAGCCCCATCTTTTGCAGCATATGAATCCCTTCATTAATACGATTCGCTGCCAGCGGACTTCCAAGTGTGACAATGCCCACAGTGTCGCCTCTTTTTAATTGCTGCGGTGCCGTAACCATTACTCGATAACTCCTTTCCCTAGTAAAGTACACACAAGATTTATCCCCTCGAAGTAACATATGTGTGTAAAATCTTTTGGAGACCAACTCCTTTTGTTTGTACAGGAGCAAAGCAGTTAGTCAAACTTCCAATAACGAAAACAGGAAAAGGACGAATTCCTCCGACTCAGCCTTAAGACTTAGGTATAGTTCAGTCATGTGATGGAATGCATTTGTGTGGAATTCGATTATGATAGTGGAAAGGGGTGTGAGTATGAAAAAAATACTGATAATCGTAATTGTGGGCATGATAGGCTTGGCGAGCTACTGGGTGTATGACTTGTTGAAAACTGATCGGGTCTCGGGTGACCTATCTATTAAAAAAGATGACGCGAAATCATTGGACGTCGATATCGATTACGGCGCCGGCAATCTCTTGATTGAAGGCGGCGCAAAAGAATGGGTGAACGGCGATATTGATACGAACGTAAAGAAGTGGTATCCAACGGTTGAGTATAAGAATAAAAGAAATGTGGGTAAAGTGGAGATTCATCAGAAAATGAAAGGATTTTCGCCGTTTGGTAAGAAAAAGAATGACTGGCACGTTCAATTGACAAATGAAATTCCTGTGGATTTATCTGTTGAGATGGGCGTTTCCGATGCGGAGTTGGATTTAACAGGGATGAACCTTAGACATTTAAATGTTGATGCAGGCGTCGGGGACACGAAGATTAACCTGGCGGACGAGTGGCAAGAAAACGTTGACGGTAAATTTGACTTAGGTGTGGGCGATGCAGAAATTCGTCTGCCTCAGAAAACCGGGGTAAAATTGACGGTTTCCAAAGGAGTTGGCAGTATAAAGACGAAAGGTTTTATTTCTAAAGGAAAAGGCGTCTATGTGAATGAAGCATACGGACAGACGGATGCTTCTATCGATTTGAATGTGGATGTGGGTGTTGGCGGAGTTACGTTTTTGCTTGTTGAATAGGTGGTTGGTTTTGGTTATCTTGTGAAGTATTCCAGTTTGAAATTTTAAAGTTTGAAGGTGTTTTTCGGGTTGATGGAGACTAACAAGGCTATCTAATTAAGCTCTTTTTATTACTTTTAATATAAAAAACGCCATCCCGTGTGGTTGGTGTTTTTCATTTTATGATCACTCCCCTAGTTTATGATCACTTTTCGCGTTTTATGAGCGCTTCCCCTGGTTTATGATCACTTTTTGCGTTTTATGAGCGCTTCCCCTGGTTTATGATCGCTTTTCGCGTTTTATGAGCGCTCTCCCTTGTTTATGATCACTTTTCGCGTTTTATGAGCGCTTCTCCTGGTTTATGATCACTTTTCGCGCTTTATGAGCGCTTCCCCTGGTTTATGATCACTTTTCACATTTTATGAGCGCTCTCCCTGGTTTATGATCACTTTTCGCGTTTTATGAGCGCTTCCCGTGGTTTATGATCACTTTTCGCGTTTTATGAGCGCTCCCCCTGGTTTATTATCACTTTTCACATTTTATGAGCGCTCTCCCTGGTTTATGATCACTTTTCGCGTTTTATGAGCGCTTCCCGTGGTTTATGATCACTTTTCGCGTTTTATGAGCGCTCCCCCCGGTTTATTATCACTTTCAACGTTTTATGAGCAGCCGAGCATGTTTCCGCCCAAAATAAAAACACCATCCAAGTCGGATGGTGTTTTTCCATAGTTTACTATGGAGACGGTGGGAGTCGAACCCACGTCCAGAGGCTCTAATACGTAAACGTCTACGCGTGTAGTCTTTCTATTTGGTTTCGCGCTGCACTATGCCGGAAGACGAGGCGTCATGCGCGCTATTTCGGAAATCTCTTCTGGGGAGCCTCGAAAAGCAGCATCCAGCGTATCCCACTTTAGGTTAGCCCTACAACGCCACATGGGCGATGGTATTGTAAGGCAGATTCAACAGCTTACGCTGCGAATGCTAGGTTGTTGTTTGTTTTGCCTGTTATTATTAAGGTCCGTTTCTGACGGAGACGAGCCTCCGACGCGCAGCTCACGCTCAGACCACCCCTGTCGAATCCGTAACGTCCCCGTTATAGGGATGTCCGGGAAACGTCTGGAGTATCAGCAGTCGCCTGCTGATGCCGAGACTTCGGAACTGAATTACTAACACTAGTATACCTTATTCAGTCATAGATATCAATATTGCTGTTTGTCTTTGAACGCACGCTGGATATCACGTTTCGCTTCTTTTTCTTTCAAGTCCCGTCGCTTGTCGTATAATTTCTTACCTTTACCGACACCGACCAAAACTTTCGCAAATCCATCTTTGATATACATTTTCAGCGGAACGATTGCGACCCCTTTTTCTTTCGTCTGTCCAATTAGCGTGTTGATCTGTTTTTTGTGCATCAGCAGCTTACGGGACCGAACCGGATCATGGTTGAACTGATTCCCTTGCTCGTAAGGACTGATGTGCATATTGGAGATCCATGCTTCGTTGTTCCGGATAAGAACGAATGCATCCCTGAGCTGGACTTTCCCATTCCGGATCGACTTGATTTCCGTACCTTGCAAAACGATTCCCGCTTCAATCGTTTCTTCAATTGCGAAATCGAAATTCGCTTTTTTGTTCACTGCTAGTACTTTTCCGCGACCTTTTGCCATCGTTCTGCACCTCCCGCGAAACCGAATGGCCTAGCGGCAATTCGGTTCACTTTCTCTTTCTCGGTTTTTGTTTCTTTTTCTTTTTGGCAATACCTTCATAATACTTTTTCTTTTCGCTTCCGCCAGACTTCTTCCCAGCTGGTTTGCCGCTGTCTTTCTTTCTTCCGCCTTTAGGAGAAGATTCACTAGACGGTTTGTTTCGTGCATGAATGACCTTCGGTGTTTCTCTGCGGGCTCTGTGGAATGTCTTTTTCATATCCGCCAGTTCGAAGTCAATTGAAGATTCTTCAGGTTTCACAGCGGTTACGCGAACAGTCACTTCATCACCGATACGGAACTGCTTGCCTGTATGTTCACCAATCATCATCATTTGACGGTCGTCAAAGCGATAATAATCGTCGGTCATGTAACTGACGTGGATGAGTCCTTCAATTGTATTCGCGAGCTCCACGAATAATCCGAAGTTCGTTACAGAAGAAATAACCCCTTCAAACTCCTCGCCGATTTTATCCAGCATATATTGTGCTTTTTTCAATGCGTCCGTATCACGTTCAGCATCCACCGATCTGCGTTCCATATCAGAAGAATGTTGTGCAATTTCCGGAAGTTCCGCATCCCAATGCGCAAGTGTTCTAGGCGACACGTCTTTTTCAAACAGGTACGTACGAATTAAGCGATGGACGATCAAGTCTGGATATCGACGGATTGGTGATGTGAAATGCGTATAGAAATCTGTGGATAAACCAAAGTGTCCTAAGCTCTCTTGATAATACTTCGCTTGTTGCATTGAACGCAAAATCATTGTAGAAATGACCGTTTCTTCAGGAAGTCCTGAAATCGACTCGGTGATTTCTTGAAGTGCTCTCGGATGAACCGTATTGCCTGCACCTTTTACAACGATTCCGAAATTCGTCAAGAACTCAAATAAGCGCTGGAGTTTTTCAGCTTTCGGATCTTCGTGGATACGGTACATGAACGGTACTTGCATCCAGTGGAAATGCTCTGCAACTGTTTCGTTCGCAGCAAGCATGAATTCTTCAATCATACGCTCAGCAACAGTACGTTCAATAATCTTGATTTCTGTTGGCCAGCCTTTATCATCCACCAGTACTTTCGATTCTTTAAAGTCGAAGTCGATTGCACCACGCTGATCACGTTTTTCATGAAGGATTTTCGCGAGTTCTTCCATACCCGTCAGCATAGGTACGATTTCAGAGTACTTAGCCCGTAACTCTTCATCGTGCTCTTCTACGATTTTAAAGACGTCTTGGTATGTCATGCGGTAATCGGAATTGATGACACTTGGGTAGATCTCGTGATGGATCACTTTACCGCTGCCGTCAATCTTCATCTCACACGTAAGCGTTAGACGGTCGACATCTGGATGCAGTGAGCAGATTCCATTCGATAGCTTATGCGGAAGCATGGGAATCACACGGTCCGTCAAGTACACACTTGTTCCGCGCTCGTAAGCTTCTTCGTCCAGTGGCGAATGCTCTGTGACATAATGACTGACGTCAGAGATATGAACAGACAGCGTATACGTTCCGTCCCCGTTTTTCTCTAGAGAAATCGCATCGTCCAAGTCCTTCGCATCTGCACCGTCAATGGTGATTGTCAGCATTTTCCGCAGATCTTGACGCTTAAACAAGTCCTCTTCTTTAATTTCAGCTGGAACATTGTCTGCTTGTTTAAGTACTTCAGGCGGGAATTCGATTTCAATTCCGTGCTTGTGGATAATCGACAGAATGTCCACGCCTGGATCGTTTTTGTGCCCTAAAATCTGAACGACCATTCCTGTTGCCGACTTCATGTCACTTGGGAATTCTGTAATTTCAGCGACCACTTTGTGTCCTTCAATTGCACCTAAATTATTCCCTTTCGCAATGAAGATATCCATCGGCAGCTTCTTATCGTCAGGAATGACGAATCCGAAACCGCGATTATCTTGATACGTTCCGACTACTTTCGTCGTTTTCCGTTCCGCGATACGAATAATTGCTCCTTCACGGCGATCTCCGTAAGAACTGCTAGAAACACGAACGAGAACGATATCGCCGTTCATGGCACCATTCACTTCGTTAGGCGGTATGAAAATATCATCCATTCCTTCTGTTTCCGGTGTAACAAAACCAAATCCTTTTGCGTGTCCAATGAATTTACCGCGCACAAGATTCATGCGTTCAGGTACTCCATAGCGGTTCGTACGTGAGCGTATAATCTGTCCTTTTTGTTCTAAGTGAACCAGCATCTTAACGAGTTCTTTAAATTCTGCTGCCTGTTCCATCCCGAGTAATTCTTGAATTTCTTGGACTGTCAAAGGTTTGTATGCTTCTTCTTTCATAATTGAAAGGATTTTTTGTTCTAATTCTTTTTCAAATGGTTCCAATTGGCACCCCTCCTTATCTGTTTAGTGTTGCCTGAATGTACATGGATTACTCTTCCCAATCCAATGACTCAAGAAACGTAAATACTTCTTCATGCAGTTGATCTTTTTCGGATCCTAACGTAATGACATGATTCGAATGATCATACCAAGAAATGTTTTTCTCAGGCGATTCTATATGATTATAGATGACGTTCGCAGAATCCGCGTCAATGACTTCATCGTGAACGGACTGAACGACAAACGTTGGCGCGTAAATCATGTCCAGTTCTTTTCTCACATCAGCAATCAGCTGCTGCAGGTCCACAAGAGAAGGCATCGATTGGTTACGCAGCGCTTCAACTTCTTCTTCGATTTCGTCTTCTGATTTTCCTTCATATTTCTTATAATCATGTGCATACCGAAGGACACCTTCATACATGATTTCAGTCGATCTCATCGACATAGGCGCATTCATTGTGATGATTCCCTTCACAGGCATGTTATTCCCTAATTTCAGCGAAAAAACGCCTCCTAGTGACAAACCGGCGACTGCAATTTGTTCATATCCCGCTTCTTGCAATTGGCGGTAGCCTGCTAAAACGTCTTCCCACCATTCGTCAGGACCTGTGTGGATCAATTCTTCAGGAGCGACACCGTGGCCTTTATAATGCGGAGCCAATGACGTGTAGCCTTTCTTTTCTAAAAAACGGCCAAGCATTCTGACATCGGCCGAAGTCCCGGTAAAGCCATGCAGAAGTAACACTGCCCGCTTACCATGTTTGAAAAAGAATGGTTTGGATTGTGCAATTTTCATAGGTGTGAATTTCCTTTCTATTCCAGCTCGTTTCTGTATAAAAAAGCCTGGCCGTACAGATGGCCAGGCGCAAATTGCTTCTTTTTATATTTTCACGATCGCAATCGCCAATGCAAAGAACAGCACGGATAGTACAATTGTAACGCGCTGCAAGACTAAGTCTAGACCGCGTGCCTTTTGTTTACCAAATAACTGTTCTGCACCACCGGAGATGGCTCCTGATAGGCCTGCACTTTTCCCCGATTGTAGCAACACAACGACAATTAGTGAAAGTGAGACAATCACGAGCAATGTCATTAATAACGCGTGCATAATGTTCCACCTCCTGAAACAGAACTCAAGTACCTTATCAGTTTACCAAACTCTAGCAACTGAGACAACTGCTGTTTCTGGCAGTTGTCAGAACTTTATTTCTTATTGTTGCTTCAAGTTGTAAAATGTTTCTTTGCCAAGGTACTGAGCTGTCTCGTCGAGTTGGTCGTCGATTCGCAGCAATTGGTTATATTTCGCAACACGGTCTGTACGTGAAGGTGCACCAGTTTTGATCTGACCTGCGTTTGTTGCAACAGCAATATCCGCAATTGTTGTATCTTCTGTTTCACCAGAACGGTGAGAGATGACTGCTGTGTAACCAGCGCGCTTCGCCATTTCAATTGCATCGAAAGTTTCTGTAAGTGTACCAATTTGGTTTACTTTTACAAGAATTGAGTTGCCAACGCCTTCTTTAATGCCACGGGCAAGTTTCTTTGTATTTGTTACGAACAAGTCGTCGCCTACAAGCTGAACTCGTTTTCCAAGACGATCTGTAAGGAGCTTAGTACCTTCCCAGTCGTTTTCATCTAATCCATCTTCAATTGAAATGATTGGGTACTTGTTGCAAAGCTCTTCGTACCAATCGACCATTTCTTCAGAAGTTTTCACGATGCCTTCGCCTGAGAGATGGTATTTTCCATCTTCTTTATTGAAGATTTCAGAAGCTGCAACGTCCATTGCAAGCATGATATCTTCGCCAGCTTTGTAGCCAGCCTTTTCAATTGCTTCTACAATTGTAGAGAGCGCTTCTTCGTTTGAAGTAAGGTTCGGTGCAAATCCGCCTTCATCGCCAACTGCTGTGTTCAAGCCTTTGTCGTGAAGAACTGATTTCAATCCGTGGAAGATTTCTGCTCCCATGCGCAACGCATGACGGAAGGATTCAGCGCCAACTGGCATAATCATGAATTCTTGAATGTCTACGTTATTATCCGCATGCTCGCCGCCATTTACAATGTTCATCATTGGAACTGGAAGCTGTTTTGCATTCACTCCGCCAAGGTACTGATACAACGGAACATCTAAATAGTCAGCTGCAGCATGTGCAACGGCCATAGAAACACCTAGGATCGCATTTGCTCCAAGGTTCCCTTTGTTTTCAGTTCCATCTAATTCAATCAATGCTTTGTCGACTACGACTTGGTCTAACACGGAATAGTTATCTTCAAGCGCATCTGCGATAATTTCATTCACATTATCTACTGCTTTCAGAACACCTTTACCAAGGTAACGGTCTTTGTCGCCATCACGGAGTTCTACTGCCTCGTACTCACCTGTTGACGCACCAGATGGTACAATTGCTCGTCCAAATGCTCCACTTTCTGTGAACACTTCGACTTCAACTGTTGGATTCCCTCGTGAGTCGAGTACTTCTCTAGCTTGAACAAGTGTAATTACTGGCATTAAAATCTCTCCCTTTTAGTTAAAATAATGGTGTTCCTGTCATTTCTTCTGGCTGTTCGATACCTAACAACTTTAACATGGTTGGAGCTAAATCTGCTAGAATACCGCCCTCTCTAAGCGTAATCCCGTCTTTTGTCACAATAACAGGCACTGGATTCGTAGTATGGGCAGTCATCGGTGCACCTTCAGTCGTAATCACTTCATCTGCATTTCCGTGATCAGCTGTAATAATGGCAGCTCCGCCTTTTTCAAGCAGCACGTCAAGAATTCGTCCTACACATGCATCCGTTGTTTCAACTGCTTTCACAGTCGGTTCCAGTAATCCACTATGACCTACCATATCGGGATTAGCTAGATTTAGGATGAATGCATCGATTCGATCTTCTTGAATTTCTTCTACCAACGCATCGGTAACTTCGTAAGCACTCATTTCAGGCTGCAAGTCATACGTTGCAACTTTAGGTGAAGCGATTAGAATTCTCTTTTCGCCTTCAAATTCTTCCTCACGGCCACCGCTCATGAAGAAAGTTACATGGGGATACTTTTCAGTCTCCGCAATTCGTAATTGACGTAAGTGATGTTGAGATAGGACTTCACCAACCGTATTTTTCAAGTCTTGACTTGGAAATACGACTTCAGAAGCAACTTCAGCACTATAATCCGTAAACGTTACAAATTTTAAATTCGTATATTCCGTTGCCGGGAATCCGTCAAATCCATTTTGAGTAAACGCTCTTGATAATTGGATCGCACGATCGGGACGGAAGTTGAAAAATACGACTGCCTCTCCATCCGTAATTCGAACAGGTGACTGTCCTTCCTGCTGTACGATGAAAGGAATGACGAATTCATCTGTCACATCCGCATCATAAGACGCTTGTACGCCTTCTGCTGCAGTTGCATAAACAGGTCCTTCGCCGTTCACCATTACATCATATGCAAGTTTGACACGTTCCCAACGCTTGTCACGGTCCATCGCGTAATAACGGCCAGAAATAGAAGCAATTTTACCAATACCTAAAGACTTCATTATCTCTTCCGTCTTTTCGATATAAGTTAATGCCGTTTTAGGACCGACATCTCTTCCATCTAAAAATGCATGGACATATACTTCACGAATGCCATTCATTTCCGCTAAGCGAAGCAATGCGAACAAGTGTTCATAATGGCTATGTACCCCGCCATCTGACAATAAGCCCATATAATGCAGAGCGCTGTTATTCTCTTTCGCGTGCTGAACAGCAGCAAGCAAAGATTCATTCGCAAAGAAGTCATTTTCCCGAATCGATTTGTTGACACGAGTCAGACTCTGATAAACAATGCGACCCGCTCCAATATTTAAATGTCCCACTTCTGAATTTCCCATCTGGCCTTCAGGAAGACCTACCGCCTCCCCACACGCGGTTAACGTGGAGTGAGGATAAGCATTCCATAGACGCTCATAATTCGGTTTTTTCGCATGCGCAACAGCGTTTCCGGAAGTTTCTGAGCGCAGTCCAAAACCGTCCATAATAATGAGTCCAACAGGTCCTTTAGCCATTTGCTCCTGCCTCCGCGAGTGCGGCGAACGATTCCGGATCGAGACTTGCCCCACCGACTAATGCTCCGTCAATATCACTCATTGACAGTAATTCTTCTATGTTAGCGGGCTTTACACTGCCGCCGTATTGAATTCGAATGGATTGTGCCACAGGTCCTGAATACAGATCCGTTAAGACACTGCGGATTTTTGCACAGACTTCGTTTGCGTCTTCTGCAGTAGCAGTACGACCTGTTCCGATTGCCCAAATTGGCTCATAAGCAACAACCGCTTTCGCTGCATTTGCTTCATCAATCTCCGCAAACGCTTTCTTAACTTGGTCTGAAACGATTGCTGAAGTCTCGTTAGCTTCACGCTGCTCAAGCGTTTCGCCTACACAAACGATTGGAGTCAAGTTGTATTCGAACGCTGCTTTTACTTTACGATTCACAGCTTCGTCTGTTTCGTTATAGTACTGTCTGCGTTCAGAGTGTCCAAGAATGACATACTTGGCCCCAATGCTTTGGAGCATTGCTGGACTCACTTCTCCTGTAAAAGCGCCTTCTGCGTTTTCATGCATCGTTTGCGCTCCAATTTGGATTGGAAGTCCTTTTGACTTTTCTACTAGAGTCGCTAAATACGGTGCAGGCGGACAAATCACTGTTTCAGAAGCGTCGCTATCTTTTAACTTTCCCGCTAAAGCATCCATAAACGAAACCGCTTCATCCATCGTTTTATACATTTTCCAGTTTCCTGCGATAATTGGTTTTCTCATGAGTGTTGCCTCCTTATGAACGATCTTTTAGTGCAGCGACACCTGGCAGTTCTTTTCCTTCCATGAACTCCAGTGACGCACCGCCACCTGTTGAAATGTGGTCCATCTTATCGGCTACATCAAATTTCTCGACAGCAGCAGCTGAATCACCGCCGCCAATAATCGTGAATGCAGTTGTTTCAGCCATCGCTTTGGCAACTTGCTTTGTGCCATCCGCAAATGGTGTCATTTCAAATACTCCCATCGGTCCGTTCCAAATGACCAATTTCGAGTCACGAATCACACTGTCATAAAGTTCCGCTGTTTTAGGACCGATATCCAGTCCCATCCAACCTGGCTCGATTTCGCTAACTGAAACAACTTTCGTTGCAGCTTGTTCTGAAAACGCATCGGCTACTTTCGTATCGATTGGTAAGTATAAGTTAACGCCTTTTTCTTTTGCTTTTTCAATGAATGATTTGGCAAGGTCGATCTTGTCTTCTTCAACAAGCGAATTCCCTGTTTCATGGCCTTGAGCTCGTGTAAATGTATACGAGAGTCCGCCGCCAATCAGAAGATTGTCCACCTTATCCAATAAATGATCGATTACGCCAATTTTGTCTTTAACTTTCGCGCCGCCAATAATTGCCGTGAATGGACGTTCAGGAGCAGACAATGCTTTTCCTAAGACATCTAATTCTTTTTCAAGAAGGAATCCTTGGACACTCGGCAAATACTCTGCGATTCCAGCAGTCGTTGCATGTGCACGGTGTGCAGCACCAAATGCATCATTGACGAAAACGTCTGCAAGTGCAGCAAACTGCTTAGCGAGTTCCGGATCGTTTTTCTCCTCACCAGCATGGAAACGCACATTTTCAAGTAATAGGATGTCTCCATCAGCTAATTCAGAAACACGTTGTTCAACGAGAGGGCCTGTTGACTCGTCCAGCTTTTGAACAGGTTTCCCAAGTAATTCAGCCAATCGTTTCCCCGCCTCAGTTAAGCGGGAGTCTTCTTTGACTTCACCTTTTGGACGTCCCAGGTGGCTCGCAAGAATTACCTTTGCGCCTTGCTCTGAAAGGTATTCAATCGTTGGAAGTGCAGCTCGAATCCGTGTATCGTCCGAAACTTTTCCATCTTCCATCGGTACATTGAAATCGACCCGGCAGAAAACACGTTTCCCTTTTAGATCTAAGTCTTTCATCGTCATTTTGGCATTCATGCGAACAAGCACTCCTTAAAAGAAAAGTTTATGTTAAAAAAGGAGGAAACGGGCAAAGCCGCTCCTCCTGCCCATCTATTAAGTATAATCGGTCACAATCCGATAAGCCAGATTTTATGTGCCCGATATATGCGGTCGTTTGGTTCTTATAGTCCTTTTTTGTTCATGAACAACGCAAGGTCGATACAACGTGCAGCATATCCTTGTTCGTTATCATACCAGCTAATTACTTTAACCATGTTATCTCCTAAGACCATTGTAGACAGACCATCAACTGTAGATGAAGCCTGGTTGCCATTATAGTCTTTAGAAACAAGCGGAAGATCCGTGTAGAACAAGTATCCTTTTAGTTCGTTTTCAGATGCTTCTTTTAGCGCTTTGTTTACCTCTTCAACAGTTACGTCTTTTTTCAACTCAGTTACGAAGTCGACAAGAGATACGTTAGGAGTTGGTACACGTACAGCCATTCCATCTAGTTTCCCTTTCAATTCAGGAATAACTTTAGTTACAGCAGATGCTGCTCCAGTTGTTGTAGGAATCATTGACTCTGCTGCAGCACGAGCACGTCGGTAGTCTTCGTGAGGAAGGTCAAGAATACGCTGATCATTTGTGTATGAGTGAATAGTTGTCATCATACCGCGTTCAACACCGAATTTTTCGTTCAAAACTTTCACGACTGGTGCTAGACAGTTTGTTGTACATGAAGCATTCGATACGTAGTGATCTGTTGCAGCATCGTATTCTTCTTCGTTCACACCCATAACAAGTGTTTTCACATCGCCTTTAGCCGGTGCTGACAAGATAACTTTTTTCGCTCCAGCATCGATATGTTTTTGCAAGCCTGCTGCATCACGGAAGACGCCAGTACTTTCAACGACGATGTCCACTCCAAGCTCTTTCCATGGAAGGTTAGCTGGGTCTTTTTCAGCATAAACGCGAATCTTTTTACCATTAATAATAATATGGTTTTCGTCTGAAGTGATATCCGCATCCAAGATTCCGTGAACAGAGTCATATTTAAGCAAATGTGCCAGCATCGGTGCATCTGTTAAATCGTTTACAGCTACAACTTCTAATTCTTCGTGTGCCAAAGTGTCTCGCATTACAATACGTCCAATACGTCCAAATCCATTAATCGCCATTTTTACAGTCATGTAAAATCCCTCCAAGGTTATGTTTGTTTTTTAACTTATATTGACGGTCTGTTCTAGAAACTTTCCAAAACAAGACCGATGTAAACGTTTAGTTAGTCATTCTCAATCAGGCTAACGATTTCTTTTGCTGCACCTTCATCTGTAATGAGCACGGTTTGTTTCGCAGCCCCTCGCAAATAAGAGAGGATTGCTTCTGCTTTTTCAGAACCGCCGGCAACTGCTAAAATCAGCGGAATCCGTTCCAAATGATTTGTTTGAATCCCAACGGTTCTGAGTCGATGAACAATTTCGCCAGCACCATTAAAGTAATATCCGAACGCTTCACCTTTTGCTCCTTTGGATGCGAGCATTTGCTGTTCGTCTTCGTCAGAATCACGCATTGCTGCCATTTTTTGAGCATCACCGATACCATGCAGTAAGCAATCTGTACTCTCATACAAATCCAGCATTTTTCTTGCAGTTGGCTCTTTCAAAAAGACAGTATGTGCTTCTTCACTGAGTGATTCCGGATAATACAGCGATTTGTACGATGAGTTACACGTTTGTGCAAACGTAGCTGCGATGACGTTCGCCTGCTGCCCAATATCATCACCCACTCCGCCACGTGCCGGAATGAACAAAGTATCTTCTGCACCGGGATAACAGCTTAAGTGTCTCGGGATAGCAGCCATCGTGCCGCCGCCAGTTACCGCTACAATCCGTCCGTTCCCAATACGGCTTGCAAATACAGAAGCGGCTTCCGTTCCAAGTAATTCGTTCGAACCACCGGGATCTGAGCTATTTCCTTTTACAATGTGCACCGCTTGAATTGAAAAGTAGTCCTTAATACGTTTAGCTAGAACATTCTTTCCATATTGCAATTCAATTAGCGGTTCTAGATGGTGTAAAACATTTTCTCCCTCGGTCGTTACAGTGGCACCTTCTTTCGCAACTCGGATCAGCTGCTGATTACGAAGGGCTTCCATTACAGACCTTGTTTCACGTTCAGACATTCCGGCAGTTTCAGCTAGGGGGCGTCTTCCGATTGGACCGGTTGTCTTAATGAGCTTTAAAACAAGATAACGCTGCTGTAAGGCAGCCATCATTTCTGGAACTAACTTTTCTTGTGCTTCAACAATTACCGGCTTCAGTGTAACTCCCCCTCTCTTAATCTACTGGACATTATCTGACCATAATGGTTGAAAAACGTCCCACATTAGTCAAAAAAATATATTAACTTATATCCATCATTATACATACTATTCCCGCTTTATTCAATATTAAACATCGGATTCAAAAAGTAAAGCGAGATCCACATAACTAATTACACCTGAACACAATACTTTATTGTCCTTTTCCACTACAGGAATCATGAACACATACTGTTCGTGTTTCGCGTCATTCTCCTCGATATTAACGGCCGTCCACGTTAAGGGATAGTCTTCTTTAATAAGTTCCATCATCTGTTCAGCTTCATCACACAGGCTGCAGCCTGGTTTTGTATAAAAAAGTACGTGCATCACAATCCCTCCATTACTTTGTAGTGTAAATTGAAAAAATGATCAACGCAACAATTACTGCTGCGTTGATCATTCACTGTTACCAGCTTCGGCCTGCGCCTCCGCCGCCTCCGGAACCTCCGCCGCCAAAGCCGCCGAATCCTCCACCGCCGCCTGAACCTCCGGAACCGCCTCCGAATGATCCTGGGAAGATGAATGGTCCGCCGCCTCGCCGGCCGCCTGATCCTCCGGAGCCGCCTGAACCGCCGCCTCTTCCAGAGTTAAAGAAGATTTGGATGAGAATGAATCCAATCACAATGATTGGGACGATAGGGAACCCACCGCCATCATCACTGTTGTCTCCTTCAAATGTTGCTACGGGTAATTCAGAACCTTCCATGCCGTATTCTTTTGCAATTTCGTTATACACAACTTTGTACATTTCGAATACACCTTGACCAGGTTCCCCGTTTTGCATATAGGGCATCGCTACTTCATCAATAATTCTACCTACTTTACCGTCAGGAAGTGCGCCTTCTAAGCCATAACCAACTTCCAAACGAATGTGACGTTTACCATCTTCATCCGGATCAGTCGTTACAACTAATAATGCCCCATTATTTTCTTTCTTGTCGCCAAGTTGAAATTCGCGCAATTTATTTAAAGAAAACTCTTCTAGAGGTCTTCCTTCAGTTGATGGGACGATCAATACGGCAAACTCAGCACCAGTAGCGCTATAGAGCCGTGTTCCATAATCCGTTAATTCTTCTCTTTGACTCGAAGACAAAATGCCGGATTCATCTTGAATAACATCCACTTTCGCTTGAACTACAGGTTGAACCACTGTTAACAATACGAGAAGCATGCCAAGCAGGGCAAATGCCCGGACAGCTGTCTTTTTCATTACTCATCTTCTCCGAAGTCGACATCTGGCGCTGTTTCAGCTCCAGCTTCAGCTTTGAAGTATTCTTTTTCGTCAAACCCAAAAATCGATGCAACGAGTTTGCCCGGGAAACGCTTCACAGATTTGTTATAAGAAGCGACCTCGCCATTATAATCTTTACGTGCTACCGCAATACGGTTTTCAGTACCTGCTAATTCATCCATAAGCTGTGTAAATTGTTCGTTACTCTTTAAATCAGGATAGTTCTCCACAACGACTAACAATCTGCTTAACGCGCCAGAAAGTTCAGAGTCTGCAGCAGCTTGTTCCTCCGGACCTTTAGCTCCTGCTAGTTTTGAACGCGCCTCAGTCACTTGTGCAATGACCTCTTTCTCCTGTTTCGCAAAGCCTTTCACGGTATTCACTAAGTTCGGAATGAGATCCACTCTTCGCTGCAACTGTGTTTCAATCTGAGAATACGCTTGGTCCACATTTTCTTCAGAAGTAACAAACTTGTTATAACTCGGCACAAAAATTAGTGCCAATACGACGATAATACCAACTACAACCGCTATCGGTCCCAATAGTTTTTTCAACACTCTCCGCCTCCTTGAAATTTTATAGTTCTTCTTCACTTTCAGAAGTTTACCCTGAAACGAACACGCTCAAAACGTTCTCGCTTATTCTTTATACGCAGCTGCATCGAAAAAGTTTCTTTTAAACGAAAAAAACTCACTTCACTGAATGAATTACATTCAGTGAAGTGAGTTTAAAGTATGCCCTCGGCGGGAGTCGAACCCACATTTCAAGCTTCGGAGGCTTGCGTGCTATCCATTGCACCACGAGGGCGTTTTCCGTCCTTTAGTTCTTTAGCGGACAAGTTATAGTATACGTGCTGGGATATCCAAAAGCAACAAAAATTTTTAAAGCGTTATATTTGACCTTAGTTGACCATACTCTGTATGATAAAGTCATGGTTGAGCGAAAACAGCGACTCAACATACGACTATTTCAACCATTAAAGGGAGGAACAAAAGATGAACTTAATTCCTACAGTTATTGAAACAACAAACCGTGGAGAGCGTGCGTATGATATTTACTCTCGCTTGCTAAAAGACCGGATCATCATGCTTGGCAGCGCAATTGACGATAACGTGGCAAACTCAATTGTTGCGCAGCTGCTCTTCCTTGAGTCTGAAGATCCAGACAAAGACATCTCAATCTACATTAACAGCCCAGGCGGAAGTATTACAGCAGGTATGGCGATTTACGATACGATGCAATACATTAAGCCGAACATCCAAACCATCTGTATCGGTATGGCTGCTTCAATGGGTTCATTCCTACTTGCAGCGGGTACAAAAGGAAAACGCTATGCACTTCCTAACGCTGAAGTCATGATTCACCAGCCACTTGGCGGTGCTCAAGGTCAGGCAACTGAAATTGAAATCGCAGCAAAACACATTCTATTCATCCGTGAAAAGCTTAACCAAATCCTTTCAGAACGTACAGGACAGCCAATTGAAGTCATCGAAAAAGATACAGACCGTGATAACTTCATGACTGCTGAACGTGCGAAAGAATATGGATTAATCGATCATATCATCACTCGCAGTGATATGAGAGAATCCGAAGAAACTAAATAAGTCAGATCCGCAGCGTCCCGTTAACCGGGACGTTTTTTTGTTCACTGATGTTCTCCGTGTACAAAAGCGGCTAACGCATCCACAGCTTGCTGTTCGTCTCCACCATCGGCAACTAGAGTCACGGTGCTGCCTTGAGCAATCGCTAAACTCATGACGCCCATAATACTTTTTGCATTTACTTGACGCTGTTCCCGCTTTACATATAAGTCCGATGTATATCGATTCGCTTCTTGCACAAAAAGTGCTGCCTGTCTTGCTTGTAAGCCAGGCTTAATTTTTACTTCTGCTGTTTTCTCGATCATTTCATTTATCTCCCCTCTTCATGTAGTAATTCCGCCGACTCTGACTTTTTCTGCAATCTCGCCAATTTTACGCAGGCGATGATTGACCCCTGATTTACTGACTGGTCCTCCGGATAACATTTCTCCCAGTTCTTTAAGTGTTACATCTTGATGCTCTACACGTAAATGTGCGATTTCTTGCAGTCGATCTGGCAACGTTTCAAGACCGATTGTTGACTGAATCAGTTTGATGTTTTCCACTTGCCTCTGGGCAGCACCTATTGTTTTATTTAAATTGGCTGTTTCACAGTTTACAAGACGATTCACACTGTTTCTCATATCTCGGACAATACGAATGTCTTCGAATTTCATCAACGCAACGTGTGCTCCTATGATACTCAGGAAATCCGCAATTTTCTCTGCTTCTTTCAAATAGGCGACAAAGCCTTTTTTCCGTTCAATCGATTTTGCATTCAACTGGAAATCGTTCATGAGTTCGACAATTGCATCTGAGTGTTCCGCATAGAGTGAAAATACCTCTAAATGATACGAAGAGGTCTCTGGATTGTTGACGGATCCGCCCGCTAGAAATGCCCCGCGCAAATACGCTCTCTTACAACAATCATTTGGAATGATTTCTTTAGAGATTGTTTGTTTCGATTGAAACGTATTCGTCAGGATGTCCAAGTCATCTAATAATTGCTGTGCTCCTTCTCGAATCCGGCAAATGTACACGTTATTTTTTTTCAAACGCATTTTTCGGCGAACGAGCAATTCAACTTTGTATTTATAAAGCTTTTTCAAGTTTGAATATAACCGTCTTGCAATTGCGGCATTTTCTGTTTGAACGTCTAAACTAATCGCTTTGTTGGAAAACGATAAAACCCCATTCATGCGGATGAATGCTGCAACTTCCGCTTTAGTACAGCAGTCATCTGCCTCAATCTGTGTCAGTTCTTTTTTTGTTTCTGATGCGAAAGACATGATGTCTCCTCCTTCTCGGTGACGAGCACGTCTACTTATTATTCGATTCGTCTGTTATGTAGTTCACGAACCATTCCGCTACTTTTTCTGCGTCGTGTAAAACTCGCTCATTCTCTGCAAGTGCAATGTCTTCCTGCCAAATTTGCGGAACCATCTTTTGTAATTCTTCCAGATCCCGCTCCACTGGCCAAGATGTCACTGTCTGACCTGCAGCGGACAGTAGCGGCATGATGTCTGAACTATTTAAAAGAACTGCATCTAAAAATGGTTCTCCTACGTGATCATACAGTGCACCGACGTGTTCCGATGCTGTATAACGGAACGTTTCCCCTCTTTGGGTAGTCAGGTTGCCCACATATACTTTACGTGCGTCACTCTTAAGCACGGCATTTCGAATGCCTTGAACAAGTAAAGAAGGTAAAATACTCGTATACAAACTGCCTGGTCCGATAATGATCAGATCCGCTTGTTGAATTGCATTCAGCGTCTCTGGCAATGGTTCTACATCTGAAGGAGACAAATATACTTGGCTAATTTTACGGGCATACATCGGAATCTTAGATTCACCCGTGACGATCGTTCCATCATCGAGTTCTGCGTGCAACGTGATGCGTTGATTTGCTGCGGGAAGAACTTTTCCTTTTATGTTTAACACTTGCCCCATTTTTTTGACAGCACTGGCGAAATCGCCTGTAATGTCCGTCATGGCCGCAAGCATCAAGTTCCCGAGGGAATGTCCATGGAGATCATCCTGAGTTGTAAAACGATACTGGAAAAGCTGCTCGATGAGCGGTTCGACATCTGAAAGCGCTGCCATCACCTTTCGGACATCACCGGGAGGCGGGATATCATATTGATCCAACAACCTCCCAGAACTTCCTCCATCATCTGCAACTGTCACAACAGCAGTTAAGTCGACAGGGTAGTTTTTCAACCCGCGAAGCAATGTCGACAAACCAGTACCGCCTCCAAACACCACAATCTTTTTGCGGTCATTTGAAGTTGTCATAGCGTCAGCCCTTTCTTTTTTCAATGTGCTGATGAGTCACATATGTTGTGTACTCCTCTTTAAAAAGATTGCCGAAGTATTCTGCAAGAGTAACGGAACGATGCTGTCCGCCCGTACAGCCAAATGCAATGACTACTTGGGATTTACCTTCGTTTTTATATTGAGGTATCAAAAATTTGAAGAGATCTGTCAGTTTAGCAATCAAAGTTTGGGTATCTTCCCATTTCAGCACATACTCATACACTTCCTGATCCAGACCGGTTTGCGGCCGCATCGCTTCAATGTAGTAAGGGTTTGGTAAGAAACGAATATCAAATACAACATCCGCATCGATTGGCATACCGTGTTTAAACCCGAAGGATATAAAGTTAAGCGTGAAGTTTTCTCCTTCGCCAACAGAAAACTCCGAAATGATTTTATCTCTCAGTTCTTTAGGCTTCATGGTCGACGTATTAAAGATCGAGCGCGCTCTTCCTTTTACATCGCTCAGCAAGCCGCGTTCTTTCTGAATCCCTGTAAGCGGCTGTCGGCCATTCGCAAGCGGATGAGATCGTCTTGTCTCTTTATAACGGCTGACAAGTGTTTCGTCATCTGCTTCCAAGAAAAGAATTCGAGTCGATACGTTGTCCATTCGTGTTAAATTATCAATCGCATCGAGAAGAGCATCAAATAATCCACCGCCGCGTGTATCAATAACCGCAGCAATTTTAGATTTCTTGTTTTCGGATTTCAACATTAAGTCTAGAAATGTCACGAGTAATTCAGGCGGCAAATTATCGATACAATAGTAGCCCATGTCTTCAAAACTTTGCATTGCTACTGATTTCCCTGCACCAGACATTCCTGTAATGATTACCAGTTCTTGACCTTCAGATTGTGTGTCGATCCCCATTGGTTCATTCACCTTCCATTGAGTTTTGAATTTTTTCATCTAGCAGTTCAAAGTCCTCTGTATACGTAAATGTTCCATACTGAATTCCGGGATTCGATACGGCAAACAGCAAATTAGTACGGTCTCCTTCTGCCATAGGTAACGTTTTTAACGCCTCAACAGGATGCCATTCAAGCTCCCCTTCCACCGTATGTTCCATTGGAGTTCCAGTTAAGTCATGTGCGACAAATGTATATAACATCCATTCATTGACAACATCTTCACCATTTCGAATGACCATTGTAAAAGCACCTTTAAGATGTGGCTTTACAGGTCTTGCGCCCGTTTCTTCTGTGAATTCGCGGACTGCTGTTTCCATAATCGACTCCCCGGGATCCATTTTTCCTCCGGGAGCGACGTACCAGCCTCGACGCGGTTTTTTTAATAATAGCACTTTTCCGTCTTTCATGACGAGTAGGTTTACGATTCTTTGCATAAGCATTGCCTCACTTCTTTTTCTACACATAGTAATAAGTATAATCGATTTCCTCGGAAAACGACACAAAAAGAAGCTGCCGGCATGGTTCTCTCCGGCAGCCTAAAAGGTTATTTAAAAATAGGGGGTCAATCAACACTCTTAGTATAACCGATAACTATTTCAGGAGCGTTACAGAATTGTTAAAGTTGTATTAAGGAAACATCCCTAACTCAAACTTTTGCTTCGAGGGAATCATTCAACTCTTCAACGTATTTCTGACAAGATTGTGCTGCGATACTTCCGTCGCCTGTTGCTGTTACGACTTGTCGCAATAGTTTTTCACGTACATCGCCCGCTGCATAGATTCCAGGAATCTCTGTCTCCATCACTTCGTTTGTTTTAATGTATCCATTTTCATCCAAGATACCTAAGTTTTCGAATGGAGCGGTGATTGGATCTAAACCGATGTATATAAACATACCTTCAGTTTTATGCTCACGCTCTGAACCATCTTCAGTCGATACTAAAGTGACTGAATCGATTTTACCGTCTTTACCGTGGACTTCTTTAACTGTTGTATTCCAGACAAAGTCAATCTTGTCGTTTGCAAATGCGCGCTCTTGCACAATTTTTTGTGCGCGCAGCTCATCGCGACGGTGAATAATCGTTACTTTGCTTGCAAAACGTGTTAAGTACGTTCCTTCTTCAACTGCAGAGTCTCCGCCGCCGATTACAATGATTTCTTTGTTTTTAAAGAATGCACCATCACAAACTGCGCAATAACTTACTCCGCGGCCTGTAAGTTCTGCTTCACCAGGAATCCCCATCTTACGGTATTCCGCACCCGTTGTAATAATAATCGAACGGGCTTTGTATTCTTTGCCGCCTGCAACGACTGTTTTATATTCTTTGCCATCAATAATTTCTTTAACATCACCGTAAGCGTATTCAGCACCGAAACGCTTTGCATGATCAAACATTTTAGTGGACAAGTCTGGTCCGAGGATAGATTCGAATCCAGGATAGTTTTCGATTTCTTCCGTGCTCGCCATCTGGCCGCCTGGAACTCCACGCTCTAGCATAAGCGTCGACATATTTGCGCGAGCTGTATAAACCGCGGCTGTCATTCCAGCAGGTCCTGCTCCGATAATTAACACGTCATAGATTGTTTCAGCTGACATTGTAGTTCCTCCTCTAAATAACTCTTGTTCTGTACAAATCGTATAAGTTTTTAGAACATCCATCAACTTATCTGCCTACTTTTTGCAAGAGCTTATGAGAAGTTCGGCAAGAGCTCAAACAACTCACTTACGTACTTGGTCAGGGTAGCTGGACTAATGCCGTAAGTTGCGGCGAGTTTAGTCTTAGTAATCCCTTTAGTACGTGATGATTGAAACATATAGTCCGCCGCTGCTGCAATGGCCTTTGGATTTTTAAAGCGATACTGTTTACTGAACCCTGCTTCGAATAACGAAAACCACATTTGGAACAGATGGGTTCCTTGCTGATCCAATGGCTTATGCTGATCATAAAGGAGTCCAGTCGCTTCAATCGCCCGATTAAACGCCTTATCTGCAGCGGTTTCTTCCACTAGGCTATAATCTAAACTTGCAGCGAGTACAAGCTTTTCCAGATCATTCAGTTTCTCGACATCGATGTAAGCAGGATGGGCAATGATTTCTTGTTTATGAATCGACTTACCAAGTAAGAAGAAGCCAAACATCCTTTCACTCCCGTACTCATTCCCAATTTTGTCGAGTATAAATTGTTTGTCTTGCGTATACGCGGAAGTATCCAATTCCAACTCGGAATCCGTTTCAAGCCAAGGTTCGAGTCCAGCTTTTGAAGGATCAATTTCAACGAGTCGGCTGAATGCATCTTCAGCTTGTTTTCGATGACCAGAAAAGAACGCCGCATGAGAAAGCCAGAAGAAGAAACCGGCATCTCCTTCGAACCCTTTCTTTTGGATGCTTCGCAGCCAATGATACGCTTCCTTATGATTCCCTATCAATGCAAAAGTAGCTCCCAGTTTATAGCGGTTTTCAAACTGATAAGGCCGGATTTTCACAAGTAACTCAATTAGGGGTTTCAACTTTTCCTGATCGCCTTCATAGTAGTAAAACACAGCAAGATTACATAGTGCATGCACATTGCCTTGGTCTGCTTTCAGGACGTCATATAACAGTTGTCTCGCATCCGTCGTTTCACCTCTGTAAAAATAAGCGAGTGCAAGATTGTTAAAAGACGTCCAGGATTCTGGGTAGTCGACAACGATATCCTCAAGAACTGTTACGGCTTTGTCGAATTCCCCAGATTCCATTAAACGTCTTGCTTTTTCCTGTAAAAGATGAACTTCCTCATCTTCAGGTCCTTCTTCTGCCATAAATGCAGCTTCTTGCTCTGCAAACTCGATGATTTCTTTTGCTTCTTCCGATAGTTCACCCTCCGGTGCCATACCGATATACTTCTCAGCAAACAGTTTTGCCTCTCGCAACAAACCTAGGTGTGCATGAATTTCTGCAAGATAGAAAATCACATCTCGATCTGTCGGCTCCAACTCATATGCTTGTATAAGTAAGTCAAGTGCTTCTTCAAAACGTCCTTCTTCCATCACCATAATGCCGTATTGCATAACAATTTGATGATCTTCGGGATTAAGCTCCACCGCACGTTTCAAGTATTTGAGTGCTTCTGGAAACTGATCTTTCTGTATTTCCGCAAGTGCGCGCTCAAAATAAAAATCGCCGTCTGGGACAAATGAAATAATATTATTGTTTTTGTTGTGCTCGTTTTTATCCAAACAGATTCCTCCGAAAAAACAAGAAGGAACGCGAGGGGCGCACCTTCTTGCAATATGTCTACAGTATACCATAACTTCTTTTGTACAACGTTAAACCTTTAGATTGTTTTCTCTTCGCGCGGCACGCTGTTCAGCTGTGTATATAATCCGAACCGGATTGCCTCCTGCGAAAGCTCCTTTTGGAATATCCATATTGACCAGGGATGCAGCAGAAACAACAGCGCCATCGCCTATTGTCACTCCTGGAAGAATAGTGGAGTTCGCACCAATCATCACTTCATCGCCGATCACAACATCCCCGATTCGATACTCGTCTATCAAGTACTCATGAGCCAATATTGTCGAGTTAAATCCAATGATTGTATTGTTGCCGACTTTTATTCTTTCGGGGAACATGACATCAGGAAATACCATTAGTGCAAATGCTGTTGTATGGCCGACTTCCATGTGCAGGAATGTTCGATATAGCCAATTTTTCATTCTAAAAAACGGCGTGTATCGTCCGATTTGAATGACGACGAAATTTTTAGCTACTTTTGAAAACGAAACCGAGCTATACAAATTCCAAAGCGAGTTCCCCTTTTTTTTCACTGGAAAACGATCTGTTTTTCTCATTTGACTGCTACACCAATAATTTCGTATAAATCCGTTATATGCTTCAGCATGTAGTCTGGATTAAAAGTCGAAAGAAATTCTTCCCCTTTTAAAGACCAAGCAACACCAGCTGTCAGGACTCCCGCATTTTTCCCGCCTTGGATGTCGTGAAAGTTATCTCCAACCATTAATACTTCTTCTTTTTGAACGTTCAGCCGTTTCATTGCAAGGAGTAAGGGTTCGGGATCTGGTTTGGGATGTTGAACATCATCTAACCCGACAATCGTTTCAAATAGGTCCGATAGTTGGAGTAAATCTAGCCCTTTTTGAACCATATCATTCCGCTTAGTGGACACAACTGCCATTCGGATGCCTAAATCTTTCAAACGAGTTAACGTCTCTGTGACACCGTCAAACTCGGTAACGAGCTGGTCATGGTTGGCCATATTCCAATCACGGTATTCTGCGATCATCATTTCAGTTTTAGCAGGATCCATCCCGTTAAACGTTTCAGCCAACGTTGGTCCTAAAAAGGGTAAAATGTCAGCCCGCTGGTACCGTCCTGGGTAATGTTTGCCGAGCAATTGCTCAAACGATTGGAGGATCAGCTCATTTGTATCTAGTAATGTGCCGTCCAAGTCAAAAAGAATTGTTGTAATTTTGTTAGCCATTTGTCACGGTCGCCTCCTTTTCCAGTTTTTCATTTAGTTTATGCCGCCAGAAAAATGCGACTGCTATTGTAAGTACAAATGCTGTAACGACACGGATTAGTAAGAGCGGCCATATAGGTATTCCTAATGGAACAAATAATAACGTATCCTCAATGACCGCGTGACAGGCTACCAGGAAGATGAATGACAGTGTCGCGTCCCGTTTGCTGACGCCATCTTCTTGCACCGCTTGAATCATCACACCAGCACCATATGCAAGCCCGATGACGAGACCGGCAACGAGTGTTAACGACGCATTCGGTTGGACACCAATCAGTTTCGTAACAGGTGCAAATTTGGCAGAGAACTTTTCAAGGTATTTTCGATCTTTCAAAAATTGAACAAGGATCATGAGTGGAATGACGATAAGAGCAAGCTGCAAGACGCCAAAAGATGCTTTTTGTAATCCTAATAAGAAAATTTCAAGCCAGCCACTTGGAACCACTGTCGTTTCAGGGGCAATTCCATACTTGGCGATTTCTCCGCCACCGCGCCATACGAGATTAATAACAATACCAGAAATGGCAGCAAGCCCAAATCGTACGACGAGGACAATCCACAATTTGACACCGACTTTCAATGCGACCCCCGTCTCGATGAACAAGTTGTGTGCAAAACTCAACATGACCGCGATGATGAATACTTCCTTCACTGTCAAATCGAGTGATAAGATTCCTGCAATTCCTGCATACAAATTCAATGCGTTTCCTAACACGAGCGGAATTGCGGCTTCGCCGCTCAACCCGAACAAATTCATGAAAGGCGAAACAAGTTTTACAATCCAAGGTAAGATAGGCGTATGCTGCAAAATGACAACGAGAATCGTAATAGGAAAAATGATTTTTCCCAGTGACCAAGTCGTCTTCAAACCCGCGCCTAAGCCGTTACGCAACGTAGAGGTCTGCGTGTTATTTGTCATTGTACCTCACATCCGTCTTCACGATGAATCTACGATAAATCAGTAACCCCAATCCAATCAGCACTCCGATAATCGATACAACTTGAGCAGCACGGAGACCGCCGCCGTACAAACTGTCTGTCCGCATTCCTTCTATGAAGAAGCGTCCAATGGAATACCATGTTATATAGAAGAAAAAGATTTCGCCGCGTTTTAAATTTACACGCCGCAAGAGCAAGATAATTGCAAGACCGACTAAATTCCACAATGATTCATAGAGAAACGTCGGGTGATATGTGATACCCTCGATTGTCATTTGGTTCATAATCCAATCAGGAATGATGGTGTTGTCAAGAAACGCTTGTGAAACCGGCCCGCCATGAGCTTCCTGATTCATAAAGTTGCCCCAACGTCCAATAATTTGGCCAATGAGCAGTCCGGGTGCTGTAATATCCGCGACTTTCCAAAATGAGACTCCGCGTTTTTTTGTAAAGATAACCGCCGTAATAATCGCTCCAATTAAGGCACCATGGATCGCGATTCCGCCTTCCCAGATTTTAATGATTTCTGAAGGATGGTCTTTGTAGAAATCCCAGGAAAAGATAACGTAATAGATCCTTGCAGAAATAATGGAAATGGGCACCGCCCAAATCAGCATATCTGTGAGCAAATCGGGATGCATGTTTTGTTTCACCATTTCTTTTTGCACAAGCAAAAAGGCTAAAACAATCCCGGTTGCAATTAAAATTCCATACCAGCGGACTTCGAAAGTACCGAATGAAAACGCAACAGGATCGATCGCTAATAATGTGTTCATTTACCGATTAATCCCCTTCTCTTCTGCCGCAGCCGACTTCTCACTAATGACCGCGTCCAGCTTGTTTGTAAATTCTTCAGCCGCATTGATACCTAACGACTTTAATCGATAATCCATCGCAGCCACTTCGATAATCACGGACAAATTACGCCCCGGCCGAACTGGAACTACTAATTTAGTCACTTCAGAATCCATGATCTTCAACGTGTCTTCATCGACACCTAATCGATCGTACATCTTATCTGGATCCCATAACTCAAGTTCAATGACAAGCACTATCCGTTTATCGTCTTTTACAGAGCTTGCACCAAACAACGTCATAATATCAATAATCCCGACTCCGCGAATTTCAAGCATGTGCTGCAGAAGCGGCGGCGGACTGCCGATCAAGATGTTTTTGGCGACTTCACGAATTTCTACAGAATCATCTGCAATTAAGCGGTGCCCGCGTTTAACGAGTTCCAGCGCTGTTTCACTTTTACCCACTCCGCTTTTGCCTGTAATCAGTACACCAATTCCATAAACATCTACCAGAACACCATGAAGTGTTTCCATTGGAGCAAGCCGCCCTGCTAAGAAATTAGTGATCATTCCTGACAACCGCGTTGTCGGAACGTCTGAACTTAACACAGCGATGCCCATTCGTTCTGCAGCTGTTTCCAGTTCAGGCGGTAAAGTTACACCATGAGCCAAAACAAAAGCTGGTGTTTCCGGGGTACACAACAAATTCATACGCTCGATGCGATGGGCTTCAGGTAACATTTCGAAAAAGGAAATTTCGGTTTTCCCTAAAAGCTGTATGCGTGTTCTAGGATAAAAATCGAAATACCCTGCCATTTCAAGTCCTGGACGGGATATATCACTTAACTCTATCGTTCTGTCAATCCCCACTTCACCAACGAGCAGCTCCAAGCCAAATCGATCCTGCATATCTTTTACAGTGACTTCGCTCATCTGACAGTCACCTCCATATTCATTTAATGTCTATGCATCATTCTACCATTGTAAGCATGAATTTGAATGCTATTTTGCATATGTATTTTATTGTGAAAGTTCAGTTGGCAGCTGAATTCAAAAAAACCTTCTCTCGGAAATGGTGAGAGAAGGTGGATTTGTTAGTTACTCATGCTGTTCAGGTGTGTAGCAAACAAGTACTGAACCTGTTTTAGATTCAGCAAATACATGTAGATCGGATGGAGAATCCTGAACCTCTTTTTTAAAGTTGATAGAACGATGTAACAGCTGATCTTGGTTGGATGTTTTCTCCACATCGGGCAGCTTCAAGCTGAGACTGCCAATCGTAGACGTAACGCTTCCCACCAAAGAATGAGTACTCGGTACATACAATTCTATATTACCGCCAACACTTTTGGCTTCGAGTTTTTCAGGCTTATCGTGCTTAGAAGTAACAGAAATTGGTCCGTTAAGCGTTCGTGCTTCTGCTTCTTTTACTTTACCATCGATGTAGATCAGCCCATTCATCGTTTGAGCATCGAGTTTAACCGCATCAAAACTTAACAGACGAATTTCACCATTCAGTGTTTCAATCTCTGCTTCTTTTGAATTCACATAACTTGCATTGACCTTACCGTTTGCAGTCTTTACACGCAGTACGTCAGTTTCCAAATTGCGCACTTCAAGTCCGCCATTCAGCAATCGAACTGAAATTTTACGGTACACTTTTTTAGGAACGGTTAGCACCGTATTGACTTGTATCGTTTTTGAGTTGCTTGAAATTCTAAGTGTTTTGTCATCTGCTACAAAAATGAGTTTCTCAACGAAATCCTTCTTCGCCTCTTCTTCAGAATTAGATGTAAAAGTTTTCACAGAGAACGCAGCTGAAACTTCTTCACTATCACCCGGAACAATCGACAATTTTCCATTATCGATATCCAAAATCAGTTCTTCAATATCTTTTCCGTCTTTTTGTTCACTATGCTCAAACTTAACAGCAGCACCGAAAGGGTTATCCATATCAAACTGTTTTACTTTCTGTACTGCACTTTGCATGAACTGCATAAACTGATCCCCCACACTGGTTAAGTCTTTACGGAGATCCTCCATAAATTCTTCAGCAGAGGCACTGGTTTTTCCATATTTAGTTGACTGGTCTTCAGAAGAGTTTTTCTGCTTTTTAAAAGGATCCTCTTGCTCAGTTTTTTCTTCCTCTGATGCCGGGCTCTCTTTTTCCTTCGACTGTTCCGTTTGAACACTTGCAGGCTTGGCTGCAGAATCTGATTGCGATAATGCTTCTAGTAATGTGAGGGCCTCGTCAGTAGATATCGTTCCGTTTTCAAGCATAGTTAAAATGCGTTTTCGTTCGTTTTGCATTTTCTCCGCCTCCTTAGTGGACTGGTGATGCTCGTTCCCTTACTATCTATACGACTGCGATAGGAAAAAGTTTCATGTGACTGGATTTTCTGCTTGTTCCAGTCGATCCGTCATTCTTTTGCGATCCCGTTCTAAAATCGGTTTCAAATACATTCCTGTGTACGACTTTTTGTTTTCTGCGACTTGTTCAGGTGTACCCGTTGCGATAATTTGGCCGCCTTTGTCACCGCCCTCAGGTCCTAAGTCAATGATATGATCGACGGTTTTGATGACATCCAAATTGTGCTCAATGACGAGAACTGTATTCCCTGAGTCGACAAGTCGTTCCAATACTTTCAATAACTTCGCGATATCATGGACATGAAGCCCTGTAGTCGGCTCATCTAAAATATAGAACGACTTCCCATTTGAACGTTTATGAAGTTCAGAAGCCAATTTCACCCGCTGTGCTTCCCCGCCCGACAAAGTTGTCGCGGGCTGTCCTAATTGAACATAACCAAGACCTACATCCACAATCGTTTGAAGTTTACGTTGGATTTTAGGAATGTTTTCGAAAAACTCTGAAGCCGTCTCTGCAGTCATCTCTAATACATCCGCAATGTTTTTCCCTTTATACGTCACTTCTAAAGTTTCCCGGTTATATCGTTTACCGTGACAGACATCACAAGGTACATAGACGTCAGGAAGGAAGTGCATTTCTATTTTTAGAATTCCATCTCCGCGGCACGCTTCGCAGCGTCCGCCTTTTACGTTAAAACTGAAGCGTCCTTTTTTGTATCCGCGGACTTTAGCTTCGTTTGTCATCGCAAAGACATCACGGACATCATCGAACACCCCTGTGTAAGTTGCAGGATTGGAACGCGGTGTACGGCCAATTGGGGATTGGTCAATTTCGATGACCTTTTCCAATTCTTCCAATCCTTCTACGCTTTTATACGTCCCTGGCCGTTGTTTCGCGCGATTTAACTTTTGAGCTAAAATTTTATGGAGAACATTGTTAATAAGTGTACTCTTACCTGAACCTGAAACACCCGTGACCGCTATGAACTGCCCTAACGGAAAATCGACATTCACTTTTTTAAGATTGTTTTCAGAAGCACCTTTAATTGACACTTTACGGCCGTCCGGTTTGCGCCGTTCGATTGGCAATGGGATGTAACGTTTCCCGCTTAAATATTGGCCGGTAAGTGAATTAGGATCATCCATCACTTCTTGCGGTGTTCCAGCCGAGACGATTTCACCGCCGGCTACACCTGCACCAGGTCCGATATCAATTAGATAGTCTGCTTCCATCATCGTATCTTCATCGTGCTCGACGACAATGAGTGTATTTCCTATATCGCGCATGCTTTTCAATGTATTAATAAGCCGGTCATTATCCCGCTGATGAAGTCCGATCGACGGTTCATCCAAAATATAGAGTACGCCTGTTAAGCGGGAACCGATTTGTGTAGCAAGCCGAATCCGCTGGGCTTCCCCGCCTGACAACGTTCCTGCTGATCGCGAAAGTGTTAAGTAATCAAGACCCACGTTTACTAGGAATCCAAGTCGTTCATTAATTTCACGAAGAATCAGTTCTGCGATTTGCGCATCTTTTTCCGAGAGAGTTAAGCTGTCAAAAAACGTCCGTGCTTCGACAATCGATTTTTCTGTAACTTGCCCTATATGAATCCCGTCTACTTTCACAGCAAGTGATTCTGGCTTTAAACGGTACCCGTCACATGATGGACATGGTCGCTGTGCCATATATTTCTCCATTTGCTCGCGTACATAATCAGAAGAGGTTTCTCTGAAGCGACGCTCAACATTGGACAAGACTCCTTCAAAGTAAATGGCATTATCGCGTGTTTGTCCGAATTCGTTTGTATAACGGAATCTGATTTTGTCATCTTGGGAACCATGGAGTATTTTGTTTAGGTCCTCTGTCGCTAATTCGTTGACGGGACAATCCATTGAAATGTCGTAATGCTTCGCAACGGTTTTCAAGAGTTCCGGGTAATATTGGGAACTTGTCGGAATCCACGGAACGATCGCATCGTCTTTTAATGAAAGGGACGGGTCCGGGATGACGAGATCAGGATCCACTTCCAATTTCACTCCAAGACCATCGCAGTCAGGACATGCACCAAACGGACTGTTGAACGAAAACATCCGAGGTTCTAGTTCACCGATTGAAAATCCACAAATTGGACATGCATGATGTTCACTAAACAACAGTTCTTCTCCGTCAATGACATCGACAAGTGCAGTACCTTCAGCTAGACGAAGTGCTGCTTCAAGTGAATCACTTAATCGGCCAGCAATGCCTTCTTTAATAACGACCCGGTCAACAACCACTTCAATATTGTGTTTCTTATTTTTGTTAAGTTCGATATTATCATCTAAATCGAATGTCTCCCCGTCAATACGCACTCTTACGTATCCTTGTTTCTTCAAATCTTCTAGTAATTTCACGTGAGTTCCTTTACGGCCAGAAATGATGGGAGCTAGAATTTGAATGCGCGTACGGTCTTCCAGTTCAAGAACACGGTCTGTCATCTGCTCGACTGTCTGTGAAGTGATTTCAATACCATGATTCGGACAAATCGGTTTGCCGACTCTTGCGTATAACAAACGTAAATAGTCGTAAACTTCCGTTACTGTTCCTACAGTAGAGCGCGGATTTTTACTCGTCGTTTTCTGGTCTATTGAAATTGCAGGAGAAAGGCCTTCTATTAAATCGACGTCTGGTTTATCCATCTGTCCTAAGAATTGGCGCGCATAGGAGGAAAGCGACTCTACGTAGCGCCGCTGTCCTTCTGCATAGATTGTGTCAAAAGCAAGCGAGGATTTTCCGGATCCGGAAAGCCCAGTCATCACGACTAACTGATCCCGCGGAATCGTGACGTTAATGTTTTTCAAGTTATGCGCACGTGCGCCTTGAATATAAAGTTCAGTATTTTTCATACTTCCTCACCTTTCTGCTTTCAATTCCAAGATTGTATCGCGCAGTTCTGCAGCACGTTCAAAGTCGAGCGCTTTTGCAGAGTCTTTCATTTCTTTTTCAAGCGATGCGAGTAATGTAGCCTTTTCTTCTTTCGTGAGTTTCTTACCTTCTGTTACTTTATCGACAAAGGACAGAGATTCATCGGCTGCTTGTGTTGCGCGAATGACATCACGAATTCCTTTTTGAATGGTTTTAGGCGTGATATTGTGTTCTTCGTTATACGCCATCTGAATTTCACGGCGGCGCTGGGTCTCATCAATGGCTTTGTTCATAGAGTCTGTATATCGATCCGCATACATAATAACCCGGCCTTCAGAGTTACGTGCAGCACGGCCAATCGTCTGAATCAATGCACGTTCCGACCGCAGGAATCCTTCTTTGTCCGCGTCGAGTATGGTGACTAGTGATACTTCAGGTATATCCAAACCTTCCCGCAACAAGTTAATGCCGACTAAGACGTCATACGTGCCGAGTCTAAGTTCACGAATGATTTCGATACGTTCCAGGGTCTTAATTTCAGAGTGCAGGTAGTTCACTTTCACTCCTGCTTCTTTCAAATAATCGGTTAAGTCTTCCGACATTTTTTTAGTAAGCGTCGTTACGAGCACTCGCTCATTTCTTTGTGCACGGATGTTGATTTCATCCAGAAGATCATCGATTTGACCTTCAATAGGACGAACTTCAATGATTGGATCGAGCAGGCCTGTCGGACGAATGATTTGTTCCACCATTTTAGGCGTATGCTCAATTTCGTAAGGCCCGGGAGTAGCGGATACGTAAATTGCTTGGTTCACATGCTCTTCAAATTCTTCAAACATGAGCGGACGGTTGTCCAATGCGGATGGCAGACGGAATCCGTGCTCAACCAGCACTTTCTTTCTCGCTTGGTCGCCGTTATACATCCCTCTTATTTGCGGAAGTGTTACATGGCTTTCATCGGCAACAATTAAGAAGTCATCCGGGAAATAATCGATTAACGTATAAGGTGTTTCTCCCGCTTCACGTAATGACAGATGACGGGAATAGTTTTCGATTCCTGAACAGAAACCCATTTCACGCATCATTTCCAAATCATAACGGGTACGTTGTTCCAACCGTTGAGCTTCCAATAGTTTGTCGTTGTCCCGCATAATTTTAAGTTGTTCTTCCAACTCGATTTCGATACGTTCAATCGCTTTCACCATCTTTGCTTCTCCAGTAACGAAGTGGGAATTCGGGAAGATGGCAACGTGATCCCGTTCACCAAGCACTTCACCTGTCAGCGCATCCACTTCTCGTAAACGATCAATCTCATCCCCGAAAAACTCAATTCTGATACAGCGCTCGTCTTGAGACGCTGGGAAAATTTCCACTACGTCCCCCCGCACACGAAACGTTCCGCGAGTAAAACTAACATCATTGCGTTCATACAGATTGTCCACAAACATTCGCAACAACTGATTACGATCGATTTCAAGACCCGGTCTGAGTGAAATCATATGTGCTCCATATTCTTCTGGAGAACCGAGACCGTAAATGCATGAGACCGATGCGACGATCAGCACGTCATTCCTTTCAAATAATGCTGCTGTTGCTGAGTGACGCAGCTTATCGATTTCGTCATTTATGCTTGAATCCTTTTCAATATACGTATCTGTCTGCGGGACGTACGCTTCCGGCTGGTAGTAATCGTAGAAACTGACAAAGTATTCAACTGCGTTGTTAGGAAAGAATTCTTTAAATTCACTATATAGTTGCCCTGCAAGAGTTTTGTTGTGCGCTATAACTAATGTAGGTTTATTTATCTCTGTTACGACGTTGGATACTGTAAATGTTTTACCTGTACCTGTTGCACCTAGTAATGTCTGATGCTTTTCACCATTCTTTATGCCTGCCGTTAATTCTTTTATGGCGGCTGGCTGATCTCCTTGTGGAGTATATGGGGCTTGCAGGTCAAATTTCTCTGTCACTAATCGTCACTCCCTAGTATTCCTCTACTATCTATTTTATCACATTCCCTTTCTAACCCAAAGCAAAAAGCGAACGTACGTTTTTTTGAAGAAAAATAAAAAGCCGTACGCCATTGCGTACGACTTCGAATCAATCTTTTTCGTCCAACTTCAGAAGAGAGTCGGTAAGTTCAATAAATTTAGGTTTGTCTCGACGTTCCAATGCTTCATCAATCTGAATTAGCAATCGCTCTCGAGTTTGTTCACGATGTATGTGCTTCAAGAACAAATCGATGTAGATGTCATTCAACATTTTTTCCGCGTGCATTGATGAACTATTTTTTCCCACAGCCTTTAGAAACTCAGCATATGAATAATTATTCTCCATCTCGCTCACCTCGGAACCCTTTTTATTATTGTATCGAACTCTCTATATAAATTGCAAGCACTTTTTAGAATATTCCTACTCCTGTGTCTCTTTATTTGTTAGTCGGATTGTGGCTTCTGAAATAATGAGAACCACTGCCCCCATAATGAGCGGTGTTATCGAAAGTCCATGAATCACAAACGCCGCAATAATTACGCCAGCCACTTGTATCCATTGCACTCGTTCAGTTAAACGGAAGATTTGTTTATCCCTAGTTTGTTCAGTGTTTGGATAGAGCATATCCATGCGGAATTCGTCACCGCCCCGCAGGCTTTGCAAAGTCTGAATAGCTGATGCGAACGCCAACGCGCCTGTAAAGATGAATGCCACAATTGGAAATGGAATGAACAGCACGCCAATAATAGACAGCACCGTGAGTCGAAGCCACAGCCAAAACGATTCGTCTGTACGAATGAACGTCCTTCTGAGTAAGAAAGATTGTGCATCCGTGCGCTCGACATTTGAGTCCGGCATGAAGATACCAAGCCAAGATCGTTTGCTGACGGATCCTTTTAAGTGCGGGACTTCTGTAAAGTAATTTGCAAATCGATAAAATCCCATCATTCGATTTTGTTCCAATTCAATGAAATGGTTATATGGGAAAGGTTTTAATAACGCTTTCTTCTTCCAAGACAGGCTATAAACTACATAGACTAGTACAATGGCAGCAAATAACAGCCAAATTCCTGAAAGTGCTCCGTAAAAGAGCAGCGTGCTCAAAACGAATCGCAGCATGCGGTCTTGCCAAACTCCTTGTCCTTCATTTGCTTTACGGTAATGAAATTCAGAATGTACATTCGTCCACTCTACAACTAGCAAGAGTATGAATACGAATACATATAAAGGTTTAGCACCAATGGCATAGGCGCTAAGAAGCGGAAGTGCAACAATGAACAAAATAACTGGTAAAGGAAGCTTCGAGAAGAATGTCCAATTCAACGCTCGTTTCGTGTACGTCGGCAATTCCTTCTCTAGTGGCAGTAAATAGACGGCGTCCGCTGGTTTCAGTAATGTAACAGGCGTCGCAAGAACTGTTGCTCCTGCGAGAAGTACTGAGACAAGCCAGGCCGCTGGTAGTTCTGCAGGCACGTCTTTCAGCCATTCGCTATAGGCATAGCCTGCTGCACCAATAGAAAAAAGCAAAACAATCGCCAAGTGTCCTGTGAACACATATTGCAAATACCTTTGCAGCTCCATGATATATTTACCGAAACGATTCCCCCATACATCACGTAAGCTGTTCATAATCTGCTTCCTCTGTCATCGCAATGTATAAGTCATCGAGCGATGCTTCAGGTCGCCCAAACGCTTTTCGTAAATCATCCATCGTTCCATGTGCCCGTACGTATCCTTCATGCAATAAAATAATTCGATCACAATGCTTTTCTGCAGTGGATAACACGTGCGTAGACATAAGAACAGCCGCCCCATTTTCTGTCCGCTCCGTCAATTGAGCAAGAAGAGAACGTATTCCTATCGGATCGAGTCCGACGAACGGTTCATCGATAATGTAAAGTGCCGGTTCTGCTAGAAACGCACACATAATCATCACTTTCTGTCTCATTCCTTTGGAGAAGTGGGACGGATACCATTTTAATCGTTTTTCCATACGGAATTCTTTCAAAAGGGATGCTGATCTTGCTTCAAATACATCTTGAGGAATGCCATACGCCATTGCAGTGAGCTCCAAATGCTCCCGTAACGTCAGCTCTTCATACAAAATTGGTGTTTCAGGAATGTAACTGAATGCTTTTCGATACATTTCCGCATTCTCTTCAAACGTTACGCCGTTTATTTCGATAGCGCCGCCCTGGGGATTCATTAACCCGATAATGTGTTTAATCGTTGTACTTTTACCGGCTCCATTTAGTCCGATCAGCCCGACTAATTCACCTTCTTGAATGTTAAATGATACGTCATGCAGGACGGGTTTACGTGTATAACCGCCTGTCACGTCTTTCAAGTCAAGTATTGCCATGCGTCTTCCTCCATTCTTCTTATAGTTTACCAAATCTGAAACAACAATGCCTTGTCCAGCTCATGCCGATTATCTGAAAATATGCTACACTAATGACATTCATGAAAGGAAGTGTACAAATGACCTCATGTATTTTTTGTAAAATCGCAGCTGGGGAGCTCCCCGGAGAAATTTTGTATGAAGATGAGCACGTAATTGCTTTCATGGACATAATGCCTGTCACGAAAGGGCATGTCCTCCTGATCCCTAAAACTCATAGGGAAAATGTATATGACTTAACATCTGCAGAGGCTTCGCATTTATTCGCAGTGGCACCCAGCATTGCAAATGCGATAAAGGATGCATTTAAACCTGCAGGGATGAACCTCGTGCAAAACAACGGAGCGGCCGCAGGTCAAGCTGTGTTCCACTTCCATCTGCACTTTGTTCCAAGATATGATGAAACAGACGGTTATCGTCCGACTTGGGACCAGAAAACAGATGAGTTTCCTGCTGAACGAATTCAAGAACTTGCAGGAGACATTAAAAAGAATCTCCAAACTCGCGTGTAAAACCACTAGTTTACTTTGCTTTTAAGTTTTAACTAGTCAAGACAAGGAAATGATACCAAATAGAAGGAGTGAACTATAATGAAAACCTCTACTTTTATAGCAGGACTTGCAGTTGGATCAGTCGCTGCTGCAGTGACTGTTCTCTATTCAACTCCACAATCGGGAAGTGATATGCGGTCTACAGTTGCTACGGCTTCAGCCGATTTAAAAGCTAAACTTAAAGATGTAAAAGGCAGAGTCGATGAGCTGAAAGATTCAGTGACAGACTTCGCTAACGAAAATGTTCCAAGTACAATTGAAGGCGTAAAAGATTCACTTGGCGGATGGCGAACTGCTGATCCAGGATCACGGAACCGTCTCGAAAATGAGATTCAGGAAATCCAGAATGCGATTGAAGAATTAGAGCGTTCTGTTGCTGCTCAGCATAGCCATTAATATCCAAAGCATCCTCCAAAGTGGGGATGCTTTTTTATTTGTATCGGATATCCAAAGGAATTGAATTATTTTTCAATTCCAACTTTTTTATTTGTTGCTTTCCTGCTATAATGAACCCATGTATAAAATTTAGGAAGTAGGTGCTAGCATGTCCGAACAAGAATACTCGATTAAAGAGGCTATGATTTACACTCAGCGTCTTGCCCAGATGTCAAAAGCGTTATGGAAAGCTGTCGAAAAAGATTGGCAGCAGTGGATAAAACCTTATGACTTGAATATTAACGAACACCATATACTTTGGATTGCTTATCATCTACAAGGTGCCACAATCTCCGATATTGCAAAATTCGGTGTTATGCATGTCTCGACAGCATTCAACTTCTCTAAAAAGTTAGAGCAGCGTGGGTACTTAAAGTTCTTCAAAAAAGATGATGATCGTCGTAATACATATGTGCTCGTTACAGATGAAGGTGAAGAATTACTAAAGGAAATGACAGAAAACTATTTTGTTTCACATCATACAATTCTTGACGGTTCGCTCCCAATTAAAAATATCTACGGTAAATTCCCAGAGTTTCTAGAAGTAATGTCCGTCATTCGGAATGTTTACGGTGAAGACTTTATGGAAATTTTCGAACGCGGTTTTGACAGCCTTGGCGAGACGTTCAACGAAAGTGACGGCAGAATCACGACGACTCCTCCCGAGTTAAAGCTTGCATCCGGAGAGGATAAATAATTCCCAAATCTCCATTGAGTCTGCTATGATGAATAGAGATGTCCAAAGGGGGTATGTACGTGATTTTGATAATAACCGTTCTCTTTTCATTATTCTACTTGTTCCAAATCAATAAAATGACGTTCGCGCTCTGCGAATCACGAGAAATTCCAGAAGAAAAGCAAAATAAAATATATGCAACTGTAAATGTATTAATTACTATTTTGATGTTGTCACTTTACGTTGAAGTTTTCATGAAAGTGTAAAATAGAAAAGTCCATCCCGAATAGTTCGGGATGGACTTTTTTTCATTTTTTAGTACAGGTAAGCCGCGCCTACAATGATCAACAGAATGAACAGGACAACCAACAAAGCAAATCCAGATCCTGCTCCAGTACCTCCAGCATATCCACTCATTGAAGCACCCCCTCTCTTCTTTAGTATCTTATGCGACTTCCTTTTCAAGTGTTAGGCGAATGTCGTGGGAACTTTTTTGTGCTCCATTCGTTTGTATGGTATAGTGTCACTTGTTAATTACATTTACAGAGGAGTATCTAAACTATGAAAAAAACAGTACTATCGTTCACATTGGCAGCATCTGTTCTAGCTCTATCCGCGTGTTCTGGGAATGCTTCCGATGACGAAGCAATCGTTACATCTAAAGATGGAGATATAACAAAAAGTGAGTTCTACCAAGAGATGAAAGATTCTGTTGGGGAGCAAGCACTACAAATGATGGTGATTGAAAAGGTCCTCGAATCAAAGTATGATGTATCTGATAAAGATGTGCAGGCTGAGTACGATGATGTTGAAAAGCAACTCGGCGATAACTTCGATCAATACCTTGCACAGCAAGGTCAAACAAAAGATGGATTCAAAAAAGCAATCAAATTGAATAAACTTCAAGAAGCAGCACTTACAGACGGAATTGAAGTAAGCGATGACGAATTAAACAAATATCTTGAAGAGAAAAGCACTGAAGTAAAAGCTAGCCACATCTTGGTGGCTGATGAAGAAACAGCTAAAGAAGTGAAGAAGAAAGCAGACGCTGGCGATGATTTCGCGAAGCTTGCAAAAGAATACTCTACTGAAGACGGCGCTGACGAGTCAGGCGGAGAGCTTGGATGGTTCGGCGAAGGTAAAATGGTTGCAGAATTCTGGGATGCAGCTAAAGGAATGGAAAAAGGCGATATTAGCGAACCAGTTCAGTCTGAGTTCGGTTACCATATCATCAAAGTAGAAGACAAGCGTAAAACAGACGACAAAGAACCATCAAAAGCTGAAAAAGCAAAAGCTAAAGATGAGTTGAAACTCGCGAAAGCGGACACGAATACAATCGTTGAAAAAGTAGCGAAGCTTATGAAAGACGCAGACGTTAAAGTAAAAGACAAAGACTTGAAATCTGCATTGGATATGTTCAACCAACCTAATCCAGAAGCTACAGAAGACGGCGCTGAAGCAGATGTAGAAGGCGAAGAAAAGTAAATTTGTGAGAATAGCCACATGAGCCATCAGAGTGTTGATGGCCATGTGGCTTTTTTTGTGTTGTTAGTGTGTTTATATTCATTGTGATACTGGGGGTGTATTTGCTTTTTTAGTTTTCATGAGTATTTCTTGTTTGTTATGAGCTCTTTCCGCGATTTATGAGCGCTTTTCCAAGTTTATGAGCATTTTCCGCGATTTATGAGCACTTCCACAGGTTTATGAGCACTTTTCCAGTTTTATGAGCACTTCCACAGGTTTATGAGCACTATTCACGATTTATGAGCACTTTCCCCGATTTATGAGCGCTTTTCCAGGTTTATGAGCACTTTCCCTGATTTATGAGCGCTTTTCCAGGTTTATGAGCACTTCCCCTGTTTTATGAGCACATTCCGCAACTTACAATCACTCCCCCCAGTTTTCACGATAACAGAGGTATTTTTACACCCCCATCCCCTTTCCACCCATCACAAAAGGAGCTTCCGCGGAAGCTCCTTTTGTAATTCATTCTTCAAATGCAGGCTTATAAAATGAGCGGTTCTCTAGTGGGAAGATCCGTTCAGAGAACGTTCCTGGCTCTGTTTTACTCATTGCCCGATTCAGCATGTTCATCTTGGCATCGATATTGTCGATGTAGTGAAGCATTTCAGCTTCCGGAAGCATCGGACGTTTAGGGCTGCCCCACTCTTCTTTACCATGATGTGAAAGCACCATATGCTGAAGGAGCATTACTTCTTCGCCTGTCACTTCCAGTTCATCCGCCGCTTTAGAAATTTCTGTTACCATGATGCTAATGTGGCCGAGTAAATTTCCTTCTACCGTGTAATGAGCTGCGACCGGACCGGAAAGTTCGATCACTTTTCCGATATCATGTAAAATCACACCTGAATACAATAAGTCTTTGTTCAATGTCGGATACAAATCCGCCACCGCTTTAGATAGCTTCAACATCGATACTACGTGATCGAGCAATCCAGAGACATAGTCGTGATGATTTCTCGTCGCTGCCGGATACATCATGAAGGCTTCCTGGTGCTTTTTGATCAAATGACGAGTAATTCGTTGAATTTGAGGGTTCTTCATTTCGAAGAAGAACTCCATTAACTCATCCATTAAGTCCTCTTTACTCTTTTCAGCCGATGGTACGAGATCGGACATCGTGATGCCCTCGTCTGCTTTAGCTGGACGAATGCTCTTAATGCGGAGCTGGTTCTTCCCGCGATACTCATGGACTTCCCCGCCAACCCGTACGATGGACGCAGCAGCGTACAAGCGCTCTTGTTCTTCTCCTGTATCCCAAAGCTTTGCTTCCAGGTCTCCGCTCTTATCTTGTAAGACGAGTGACATGAAAGGGCTGCCTTGCTGAGTCACTCCTTTATTGGATTGTTTGATGAACAAAAATAAATCTACGGGTTCTCCTACTTTGTGGTCTAATAGTTTTTTCATAATGCAACTCCTTCTGGTGATTTTCCAACGTTTGAAACGTTGAGCACTTTAGCTTCTGGCCAATGAGAACTGAGCGTTTCATGGCACGTAAATACGATAATTTGATGATTCTTCGCTAATTTAGAGATGAGTTCTGTCATCTGAGACAAGCGACCTGCATCGAAATGGACAAAAGGATCATCCATAATGATTGGAAATGGTGCTTGTTCCAAGAGTTCTCCAGCTAGTGATAAACGAAGTGCGACATACGCCTGTTCCTTCGTCGCTTGGCTTAACTCGGCTATCGCAAACCGCTGTCCATCTTTATGCAGCGCGTGAAAGTGACCATCTGATTGTATAGATAGTGAATCGTACTGACCAGTTGTCAGCTGCTGGAAAATAACATTTGCCCGCTCTAGGACAGCTGGCAGCTTTTTGTCTTTCAAGTCCGCCATCGTTTGTCTGATTGCTTCAGCCGCTGCTTGACGGCTCGACCATTCAAAAGCTATTTCATTGAATTCTGCCTTCTTATTTTCATATAACTGAGACGTTAACAGATGCGCATCATCCGTTAACAAGGCATCTGTTCTATGGAGGAGCGAGGCACGTTCGTCAGTTAAGTCCGTCACCTTCTGTTCCACATCACGGCGTTGAGACTCCACTTGAGAAAGCAAATGGTGCAGCTGTTCTTCATCGCCCGCCAATCCTTCTGCGTCTTGAAATGTATTCAATTGCTCATTCAATCCGTTTAAGTTCAACTGCATGGATTGGAGTTGTTGATAGCGATCATGAGCTTCATAGAAAGATTGTTTGTCGTCAGCTCCAGCCAATGCGAATAATTGCTGTTCCTGTTCTTGAAAGGAGTGAAGTTCGAGTGTCTTTTCTTGGATAATGCGCGTGAGTTCCTTCATCCGCTCTTTACCTGCATTATCTGCTAACATCGCTTCACGTAACATTCGGGCTTCCTGCCTGATTAAAGTATACAGGTCCGATTCAGGAACATCACGCCCGAGCACTGATTTTGCTTGGGATAAATGCTGTTCGATTTTTTCATATACCTGTTTTAACTCTTCACCACGCTGGATTAAAAGACGTTCGGTATTTTGCACATTACGAATCATCCTGAAAAGTTCCGCAATGATTTCTACGTTTGCTGAAACGGTGAGTCCGCCAGATTGAAGCGCTTCAAGGAGTTCCTTATGAGCACTTTCTTTTTGAGTCAGAATACCTTTTAAATCCTCTTGTAACGACTCGCGATCCAGTGCCTGCTCTTCGGCAATTAACTTCAAACGTTTTTTCTTTTGGGTATATTCCTCAGTCTTTCTGCAAACTTCTTCAAACAATTCTTCTTTTCCTTCATACGCTTTCAAAAGAGCCTTCATTTCATTCATCTGTTCATCTGTTTGCGATGGCACTTGTGCTTTTTGTAAAATTCCATAACCACCCACCGCAGCAAGAACTATTCCTATGATGACCAGCGCCCATTGTTGCTGCACCACACCATATGCAGATAGCAGAAGCGCAATGACGAGCAACATCCAAATCATTGTTTTAGAATTCTGCGGCTGCTCTCTCTTCCCGAAAGAAACGTAAGCTTTCGCTTCGGCAAGACGGGATCGTACCGATGGCCATTTCAAAGCTTGAGCTTGTTCATCTGGTGTGGGGGCTTGTTCTTCAAGTCTGTTCAGCTGTTGCACTGTCCGTTGTTCCAATTCAAGGGAACGTTGCAATTCATTTTGATAAGAATCTGCATTTCGTTCGATTTGTTGAACTTGAGATGCCAATTTATGGAGGAATTGCTCATTCGAGACGGAACCGTCCACTGCTAGAATTGTTTCTTTCATAGAAGATTCCGTAGCGCCAAGGCGGCCCAGAAGATCATGTTGTTCGGTCTTGAGCCGTGCAATGTCAGCTTTTGCACTTACCACCTGCTGCTGCAGCACTTGCCAATCTGATTCTTTCACTAGCATCGCTTCTACTGCATCACTTTGCTCTTGCTGTGATTTGCTTTCCAGCTGATCCCGAATTTCGTTCAGTTGGTAAGTCGAGCGTGAAATAACAGCTTCTGCTTCGTGCTTTTTAGCTTCCAGCATTTCCTGTTCACGAATTCCATTTGGAGGAAATGTTGTATTATCAAGCTCATCAATCTGTGCTGCCAACTTATTCCGATTTGCTTCAATTGGGAGCCGCAGCTGAGCATTCTTCAGTTTGTCCGATCCTTTTTGAAGTTCTTGCAATTCTCGTCGATTCTCACGTAACAATTGTTCGACTTGCTCCAGCCGTTTCACCGCAGGCTCGTATTCATCGACTTTTGCCCGTTGTACTTTTAATGTATCTTCTAATTCGCGCAGTTCTTTTAATAAAACATTCATTTGCGGATTCTTACCCGACTTCTTGAACAGTTCCGCTTTTTCCTTCTCGAGCTGTTTTTCTAACTGCATCAGCAAATCGATTCCCGTTGTTCCTGAAGATAACAGCGTACGGCTTAGTTCGTCCGCATCCATTTGTTCCAGCCCCTGCAGCTGAAAAAGTGAAAAAGAAAAGACGGATTCAAATGCGGTACGATCATATTGACGTAAAATTTCACTTAGCTCTTCCTGTCCGCCGACTGTTCCATCTGAAAAACGCACGGTAACGTCTCCAGCGGATTTACCACGGATCCGTTCAACTTCCACGACACCCGAGCGTTCGTCCGAAAGAATAACTTTCCCGCCATAATGAGATCCGGATTTAGGTTCATATCGAAGCTGCTGATTATTTTTCGGAGGAAACCCAAATAATACTTGTAATATAAATTGATAAATTGTTGTCTTCCCTGCTTCATTCTTTCCATAAAAGACGGTAATTCCGTCTACTAGCTCGATTGTTACATTGCTATGGCGTCCAAAACCATAGATTACCAGGCGTTCAATCTTCAAAGTCTATCACTCCCTATACTCATTTTGAGAGCTCATTTGAAATTAGCTTGCCAGCCTCTTCTATTAAATCTTCTTTCATTCCTTGATTTATTGGCGATAAATAGGGTGCGGACCGTGCATGTTGGTAGACATCTTTTAATACATGTTTCCATTCATTGAGTTCCCAGTGTACCATCTGTTCTTTTACAGAACGAACGAGCGGCGAGTCTGGCAGCTGCACACTTTCAGAAGTATTTTCAAATGTCAGCTCAGCGAACCAGACGTCTTTTTCTGCTGATTCCCTGAGAATTTCCAACCATTCACGGGACGTTGAACTCGCAAACATTTGAACGGCCTCTTCGCTGATATTCACATTGTGAACGCTAAGTATACAGGCGCCTATTTGTTCAATACGATCACTCACCAACTCAAGACACACAGCGAGCCATTCGTTTGCATGGGTAAGTTTGGAGCAATCCACTTCGATTTCATCGAACACAAGGACAGACGTGGGGACGAATTTAAAAGCGGCATGGGTCTCCTCAAGTTCCACTTCGTAAATACCTTTGACACCTTGTTCGTTACGATGACGTCCTTGGATATTTCCCGGATAGACAACAGGCGGTTCACTTAGGATTGTCTGACGTTTGTGTATATGACCAAGCGCCCAATAATGGTAGCCTTTTCCCACAAGCGCTTCTTTCGTGAAGGGTGCGTATACCGCATGCGTTTCTTCTCCCATCAAACTGCCATGCAGCATTCCAATATCGAGTGTCCCTTGTTCTCGCTGTATAATTGGATAGTGCTCAATCATTGGTTTCCGGACATGTCTCTCAGGATAGCTGAATCCATGTATTCGAACGAGATGCTCACGGATTTTAAGTTCAACCGTCTCGACGAAAGGGCCGAACACAGTCACATTGTCCGGCAGTTCGAATCGCGTCCATTTGCCTGCGAGGTGGTCATGGTTGCCATGTGATATGAAAACAGGTATCCCCGCTTGTTTCAATCGCTCAAGACCTTTTACAAAGCGCATTTGAGCCCGTAAACTCCTGTCTTCTCCGTCGTAAATATCCCCGGCAATCAAAATGAAGTCAGGCAGCGATGTTTCTGCATATTGAATCACGTTTTCATAGGCCGCAAATGTACTTTCTCGTAGCTCAGCCAGGCGATCCGCTGGCATTTCCGTCATTCCTTTAAAAGGACTGTCTAAATGCAGATCAGCAGTATGTATAAATCGGATCATTAAACGCTGCACCTCCACAAAACGAATATTTGTTCTAATTTTACCATATTTCCAGCTGTTGCGCGATATCATTACAAGCGTTCAACCCATGAAAATAGCAGAGGCGATAGTTGCACCTCTGCTGAAATCCCATCTTATTCTTTTCCTAATTGAATTGCTTTTTTAATATCTTTTAACGAACGGGACGGTCCGTACATAAGGACTCCTCCACGGTAAACGCGAGCCCCGAACCAGCCAAGTACAAAAATCGTAACAAGCATGATTGCGATAGCGAGGAGCGGCTCCCACAGCGGTAAATCGAGCATTCCTACACGTAAAAACATAACGAGAGGTGTAAAGAACGGGAAGAACGATGCGTATTTCAAATAGGTCAGCTCAGGATTGCCAAGTCCTGAAGCAGCTAATATGAAAGCTGCTACAATGAGAAGTGTCATCGGCATAATCATCTGCTGGACGTCTTCTGTACGGCTTACGAGAGAACCGAGAAGCGCTGCGAGTGTCGCATACAAGAAATAACCGAGTAAGAAGAACACGACCGCATATACCAGAGTGATAGGGTTGATATCCTTAAAGCTGAAGAAACTTCCCAGCCCTTCAGTCACTTCCGATGCAGATGTTTTAAAGGCTATGAATCCAGTAATTGCATAAATTATAATCTGGACGATACCAAGAGTCCCGATTCCAAGCACTTTGGCAAACATATGCTTGACGGGTGAAACACTCGATATCAAAATTTCCATGACACGTGATGATTTCTCTGTTGCCACTTCTGTTGCAATCATGCTGGAATACAAAATGACGGCAAAGTAAATGACAAACATGAGAATATATACGAGAACTCTTGCCTGATTCAACTCATCTTCTGATTTTGCGGAGGATGAAATATTGTTTTTCTCAAAATTCACTTGTGTAAAGAGTGAATCTACTTGGTCACTTGATAACGATAGTTCATCCGCTTTGATACCTGCCTGCACAGTTTGAAGCGCATTCTTCAATGTATCTGGCAGACTCGTTTCAATACTGCTAAGCGTTGTATAAGTTGCTTGAATCGTATTGCTGTCATCCAATGAAAGCGTCAAGTAAGAGTCGATGTCTTTGTCCTGTACTTGCTTCTCCAACTCGCTTTCGCTCTGGCCCGTACTTTCCAATGTAATATCGGATTCGTTGGCTTGAAGAACTGCAGCAAGCGGATCTTTCAGCTGCCCTGTAGTGTCAACAATCTTCAGCTCAGCTGCTCCGTCATTTCCCAGTCCATCAAAAGTTTCAAGAATACGCGGCAAGTTGGACAGAAGAAACATCCCTGCCATGACAATTACAGTCGTAATGACAAACGATTTCGTTTTCGCCTTCGTTAGAAACGCTTGCTTAAAAATAATCCAAAACTCACGCATGTTCTTTCCCCACCTTTGCAATAAAGATATCTTGAAGTGTAGGTTCTTCGATTTCAAATTGACGCACCGGGCCGGATTTCAGTGCTTCAGCTAGTAACCGTTCTGCTGTTTCTTCCGTTTCGATTTGATAAACGGCACCTTCGACAGTTGGGTTGACAGCTGTTACCCCGCTGATGTCAGTGAGTGAATCTAGCGGATAGTCGGATCGAATGCGCACGTTCAGCTTGCCAAACGATCGTTTAACATCTTTCAACGTTCCACTCACGACTTGCTTCCCATGATCGACGATACTGAACTGTTCACATAACTCTTCAACATGATCCATTCGATGACTGGAGAAGACAATCGTTGCTCCGCTATTACGGATATCCAGAATTGCTTTCTTCAGCATTTCAACGTTTACCGGATCTAATCCCGAGAAGGGTTCATCCAGAATCAGTAATTTGGGTTTGTGTAAAAGGGCTGCGATAACTTGAATCTTTTGCTGATTCCCTTTCGATAGCTCTTCCACTTTTTTGTTTAAATACTGAGGTACTTCGAAACGGTCCAGCCATCCGCCAATTTCTTTTTTAGCATCTGCCCGTTTCATTCCGCGCAATTCAGCCAGAAACAGCAGTTGTTCTTCCACTTTCATTTTCGGATAGAGACCGCGCTCCTCAGGCAAATACCCGATTTGAGGACTAGTTGCATAAGAAATCGGCTTCCCATTCCATGTAATGTGTCCTTCGTTAGGCGTCAGCAATCCAAGAATCATGCGGAACGTTGTTGTCTTCCCTGCTCCATTGGCTCCGAGAAATCCATACATGGTTCCTTTATCTACCGTCAAAGAAAGGTCATCTACCGCAGTAAAGTCTCCAAATCGTTTCGTTACGTGCTCAATTTGTAATGACATAATCTTGCTCCTCTCATCATTCTCTTATTACCTGTTACGAATAGAAAGTGATTTCGTTTCAGTTAATTTATTTAATCTATGCTTGCTCAACACTCGTTATAGTTTCCTATTGTAGATGAACACCGCCAAGAAGTATGTGAGCATTGCTGCTCCGTACAAGCTGGCGAGTAATATCGCTGCTAATTTCCATCCCTCTATAATCAATGCCATTAATGCCATAATGTATGACATTCCGACAAACACGATCCAAGAGACCGTACGTGCTTTAACATGTACTTTTTCATATCGTTCATCGAACAACCGTGCTTTTTTCCCGCGTCTCCACATAACCAGTACGATGATTGAAACGATACCAAAGCCGGTGATGAATCCAGTTCCAGTTGATACCCAATCCATTGAAAGACCCCCTCTCTCATTTCATTCCACTTCGTCCGGTTCAAAAATATCTTCAATGGAACGATTGAACAGCTTTGCGATTTTAAAAGCTAAGATAAGCGAAGGATTATATCTGCCTTTTTCAAGTGAAATGATTGTTTGACGCGATACTTCCAACTTTTCAGACAGCTCACCCTGAGTGAAACCTAACTCCATTCGAATCTCTTTTATCAAGTTCTTCACTTGATGAGTCTCCTCCTTTTCTATCTTCTTTTGCGGAGATATGATGTATCCGTTGGTAAAGGTAACTTTACGTAAAGCCTACTTTACATCACTCCGTATGTCAAGGAACATTTACATTCAGATCTTAATAACGGGTCAATTCAATCGAATAGTATAAGACGTCCAAGTTCCCTAGTTTCCAATTCATTCTTGTCATGAAACGACTGAGGGAAAAGAAGAAAGTAAAAAACAGATAGTGACTCACTACTGAGTCACTATTCATTTGAACCAAAAAACGTGTATACTAATGGAAAAGGATTGGAGTGGGTACGTATGAGAACTTACAAACTAACGGCTTATGAAAAGACTGGAAAGTTATTAGCGGATGAAACGTTCACAGCAGAAACGGACGAGGCGGCAAAAGTAATTGGTCAATCACTTTTGGAGGAACAAAATCTTGTCGAGCAAACCCATCGTCTTGCATCACCTGCAGGTAAATTACTATTATTTCATGTTTGAAGTAATTCCTGAATGAGTGTGCTATTCTGTAGACAATCAGGTAGGAGGCGAATTGAATGAAAATCGCATTAATTGCTCACGACGAAAAGAAAGATGAAATGGTGAATTTTGCAATTGCATATGAATCCATATTCCAAGACTTCACGCTATATGGGACGGGTACAACCGGAAAACGAATTATGGATGAAACCAATCTCCACGTAAATCGGATGAATTCGGGACCTCTTGGCGGGGATCAGCAAATTGGCGCTATGATTGCGACAGGCGAACTCGATCTCATTTTGTTCTTCCGGGATCCGCTGACCGCACAGCCTCATGAACCTGACGTCAGTGCTCTGCTTCGCCTATGCGATGTCTACGGGATTCCGCTAGCAACGAATATTGCCACTGCTGAGTTACTGATTCGTTCTATTGAAAAAGGCTATTTTAAATGGCGGGATACCGCTGACAAATACAAACAAAAGACGCTTGCCCGCTTTGATCGCGGATAAGCGTCTTTTCTTTTACAAATAGAACTGCAGTGCACGCTGCAAAGTACCCAGTGTTTTCGTTTCAGCGTCAAAGTGACTTCCAAGTGAAGCCATTTTACGAACGACATCTGGACGCAGCCCTGTAATCACGGTCTGACATCCCATAAGTTTTGTGCTGTCGATCACTTTAGTTAGATTATCAATCACTTCGTGTTCCATATCCGCGATTCCGGACAAATCCAAGATGAGCGTTTGGATATGTAAACGACTGATTTCATACAACACTTTTTCTTGGATTATGGTAGTCCTTGAGTAATCTAATGATCCAATTAACGGTAAAATACAAGTAGTAGCGGTAATTGGAATGATTGGAACAGATAAGTCTTCAACCAAGTCTTTTTGAGCACTAATCTGTTCATCTTTATAAGAAGAATACCGTAAGAAGAATGCATTCAAAAATAGATCCAATCTTTCATTTATACTTTTTTCTAACTCGAAAAACTCTGGCATTGTAAATGTTTTATCGGCTTCATTAATATACCGTTCGATGAAAGTCCACATAGTACGACGAATTGCAGATACCCATTCCAATTTAAAAGCGAGAGTCAAAGAATGTTTTGCCCATGCAACCCCTTCCTGATTCGCAAATGCGACAAGTTCCTCCCGTTGTGCTTCACTGACGTAGGCGACAAGCTTATGTGCATTTTCAATCAAGTTTATATTTCCGATCCGGAGAATACTTTCTATTTTATCGTTCACATTTACGGCTTCTATGAGTAATTGGCGTTCGAAAGCTTCTTTGTTATCATCGATGAATTGCTTAACACGTGTATCTATTACCTTATTCACAATTGGATCGCTCCTTTTATAGACCTATTCACAGTTAGTTATAACAAACACAATAGTAGTACCCGAAGTTTGTAGTTGCAAAACCTGCTTTTCAAAATTTTTTCAGATTAAAAACTGACATTCATCAAGTTGAGAATGCCAGTTTTGTTCTTTTAGTTTCCTTTGAATACAGGAGGACGTTTTTCCACGAAAGCTCGAATTCCTTCCTGGTGATCCTTTGTGCTGCGCATTGCAACTTGCGCTTCGCTTTCTAGCTGAAGTATGTGTTCAAGTTCCGCTTTGTTGCTTTCATGAAGAATCTTTTTTGTAGCGATCATCGCTGAAATCGGTGAAGCAAATAATGCATTCGCCAGTTGTTTAGCTGAAGCTTCAGCTTGTCCGCTCGGAACTAGTTCGTCAATAAGACCCGCAGCTTTTGCTGTTTTCGCATCGAGGACTTCCCCGCCCCAGATCATTTTCTTCGCGTTAGTAGCACCAATCCGTTCTTTCAGGAAAAAGTGGCCGCCACCGTCAGGAACTAAACCAATACCGATGAAGTTCATCGCAAGTTTGCTATCGTCTTCAGCCACAATTATATCGCAGCCAAGAGCAAGACTGAACCCAAGTCCTGCACAAGCCCCATGGATGGATGCAATGGTGATTTGAGGAAGTAAATAAAGCGCCTTTGAGAGTCGTGTGATATGCTGCATAACCGCTCCCATATCCATAGGTGATTCGGGATCCATCATTTTCTTAATGTCTCCGCCCGCAGAAAATGTCCGCCCTGCCCCTTTGATCAGTACCACTTGAACTCCGCTATCGGCTTTCAATTCTTCAAAGGCATCCGCTAATTCTTCCATCATGACATCATCCATTGCATTCATGGATTCCGGTCTGTTGAATGTAAGTGTTGCCAACCGATCTTCTTTAGTAAGTTCTATCGTTTGAAACATTGTGTTTCCCCCTTATATCGTTAGAAAATCATTGTGAAATGAATGACTATTCATTACCCAATTCGTGATGGAAAGAAAAACTCCTTTATTTTGAAACCGGTTGAGGGAAAATTTCGTTCAATAGGTCTAACTTTTTCTCAATAGACTCCTGATATGACAAAATATACGCAGCAGGATCTTTAGGATTATGGAATTGTGTAATTCTTCCAGACTCAGGATCACGGAATTTACTCGATGCCCCGCAGCCAATACCGATGATTGATTGGACTTCTTCCATTATCATAATGTTGTAGATGCTCTCTTCACCCGGCTTTGAATAGCCCACATTCTCCAGATTGCCAAGTATGTTTTTCTGACGGTATAAATAGTATGGCACATATCCATTATCGGCTGTCCATTGTTCACCGAGTTTCATCATTTGTTCCGCAGTAGGCCTGTCTGCCACTTCATATTTCTTTTTGTTGCGCGTCATTTCAGATGCCCGCTTGAATGACAATGTATGGATCGTTAATGATTCAGGCTGCAGCTTCTCTGTCTCTTTTAATGAATGGGTAAACTCTTCGATTCCTTCATTCGGAAGACCGATGATCAGGTCCATGTTAATGTTGTTCATGCCCATAGAACGCGATAGGTGAAACTTGTCAATTGTCTCTTGAACTGTGTGATGGCGGCCAATTGCTTTTAGTGTTTCGTCTGTATACGATTGCGGGTTCACACTGATTCGGTCAATTCCGAATTTTTTCAGCACATCAATTTTTGCTGGTGTGATGGTATCTGGTCTTCCCGCTTCTACAGTTACTTCACGGACTTCTTTCATGAATGGGAAAGAGTCGACCATCACTTCGTAAAGGGCGTCCATCTCTTCAGCTTCAATGGAAGTTGGCGTTCCTCCCCCGAAATAGATTGTCGTCACTTTTACATTCCGCTGGGTAAGCCACTCACCCAACTGCCGGATTTCCTCATGAAGTCCATCTAAAAACGTTTCCACACGACCGCTTTTCCGATGAATTGCATACGCGGGAAACGTACAATACGCGCATTTAGTCGGACAGAATGGGATACCAATGTAAATACTGACTTCGTCTTGAACTTTATAGAGATCTGGTACAGCCGTCAGCTGGATGTCCGCAATAGTTTCAAGCAGATTCACTTTTCTTGACGATACACGGTGTTTTTCCATTAACAGCTGTTTTACAGCTTCCGCGCTATGTCCTTCTTGACGATACTTATGGTACAACTTTGTCGGACGAATCCCCGTCAAGATGCCCCACTCCTGGTTCATTCCTGTGTATGCTTCTAGAACTTCCAGTAAAACATGTGAGTAAAGCCGCTTCCATTGACGATTTTGATCTTTCTCAGTGCCGCCTTCAAATGCCTCTTGGAATGCAGCATGGTACGTTTTACCCTGTACATCCAGTTCTGCTTTTACTGTCAGGATATCTGCTTCCTGCTGCTCCTGAAAACGGACAGTTAAATCCGCGGATTCCGAACCTTTTATGATTTTTGTTTCTTCAAAGAATAAATTTGCCAAGTGAATGAACATCCGCACCCAATCTTCTTTAAAATCGCCGTGAAGCGCGATGGTTTGCATAGCTAGCCCAACTTTCTCCGGTTCCTACAATTCGCCGGTCGTTTCTGTTATTCAGTATAGCAAACCAACAAAGAAAAAAACCAGCCACTTTGGGCTGGTTTTAGTTTCAGTTCATCGTTTCGTATAGTTCTTGAACAGGTTTCATGAAAATGCGGTTGATTTCTTCAATAACACCGCTCAATTTCATCTCTGCTTCAAGCATTGCCATAATCTTTGGATTTTGTTGAGAAAGTTGAGCTGTTTTTTGTGCATGCTCTAACTCATCCGGCTGGATTTCTTCTCCTGCCATTTGCTTTTCCTGCAACGTCACTTGAATTTCGCGGAAGTTTTTAAACATCTCCAAAGCCTCTGGATCTGCTTTCACGTCTTCAATTGCTTGCTTTACACCTAAAAATTCCTCTGTCGTACGTAATGTCTCTTCTAAGCGATTAATATCGTCATAAATGTTAACTGCCATTCTAAATTACCCCCTAAGTAAGATTTGTAAAGTATACAATGAGTCCTTGAACAATTCCAATCATACCACCCAAAGCGGCTCCAAGAACTGTAATCATCTTAAACTCCCGTTTCGAAATACCAAGCACTAAATCCTCTAATACCGCCACTGGGAACGTATCCACTTGTTCTTTAACGATTTGGTCCAGCTTCAACCGTTTTAAAGAGTGCTCCAATTGTTTTTCAGCCTGCGCAAAAGCAAACTCGACTACTTGAGGTGTTAGATGAGTTGCTGTCCATTCCGCACCTGTTGGCCAATAGTGAACGAGAGGCTGCTCTAAACGGTTTTTAACATCCAATTCCTTCAGTAAGTATGTCCGCAACGAGTTGCCTAGACCGTCCCAGTCGAACCCGCCAGCAAGTTCTTCCATAGGACGCTGTTTTAACTTGTCCCACTCTGTTTGCAGCATCTTTTCAATCAGCTCCGTAGTACCTGGAGCTGCTATAAATTTTTTTGCTTCCCGCTGAACCTTCTCAACGAGTGAATTGGAGTCTCCGAAGAACATTTTCACCATACCGCCGAGTGTTCCTTTTGACTCAAGGAAATCAGTAATCAGCCGTTGGAACATCACTTTTCCTTCGAAAGAATCTACGAACTGATCCCCTTTTGCAAGAACATAGGAAGTTACCGTTGGTATGTGCGCTTCCGCCTGCAACAGCCACTTTTCAGGAACCGTTTCTTCCACAGTTCCTGATAGCATTGCCGCTTTAGCCGCTAAGATCTTTGAGTCAATCAATTCACCCGCACGCCGTTCTACTGTCACGTCTAAATCGGAAACACCCGCAAGCTCAAGCCACTGAGTAAGTGTTCGCTCAGAATGCAGCACTTCTTTTTCTAATCGGCTTTGGATGAACTGCTCCGCTTTTGCAGCCATCTCGGGTGTCAATAAACGCTTACGAAACGTATCTGGTGTTAATAGATAGTTTGTTACCGTGCGGCCGAGCTGCACCGCAAGTTCATCCCGTCTTTTAGGGATAAGTCCCGGAGTAAACGGAACTCGCCAATTTCCGATATATTTTGCCGTGTGCGGCCGAAACAACATCTTGATGGCAAGATGATTCGTAAAGCCTCCAATTACTGCTCCAATCACTGCCATAAATAATAATACCCATAAAAAATCCAATCGCTTCACCTTTTTCTGATCGATTTGTTTTTAAGTATAACAGAAATACAGTCTGCTCCAACTAATTTGGTTATCCATTGCTCTTAATTAAAAGCCATGAAATCATTCAATAAGTCAGGTAGTATGTAAATTAGATTAGACAAATGCAGGGAAAGGATGATTTCATGGAACGAACTGTGCAAGACGCACTTGGAAGAACAGTTACTTACTCCTATCCTCCGAAACGAATTGTGTCACTTTGTCCTGGCATAACAGATACTCTGTTCGCATTAGAACTTCAAGAGGAAATTGTCGGAAGGACACGTTTTTGTATTCATCCAGACCCAGAAGTGAAAGCTGTAAAAGCTGTTGCCGGAACGAAAGATATAAAATTAGAAGCGATTTTAGCACTTCGGCCAGATCTGATTATCGCTGAAAAAGAAGAGAATACTAAAGAAATTGTTGAAACACTTGAACAGCATGTACCGGTATATGTGGCTGAAGTTCAATCGGTTGAAGAAGCGTATACGATGATTCAAAACTTAGGCGATATTACAGATCGTGTACAGCAAAGTGAAAAACTAATTTCATCGATTCAAGACGGATTCAACTCATTACAAGGCATTGCCTCTGGAAGTGCAATGTATGTCATTTGGAAAAAACCCTATATGGCAGCTGGAGATACGACATATATCCATTCTTTACTAGAGAAATTAGGTTTTCAAAACACGGTTTCTGAATTTCCTGGAAGGTATCCACAACTTACGACTCATGACATCCAGCAAGCGAATCCCAACTTAGTACTTTTAGCTTCAGAACCTTATCCTTTTAAAGAGAAGCATATTCCTGAATTTCAAGAGATGCTGCCGAAAGCGAGAATTTTACCAATCGATGGTGAAATGTTTTGGTACGGACCAAGGATGCTTGAAGCCGTGTCCTACTTTAAAAAGCACTTTACTATAGAGTGAAATCGATAAGCTTGCCCTTATTTTAATTAACACATTTTCCCAATACGTGTGATATTTACACATTTGTAGTTTAGTGCTATAGTTGTCCTATCGACAGATCTTTTATCATGGAAAAATTTGTTCCGACAGGGCTTTTAGTAACGAACTTTCCATTCTATGATTAAATGTTGATCCTGAAATCGACAACATTCTGTCTCATTATAAGTTGTATTTCTGATTGGCCTCAGGAATTCATTTCGCATGTCATACATACAAAAACCACCTTCCGCAGTTTATCGAAAGGTGGTTTTTGTCAATTTAAGAAAGTGCATGATAGATCACTGACATTCGAATGGCATGTTCCATCTCGTCGTGCATCGCGATGAATAGCGGGTTGTACGCCTCTTGAATAGGAATCGTCAACAACATTTCTTTATAGGTCTCGATGTCCTCAAGTTCGTCTGCCAATGCTTTTTGAACACATTGCTTCGCATCATAACAAGGGATGGGACGCTTTGGATTAGGCACATACTCGCCCGTCAGCATATAATGGAGCTGTTGAAACATTTCGTAATGACTTTTTTCATCTTCATACGCATGGCGAACGAAGTCTTTCCACATCGGTTCTTTTAACTGATCATGCAAAGACTTATAGAAAAAGTAAGCTTGGTATTCATCTTGAATCGCTTGTTTTAGTTTGGAGACAAACACGTCTTGCCCTCCTATACGGTTTATTTCAACTATATGCAGGGCTTTACTGAATCATGAAAGGGGCAACTTATTATGCTACAACATTTCCGAGTACAACCTATGTTTGAAGGCGGTCAGCTTCCCGGTTGGACGTTTTCTTTCCAACAAGGTGCAGAGCGCTACACAGGAGACTACATGCCGGACGGGACGATTAAGTGGACCACTGCAGCGCCTTCTAATGAAGAAGACGTGAAAAAAATGGTCCATGAGTTAATGACATTCCACGTTTATGAATAATGTTTTCTCTTCTGCACAGTCTAGCTGTATAGACAAACTTTGGAGGGACAACACATGGAGAAAAAGTCACCTGAGCAATTGAGTAAGGAGCAGCAGCAGCTGCAAGTAGAAAACCAGAAAACAGAGAATGTCTTTGAAGACAAAAGCCGCGTGCCCGATGAGCAAAATGCATGGAAAGAAACGCAGCCCAAAAGATAACCCTTCCGCAAATGCGGAAGGGCTTTTTAGTCTTCTGAAAGTTTTTTCTTACCTATGACAACGTAATAATAAATTGAAGATACAACGTAAAGGCCAGCGGTGATGCTAAATGCGATTGCATAGCCCCAGTAGAATCCTTGTGCCACCACAAGCCCTGTGGCAATCGGTGCCATCGATGCCCACCCCAACTGGAAAACAGTCTGATTCATCGAGTTAGCAAGCCCTCTATACTTATCTGCGACAAGCTCCATAGCAACAGCACTTTGAATGGGATTTCCTGCATTCATCAGTGCCTGGCGCATTAAAAATCCAAGTGATGCAAACAGTAGCGAATTCGTAAAGGCTGTGAGCAGCAGAAAAGGAATGGATAACAGCTGAAATAATATGAGAGCTTTCACTTTACCCACTTTTTTCACAAGGACTGGTCCGATGAGCGCAGCTACCGCTGTCATCGCTGAACCGAGTGATAAAATCAGGCCAATGTATGAATTAGAAGCACTAAATCGATTGGCAAAATATAAGTTCAAATAAGGAACGACTAAACCAGATCCGATCCCAACCAGTAATCCTACAAAGGAAAAGTGAAGAATTAAAATAAAGTTCTTTTTAAAACCTGTACCCGTCGGTTCTTCAATCGGTTCCCGTCCTATTCCAGGAGCCGTTTCTCTTACCTGTACAGGTATTGGCGGCTTATCACGCAACGCAAAGAGCGGCGGGAGTCCAAGTGCAAAGATTCCGGCACCGATATATAACGACCACCGGATTGCTTCCACAGCACCCATGTTGAAAAACTTTTCGAGCGCATCTGCCAGCAGTCCCCCAGAAAGGCTTCCAATGACCTGCGACACAGTAATGAGTGCGAATTGGATGCTGAACAATTTCACTCTCTCTGAAGGGGATGAGTTTTCAGCTAAGAACGGAATCCCTGAAACCTGAACGAACGCCATAAAAATCCCCGTGAGTAAAGAGACAAACACAATTGGTTCTTCTAGAACAGCTGTGCTTCGCCAAAATAACGTAAGGACAGTGATTGCGGCACCGCCAGTAATCATCCATTTCCGTCCGAATTTATCACTTAAAAATCCAGCGGGCACGAGCATAACAGCTGTCGCAAGCGCCGTCATAGAAATCACTTTTCCGTTCACTGTTTCCGGCATTCCCAGTTCACGGATGTATAAGTTGTACATCACCATGAAAACGCCAAGCCCAATTTGAAGAAATATGTTAGCAAGCAAGAAGAATTTCACATTCCGATTAAACGACAGTATCGTACGTTTCCAATCTTGAAGCAGTCTCACATAATATCCTACTTTCTTTTCAAAACGTTTCGATACTCTAAATATAGGGGTTTTCTCTTGATCAATCAATACCTTTTCGAACTTCGAAGTAAATGACAAAAAAAGCCGAGGCATATTTGCCTCGGCGTCACATTAGGATACTGTAATTCCTGACTGCAGTTTATACATCTGCGCATACTGGCCGTCTAGATGGACAAGCTCATCATGCGTTCCGCTTTCAACAATTTCCCCGCGATCCAAAACAAGAATGCGATCTGCGTTTTTAATCGTTGAGAGTCTGTGTGCGATAATGAACGTCGTTCGTCCTTTCTTTAAGACATCCATCGCGTGTTGTATAATTTCTTCCGTTTCCGTATCGATGTTTGAAGTCGCTTCATCCAAAATCAGGATTGCCGGATCAAACGCAAGAGCACGTGCAAACGAAATCAGCTGGCGCTGTCCGCTTGATAATGTACTTCCACGCTCCACGACCGGTTCTTCAATCCCTTTCGGCAAATGCTCGAGAACGCGCTCTCCTCCAACGGCGTCTAGTGATTGCTGGACTTTTTCTTTCGAAATCCGTGCATCCCCGAGACTAATATTGGATTCCACGGTTCCAGTAAACAAATATGGATCTTGCAGCACAATCCCCATATGATTTCGGATTGTCTGGCGTGGTACTGACGTAATATCGATGCCGTCGATCAGTATCTTACCTTTTACCGGATCATAGAAACGGAAGAGTAAGTTCATAATCGAACTCTTACCTGAACCAGTATGTCCGACCAATGCGACCGTCTCTCCGCGTTTCGCTTCGAAGTTGATGTCTTTCAGCACATACTCCTCTTCTTTGTATGCGAACCAGACGTCTTCAAATGTGACATTCCCTTCATAACGCTCCATACGCTCATCACTGACAGGCTCACCTGTGCGGTCCATGAGTTGGAATACCCGTTCAGCCGCGACTAGGGAATGCTCAAGCCTTGCAAACTGGTTCACAATCCCTGTAACCGGGTTGAACAACCGTGTAATGTAATCGACAAATGCATACAGCAAACCGACGGACACCACGCTGCCAGCTGTGAAGGATGCACCTGCGAAATACCAAATGAAAATGACAAATGTCATTGATCGAATCGCGTTGACTAGGTTATGCGAAGTCGCCGCTTCCACTTTCAGTAATTTCGTTTGGTACTCATAATGGGTTGTATTCAACTCTTCAAACTCGTCTTCCATTTGTTTTTCCCGACTAAATGCTTGAATGATCGTCATCCCATTTATGGATTCGTTGATCATCCCATTCATGTCACTGACTTTAGCGCGGATCACGTGATTCACTTTAGAAGCGAATTTACGATAGAGAATCATCCAGATGTAAAGCAGCGGCAATACGAACAGCAGGATTGCACCCATTTCTGCGTCCAGACTGAACAATGCAATGTAAATTCCAATGATGTACATCCCACTGATTGCAAATTGTGAAACAACCGTTACGTACAGATGACGAATGGCCTCTGTATCGTTAGTTACCCGGGCTACGACCTTCCCTGCGGGTAAATTATCGAAATAACTAATCGGCAGCGTTTGAATATGCTGATACAATTCGTTCCTCATCTTTTGCACAATCCGGTTCGCTGTCGATTGCAATAGCAAGTACTGGCCATAACGGAATATGGCCGTAACAACTGCTAGTGCAAAGAAAATCGCGAGTAATTTTAATATTGGCTGAAAGTCAATTCCACCTGTTTCAGCGCCTGATATATGCTTATCTATTATCTGTTTTGCAATAATCGGTCCAAGCAGGTCAGCACCAACTGCAATAGCTAGCAGCGCCATGCCGCCAAGGAAATACCCTTTAAATTGAACCGCATAATTGACTAATCGTTTCCCTGTGGTCATGATTCGCCACCCCCAATTTGCTGGCGGTCATATTGTTCCTTATACCAACCGTTCCTTGCAAGTAATTCTTCGTGTGTACCTTCTTCGATGACAGTTCCGTCTTCGAGCACAATAATCCAATCTGCGTGCTGAATGGCTGACAATCGATGCGTTGTAATAATTGTGGTTTTACCGCTTCGTTCGTTTTGGATGTTTTCAATAATTCGAGTCTCCGTTTTCGCATCCACTGCAGACAAAGAATCATCGAGGACAAGAATCTCCGGATTTTTCACGATTGCACGTGCAATCGAAATCCGCTGCTTCTGTCCGCCTGAAAGTGCCACTCCCTTTTCACCTACGAGTGTTTCTAACCCTTCCGGCAGCATTTCCAAGTCCTTCTCAAAGTGCGCAAGTCGGATGGCTTCAGAAATGTCATGATCATCTGCATCAGGCTTACCGAATAAAATATTATCCCGTACGGATCTAGAAAACAGCACATGATCTTGCGGAACATATCCGATCCAATTCCGCACTTGCTCTTTCGTCATGTCGTTCAAACGGTTTCCGTCAAACGACAGTAATCCTTCGCCCACTGGATACTCCCGCAGTAATTGTTTAACAAACGTAGTTTTTCCACTGCCCGTTTTCCCGACGATTCCAAGCGTTTGGCCACCGCCAAGTTTCACTTGAATGCGATCCAAGTTTTTGCGTGTGGAAGTTGGATACGTAAAGCTGACGTCTTCGAAACCAATCATTCCCGGCCTGGACATTTGAATTGGCATCGATGGGTCCCGTACGTCTTCCACCGCGTTTAACGTCTCCTGGACGCGATCGAGCGATGCATTCCCCCGCTGCATGACGTTGATCAGTTCACCAATCGCAAACATCGGCCAGACAATCATCCCGAGATAGACGTTAAACGTAACTAATCCGCCCAACGACATTTCACCTACTGACACGAGATAAGCTCCATAGCCGAGACCAATCATATACGACAATGACGTCATGATTTTAGAAATCGGCGTGAACAGCGCGTCAATTCGTTCAACGTCCATGTTTTTACGGTAAACATCTTCAGTTGCTTCTTCAAATCGCTTCTCTTCCGCTCGTTCTTGAACGTACGCACGGACAACGCGTACACCCGCAACCGCTTCAAGGACATCGTCATTCAAATCACCGAATGCCCGTTGAGCAGTTACAAATTTCAAATGGATTCGTTTCCCGAGTACTTGCATTAAGTAAGCGAGAATAGGCAGCGGTAAAATCGCTGCTAGCGTCAGTTTCCATGACACTAGGAATCCCATCATGACGACGAGTGTAAATAAGTAAACCGTAGAATCGATTAACGTCATGATTCCAAAACCAGCTGTTTCAGAAATGGCTTGTAAATCATTCGTTGACCGGGCCATAAGATCCCCAGTCTTGTTACGCTGATAAAAGCTCGGTGTCATCTTCAGGAAGTGTCTCATTAAATTCCCGCGCAGTTTTCGTTCAATTACATTGGCACCGCCAAAAAGCTGATATTGCCATACGTAATCCCCGATGTAGCCTACTACTATAATCAGTAACATTATTCCGATATACGTCCAAAGCACTTGTGCGTTCATCGTCTGCAAATGGATACCATCGATTGCTTTTCCGATAATCCAAGGAGGGATAATCGCCAGCACGCTTGTCATGATGAGAAGGAGCAGTGCTATCGTGTACCTTTTTTTGTTTTCTTTAAAAAACCATCCTAATTTACCTAAAACCGAAAACATACTATTCTACGACCTTTCTTGGAGACGTTCAGCTATCCGCTTTCACATGTCTTCTTTTTGAGCAATTGGTTAAGTTGTGCTGGTATATGTCTCACATCGATAGCTCTCCTTTCTCATTTAGATTCTATGCAACACGCGTACGCGCGAAGTCACCTTATTTTAGTGAACATAAAAAGACACACGCCCCTATTTCAGAGTCGTGTGTCTGAAAAAATGAACGGTGCCCTCACTGCAGCAATAGCAGTCAAATTTTTTAATTATTGCAGGTTTCGGGCAAAGCTTGAAATTGTGTGAGTTTCTTAGCTATTTGTAACCGCATAATCCAAGCCCTCCCTTTCCTTTCGAGTTTCGAATAAGTTTAGATTATCACTCTTTTTTCCATATTGTCAATACCTTTTAATGTAATCTTTAGAAAATTAAATAGTTTCTCAATCCGGTTGACTAAGGAAAAATCATTGAAGTTCCATGAATTTTAATTTATTATTGAAATCAACTACTTAATTTTAAACTACAGGAGGTGTACGCTTTGTCCCCCCTCGAACGAGTCATGGACAAAGCACCCATTTGGATATTCCCATACGCTTGGCAGCATTTGCTGCCTTGATCGCCCTCACTGCATTTTTTGTCGCAGCTGAGTTTGCAATAGTGAAAGTCAGAATGACACGTATTGACCAACTAGAGTTAGCGGGCAATAAAAAAGCTAAGGACGCTAAGCGAGTTGTAACAAATCTTGATGAATATTTGTCTGCCTGTCAGCTCGGAATTACGATTACAGCACTTGGTCTAGGTATGCTTGGTGAACCAACCGTTGCGCTAATACTAGAGCCTTTGTTTACTTACTTGCATTTATCAACTAGCATGACCGTATTCTTATCGTTCCTCATTGCCCTCATCGCGGTGACTTTCATCCATGTTGTCGTCGGTGAATTAGCACCTAAAACGATGGCGATTCAGAAATCTGAAACCATTACACTCGCTCTTGCGAAACCGTTAATCATTTTTTACCGGACAATGTACCCTTTCATTAAGATATTGAATGGATCAGCAAGAATCGTGACAAAAACCTTTGGATTCTCATCTGTTTCTGAAGCAGATGTCGGACATACCGAAGAAGAATTACGGATTATTTTGTCCGATAGTTTAAAAAGCGGAGAAATCAATCAAGCTGAATACAAATATGTGAATAAGATATTTGAGTTTGATGATCGTATTGCAAAAGAAATCATGGTTCCCCGGACAGAAATGATGTCCATTGAAAAAGAAATGAAAGCCGCAGAAATTTTCAACATGCCGGGTGTAGAGCAGTTTACACGCTATCCTGTTATAGATGGTGACAAGGATCACGTGATTGGTCTAGTGAATATGAAACATTTGCTTACGGCCTATATCAAAAATCCGAAAAACGGCGATTTACCTGTTACTGCATACATGCAGCCGATCATCCGTGTTATCGAAACGATGGCAATTGGAGATTTGTTATTGAAAATCCAGCGTGAACGGATCCATATGGCCATTTTAATGGATGAGTACGGAGGCACTTCAGGGCTTGTAACAATCGAAGACATCTTGGAAGAAATTGTTGGTGAAATTCAAGACGAGTTTGACCAGGACGAATTGCCGGATGTTCAAGTAATTGGCGAAGGTCACTTCATCTTGGATGCAAAAATGCTATTAGACAATGTCAATGCAACACTAGATATTGAACTGGATGAAGAGGATATCGATACAATTGGCGGTTGGTTCATGTCTCAGCGCTTTGAAGCCATTCCAGGTGAGAAAATCATTGAACAAGGCTATGAATTCTCTGTAAAAGACGTCGAAGGTCATCATATTCTCTACTTGGAAGCAGAAAAGCTTTCCAATGAAGAGAACGGTTCAGAAGAAGATACAGAATAACAAAAGAGACGACTCCGGATTAGGAGTCGTCTCTTTTTGGGTTCTGTTTACTGCTCTGGATTTTTCGCCAAATATTCGACGCGATAAATATCTTTTCTTCGGTCTTTTAATTGTTTAACGGTACCATCTTGACGTTGACGTTTGAGTACTTCCAAATCTACGTCACCAATTAGCACCGTTTCCAAATTCGGATTTGCCTCGCCTACAATTCCGTCTCGCGCAAATTCAAAATCTGAAGGAGCAAAGATTGCGGATTGCGCATACTGAATATCCATATTGACAGCTTGCGGTAAGTTTCCAACTGTACCGGATATTACAGTGTAAATCTGATTTTCAACGGCGCGTGCTTGTGCACAGTAGCGAACCCGTAAGTAGCCTTGTCGGTCTTCTGTACAGAATGGGGTGAAGATGATATTGGCTCCTTTTTCTGTTGCAATACGAGCGAGCTCAGGGAATTCGATATCATAACAGACTTGTATTGCGATCTTTCCACAATCGGTGTCAAAGACACGCACAGAATCCCCTGCACTGATCCCCCAATACTTTTTCTCGTTTGGCGTAATATGGATTTTATATTGCTTATCAATCGATCCATCGCGTCTAAAGAGATAGGAGATATTGTAGATTTCTTCATTCTCTTCCTCTACAAAGTGTGATCCGCCAATGATATTCACGTTATAGCGGACCGCTAAACTATTAAACAGCTCGATATAGTCTTCTGTATACTCCGATATTTTACGTACAGACTGACTTGCCGATGGTTCATCCAGGAATGACATGAGCTGCGTTGTAAATATTTCTGGGAATACAACAAAGTCCGAGTTTGCATCTGCTGCAACGTTTACAAAATACTCTACTTGTGATGCCAGTTCATCGAAACTGGAAATTTTACGCATCAAATACTGAACGACGCAAATTCGTACGGGATAACTTGTTTTATAGTGCCGCTTTGAAACAGCTTTGTAATCGATATTATTCCATTCCATTAACGTAGCATAGCGTTTAGAAGCGTGATCATCCGGTAAATAGTTTGGATTAATGCGCATCAGTGTGAAGTCGTTCATCAACTGAAATGTTAAAACCGGATCGTAAATACGATGCTTTGCAACAGAATTCACATATTCTCTCGGAGACATCTCATCGGAATGCTTATGATAGTTCGGAATTCGGCCGCCAATAATAATCGATTTCAAGTTCAATTCACGGGCGAGCTCTTTCCGCGCTTCGTACAGCCGCTCACCGACTTTCATACGTCTGAATTCCGGATGCACCATTACTTCAATTCCATATAAGTTATAGCCTTCCGGATTATGATTCGTTATGTAGCCATTATCAGATATGTCATCCCATGTATGGCGGTCATCATACTCAGCGAAGTTTACAATTAGACTTGAACAAGATCCAATGATTTGGCCATCCAGCTCCGCTACAAATTGACCTTCAGGGAATACTGTTAAATGACTTTTTAAGTGCGCTGGTTCCCATGGATCCATTCCGGGAAAACATGCTTCTTGCATTGCCAGTATTTCAGGTATATCCGACATATCCATTTGTCGGACGATCATACTCATTTCAAATGGGGATAAATCAAATTCTTCACTCACCAAAATCACCTCAGCTCCTTTAATACCCTCTTTTACGAAGAATATGCCGGAGAATAGCTAAAATGTTAAATTCCCTCTATAATAAGAACTTGGAATCGATGAGGGGGCACATGAAATGGACAAACGAATAGAAAACTTACTACTCTTTATATGGACCGTTGCATTGGTTGCAACGCTAGGTTCCTTATACTACTCAGAAGTAAAAGGATTCACACCCTGTCTCTATTGTTGGTATCAGCGTATCCTGATGTACCCTATCGTCCTGATTGCTGGCATTGCACTCTTCCAGAAAAATAGCCGTATTGCGTTAACGACTGCTGCTTTCAGTTTAATCGGCAGCCTTTTGTCTGCTTATCATTACACAACGCAAAAAATCAGCTTTTTTCAAGATCACGCCGGAACATGCGGAGACGTTCCTTGTACGGCTCAATATGTGAACTATTTAGGCTTTATTACGATTCCATTTATGGCATTCGTTGCATTCGCACTCATTTTCACTGCTAGTGTACTGATGTCAAAACGATTGAAGGAGACAAGATAACTTATGAAAAAATTATTGATCATCGGCGGTATCGTTATTGTATTTTTTGTTGCCATCTTTGCACTGACTTCCGCTTCAAACAAATCAAAGTTAGCAGATAACCCTTACGGAACAGATGATTTAGAAAAATCAACAATCGATTTGATAGGCAATGAAAATTACGACAGCATCGTACTTCCGGATGCTGTTTCAAAAAAAATTGAATCTGGAGAACCGACAACGGTTTACTATTTCCACCCTGAATGTCACTTTTGTATGGAGATGACACCTGTTTTAATGCCCATCGCAAAAGAGGAAGGTGTTAAAGTGAATCAGTTTAATATGCAGGAGTTTGGGAACGAAGCGAAGCAGTATGGCATCGAATCTTGGCCGACTCTTGTTCAGTATGAGAACGGTAATGAGGTAGGCCGACTTGTTGGACTCCAGCCAGAAGAAAATATCCATGCTTTCTTTAATGAATTTTATGGAAAATGAGTATGAGAGTGAGGATAACAAGATGACATCATTTACGTATACCGTACAGCACTCCGATATGACACTTGAACAATTGCTTCGGGACTATTGGAAAGCTGGTAAAAAAAACATTCATGAATTGCGTATGACGAATGCTGTAACAGACGCAGAAGGAGCTCCAGTAATTTGGAGGACTCCTCTTGTAGAAGGAACAGTCCTCACATTCAATTTGCCAGAGGCACATTCTGACTACCAGCCGCTTGACGTACCCGGTGTGAAAATACTGCAAGAGGATGAGCATTATATCGCTGTGTTTAAACCAGCTGATATTGCTGTCCATCCTGACGGGACGAGCCGTGAAGCAACGATGATGAACGCCGTGATTGCACATGTACAAGCACAAGGCGGCACATATGCTGAGCACATTCAACGCCTTGATAAAGGGACTTCCGGGATTGTCATCGTAGCTAAACATCCTATGGCTAAAGCTATGTTTGACCAAATGATTGCATCTAATGAAATTAAACGGCTTTACCATGCTGAAGTGGAAGGTCGATTGAAGCGGATTAAAGGCAGTATTAATATGCCGATTGGCCGTGATCGCCATCATCCAACGCGCCGGCGCATTTCGATGTCCGGTCAATCCGCTGTAACGCATTTCAAAGTGATTGAACGCAAAGAAGAAACGACACTCATCGAAGCATCACTTGATACAGGACGCACACACCAAATCCGCGTTCACATGCATCATTTAGGACATCCTGTCGTTGGGGACAACCTGTATGAGGCTGCTGCACTTCCAGACGGCTCTTACCGCTTGACTGCAGTTGAAACATCATTCATTCATCCGTTTACAGGTGAAAAGATTACAATTACGTTATAATGGATAGGAGAAGCGCCAAGGGATCAAAATGTCCCTTGGCGCTTTTTAGTTATCCAATTGTATCCGGATCTGTCCCGGTTCTTTCATTGCGATTCAGTGCATCAATCATTTTCATTTCTTCGTCACTTAAAACAAAATCTCCTATTTGACTATTTTCCAAAATGCGTTCAGGAGTAATTGACTTCGGAATGACGATTAAGTCACTTTGCAAATGCCAGCGAATGATAACTTGTGCTGCAGTCTTCTGATGTGCTTTGCCGATTTCAGTAAGAACCGGATTATCGAGCAGCTTACCTCGTGCTAAAGGAGACCATGACGTGATAGCCATATTTTGCTCTTCACAGTAGTCACGCAGCGGGACTTGAGTTAACAATGGATGCAACTCCACCTGATTGACCATTGGTGCAATATTCGCAGTCACAGAAAGTTTCTCAAGGTGATGGATATGATGATTGGAAACACCTGGTACACGGATTAACTTTTCCTCATACAACCGCTCAATTGCGCGATATGTTTCAACAAACGTCTCACTGACCGGCCAATGCGTCAAATAAAGATCCAGATAATCCAGTTCCAGCTTTTTCAACGAGGTTTCAAATGCTCGCAAGGTTTGGTCATACCCCTGGTCTGTATTCCACACTTTAGATGTAATGAAAAGCTCTTCACGCGGAATACCTGATGCTCGGATTGCCTCTCCCGTTTCAGATTCATTCTCATAAATTGCTGCAGTATCTACAGCACGGTATCCATTTTGTAAAGCATACTGAATTGCTTCAATCGTTTTTTTGGAATCCGTCATTTTATAGACTCCAAGTCCAAAACGAGGCATCTGTACACCGTTTGCAAGTGTTTTTGTTTCTGAATAAGTAGTTGCCATATAGGTATCCTCCCTCTCAATATGTAATGTTTTCTAGTTCATCGTACCATTCGAACAGGTTGCTGAAAACGAAAACGCTATAGCATTTGTCGAATACATGTCACAAATATTCAAGTGAGACATTTCCTTTTTGGAGTTGTTCCGGTATAATGGTGAAAGAACAACTGATTCAACAGGAGGGTATCTGATGAAACTAATTCTAATCATTGGTGTCTGTTTCGCATTCCTATCCGCAATCTTCACAGGCGGTTATGATGACAAGCCAGGCAAAGTGAAAAAATAACACATTAAAAAAAGAGTGAAGCTTGTAATAAGCTTCACTCTTTTTTTAATGCAATCCCGGATATCCTTGTTGACGTAACGCTTCATAGACAAGAATAGCGGCTGTATTGGATAGGTTCAAAGCACGAATGTGTTCATTCATCGGAATTCTAAGGCAAGTTTCAGGATGCGCTGCGGTCACTTCTTCTGGTAATCCTGTCGTCTCTTTTCCAAATACAAAGAAGATGTCTTCTTTAACATCCGTGAAATCGAAATCCGAAAAGGTTTTCGTACCAAACTTTGTAATGAAGTAAAAAACTCCTTCGGGAAATTTCTCAAACATCTTATCGATACTACCATGATACGTAATATCAACATGTTCCCAGTAATCCAAACCTGCCCTTTTCAACATCTTGTCGTCTGTTGAAAAACCGAGCGGCTCTATTAAATGTAATTTCGCTCCAGTTCCAGCGCAAGTACGTGCAATGTTTCCAGTATTTGCGGGGATTAGCGGTTCAAATAACGCTACATGAATTGGCATAATTCCACTTCCTTTTATTGAGTAGCAGTCATCTTTGTGACTGTTTTTTTAATTTCATTTAACACCGCTTCGTCTGCTTCCTTTTCCAAAGCACGTTCCAGTGCATTCCTACTTTCTTCTGTCCCAATCTCCCCAAGTGCCCATGCGCAGGTTTGACGAATCATAGGTCGAGGATCAGTGTGTAACAGCAGCTCGATGTCAGGGATTGCTGCAACTTCTTTAAAATGGGCCAATGCTAAGATGGCATTTCGCTGAATTGGATTTTTCCCTCTCCATGATCCAGACATATGACCAAAAGTTTCTTTAAATTGCCGATTGGATAGTTTTAATATCGGTTGAAGGAGAGGCTTCACTAATTCGGGTTCTGGAATAAATGATTCTTGGTCCAAATTATACTTGCGCTTGTTTTTTGGGCACACAGTCTGACACGTATCACATCCGTAAATCCGATTTCCGACCTCTTTTCGAAATTCCTCAGGAATCGGCTGCTTCGTCTGCGTTAAAAAAGCAATACAACGCTGTGCATTCAATTGACCGCCTTGAATAAGTGCACCAGTCGGACAAGCATCTAAGCATAAGGTACAGTCACCGCATTGGTCCTCCAAAGGAACGTCAGGCTCAAACGGCAAGTTGGTAATCATTTCCCCTAAGTAAACATACGACCCAAATTCCGGCGTGATAATGGAACAGTTTTTTGCAGACCATCCAATTCCCGCTCGTTCTGCAACCGCACGATCTGCAAGCTCCCCTGTATCGACCATTGACCTTGTCTTCACCTCTGGTAAGTGTTCGTGTAAAAAAGCTTCTAACAGCCTAAGTTTCTCTCTTAATACAGTATGGTAATCTGTACCCCATGAAGCACGGCAAAACATACCGCGCCGTTCCCCTTTCTTTCCTTTAGGTGCATCTGTCATTTTAGAAGGATAGGCTACAGCTATGGAGATAATGCTCTCAGCACGTTCCAATAGCAATGTTGGGGTGGTTCTCTTTTCCACATCACTTTCTTCAAAACCCGATTGAAACTTCAGTTCCTGTTGTCGCTTCAAACGATTTTTCAACTCAAGAAATGGAGCTGCTGTTGTAAACCCGATTTTATCTATTCCAATTTCATTTGCGTAGTCTTTTAAGTCTTGTTGCAACTGAGCGATATTCACCATCTGCCACCTCCCTTATGATAGACTTGAGAAAAATATGGTTAGGGTGATTTCATGAAAATTCATATAGAACCTTTAATTATAGAAGCTGTGCCAGATTTCAAAGTAGCCATCATCCATTATAACAGGACAACGGTTTCAGATTCTCCGCAAATGTTAAAAGGAAGGCTCCAATTATTCCAGGAACAACTTTTCTTTGAACTAGAAGAACGTGACTTATCAGATATCCAGGGCATACAGGAATGGCGTACTATCTGGAAGGCACTCGGATCAGATCCCACACGGTACCGTCCTTCAGTAGAAGCGCTTTACCGCCGTGTTCGTAAGCAAAACTATATGAAGAGCCACTCAAGCGCCATTGATTTGAATACATTATTCAGCCTCCAATACGGTGTTCCTTCAGGAATGTATGACCTAAAAAAGTTGGTAGGAGATTTAACGATTACAAAAGGCCAAGAAGAAGAAGATGGATACGATGGACTGAATGGCAGATTTATATCGTTACATAACATTCTAATACTGAAGGATGGCTATAGTCCATTCGGCAGTCCTTATGTCGACTCGGTCCGCACTGCGATTACAGAAGAAACGAGTGAAATACTGCATGTTGTCTATCTAAGAGACCACATGTCTGTAGAAGAAGCCCAACGTCTCGCTAATGCTTGTGGAAATATGTTTACGAGCATCAATGGCGGTGAAGCTGCAGCGCACGTATTGCATGCAGACAGCCCTTCATTGGAGCTGCCCTATTCGGCCAAGGGAGAAAGCCTATATAGATCCAACCAATAAAAGCCTGCTGCAGTTAATCTGCGGCAGGCTTTTTGAAACAAACGCTTCAGCAGACGCAAAAAAAGAACAACCGGAGTTGTTCTTTTTTGAGATACCCGAGGCCGGACTTGAACCGGCACGCCTCGCGGCATCGCATTTTGAGTGCGACGTGTCTGCCATTCCACCACTCGGGCATAATATAAAGTAAAACAACGGAAACCAAATTTGGAGGCGGCAACCGGAATCGAACCGGTGGTAAGGGTGTTGCAGACCCGTGCCTTACCGCTTGGCTATGCCGCCGTAGAATAAGTGGAGCGGAAGACGGGATTCGAACCCGCGACCCCGACCTTGGCAAGGTCGTATTCTACCACTGAACTACTTCCGCTAATAACTGGGGTAGCTGGATTCGAACCAACGAGTGACGGAGTCAAAGTCCGTTGCCTTACCGCTTGGCTATACCCCAAAAATAAAAAAGGGGCGGCTGAGGGGAATTGAACCCCCGAGTGCCGGAATCACAATCCGGTGCGTTAACCACTTCGCCACAACCGCCATAATACTATTATAACACTAGAGACACATAAGATAAATGGCAGGGGCAGTAGGAATCGAACCCACACCAAAGGTTTTGGAGACCTCTATTCTACCGTTAAACTATGCCCCTGTAAAAAAATGGTGGTGGGGGACGGATTCGAACCGCCGAACCCGGAGGGAGCGGATTTACAGTCCGCCGCGTTTAGCCACTTCGCTACCCCACCATAGGGAATAATGTGGTGCCGGCGAAAGGAATTGAACCCTCAACCTACTGATTACAAGTCAGTTGCTCTACCAATTGAGCTACACCGGCACTTATTAAGATGGCTCAGGACGGAATCGAACCGCCGACACAAGGATTTTCAGTCCTTTGCTCTACCGACTGAGCTACTGAGCCATATTGTTTTAAGAAAAAATGGCGGTCCCGACCGGGATCGAACCGGCGATCTCCTGCGTGACAGGCAGGCATGTTAACCGCTACACCACGGGACCATTTGGTTGCGGGGACAGGATTTGAACCTGTGACCTTCGGGTTATGAGCCCGACGAGCTACCACTGCTCCACCCCGCGATAATACTATTAAGAAGAAATAATGGTGGAGGATGACGGGCTCGAACCGCCGACCCTCTGCTTGTAAGGCAGATGCTCTCCCAGCTGAGCTAATCCTCCACAATACTATGTGATGCTGGCATATCTTATTCATAAATCTGTAAATGGTGACCCCTACGGGATTCGAACCCGTGTTACCGCCGTGAAAGGGCGGTGTCTTAACCGCTTGACCAAGGGGCCTTACTAGTATAATAGAGAAGTTAACTGGCGGAGAGCAAGGGATTTGAACCCTTGAGACAGCGTTAACCGTCTACACGATTTCCAATCGTGCTCCTTCGGCCACTCGGACAGCTCTCCATTATGGCTCCGCAGGTAGGACTCGAACCTACGACCGATCGGTTAACAGCCGATTGCTCTACCACTGAGCTACTGCGGAATAGATAAACTATTAAAGGATTTTCACTTTGTTAGTGAAAGCCTAGCGACGTCCTACTCTCACAGGGGGAAGCCCCTACTACCATCGGCGCTGAAGAACTTAACTTCCGTGTTCGGTATGGGAACGGGTGTGACCTCTTCGCCATCATCACTAGACAATTTCACAACACAAGAATTATTATACCATACTGAAGTTGTAAGTGCAAGTGTTTTTTAAAATCTTTTTTTAAAAAATCACTCACTCAAAACTGGATAAAACCAACATTGAATTCATATCAAGATCACCTTGCGGTGCTTTAACTTATATGTCCAGCTCCAGCAGCCAGTCTCTCGGCCATAAGTCAGCTTGCCTGTGCGGCACAAATCGCCGCTTCGTCAATCTGTCTTATGCCTACGAGCCTAAACGGCTGCTTCCGCTTTTCGATAATCTAGCTCCGACTCCCTGATGCTCTAGGTCATAAGCCAACTCGTCTACGTGGCAAAGATCGCCACTTCGTCGATTCGTCTTATGCTCTTCGCATCAAAAAGGTCGTCTCCGCTTTTTGGATAAGTCCTCGATCGATTAGTATCTGTCAGCTCCACATGTCGCCATGCTTCCACACCAGACCTATCCACCTCATCATCTTTGAGGGATCTTACTTACTTGCGTAATGGGAAATCTCAT